>JAVBRK010000056.1:0-46709 GCA_031548005.1 Bacteroidales bacterium
TTTTCGGTTAAACTCGTTTTATCTCCCGAAAAAGATAAAATAGAATCGTTGTTTCAACTGATATGCTCCCTCGATTCTGAACCGGCGCTTATTTTCTGTAATCACCGGGAGGTAACGGAGCGTATCAGTAATTTATTGAACAAAAAAGGAGTACAGACCGGATATTATCATGGGGGGATGGATCAGGACGACCGGGAAAGAATCTTAATCCAGTTTAGAAATGGTAGTTTAAATTATCTGGTTACCACCGATTTGGCTGCAAGGGGGCTGGATATTCCCGAAATGAATCACGTAATACATTATCATCTCCCGGCTAAAGAAAGTGAATTTGTTCATCGGAATGGGCGTACGGCTCGTATGAATGCTTCCGGAACAGCCTATATCATACAATTTGAAGGCGATAAAATGCCGGATTATATCTCCGGCAACCCGGATGTTTTAAAAATTGTAACAGGAAATCCATTGCCCAATCGTCCCGGATACCAAACAATTTATATTAGTGGCGGTAAAAAAAACAAATTGAATAAAAGCGATATTGTCGGCTTCTTTATACAAAAAGGCAAACTTGATAAATCCGATCTGGGGTTGATTGAAGTAAAAGATTTTATTTCTTTTGTCGCTGTTCGTACACCGGCTGTAAAAACTCTTCTGGGTAATATCAAGGATGATAAAATGAAAGGTAAGAAATATAAAATAGAAATAGCAAGGTGAAAAATTAAACAATATACCTGTGATGTAAGCTATTTTTATATTTTATATTTTCCATGATAAATTTATATTTAAATTTATTATTATCATATATTTAAATTGAATAAATCTATTTTTTGATGATTTAAAATTGTAATTGTAAAAAAATATATATTACTTTGTAATATTGTTATTTCAATGACATTTAAATTATAAAAATAGCTTATACCATGGAAAAGAAAAAAATGACAACAGAATCCGGCCGTCCGGTTGCCGACAATCAGAATGTTCAGACAGCGGGACAACGGGGGCCTATGCTGGTGCAAGATCCCTGGTTCCTGGAAAAACTCGCACATTTCGATCGTGAGGTGATCCCGGAACGACGGATGCATGCGAAAGGTTCCGGAGCTTATGGAACATTTACCGTAACGCATGATATTTCAAAATATACCTGTGCTTCCATTTTTGCTAAAGTCGGCAAAAAGACCGATTGTTTTATTCGTTTCTCCACTGTTGCCGGCGAACGTGGCGCTGCTGATGCCGAACGTGATATCCGCGGCTTTGCTATGAAGTTTTATACCGATGAGGGCAATTGGGATTTGGTTGGCAATAACACGCCGGTATTCTTTTTGAGAGATCCGTTGAAGTTCCCGGATTTGAATCATGCGGTTAAACGTGATCCGCGGACTAACCTCCGGAGCGCCAATAATAACTGGGATTTCTGGACGCTGTTGCCCGAAGCGCTGCATCAGGTTACTATTACGATGAGTGATCGCGGCATCCCTTATTCATACCGTCACATGCACGGGTTCGGCAGCCATACATTCAGTTTTCTTAATGCCGGCAATGTGCGTACCTGGGTGAAATTCCACCTCAAAACGATGCAGGGCATCAAAAACCTGACTGACCAGGAAGCAGAAGCGATTGTTGCTAAAGACCGGGAGTCGCACCAACGCGACCTCTACGATGCCATCGAAAAAGGTGATTTTCCTCGCTGGGAGTTCAAGATACAGGTCATGACTGAAGCAGAAGCGGATAAATACCGGATTAATCCTTTCGACCTGACAAAAATATGGTCGCATAAAGAATTCCCGCTGATCGATGTCGGAATCCTGGAGTTAAACAAAAATCCTGAAAACTATTATGCAGAAGTCGAGCAGTCGGCTTTTAATCCGATGAATATTGTAGACGGCATCGGTTTCTCTCCCGATAAGATGCTGCAAGGCCGCTTGTTTTCTTATGGAGATGCTCAACGTTATCGTCTGGGAGTGAATCATACTCACATTCCGGTTAATCGTCCCCGCTGCCCGTTCCACGCATATCACCGCGACGGAAGTATGCGGGTCGATGGAAATCATGGTTCTACATTGGGCTATGAACCCAACAGCTATGGCGAATGGCAGGATTCTCCCGAAAAGAAAGATCCGCCGTTGAAGCTTCACGGCGATGCTTATAACTACAATGAGCGGGAATACGACGATGATTATTACAGTCAGCCGGGAGATTTATTCCGCCTGATGTTGCCGGCACAGCAACAGGTGTTGTTCGAAAATACGGCGCGTGCCATGGGAGATGCCGAGCTTTTCATAAAACAACGTCACGTTCGTAATTGTTATAAAGCCGATCCGGCTTATGGTGGAGGTGTAGCCAAGGCTTTGGGAATCAATTTGGATGATGCGCTGAAATCGACCAGGTAAATCCGAGTAATTGCCCTGTTTTTACAGCATATAGCTTATAAAATGCCTTCCGGGATGGTATCATCACCGGAGGCATTTATTTTACAAGGTATCGGGTCAATTCTAAAACTCGATTTTGTAACTTACATTCGGGATGATGGTGGCCTCCCGGTTTTCTTCCACGGTATCGGTTATAAAATTGTAGCGGTGTCCGTAATATTCTTTATACCCTGTAGCATTCAGCATTTTAATGGCAAATTCGTGGGACAGGCGTTTCCGGTTGATTTTGTAACTGACTGTGAAATGGCCTAAGAATGAAGGAGATAATTGCTCTTCAAAAGCATTGTTTTCATCATAAACAGCATCGTGATAGATGGAGGATGCGATATAATCGATAGGGGAGAACCGTTCACCTCCCTGGTAGGTCATGCGGATATTGGCATTGAAAATATTCTGCTTGCTTTTTCCCACCATCCATTCTTTTCCAAGAAGGAAATTGAAAATGTAATTCCGGTTGTAACGGGTATTGCGCCAGGCGCCGTCGTCCCCTTTATACCGGGAGTTGAATAAAGATCCGGTGAACATGAAATAATATCCCTGCGACATGAATTTTTCGAATGTAAGATCGATTCCGTAATTCAATCCTTTTCCTGTATTTTTAAGAGGCTCATGGATAAACCAGTCGTCCTGCAGGTTGATAAAAGAAAAAGAGCTGTCGGCAATGACCGGAACATTGTATAACTGCTGAATGTAGGGCTCGACGCGAAAGTGAAAGTCATGCCCGATATTCCAATCATAGGAAAGTACCAGATGTTGTGAGCGGGTAAAACCTAAATCTTTATTGAGATATTCTCCTGTGGCAGAACGTACAAAATAATAATTCAACATTTCCAGCCGGCTGTGTAATCCATACGATAAACTCAGGGAGTGAGCCGGTTGGAACTGCCATTTGATTCCTGCTCTCGGCTCGACACTGTAACTTCCGTTCAGAGTAAAGACTTGTCCGATAATCCCGGCATTCAACGTCCATTGATCAGAAAGGTTGATGGATGAATTGCTGAACGCAGAAAGTAATCCGCTGAAACCGTTTTCTTTGGTTGCTAATTGTAAAGGATCTCCTGGTGTTTCTGTATTTTCCAACATCATATCATACATCAATCCGGTTAATTGCAGTCCCGTTTTATTGGTGTGTTTGGCGCTGAATTTTTTGTTGATATAAGAAGATAGAACAAAATTCCAGTTTGTTTTCTGAATCACATTTTTCGGTTGAAGACGAGTCTGATCGTCCATTCGCTCCGTATGCATATCCAATCCGATGGCGGTTGCCGCCAGGGTCGTTTTCAGAAAAGCATCGTTTTTTAACAGGATTTTATGGCCTAATCCGATGGCTCCCATATATTGCTTTACATCCTGGTCTTCCATATCCTGTAAATATTCCCATTTGGATTGATCAGTCTCGGCTGTTTGTCCGGACCGGTCGATCAACCCGATTCCCCAGAGGGAGAACGTACCGGAATTTTTTGTTGGGAAATTCAATTTGAACGAGAGGTCCTGATACTTTGTACCATCGGCATCATCCGGCATCAACGGACTTAATAACGATAATGTGGAATAGCGGTAATTGAACAGGTAAGAAGCTTTTCCGTCTTTTTTAAAAGGGCCTTCCGAGGCCACATCGATACCAATCAATCCTAATTGTACGGTATTTTCCATGTGCTGGTTATTGCCGTTGCGAAGTTTAATATCGAATACCCCGGACAGTGCATTTCCGTATTCGGCCGGGAAGGCTCCGGTGAAAAAATCGGAATTTCCCAATACCTGGCTGCTTAGGGCTGTCAGTCCTCCACCTCCGAATGTAGTTACCTCGGCAAAGTGATTTGGATTCGGGATCTCCACGTCTTCCAGGCGCCATTGCAGGAATTTAGGAGCATTTCCCCGGACTACGATCCCGTTATTTCCCATGTTACTGCCGACTCCGGCAAATGAAGACGCTAAACGGGCCGGATCGTCAAAGCCTCCGGCATAGCGTTTGGCTTCTTCGACACTCAGCATGCGGGCGCTCCCCAGAGCCATCTTGTTCATCGGTTCCGTTTTGTCGATGGAGGGTTTGACCAAAACTTCCGAAAGCTCGTTGAGATTTTCTTTTAATGGAATTTCCAGGAAGACTTCTTTCGAAGACGTTAACAGCACTTCTTTGATGATTGTCGGTTCGTATCCTACATAGGTTACTTCAACATCGTACCTTCCAACCGGTACACCGGGAATCGAAAAGTTGCCGTTTTCATCTGTGGTAGCTCCTAAGGAAGGGTTGGTCTGAAGCAACCGGACTGTTGCATAAATTAAAGGTTCATCGGAAGCTCCGTCCCGTACAATCCCCCTGATTGATTGTGTTTGGGAGAAAGAGGAAATAGAAATTATACTCAGAAGTAATAGAAAAATAGACTGTTTCATATTTTAGTTATATTTTTGTGCAAAATAACTGCCATTAAGAAAATATTACAATACTGATTAATCAGTATATTCTAATTTCCGACAGAAACAACCGAATGAAACGCAATCTTTCTCTCATCTGTATCACTGTATTTATCGATGTTGTCGGGTACAGTATGATGTTTCCTGCTCTTCCCCGTCTTATTTCGGGCCTTATACACGAAGATATCGGAACGGCAGCCGGTTACGGTGGGATTTCAGGTGGAAACGGGCCAATCCTGTGGGTATATTTATCTGAAAATTAACGGGATAATGGTAATTTCGGGACTGATTGTAGCCATTGGATTATTACAGAATTACAGGGGATTACTTCTAACCGCATTTCCGGTATTTTGGTTCGGAAAATTTAATTACCTTTGCATGAAGTAAAAACAAGTTATGCAAAAGAAGTCGCCAAGCAGGCATTCCGGGGGGCAGGAAGCTTTTGAGAGCGCAGCACAAATGCTATCGCATCTGGATTATTCGGTATTGGACAAACACCGTCTGGTATTGAATCAATTAGCATTAATCAATAACTCTTATATAACTGTTTTCGATCATTTTACATGTGAGCATGTTTTGGTATGTTATGGGCCTAATAATATCCTGGGAATCGAAGTGCAATTAGACGAAAAAGGCAACAACATTTATTTTCCCCCTCAGATACACCCTGATGATTACGAAATAGTAGATAAAACCGGAATTGCCATGATGGGTTTTGCCAAAGCTCTGCCCGATAAAAAGATGATGTTCGATTATAAATTAGTGAATGAACTCCGGGTACAAAATGCCAAAGGAAAATATATCCGGGTGATCGAGCAGTTTCAGGTGCTGGAAACCGATATCAATGGAAATCTCTGGCTGACCTTGTCTGTATTGGATATCTCACCGGATCAGCAGGATAAAACCGCTATGTCGCAGGTAATCAATTTCCGCAATGGTGAATTATTTGCTCCTCCGGTGGTCAATGGCGCTTTACCCAATCTGAGTTCCCGGGAATTGGAAATCCTGCTTCTGGTAAAGCAAGGTTTTTATAGTAAAGAAATTTCGGATAAGCTTTCTATCAGTATCAATACGGTCAATACACACCGCCAGAATATTCTGACAAAACTCAACGCCAGTAATTCGATGGAAGCTGTTAAATATGCTTCTAATTTAGGGTTATTGGCTTAAAGTTATTCTTTAATTCTTCTAAGTTAATGATTTCCAGGGAATCGAACAAATATTTATACGATTATTGTATGGATAATAAACATTTTAACACAAGCGAATCTTTGTAATTTTCAACTACTGATTCGCATGATTTATAAAACTGATGTAAAATGAAAATATCTATTAAAACACATTCGATTATTTTAACGGCAGCGTCGATTCTTATTGCCGGTTGTTCTGCAAATCAGAAGAGTAGTGACAACAAAAATGAAAGCATTCGTTTTCTGGAAGTCAACCAGATCAAAGTAAAAGACCCGTTCTGGAGTCCGAAACTTGAACTGTGGAGCACAGTTACCGCTAATGATGTATTAAACAAATTCGAAGGACAGCATGTCCATGATGCTGAAGTTCCGGAAGACCACGATGCGATTCACAATTTCGACCGGGTAGCCCGGGGAGAACGGGGCATCGGGAAACATGCCGGCTTTCCCTGGTTCGATGGGTTAGTGTATGAAACAATCCGGGGAATCGCCGATTTTCTGGCCCAGTCGCCCGATATTGGACTCGAACAACGGATCTATGGCTATGTAGACCGGATCTATGCCGCTCAGCAATCGGATTCGACCGGTTATATCGAAACTTATACACAATTGGTAGAGCCGGATCACCAGTGGGGAGAACATGGTGGTTTTCTGCGATGGCAACATGATGTATACAATGCAGGAATGCTGGTGGAAGCCGGGGTACATTATTATAAAGCGACCGGAAAAACAAAACTGCTGGAAGTTGCCACCCGTTTCACCAACTATATGTGTGCATACATGGGGCCGGAGCCCAAGAAAAACGTGGTTCCGTCGCATTCAGGCCCGGAAGAAGCCATGATGAAATTATACTGGCTGTATAAAGACAATCCGGATCTGAAGAAAAAAATGAATATTCCGGTCAATGAAAATGATTATTACGAATTAGTGAAATACTGGGTCGAGAACAGGGGAAATCACTGTGGTTATCCGTTGTGGCTGACCTGGGGAAATGGAGAATCGGAAAAATGGATCAAAGATGAAAAATATAACGATCCTCAATTCGGACCGCATTCCCGCCCGTCCTGGGGAGATTACGCCCAGGATTCCATTTCTGTATTCAAGCAGAAAACCATTGAAGGACATGCCGTGAGAGCAACACTGTTAGCTACCGGAATTGCTACGATGGCAGTCGAGAATCATGCTGCTCCGTACATCGAGACTGCCTCTAATTTATGGGATAACATGGCCGGAAAGCGCATGTTCATTACCGGAGGGGTAGGGGCCGTTCATTTTGACGAAAAGTTCGGGCCGGATTATTTTCTTCCAACAGATGCTTATCTGGAAACCTGCGCTGCAGTGGGAGCCGGATTTTTCAGTCAGCGCATGAATCAACTGACCGGAGATGGTAAATACATGGACGAATTAGAGCGTATTTTGTACAATAGCGTGCTGACTGGAATTTCTCTTTCCGGCGATCATTATACCTACCAGAATCCGTTGAATTCTGATAAATACAGTCGTTGGGAATGGCACGAATGTCCTTGTTGCCCTCCGATGTTCCTGAAAATGGTTTCGGCGTTACCCGGATACATTTATTCCCATCAGAAAGACACTTTGTATGTTAATCTGTTTATTGGAAGCGAGGCACAGATAAAAGTCAGTAATAAGACCACCGTACAATTAAAACAGGAAACCAGATATCCGTGGGATGGAGCGGTTTCATTGGCTGTCGATCCGGAAAAAGAAAGTCAGTTCTCGGTAAAAATTCGTATTCCGGGATGGGCGCAGGGTCATGAAAATCCGTACGGACTGTATGCTTCCAATTTATCATCTCCAGCCATTGTTCTGAAAGTTAATGGAAATCCGGTTGAAACACAGATGAATAACGGATATGCAGTCATCGACCGAATGTGGAAGAAAGGAGATAAAGTAGAGTTTTCATTGCCGATGCAACCCCGGATCATTCACGCCAACGATCAGGTTTCCAACCTGAAAGACCTGGTTGCCATTGCTTCCGGACCGGTTATTTATTGTTTGGAAGATTACGACAACAAAGATCTGCAACAACTCCGCCTCGATACCGATTCTCCAATGGAAATAACCTATAAAGAGAAGGAACTGAACGGAGTCAATGTCATTACAGCTAAAGCTGTTGGCCAGCAATCAAAAGAAGTTGCCGTAACAGCTATTCCGTATTATACATTGGGTAACAGGCAGGAGGGATGCAGTTATAAAGTTTGGATACCAAAACAATTCTTTTCAGGTTGCACTTTCCCGTAGTGCAGGCCTTGGCCCGCTTATTGTTATCGATGGTGTATGAGACATTCGTAAGACAAATTATGACATGAAAAAAAGGTACTAAATTGGTACCCCTTTTTTTGAAAGAATTTGAAAAGCATTAATTTGCAACAATATAAGCGAGGACAGTTCGAGTCCCGTTTTTTGCTCGAAATTAGTAAGACAACTTAAGGAAATTGAAAGTTAATACCATCCAAATAAATGGTTTGGATGGTATTTTTTTTATTTTTGATACTATGTTTAAGAAAAAAATATTAGTTTTACACCAATAACCCCAAAAAGAGGGATATCTCCGAAGTATGAGTTTAAGTTGATTATTTTCAGGGAATTGAAAAAAATATTTGTACGCTTAGACTGTTGATATTAAACATTTTAACAGATTGTGATTCTTTAGGTTTTCAACTACTGATTCGCATAAAAAATGATGATGTAAGTTCCATGGATTTTTATCAGTTGTTTACTAATTTCTATGTACCCTTGTGTTTGTTCGGTGAACGCTACTTAGAGAACAAAGAGGATGCAGCCGACGTTGTCCAGGATGTATTTATCAAACTGTGGCAACAGCAGGATCACTTTGAATCCTTACCTCAAATCAAATCTTTCTTATATACATCGGTTCGAAATGCATCTTTAAATATCTTAAAACACAGAACCGCGGCAGAGTTATATTCGAGAAGGCTGCTTGAAAAGCAACAAAATTCCTTTTTCCGAGATTATGTCGTCGAAGAAGAAACTTTCCGGATTCTAATCCAAGCCATCAACAAGTTGACAGAACAACCCAGGAAAGTTATGTTCCTGGCGCTATCGGGAAAGGATAATAAAGAAATCGCCGAGGAGCTTTCCATCGCTGAGGGAACCGTTCATTCGCATAAAAAACTTGCATATAAAAAATTAAGGCAGGAGCTGAAAGACTATTTTTATTTGATTATCCCATTCATTTCATAACCGTCCGGTAACTTTATTTCAAAAATATTCACATTTTTACAAAATCGACTACCCATAATCTCTATCAATTCTGTTTAATAAAAAAGACACCTACAATTTGACTCCTTATGTTGCAGGAAGAATTTGATATTGCTAATCTGATTGCACGTTTCATTGCCCGGAATATTACGGATAAAGAGCTTATTGATTTGAAGTTATGGAAAGAGGCATCGCAGGAAAATAACTCGCTGTTCGAAAAGTTGATCCGTCCCGAGCACTACGACCGGTTTCAATGGATGGCCTCCCAATACGATGCCCAAGAAGCCTGGAATACCTTCCAAAAACGCCTGCTTGTACAAAAGAAATGGAAATATTACTCCATTTTTACCCGTTGGTATTATTACGCCGCTATTTTATTGCTTCCGTTGCTTGTTGTTTATTTTATCCGGCAGCAGTCTGTTCAGGATAATTGTCTTATGTCTATTGAAAATAAAGAAACCGTAACGACGATTACTCCCGGAAGTAGCAAAGCGATTCTCACTATGGCAGACGGTTTACAGGTCGACTTAGACCAATCCGAAGCTTTTGAATTGGAAGAAAAAGGAGCGAAAATCAACAAAGATTCCTCCGTATTGAAATACGAATCGGCAACTTCCATTCAAGAAGAAGTCTACAATCAGCTTTATGTCCCGAAAGGAGGAGAATATTCGTTAGTGTTGAATGAAGGAACAAAAGTTTATCTCAATGCCATGACCACTTTACGGTTTCCGGTTCATTTTACAGGGAATGAGCGCCGCGTGGAGTTGCAGGGAGAAGCTTATTTTGAAGTTAGCCCCTCCGATAAACCCTTTATTGTACAAACGAAAGAAACCACAGTTGAAGTGTTGGGAACCACATTTAATATTTCATCTTATACTCAGGATGAATTTACCCGGACGACACTTGTCTCAGGAAGAGTAAAAGTATCGTTGAATGGTTCGAATGAGTCCGTTTTCATTGCCCCTTCCCAGCAGGCGGCATTCAATCACAAAACGGGAAGATTATCGGTGTTGGAAGTCGACATATCCTCTGACATCGCCTGGAAGAATGGTTTATTCTATTTTAAGGACTGGAGATTGGAAGACATTATGACCTGCTTATCCCGCTGGTATGACTTCGACATCACTTATTCGGACAAAGAGATTATGAATTACCGGTTCGGATGTAAATTCGATCGTTACGGAAAGATTACTCCGATTTTGGAATTATTGGAAAAAACTAATAAAATAAGTGCAAAAGTCAATGGAAAAACGATTGTATTAAAAGGCAGGAATTGAAAAAAAACGGTAGGAAATGCGTCAACATTTCCTACCTCAATCAATTTCTACACTAATAGAAATTAATTTATTAAAACGTTCAAAGTTATGAAAAAAAACCGAAATTCCTTTTACTCTGAGGAGTTAAAAAAAATCTTTTTTATGATGAAATTAACATTCTATTTGCTGGTATTCGGTTTCGTTCAAATGTCGGCTAATACTTTAGCCCAAGTTACCGTCAATCTGAATTCAAAAAATCTGAGTTTACATCAACTCATTTGGGAATTAGAAAAGCAAACAGACTTTGATTTTGTCTATAGTACAGCAGATGTCGAAGCTGTTAAATTGAAAGAGGTGGTTGCAGAGAATGAAAGTGTTGAAACTCTTTTGAACAAAGTTTTATTAAACACTGATTTGGTGTACGAATTCCACAATGGGGTTGTGGTAATAAAATCGGCTCCGGAATCAAAAAATATGAAACAACAACCTCGGGAGATCGTTGTCAGGGGAATTATCAAAGACGATCGGGGAGATACCTTATCCGGAGTTTCCGTCTCTCTGAAAGGTACTGCCGGATCAGGAGCCATTTCGGATGTCAATGGGAAATACGAAATAAAAATTCCTGCAAAAGCAGGTAATGTTTTGGTATTCTCCTACATTGGTATGCAAAAAAAGGAAATTACCGTTCCGGACAGCGGAGGGAACTTGGACATCATTATGCATGAAGATCAGAAAATGTTGGAAGAAGTCGTGGTTACTGGTTACGGATCTTTGAAAAAATCGGCTTATGCCGGTTCGGCTTCTGTCTTCAAAACTGAGAAGATAGAGGATGTTCCCGTGCTTTCCATGAACGATTTGTTAGTAGGAAATGCATCCGGAGTGACTGTAAGTTCGGGAACCAACCAGCCCGGATCTCCCAGTGCTATCCGGATTCGCGGGATGGGCTCGATGAATGCTTCCAAATCCCCTTTGTATGTAATTGACGGCGTTCCGGCGCTCTCCGGAGACTTATCCGCTGTTTCACTTATTTCCGAGGATGTTCCGGGAACCGATATCATGAGCACCATCAACACTTCCGATATTGAAAACATTGCTGTAATCAAAGACGCAGCAGCAGCTTCATTGTATGGATCCAGAGCCGCTAACGGGGTTATTTTAATTACCACCAAATCGGGGAAAAAAGGGAAACCTGTTTTCACCCTGAAAGCCGACGCCGGATTCTCCGATTTTGCGATGGATTACCGGACGGTGATGGATGGACAGCAGCGAAGAGATCTGATGATGGAAGGTCTCTACAATAAAAGAATTCTGACCATCGATCCGGTAACTAAACTTCCCTATACCCCCGCACAGGCGCAAGCTTATGCCGAAAGCAATATCGATGCATACGCGCCTGTTCCCTGGTGTGGATTTGTGAATTGGGATGATGTCCTGTTCAAAAGAGGTACTTATCAAAACTACGAAGCCTCTGCATCCGGAGGAGGTGAAAATACCCGGATTTATTCATCTTTGGGTTACACAGACCAGCAAGGGACAACGCAGAACTCCGGATTGAAACGGATTACCGGTCGATTCTCTATTGACTGGAATGCTACGAAGAAGTTTACCCTGGGATTGAAAACCTTGTTTTCGAATATTCATCAGGATGTATTCTCTGAAGGATCAACATATACCTCCCCTTTCTATTCATCCCGCAACGCAGTGGTACCCTCTGATCCCGTTTATTTGGAAGATGGAAGCTATAACCGTAGTTTTATACGTAATAGTGATCGGAATCCTAAGTTAGCCATGGATTATAACTACAAGCGAGAGGCTTTGACCCGCGCATTCAACACGCTTTATGTACAATATGAGATCATTAAGGATCTTAAATTCAAATCCACGTTCAGCTATGATTATTCATTGAGTAAAGGAGACAGTTGGGACGATCCGCGTACGTCGGACGGGAGAAATTCTAACGGTACTCACAACAAACGCATGTACGAATATCGTAAATGGATTTTTTCCAATTCATTGAACTACAATACCCGTTTCGGCGAAAAGCATTTTATAGATGCAACCCTTGCTTATGATTTGGAAAGTTACGGCCTGGATTATTTAGCCGCTAGTACAAAAAACTTTGCAGAGCCCACTCTAAATGCAATAAGTAACGGCGCTGAGAATTCAAGTATTAGCGGATATCCTTCAGCATGGCGCATGGTGTCCCTGATTTCCCGTGCCGATTATAATTATGCTGCCAGATATTACTTAGGAGCCAGTCTTCGCTACGACGGTACTTCCCGCCTTTCCGGAGTGGACAATAGCCGTTGGGGGAGCTTCTGGTCGGTATCCGGAGCATGGAGGGCCAGTGAAGAAGCATTTATGGAATCCTGTAAAGATGTTTTGTCAGATTTAAGAATCCGAATTTCTTATGGATCCAATGGAACATTGCCTTCTGATTATTATGGCTATTACGGTTTGAGTAGTTTGGGTTATTCTTATATCGGAAGCCCGGGAATCAGAGCTTTTCAGATCGAAAACCTGAACCTGCAATGGGAGAGTAACTACAATCTGAGTTTAGGAATCGATATCGGTTTATTTCGTCACCGGATCAACCTGACAATCGAACCTTATATCCGCCGGTCAAACAATTTGCTGTATGATTATCCGATTTCTTACACTACCGGGTTTAACACTTACCTTAAGAACATTGGGGAACTTAAAAATACAGGGGTTGACATGGAGCTGAATTCGATTAACATCGAAAACAAAGAGTTCAGGTGGAGCACCAATCTCAACATAGGATTCAATAAAAACGAGCTTATGAAATTAGACGGTATCAGTACCGAGCAGGTAAGCGGTCATTTCATCCATAAAATCGGAATGCCTTACAACACATACTACCTGATTGAATTTGCAGGAATCGATCCGAAAGACGGAGAGCCTCAGTTTTATAAAAATACGATGAACGAAGATGGCAGCCTCAACAAGGAGACTACTAAGAATCCTGCTGAAGCCCAACGCATTGCATACAAGAACTTCGAACCAAAACTGACCGGTGGGTTAACAAATTCCTTATCGTACAAGTGGTTTGATCTGAACTTTATGTTTACTTGTTCTTTCGGTGGGTATAGTTACGACAACGGCGCTCAGAAAAGTGAGCATGGAGGCAGTGACATGAAAGCCAACGTCCCTGTTTATTACAATAACCGTTGGCAAAAGGAAGGAGATATCAGAAGCTATGAACGCTTTGTCGCCGACCGGGCAGTAACCATGGCAAGCATTACCAATACCCGGAGAATTCATTCATCAGATTTTTTGAGACTCAAAAATTTAACATTCGGATTCAGAGTCCCCAGGAATTGGACAAAAGCAATCGGCGCCGACCAATTGCGGGTTTATTGTTCCGGAAACAATTTATGGACGTGGGCCCAATGGAAAGGGTATGACCCGGAATCCGTTCAGGAAAACGGAGATGTTGGTTGGGAACAACCCCCGTTGAGAACCTGGACTTTTGGGATAGAACTTAAATTTTAATCTGATAAAAATGTACATCATGAAAAATAAAATATCATCAGCAACTTTTTGCATTCTGCTTTTTCTTACATGCGCCTGCAACGACTGGCTGGATTTACAGCCCTCAACGGCTGTTGTAGATAGTGGAAAGAGTGTTAAATCCTTGAATGATGCCTCCTATCGTTTGAATGGAATTTACAGCCTGATGCGCAGTTATTACTATTATGGGGCTCGCATGACTTACTATGGAGATGCTTTAGGAGAAGACATGATGGCGCAGTCCAATACAAAAAGAACTGCCAATTACTATACATTTCGTTTCACGGAGGACAATGCTCCGGCAACGTTCTGGTTAGCCTGTTATACCATCATCAATAATGTAAATCTGTTGTTAGAAGGAATTGATAATCTGACCGGATTATCGGAAGCCGATGAAAAAAAACGCATGGATTACAAAGGACAGGCATTGTCAATCCGGGCTCTGGCCTATTTTGATCTGACCCGTTTATATGGCTACCCCTATACGAAAGACAATGGAGCGTCCTGGAGTGTTCCTATAGTCGACAAACCCGTGTCCCCGGACTACAAACCAAAAAGAAATACCGTAGCCGAATGCTATAATTTCATATTGAAGGATCTGAACGACGCAGTGGAAATGCTGGGAGAGGCTAAAATCAATGGAAAAATGAATAAATGGGCGGCTATGTCTCTGTTAGCCCGTGTCTATTTATATAAAGGAGAAAATGACAATGCCTTGAAATTCGCTAAAGATGCCATTGCCGGAGCCGAAAAAAATAAATACCGGCTGTGGACCAACGCTGAGTATAAAACCGAATGGGCTGTGGAATACGGGGTTGAAGTTCTCTTTGAAATCCCCATGACATTGGCTGAAAATGAAGGAAATGAAGCGATGCCTTACCTGGTGATCGGATCAGGATACGATGATATACTGCTCAGCGACGATTGGATGGTAAAATTGATGGGAAATCAGACCGGAGATGTTCGGTACCAATGTGTGATCAACAACACCTCATCAGGAAGTAAAAGTGGCAGAAGGTACTTGTGGAAGTATCCCGTTAACTCTGGAGAAACCGCAGCTTACCTTGGGAACATCAAAGTATTGCGCTTATCCGAGACTTACCTAATCGCTGCAGAAGCTGCAGCTAAAAAAGGAAGTGCGAACGATGATGCCGTCAGGTATCTGGATCCGATTGTGAAACGCGGAAATCCGAATAACACCGTATCCGGAACGACGGTTAACTTAGATCGCGTCCTGGAAGAACGCCGGAAAGAATTGGTTGGCGAAGGACACCGTTTCTTTGATGCCATCCGGAATGGAAAGCACATTACGCGATCCGGAGATTTAGCATTCAAACATTTGGACAATATCTTACCTGAAGCCTGGGATTTTGATTGGAACTACTTTAAAGTAGTACTTCCGGTTCCCCGTTCGGAGATGGATGCCAATGAAAATATCCGGGATCAACAAAATCCGGGGTATTAAGCTGAGTAAATGGTGCAGGATAGATCGTATTTCCTGCACCATTTATTGTTAAATATTGCAACTAAAATAATAAATTATTCGGCGGACTAAATTCAGTAAATAACTCTTTTCACCATGATTTCACCCATAGAGATTGCACCTTTACTCTTCACTTTAGCATTTAAAATGATAGGAAATTTCATGAGTCATATATTTAAAATTATATTCGCTGAACGACCAGGATGTTTTTACCTTCCGGCTTGATTACAGAACTTTTTGTTTTACCGTTAATGATTTCGTTTTTTAACTCGATTTTAATGAATTCTCCATTTTCATAGTTATAGGACTTTCCTGGTTATGAATATCACAAAAATATCACAAATAATATAATTATAACAAAGACAAATTAAAAATGGTTTCGGGTAAATTAAAAAATGTTAATAAGTGAAAAGATGTAAAATTAACTTAAAAGTATTTTAATAAAAATTTAACTATTATTATACATCAATATATCAATGTATATCTTATATTTGTAAAAAATTAAATATATGAAAAAATATATATTTTGTTTGATTGTTATTTTTTGTAAATACACGATGTCCTATTCCCAGGTATTATATGCTAAGGAAAAAGGGGGTAAATATGGGTATGTTGATTCCAGAAAAGTTGTAAAAATTCCATTTCAATATTTATTTGTATATACAGATACGTTGCGATCAATTGCTTTTGTTCAAAGTAAAGATAAAATTAAAGCAATTGACAAAAATAACAGGATGCTATTTACCGTATTTAATTAAGATAATGGACCGGATTACATAGAGGAAGGGGTTTTCAGAATTGTTGATAGATAATACCGGATATATGGGTTTTGCTGACATGGAGGGTAATGTAGTTATACCGATGGTTTATTTTTTTGTCAGGCCTTTTAGTAACGGATTTTCTGCATTCAATGTAGGAGGCTGGATGGAAAAGGAAGGAGATCTCGAAAATCATATCCGGATTTTTGGTGGAAAATGGGGATTTATCAATAAACAAGGAATTGAAGTATTTCCAGCTATATTCGACCATGTGTCGGATTTTAATGATAAGGAAGCATTAGTGAAAATAGGTAATTATGAGTTTTACTTAAAACTGAATTAAATCCATCCAATTCCTTTTCGTTTTATTTATGTTATTGATTAATTTTTTGATAAAACGATATTTGGCGATTTCAGAAATAATTTCTAATTTTGATCCATCAAGTTTCTATCTGTAAATACCGGATAAGTCATGCGAAAGTAGCTCAGTTGGTAGAGCACAACCTTCCCAAGGTTGGGGTCGCGGGTTCGAGTCCCGTTTTTCGCTCGAAGTTAGTGAGATAACTTAAGAGAATCGAAAATTAATGTCTTCATGGCTGTACTACGGTAACAAAATCACTAATATAATGGAAATTGATCAAAGGTCTTTCAGCAGAACATTGCTTAGATTTTCACGCTGTTCGAGGATCATTTTCCATTCGTTGCGGAATGTAATGTTTTTGTCTACAAAAAAGTTTTCAGAACCGTGAGTATCGACTTTATCGAAAAGGTATTTGACTGAGATCATATTAATATCGATAGCCGGTTGATAGTTCGGGTATTGATTCTCGTCTTTGATCTCATTGATCAGTCCCAGGTCAACCAATTGGAAAAGAACATGATTGGTCAGCCGGCTGGGTATTTTATATTCTATGGAAATCTCATCAGCGGTATAAGCCTGTTTTTCTTCCTGAAATCGTTTGATAATCAATGTCATAATGGTCAATACCAGAAACTCGTAGTAGCGTTTGGAAATATTTTTGGCATCGGTTTCAAATTCATAGTTACGTACATTCTGGGCAGCATAGGCTATTTCCGCCCCTAACAGACAGATGGTCCATGATAATTGCATCCAGAGCAGTAACAACGGAAGAAAAGCAAAACTACCATAAATTGCATTGTATTTGGAAACCCACATCTGGCCGCTGATGTACAGGTATTGAAAAATCTGAAATGCAATCCCGGTGAAAATACCGGCATAGAACGCATGTTTAAAATGAACTTTCGTGTTGGGAAGGTAAATGTATAAACCTGTAAATGTGAATATTGTAATAATAAAAGGTAAAACTTTCAGTAAAGTGTTGTAAATGGGAGACCAATCGAAAAAAGAAGCATCATTCAATGTTTCGAAAGCTGTATTGATAAAGATGGAAAGACCGGAAGAGCAAATCAGAAAGACCGGTAAAAGCAAAAATACAGAAAAGTAATCGGTCATTCTCCGCAAGTAGGGGCGTCCCTTTTGTACCTGCCATATTTTATTAAAATTATCCTCCATGGTCGAAATCAGGTTCATCACTGTATAAAGCAATAAAACCAGTCCCAATCCTAAAAACAAACCTTCTTTCGATTGTTGCATATAGGTATCTACAAATTCGAAGATGATTGTCAACCCTTCTTTCTGCCCCGGAAAGTAAGAGAACAGTTGACTTTCAACAATATTTTTAAATCCGAATCCTTTGGCGATCGATAATAAAACGGCCAGCATCGGAACTAAAGAAAGTAACGTGCTGTAGGTGAGGGCAGAGGCGTTTCTTTGCAGGTTATCCTCCTGAAACCGTCTGATAGCCAGACTGATAACTTTCAGGAAAGTATATCCCCGTTGACGTTTGGCGCTCACACCTTCGTATGAGATCCGCCAAAGATCTTCCGTAATAAACTTCAGAAAATTGGCTATCAATTCTGGAATTTCGCTGATTTTCATACCATAATTCGTTATTTTCCGATAGCAAAGTTAATTAAAAAAGAATCAGGCTGTTCAAAATTAATTCCGAAACAGCCTGATCTCTTTAATTATCGATTTTTATTTTACACCATTTTTTCAATGTTCCAGACAAATGCATGAAGTCCCTGGGCTTCTGTCTGCATATCCAAAGTATGGATTTTCTCTAATAACGGATCCACTTTATCATCAGGAACCATGGTGATGATTGCTGAGTTCATGGTCGGCCACGCATGGTCGCCATAATGAGGCTCTCCTTTTTTGGCGCCACGTCCCTGAACGGTTTCCCAAAGGGTAAAGCCACGGATGTTCATCCTTTCCAGCATTTCGATCAGGCGGTCCTTATAGGCCTGATTGTAGGGTATAAATACAGCTTTCATATATATTAATCATTATTTACTATATAACTTCCTGAATTTCCTGCGTTTTCTTTTCACTCCGGTACCTCCGAAAATAGAATAAAGCGCCGGAATCAGAATCAATGTAAGGATGGTCGATAATACCAATCCTCCGATAATAGAGATCCCCATCGGTTGCCACATGGCCGATCCGCCTCCACGGGGAATAGCCATCGGCACCATACCCAATACAGTCGTGGCGGTAGTCATTAACACAGGACGCAGACGGGATTTCCCTCCGGAAACGATAGCCCGGTCGATCGACATTCCCCGTTCACGGTTCAGGTTGATGTAGTCAATCAACACAATACCATTTTTTACGACGATACCGATCAGCATTACCATTCCGATCAGGGCCATCAAACTCAATGGTTTTCCTGTAATGGCCAATGCCAGCATCACCCCGGCCATTCCGAAAGGAAGCGCCATCATGATAATAAACGGGTAGGTCAGCGACTCGAATTGAGCAGCCATAACAATGTATACCAACAGCACGCAAAGCGCCATCAACATAAACATATCCCGGTTGGTATCTCCCTGGTCTTCGACTGTTCCTCCGAGTTGAATCCCGATTTCGGAAGGAATTGATCCGGCGTTTCTGAGTTCATCCAGTTTCTTATTCACTCCTTCAACAACTACCTGAAGAGGTTCGTTGTACAAACTTCCCTGTACTTTAATGACCCGTTGACGGTTTTCCCGGTCGATCTGCGGTAAAGAAGACTTTTCGACAATCTGACCAAGCTCCCTGATCTTAACAGGCACTCCTTGTGGGGTGTAGACTGTAATGTCCTCAATATTCTTCAGATCCTCGCGGTATTTCTTATCATATTGCACCACAATATCATATTCGTCTCCATCTTCCCGGAATTTAGATAATATCAATCCGTTGATCCGGCTCCTGGCAAAAGAAGCCACCGTGGAAGAATTCAATCCATGTTGAGCCAATTTCTCCCGGTCGAAAACAATCTGATATTCCGAACGGTAGTCCTGACGGCTGATAATAAGGTCTCTCAGTCCCTTTACATTTGTCAGGCTATCCTTGATTAGCTGAGCTAACCGGTCTGTCGTAGCCAGATCATATCCGTAAATCTCCACATCCAGGGTAGAGGAACCGGTCATGAATCCGCCTTCTCCCCCAGGGCTAACCTTGTATTTTTGCAATTCAGGAATACCGGCTAAGATTTTCCGGATTTCATCCGAAATGTCGAATATGGTTTTATCTCTTTTAGCTTCATCGACACAACTGGCAGAAAAAGAGATCAGACTGGAAGAGTTTTCATCCATAACAGCGGCAAACATATTGTTATCATCGGCCTGTCCCACGGAGAATGTACTCATCTCGATTTCAGGAAAACGCTCTTCCAGTATCTTATGGATTTTTTCGGCAGTTTGTTTGGTGACTTCCATCCGCGTTCCGGTCGGCAAATAGGCTTTAAATTCGATAAATCCGTTATCGGCCGCGGGCATAAAGTCACTCTTTACAACACTACCGATCATCATACAGCCTACAAATATACCGATCGATGCAAGAACTGTTTTCCACCGGTTTTTGACAGCTGCATTGACAAAGCGGGAATACCAATTATCCAAGCCATTCAAAAGACGCTCTATAGGAGCATAAAGCCGGTCGAACAATTTCCCTTGTGTGTTTGTTTGGCGGAGCATCAGAGAGGTCATCATCGGAGTAAAAGAAAGGGCTGCCACAACAGAAGTAAGGATCATAATGGTTACCATCCATCCCAATTGCTTGAACATCACCCCGGCAAGTCCTGTAACCATGGTCAATGGAAAAAACACAGCGACGATAGTCAGGGTAGAAGCCATAACAGCTACGGCAACCTCGTTCGTTCCGTATATCGATGCTTCTTTGGGACTACTTCCACGTTCGAGATGTGAAGTAATATTTTCCAGTACCACGATGGCATCGTCGACCACCATCCCGATCGCAATCGAAATGGAGGACAGGGAGATGATGTTGAGCGAACCTCCCGTCGCCATCAGGTAAACAAACGAAACGATCAGCGAGATCGGTATCGTCAGGATGATAATGAATGTCGCCCTCCACCGGCCGAGGAAAAATAACACGACAATGATCACGAAAAGCATCGCAAAAATAATCGTTTCGGCCAATGAATGGATAGAATCTTCAATATATTCCGATGTATCCCACATGAGTTTTATCTGTACATCTTCGGGGAGGGATTTTGCCAGTTTCGGCATTTCTTCCGCTACTTTTTTTGCAATCGATACTGTATTGGCGCCGGACTGCTTCTGAATGATAATCATGGCGCTTCGCTTACCGTCGGTATAGATTTCCTGAACCCGGTCCTGGATGGTATCGTCGATACTGGCGACATCTTTCAGCAAGACGGTTTTTCCACCGTAGTTACCGACAACGACATTCAACAGGTCGGAGCTTTCTTTGAATTCTCCTTCCACCCGCAAAGTGTAAGTTTCGGATCCAACGTCAAAACTACCTCCGGGAATATTCATATTCTCGGCAGCGATAATCTGAGCAATTTGCTCGACAGTAATATGGTATGCTTCTAATTTTTCGGGCGAAACATTCACTTGCACCTGACGTTGAGAGGCTCCGGAGACCATTACGGCTCCTACGCCGCTCACCCGGTTCAACGGATTGGCGATTTTATCGTCTAATATTTTATAGAGTGCATTGGAGCTTTCATCGGCAGAAGCGATATAAAAACTCACCGGCATCATGTCCATACTGAACTTGAAGATAATCGGATTGGTAATCTCATCCGGCAGGCTCGAGCGGACAAGATCCAGTTTATCCCGGACATCGTTGGTGGCAGAGTTAATATCTGAACCGTAATTAAATTCCAACGTTACCAACGACATATTGTCTTTCGACTTGGAAGTAATTTTCTTCAGGTTCTCACAACTATTAAGAACATCTTCCAGAGGCCGTGTTACGTTGGTTTCGATATCTGATGCGCTTGCTCCCGGATATGAAGTAACCACCGTTAACTGATTCGTTTCCATTTCGGGAAACAAATCGACCGATAAGCGGGAAAAAGAAAAACTGCCGATCACGATCAACCCCACAAAAATGAGGATGGTCGTAATGGGTCTCTTTACCGCGGCTTCGTGCATTTTCATATGTTACGTAATTTTTATATTTTCAATCTTTAACAATTTCAACTTCAGAACCATTGATTAACCTGGTCTGACCGGCTGTAATGATTTCATCGCCGGGATTGATTCCTGAAATTATTTCCCACTTGTCATTCAGGCGTTGTCCTACTTCTACTTTCGAATAGCTGACTTTTCCTCCGGAAAAAATAAATGTGAAACGGTCGTTAGAACCCGATTGCTTAACAATTGCAAGGTCAGGAACAACCACCCGTTCGCTTTCCCCGAAATTCATCGTTACACGGGCAAACATCCCGGGCCGTACACGCAATTCCGGATTGTTGATTTCAATTTCACAAACAAAGGTGTGACTGTTCGGGTCGATCGTCGGATGAATCAGCTTCACTTTTCCCTGGAAGTTTTCTTCTCCATAGACGTCCAATTTGATATCGACAGGCATCCCGGTTTTTACTTGTGGAAAATAAGATTCTGAAACATTGATCAGCGCTTTTACCGGATTCAATTGCTGAACAGTCAGGATCGGCATCTGAGCAAAAACATCGCCGTTATCATAATTCCGGTCTGTAATAATTCCGGAAATAGGACTTACCAGTACTGTATTCTCCTGCATATTGGAAATAGCAGTTTTAGCAACATCTAATTGTACCTTCAATTGATCCAGTTGCTGTTGGGATACTCCTCCAACCTGGTAAAGCTCCTGGTAGCGCTGATAGTCTTTTTCTAAGTTGTTAAGCTGAACACGTTGCTGGTTCAGGTTGGAATTATCCATCTCAGCCAGTTTTTGTCCTCTTGCCACACGATCGCCGACTTCCACATAGATTTTTTTAATACGTGCCGGGATGGCTGGAGTGATCTGGTTAACTGCTTCTCCTTCCACATTGGCGGTAAAAGTGGCTGTTTGTTGTACCTTCTCCAACTTTGCAGTTTCAACTTTGACTTTAATTTTTTCGTTTACAGTTACATTTTCATCTTTTTTTCCCTGGCAGGAGGAATATATTAATCCGATAGCCAGCAGGGGAATAAATCGAAATAGATTTGTTTTCATATATACATTTTTTATTTTTACTTTTTATTTTTTTATTTCATCCGTTTCGGTCAAATCTGCACCCAATGTTTTATCCAGATCGGCTTTTGTGGATAAATAATTGTATATAGCCTGATTGAACGCAAGGCTGGCTTGGGTATGGGCTAACTGGGCGTCATTCAGTTCCAAAAGGGTTCCCAAACCTGTATCGTATCTCTTTTGAGCAATAAGATATCCTTTATTAGCTTGATTTACAGCATCTTTTGTTGAAAGAACCTGTTCGATCGAGTTGGTCATGTTATTGATACTGTTATTAACGGAAAGCTTCAGGTTGCGTACAATATCTTCGCGTTGCCATTGCATTTGTTGCAACGAAATCTGGGATTGTTTGATATCGGAATGTTTCCGGAAACCGTCGAAGATCGGTACAGCAACCGTAATTCCGACAGTCGAGTAGGGAGTCCACTTATAATCACCGAACTTAAAGTTATTGTTCATAGACATATACATATAGTTTCCCGAAATAGATACGATCGGAAGGTACTGTGCTTTGTAGAGTTCAACGGTTTTCTTGACCTGCGCCGTCTGAAGATCGAATTGTTTCAGATCCGAGTTGTTTACTAATGAAGTATCGACCACCATCAGTTCTGAATAAAGGCTTTGTTCATAGTCTTTCAGGCTTCCGGAAGCAATGATCGGTTGATCCATATCGATTCCCATCAGCGCTTTGAGGGATAGGGTTGCCAAGCTCAAAGCATTCTGAGATTGAATCATGTTGGGCTTGACATTTTTGACACGTACATCGGCACGGATCAGGTCGAATTCCGATACAATCCCCTGATCGTACTTATTTTTGATATCCTTATAATTCATAATAGCGTTGTCGTAGCTTTCTTTGAAAACGTTATACGAATCCTGAGCCATCAATACAGAGTAAAATCCTTTTCTAACTGCATTAATCATATCGATACGGGAAGCTCGCGCTTTTTCAACAGACAATTCAACATCTAATCCGGTCAACTGCAGGTTTTTCCATAGAGTAGGGGCCACAACAGGCCAATTCAGGTTGAAACCTCCCGACCAGTTATTATCACGCCCGACCTCGATCCCTTCTCCTGAAGTATCTGGAATTTTAGCATATTCCTCAGCGATTGCAGTCGATAAATCCCCCGGAGTATAGCCTGGTACATCTTTCATAAATGTATTTTCCATCCCGGTCATCATGGGGGTCAGCATACTGGTCATATCGAAAGCGCCATCCATATACATCACTTGTTTCTGGATTGTACGCGTATATTGGGCCACGGCATCGATCTGAGGATACAGAGACGATTGGGTCGATTTCCGGGCATATTTCTTTTTTTCAATCTCCAGATCCGACACTTTAATTACCGGATTATTTTTCAGTGCGACCTCAACTGTTTCCTCCAATGTTAGTTCCATCGGATGAACCGAATCCGGAACAATGGCCGGAGCGGCTTGCCCCATTCCTAAAAGCGGACACAAAGCCATTAAAAGACCAATGCTTGATTTTTTAATTAATTTTGATTTCATATGTTACATCATTTATTTGTTTTTTCGTTCCTCATTGAGCTTTGCAACCAATTCTGCAATGATCTGATTCCCTTTGGGAGTGGCTATCCCTCTTGCAAAATTAAGGATGATGGCCCGGACATATTCTTCGACCGGATATTTGTCTGTAGGAAGAAAATCGCCTTCCATCAATATTTTAAACTGAGCTTTCAACAACCATAACAGAACTTCGAAATTGATATCGTTTTCCATCAGACCCTGCTCAACACCTTCTTCAAAATAGGGAATAAACTGCTCAATACCTTCTTTCTGTTTTTCTTCAATTTTCTGGTATAACTTCGGATGATACTTTTTCAGATCAAAGATGGCCGATTTATTGATATGATGGATATCGGTCAATAATTTTGCATAGATTCTCATCATGGCGTCGATCACATTCTCTGATTTCTCAATCACTCCCTGCATTTCACAATCATCATGCCGTATGCTTTTGTCGATACATTCTTCCAGAAGGTCTTCCTTATCGCTGAACAATTCATAAAGAGTGCGCTTTGAAATCCCCATGTGACTGGCAATATCGTCCATAGTAATACTCTTGATACCTCGTTGGAAGAATAGCTTGGAGGCTTCTTCCACGATCCGATCTTTCAATTCCATTGTTGTTTTTAGTGAAAATTGACTGCAAAGGAAGTGAAAACTTTTGAAACAAAAAAAGTTTTCAGGTTTTATTTGTGGTAAAATTATAAAAAATAAGGATTCGATTGCTTTAAGACATCCTCATTTAATCGACCGTAAAGTCATATTTGCCGGATCCCGTCTTGATGATCACCCGTTTATTTTCCGGATCATAAGTTCCGTTCATCTGTTTTTTTATCAAGGATATACCATCTATTCTAACAGATTCGACCGAGGTCGCCGGGATACGGATTTCAGCATGGGTATTAGCCGGGATAACTACTTGCAAACTGAATCGGCCATTCTCCCGGGTCCAATGAGAAGAAATAGTACCATAAACAGAATGATAATCGGCCCGGACATATTGAAGCTTCTCACTTGGATACGGTTCGATCAATATATTTTTATACCCGATGCTCCCCGGGGCATTCTGAATGCCGGCTATTCTTGAATACATCCAATTTCCAATAGCTCCATAGGCATAGTGATTAAAGGAGTTCATGCCCGGATCCTGAAAGCTGCCATCGGGCCGTTGACCGTCCCAACGCTCCCAGATTGTTGTAGCTCCTTGGGTCACAGGATACAGCCATGACGGATATTGTGTTCTGAAAAGCAGCAGGTAAGCCAGATCCGGATATCCATAATTCGTAAGCACATCACAAATGTCGGGAGTCCCTAAAAAGCCGGTCGTAATATGCTTGAATTTATTGACGTCGTCTGCCAGTCTTTTAGCAGCAGCCGGCTTTAAATTATCCGGAAGAAGATCAAAGCTAAGTACCAGTATATAGGATGTTTGAGTATTTGAAGTTAAACGGCCTGTAGAAGTCACGAATTCCTTTAAAAAGGCTTCTTGTATCGCTTGAAATAAACTCTTATAAATAGCTGCATCACTGGTATTTCCTAATACTTCGGCCGTTTTTTGCAGTATTTTGGTGGATCGTGCAAAATAAGCAGTGGCAATCAGGTCTTTATCGGTAGTAGCTCCAGGGTAATCGCTGTCGTTTGTAGAGTAGGCCAACCAGTCGCCAAAATGAAATCCTGAGTTGAAAATTAGTCCGGAGTTTTTGGATTGCCCATGCATAAAATCAACCCAGGCTTTCATCGAAGGATACTGGGCCTCCAGAATTTTTTTATCTCCATACTTTTCATAAATAATCCAGGGGACAAC
Organism: Bacteroidales bacterium; assembly: GCA_031548005.1. GTDB lineage: Bacteria > Bacteroidota > Bacteroidia > Bacteroidales > Azobacteroidaceae > BNXB01. The sequence continues at coordinate 26,193 of JAVBRK010000056.1, forward strand.
TGTTGCCGCATCGCCCCAACCGGTCGAACCATATCCGTAAAGTACATCAGGAGCGATATGTGGAACCGCTCCATCTTCCCGTTGATCGGCGGCCAGATCCTTTAACCACTTGGTATAAAAAGTATGGGCATCCACATTATAGCAGGCTGTAGGGGTGAAAACCTGAGCATCGGCAGTCCAGCCCAAACGCTCGTCACGCTGGGGACAATCAGTGGGAACATCCAGAAAATTTCCACGTAGTCCAACCCGGTTTATCCAGACGGGCATCGTACGACTCTCCATGATAAAGATCTGAAGCCAAAATGGGACCGGTAGAACATTTCCAGGAACCGTCGGTCGTAATCAGTTCTTCAGTACCATCGTTATAAATCACTTTAACTTGAGCCATTGTCCCTAAAGTCTTACCATAACGGTTTTTAGCCCAAGCCAGAAAGCCGCGGTACCAACCGTCGCCCAGGGTTATTCCAATGGCATTTTTTCCTTGTTTCAGGGATGAAGTAATATCATATACCTGGTATTGGAGCCGTTTATTATAGCTTGTCCAGCCAGGAGTAAACAACTCGTCGCCGACTTTATTCCCATTCAGACTGACCTGGTAAACACCATGCGAGGTAATATAGAGGCGTGCGGAACGGATTGTTTTTTGAAGTTCAAAATCTTTCCTCAATAATGGAGCCGGATTCATGCCAAGAGTATCTTCCACCAGGTCCGGTTCGATCCAAGCGGCCTTCCAGTCCGAAGGCTGCAACAATCCCATTTCAAAGAAAACAGGCTGGCTCCAGTCGGACGAATTATTCCGGTTATCCCAGATCTTAACCTGCCAGTATATACGCTGTCCGCTCTGAAGCTGTTTACCCTGATACTCAATATATAGCGATTGTTCTGTGTTGATTTTACCGGTACTCCAAACGAGGTTTTTATCCGAAGCCAGATCTTTTTCCGAAAGCGATGCGCGTATCTGATAAGCCGACTGCATGATGTTTGAATGAGGGGAGAGTACTTCCCAGCTCAGGCGGGGAACTGCCTGGTCGACCCCGGTCGGATTCATCAGAAAATCCGTTCTCAAATAATTGGCTGTCAGCTTTTTTACCGGCTGGGCAAAAGAAAATCCCACTGAAATTGTTGCGAAAAAAGCAAAACAGATTATTTGCTTCAGAATGGTATTTGAATTTTTCATAATGGTATATTAATGTAAATATACGCAAAATTATTCAAATTTGCAACAAATTCAGTGAGATTATTGATTTTTATCCTGTAATTTCTGACAGAATCAACCACATTTGGAATTACCGCAACTGGTGCATGTCAGGCAACCTTCCTGGTAAACCAATGTTTCATTACCACAGTTCGGGCATTTTTGTCCCTTAACTTCTGCTCCGTCAGCGATGTATTTTTTCAGGGCGCGTTCCACACCGTTTTTCCAGGTATTAATCGATTCGTTATTCAATTCGAGTCCCTGTACCAGTTTTATAACCTGTTCGATCGGCATACCGTACCGTAACACACCGGAGATCAGCTTGGCATAATTCCAGTATTCGGGATTGAATTTATCGGACAATCCTTCGATCGTGGTTTTATATCCGCGCTTATTGGTGTACTGGAAGTCGTAGCGTTTATTTCCGTGGTTATCCGTATTTTTAATAATCCAGCCTTTGGTCAGGTTTTTAGGCAGGAAAATTCCTTCGTCTTCGTCGTTGATACCCGTGAAAATTTCATAGGGACGACCATTAACCAATCCTACAAAAGCAATCCACTTCTCTTTATTATTCTGAAACTTAACAATATCGGCTTCCAGTTCGCCCGGACGTTTGTATACGATCACTGGAGCCTCGATACAATTACAATCTTTGCGTTTTTTCTCTTCGGCCGAAAGTAGAACGCCGCTTCTTGAGCCATCGCGGTAAACCGTACACCCTTTACATCCCGATCTCCAGGCTTCAACATACAAGTTGCCCACCAGCTCCTCACTCGCATCCGAAGGCAGGTTGATGGTTACACTGATAGAGTGATCCACCCACTTTTGTACCCGTCCCTGCATCCGGACTTTCTGTAACCAGTCCACATCATTTGAAGTCGCTTTATAGTAAGGAGATTTTTCCACAAGGTTATCGATTTCCTCCTGGGTGTAGTTATAAGCTGCCGGATATCCATTAGCTTCCATCCAGGTAACAAACTTATGGTGGAAAACAATATATTCTTCCCAGGCATCTCCGATTTCATCCGTAAAGTCCACTTTCACAGATGTATCGTTCGGATTTACTTTCCTGCGACGTTTATAAACCGGAAGAAATACCGGTTCGATTCCGGAAGTGGTCTGGGTCATCAAACTGGTAGTTCCGGTAGGAGCAATGGTCAGACAGGCGATATTCCGGCGACCATATTTTTTCATATCTTTATATAGTTCCGGGTCCGCTGATTTCAAACGTTGGATAAACGGATTATTTTCCTCACGTGTTGCATCGTATATTTCAAATGCTCCCCGTTCTTTTGCCATCTTTACTGAAGATCCGTAGGCTGCCAGTGCCAACATCTTATGAAGATCTTCCGAATATTGGGTCGCTTCTTCGGTTCCGTATCTCAATCCGAGTGCAGCCAGCATGTCTCCTTCACCAGTGATTCCGACACCTGTGCGGCGGCCTTGAAGCGTTTTGTGACGAATTTTCTGCCACAGAGCCCGTTCCGACGATTTTACTTCTTCATTTTCAGGATCAGAATTGATCTTTTCCAGTATCTGATCGATCTTTTCCGTTTCCAGGTCAATGATATCATCCATGATACGCTGAGCCAATGCCGCATGCTTTTTAAACAGGTCAAAGTCGAAATAAACATCTTTGGTAAAAGGATTGACTACATAGGAATACAGGTTGATCGCCAACAAACGGCAACTATCATACGGACAAAGCGGAATTTCTCCGCAAGGATTTGTTGAAACCGTACGAAATCCAAGATCAGCATAACAATCCGGAACCGATTCTTTAATGATAGTATCCCAGAATAACACCCCTGGTTCGGCTGATTTCCAGGCATTGTGAACTACTTTCATCCATAATTCGGCAGCATCGATCTCTTTTTGATAATAAGGATCTTTAGAATCGGTCGGATATTGCTGATAATAAGGACGCCCACTGATGGCACATTCCATGAATTCATCGTCGATTTTTACAGAAACATTGGCTCCTGTTACTTTCCCTTCAACCATTTTTGCATCGATAAAGGACTCCGAATCCGGATGCTTAATTGAAACACTCAGCATCAGAGCTCCCCGGCGACCATCCTGAGCTACCTCACGGGTAGAGTTGGAGTAACGTTCCATAAAAGGAACAAGACCGGTAGAAGTCAATGCGGAATTTTTAACCGGAGAACCTTTAGGACGTACGTGAGACAAATCATGTCCTACGCCGCCCCGGCGCTTCATCAGTTGTACCTGTTCCTCATCGATCCGGATAATGGCTCCGTATGAGTCGGCTTTTCCATCCATACCGATAACAAAGCAGTTCGATAAAGAAGCGATCTGGAAGTCATTTCCAATGCCGGTCATCGGACTACCCTGAGGAACAATATATTTAAATTTATCAAATAAGTCGAAAAGTTCCTCTTTAGATAATGGATTAGAATATTTTGCTTCAATGCGTGCAACTTCATTGGCTAATCTCCAATGCATATCTTCAGGCGTTTTTTCAAATATGTTCCCGAAAGCGTCTTTCAATGCATACTTATTGACAAATACTTTTGCTGCTAATTCATCGCCGGTAAAATATTCTAATGAAGCCTGATAGGCCTCATCAAAAGAGTAACTTTTCTTTTTCACGATTTAATTTGATATTATTTTTTAAACAATGTGATTATATAGAATTGTGTTTTTTCTATAAAATGGATTTGGAACTGCAATATTACACAATCCTTTTTAAATAACAATTCTAAAACGAAAAAAAATGATTGTTTTGTTGAAAAAAATCTTGAATTTTGTTAAAAATTTCCCAAAATAAAATATAACATATTGATAATTAACTTATTAATAATTTAATAGGGTGAAAAAATTTCCCGAAATGAAAATTGAAATTCAAATATAATGAATCAAATGGTTTATTTCAACGGGATTAGGATTTACAAAAAAAATAACTTTTCAAACAATTGGAAATTAGAAAGGGTGAATTTCAGGATATCTGGTTGAACTTCGTGAGAATGAAATAAAAAATACTTCCGGTAAATTCCTAATGAAATATTTAATTCTCATCAGGTTGAAGTTCAACAAGGATTTATAGTAAAATATACAAGCTAACTGATACAGAAGTTAATTAACATTACTGAATTCAGATTACAATTATCGATAAATACATTTGTGTAATGCTGGTGAATTAACAAAAGTTTTATGTTATTGGCATCACCATAGCAGATACAATTGTATATTTTGGGATATTGGAATAAGAGCTCGAGTATTATAAATACAATTGTATAGTATCTCGAATCGTTATTATAAATCACGTTACATATTACATATTAATCAACTATATATCAGTATATAATCGCTATAATTATATAGCGTTAGTTTATATTTTTGGTGCGAATCGTAATCTTATTGATTTAAGTTGTTATAAATCATAAAAATATTAATGTTAATCGTATATTATCCAGTATATTACGATATAAATATAAAGTTAAATATAATGCGGTTACGATTGGTCGATCCAAATGTTAAATATATTTGTATTGAACAACTACACCTGTAAATATTGAGTGCGATACATATGTAATTTGTAAATCTAAACTATTTATATTACATTTGTATCATCATTCTGATTCATTATTGTAGTACGAATAATTAAGAATTGTATTAATGAATGGATTAAAAAATGTGGATGATATACTCTATTAAAAAAGCACTGTATGGTAGAACGAATAAAGAAAATTATAGAAAAGCTCCACGGCACGCCTTCATTGTTTGCTGATACGATTGGAATCAGCAGAGCTTCTATGAATCATATATTGAATGGACGAAATAATCCAAGTCTGGATGTTATTACAAAAATCCTGGGAAAGTATCCTGATATCAATACTGAATGGCTGATGTTCGGAACTGGTCCTATGTATAAAGGAGAAAAAGCATTCCTCCAGCCTTCATTATTCGACGAGGTTCCTGTAATTCCGGACAAACAGCCGGACAAACCTGAATTTTACAAGGAAACAGAGGTTAAACTGCCTGAAAAGCTGATTAAATCAACTGAAATAGAAGAAGTTGTTATCAAAAAGGATACAACCAGAATTATAGACCGAATAATTATTTATTACTCCGACCATACATTCGAAAACTTTGTTCCGGAAAACAAACAATAATTTTGTAACTTTACACTCGAATTCGGACTGATCGAATCAAAAGGAATACAATTATGTATCACCCGGTTTAATAAAGAAAAATATGTGTAGAAAATATGCAGCCGATTGGACTGTCACGGAAAACATCCGTTTACATCCCAATTATTGCCTGTTAAAGTTAACTCTTGGAATGGAGATTCCTCCTATGTTTCCCGGACAGTTTGTACAAGTACGGGTGGATGATTCCCCCGGAACTTTCCTGAGACGTCCGATCTCAATCAATTTTGTAGATACTGCCAAAAATGAGCTTTGGCTGCTCGTACAACTGGTTGGTGATGGTACCCGGAAATTAGCCCGACTAAAATCCGGAGATTCGGTTAACTTACTTTATCCTCTCGGAAATCGCTTTTCTATGCATTCGGAGCTGGCAAAGAAACTGTTGTTAATTGGCGGTGGAGTAGGTGTTGCACCATTATTATTTTTAGGTTCTTGCCTGTCGGCATCAGGGTATCAGCCCGATTTTTTACTGGGAGCCCGCTCTCAACAAGACCTGCTTTTACTGGAAGAGTTTGAAAAATATGGAACCGTATTTATTACCACTGAAGATGGAAAGGTGGGAGAAAAAGGATATGTAACAAATCACTTTATCCTGAAAGCCATGCGATACGATTTTATTTATACCTGCGGTCCCAACCCTATGATGCATGCTGTGGCAGCTTATGCGAAAAAGTCCGGCATTCCCTGTGAAGTATCTCTTGAAAATCTGATGGCATGCGGTATTGGAGCATGCTTGTGTTGTGTGGAAAATACGACAGAAGGGCATATTTGTGTTTGTACTGAAGGTCCGGTAATCAATATAGAAAAACTGACATGGCAAATCTGAAAGTTAACATAGGTAATTTAGCACTTAGAAATCCGGTGATGACTGCTTCCGGTACTTTCGGATATGGAACCGAATTTATTGATTTCATGGATTTATCCCGCATTGGAGGCGTATTTATGAAAGGAACCACCGCGTCTCACCGGGAAGGGAATTTTTATCCGCGCATGGCCGAAACTTCCTACGGGATGCTCAATGCAGTCGGCTTGCAAAACAAAGGAGTAGACTATTTTATTTCACAGATCTATCCGGTAGTCCGGAAATACGATACCCATATGATTGTGAATGTAAGTGGATCTACAATAGATGAATACGTTACATGCGCCGGAAAAATCAATGATCTGGACGATATTCCTGCCATTGAACTGAATATTTCCTGTCCCAATGTAAAACAAGGAGGAATGGCTTTCGGAACCAGTTGTCAGAGTGCGTCCCAAGTGGTGAAAGCTGTTAGAAATGTATATCATAAAACTTTGATTGTCAAGCTATCTCCAAATGTTACAGATATTACAGAAATTGCACGTACAGCAGAAGCTGAGGGAGCCGATGCTTTGTCGTTGATCAATACTTTAGTGGGAATGGCCATTAATGCAGAAAAACGCCGTCCGGTACTGTCTACCGTCACCGGGGGATTATCAGGCCCATGCATCAAGCCAATTGCTCTGAAAATGGTATACCAGACCTATAAATCCGTTAAAATACCGATTATTGGAATGGGTGGAATTTCCAATGCTACAGATGCGATCGAATTTATATTGGCTGGATCGACCGCTATACAAATAGGAACTTACAACTTCATCGATCCGGCTATTTCTGTAAAAGTAGTCGATGGAATTCAGGAGTATCTGAACCGGCACGGATTTCAATCGGTAGAGGAAATTATCGGCGGCCTGATCGTCTGATTCAAAGTACCAAAGGGTAAATCATCCGAATAACTCCCGGAACGCTTCTTCTACCTTTTTTACTGATACAATACGGATCTTGATTTTTTTATCATCAAATCCTTTCAGGTTGTTGTGGGGAATAATAATGGTGTTAAAACCGAGTTTCTCAGCTTCCAGAATGCGCTGTTCAATGCGGTTGACCGGCCTTATTTCTCCCGACAAGCCAACTTCACCGGCCATGCACACCTTCTGTTCGATAGCCACATCCAAGCTGGAAGACAGTACCGCACTGATTACAGACAGGTCAATAGCCGGATCATTCACTTTCAATCCCCCGGCAATATTAAGAAATACGTCTTTCTGGATCAACTTGAACCCTGCACGCTTCTCTAATACTGCCAAAAGCATATTCATCCGGCGGATATCGAATCCGGTAGCGCTCCGTTGTGGAGTACCATAAGCTGCTGTGCTCACAAGCGACTGGGTCTCGATTAGAAAAGGTCGAACTCCTTCAATGGCTGCGGCAATGGCTACGCCGCTCAATCCTTCATGGTTTTGAGTCAACAGCAACTCGGAAGGATTATTCACTTCCCGTAATCCGTTTTGCTTCATTTCGTAAATCCCTAATTCCGAAGTACTTCCAAATCGATTTTTTATATTACGCAGGATCCGGTACATATAATGCTGGTCGCCGTCGAACTGAAGGACTGTATCGACAATGTGTTCCAGGACTTTAGGTCCGGCGATACTTCCTTCCTTATTAATATGGCCAACGAGTAGGATAGGGGTTCCTGTTTCTTTAGCATATTTCAGGATGGCTGCAGCACATTCACGTACCTGGGTCACACTTCCGGGAGAAGATTCGATATTTTCAATGTAAATCGTTTGTATCGAGTCGATTATAACTAAATCAGGGTTGACATTCTTTATATGCGTAAATATCTGATCCAGAGATGTTTCACAAACAATCAGGCAATCAGGGTCATCATATCCTAAGCGTTCGGCGCGCAGTTTTAATTGTTTGGAACTTTCTTCTCCCGATACATAAAGAGTTTTGTAGTTCTTTAACCGTAAAACAGTTTGGAGTACCAGAGTCGATTTTCCGATTCCGGGTTCTCCGCCAATCAGAACCAGAGAACCGGGAACCAATCCGCCACCCAAGACCCGGTTGAATTCTTCATCTACAAGATCCATCCGGACTTCTTTATCCGTAGTGATTTCATTGATCCTCAGAGGTTTTTCTTTTGGAATATCGCCGATATGAATGGCTGTTCCCATATTGATTTTAGTCGAAACAAATTGTTCGACATATGTATTCCATTCATTACAAACGGGACATTTTCCGATCCATTTCGGAGAATCGTTGCCACAATTCGTACAAACATACGCTGTCTTGGTTTTTGCCATAATTAATTATTAAACATAATAGTAATTATGTTTGAAAATAAAATTAACTTACATTTATTCATAAATTGCTCAAATTGATACCTCTACATTATATTTTTTCTTTTGAAAAGAGGAACCTCTTTGTCTTTGGAAATTTTTTCTTTCGTTGTTTGGTTTCTTTTTTTAGATTCATTTAAAAACTCTACCACATAATTTGCAGTTTCTTCTAACGTTTTTCTATCTCTGGATAAAGAATTTGGAATTCTAAGAGTAAGATATCCTTTCTTAAAAGAAAAGAAAGTTCTTTTTAAATCGGCCAAAGCCTGCTTTTTATCATAATTGTGGTGCGCTCCATCTACTTCAATATTCACTTTGGCTTCAGGAATAGCAATATCAATAGTCTTAAAACCATCAAATTTTTCTAATTTTGCAGAAACATTCCTTTTCTTTAATTCAAAATAAAAATTTATTGCTTCATCTGTTGTTGTATCAGGAAGTTGTCTTATTTTATCTTGACACTCCATACATAATGGTACAGAAAAATTTTCAACAGAATACCTGTCAACATTACTGCTAATTGAAACATTACATTCTAAGCATTTACTCATATTCTAATGTATTTAAATATTTTGCAACTGCAAAGATATAAAAAAAGACACCATTAAATTCTAACGATGTCTTTTTTATCTTCTAAAAAATGAGAATAAAGATCTTATTCATTTAGTTTCTTATCGATTGCTTCGAATTCACTCATGCCCAAAGTATAATAAATACTTCTCAAAGCAGTCATATACTCACGATCATCAGGTTTCAACTTATTTGCTTTTTCAAAGTACGGCAATGCTTGTTTGAAAATTTCTTTTGCTTTCGTTACAGCTTCCGTATAAGCTTTATTGTCTTTGATTTCATTTGCAGCAGCCTGGGCCTCCACGCCACGGTTATAATAAACACGTCCCATATTGCCGATAGCCTCTACGAAATCCGGATTTAAAGACAACGATTTCTGAAAACATTCGATTGCTTTGTCTGTCTCTTTCCTATCTTCATAGATCCTTCCGAGAACATCATACAACTGAGCATCGGGTTTACTCTCAATCGCTTTATTGATTAATTCAACAGCTTTATCGTTCTGATTTGAATAAATGTACTGATTAATCAGACTAAGCAGATAATATGGCTCCTCCGGAAATTTTTGTACGCCTTCGTTCAGAGTCTTTATCAGGTTTACAGTATCTTTTGTTTGTTCGTACTCATAACACAAATACTGATAAACCTCATTGCCCTTGTAGTTGTCGCCTTTCAGGCTTTCATACATAGCAATGGCATTTTTCCTTCCCTGTTCTTTTTGTTCTGGCGTAACCCCGTCTACAGTAGTTAGTTGAGACGCAGCAATTGCGGCATAGAACTTAATCTGAGGATAAAGTGTGTCTCCTTCAATGCTCATAGTTTTGTCTCCTTTAAACATGGGCATATTAGGGATTTCAAGATAAGTATCAAAAAAGTCATATGCTTTCTGGAAATCTTTTTTCTCGAAATAATAAGCGCCACCATTGATATAATATGGGCGATTGGCAGCAATATACGATTTTATGTCTTTCGTAAACTTGGGTTTGATTTTTCCTTTTTCATCAGGCAGTTGGTCCAAAGAATCAGCCATTAAGAAATATGGCATAATGCCGCCTAATCCCTGATACATCACCTCTTCATTGGGTTGTTGTCCGAGAATTTCTTTGGTTCTTTCCAAATCGAATTGTTTATTCTCAATCAAGCCTGCAACATAATATGTTTCAGCGCCGTCTTTTGTTTCGGGATCAGCCATGGCTGCTTTTATCTGAGTCCTGGCTTCTTCAAGATTCGGCTTGTCGTTTTTGACTTCATTTTTGGCTGCGTTTACCGCTTTCTTTTGTCCGAAAGAAAGACCGGCTACCAAGCACAAGGCCACTGTAAAGACTAACTTTTTCATTCCATTAAATTTAAAATGTTATATTTTGGCGTAAAAATAGTAAATTATTCTGAAACTGGTAAATCTTGATCGATATTTTCTATCAAATCGGAACCGGTTTCGTCCTCTCCTTCTTCTTCAGTTTCGGACATGACTTTACAAACAGAAGCTATTTCATCGTTTCGTTTTTCAAGATTGATCAACCGCACTCCTTGAGTGGCGCGTCCGATAACATTGAGATCCGAAGCTTTCAGACGGATTGTTATTCCTGATTTATTAATAATCATCAGGTCATTTTCGTCCGTTACATTTTTAATTCCGACCAGTGAACCGGTCTTTTCAGTTACATTTAAGGTTTTAACCCCTTTTCCTCCCCGGTTGGTAATGCGGTAATCATCTATTTTTGAACGCTTTCCATAACCTTGTTCGGATACGACCAGAATGGTTTCATTTTCAAGATCTTTGATGCAAACCATTCCTACCACTTCGTCTCCATTCGGATCTAAGGTAATTCCACGAACTCCGGCGGCGGTACGTCCCATACAACGAACGGTACGTTCGTGAAAACGGATCGCCCTACCCTTCTTATTGGCTATAACGATCTCATTATTTCCATTGGTCATTCGTACCTGGATTACTTCATCGTCTTCCCGTAAATCGATGGCAATGACGCCATTTTGCCGTGGGCGGGAATAAGCTTCGAGCAATGTTTTCTTGATAACACCCTTTCTGGTACAGAACATCAGGTAATTAGATTCGACAAATTCCTTATCATTCAGATGCTTGACTCTTATAAAGGCATTTACTTTATCATTAGGATCGATGTTCAGCAGATTCTGAATGGCACGTCCTTTCGATGTGCGGGTTCCTTCAGGTATCTGATACACTTTCAACCAGTAACATTTGCCCTTCTGGGTGAAAAACATCATGGTAGCATGCATACTGGCCGGATAAATGTATTCTACGAAATCCTCATCCCGGGTATCGGAGCCTTTAGCGCCGACTCCTCCCCTGCCCTGTGCACGGAACTCAGCTAAAGGCGTACGTTTAATGTATCCCATATGGGATATAGTAATGATCATTTCATCGTCTGCATAGAAATCCTCGGGATTGAAATCTTCTGTTGCGTACATAATTTCGGACTTGCGCGTATCGCCGAATTTATCACGAACTTCGATCATTTCATCCTTGATCACCTGCATGCACAGATCTTCATTATTCAGGATTTCATTCAGGTAAGCGATCAACTTCATGATTTCTTCGTACTCAGCCCGCAACTTATCCTGTTCGAGCCCGGTTAACTGGCGCAAACGCATTTCCACGATTGCACGGGCCTGAATTTCAGATAGTTTAAATCGTTCGATCAGACGCTCTATCGCTTCTGCCGGACTTTGAGATGAACGGATAATGGCAATCACCTCATCGATATTATCCGATGCTATGATCAGCCCTTCAAGGATGTGGGCGCGCTCTTCTGCTTTTTTCAGGTCAAATTTCGTGCGACGGATTACTACTTCATGGCGATGTTCTACGAAATATTTAACGATATCCTTTATATTCAGCATCTTAGGACGACCGTTTACCAGGGCGATATTATTCACGCTGAAAGAAGACTGAAGGGCCGTTAATTTGAACAGTTTATTCAAGACCACGCTCGAATTTCCATCACGCCTGATATCCACCACAATACGCATTCCCTGGCGATCCGACTCATCGTTAACATTGGAAATTCCTTCGATTTTCTTTTCTCCTACCAGATCGGCAATGTGCTTGATCAACTCAGCTTTATTGACCAGATACGGTATTTCTGAAATGATTATTTTTTCTTTTCCGTTTTCGTTTTCAATTTCAGCTTTTCCCCGGATCACCACCCGGCCACGTCCGGTTTGGAAAGCGTCTTTAACGCCACCGTAACCATAAATGATTCCTCCGGTGGGAAAATCGGGAGCCTTAATATGCTGCATAATCTCCTCGATTTCGATATTTCCACGGGCGTCGATATACGCCACAATGGCATTGATACACTCCGTCAGATTGTGAGGGGGCATGTTGGTAGCCATCCCGACAGCAATACCGGAAGCCCCATTCATCAACAGGTTCGGAATCCGCGTTGGCAATACCGTCGGCTCTTTCAGCGTATCATCAAAATTCAATTGAAAATCAACTGTATCTTTGTCGATATCACGCAGCATTTCTTCGGCTAACTTACTCAGCCTGGCTTCGGTATAACGCATAGCAGCCGGTTCGTCACCATCCACGGAACCGTAGTTTCCCTGGCCGTCGACCAGCGGATAACGCAACGACCAGGGTTGCGCCATACGCACCATGGCATAATACACGGAACTGTCACCGTGAGGGTGGTATTTTCCCAGCACCTCGCCGACAATTCTTGCAGATTTTTTATAAGGCTTATCGGAATTATTTCCTAACTCATTCATTCCGAACAGCACCCGCCGGTGAACCGGTTTAAATCCGTCCCTGACATCAGGTAATGCGCGGGAAACGATGACCGACATCGAATAATCGATGTAGGCTGATTTCATTTGCTCTTCAATGTCGATCTTGATAACTCGATCTTGATTTTCAGTCATTTATTTTATGGGAATTTGTTAAACTATCTATGTTGATGCCTAAAAAAGCGCACTAAGATACTACTTTTTTCGGAGAAAATAAAATGTTTATTTTATTTCTTTCGGAATTAAAATCTGACAAATTGTATCATTTTTCAAACTGGCATACGATTTGATTGTTTGAAAGCAATAAAATTAATATATTTGTTTCGTTTAATCGAAAGGAGACATATTTTATGGAAAAAAATTTTTCTGAAAATGTAAGGGAAGTTTTGGCTTACAGTCGTGAAGAAGCCGGTCGCCTGCATAACAGCAATGTCGGTATTGAGCATCTTTTGTTGGGTATTTTGCGGGATAAAGACTGCAAAGCTTCTTCAATTATATATACACTCGGATTGGATCCTGATGATATCAAGCAGGCGATCGACCGGGAACTTTTTGAGGAAAATTCTGTTTACATCAGTGAAAATCAACTAATTATAGACAAGAGTGTGGAGCACCTGCTACGTATCAGTATGCTTGAGTCCATGGGACTTAACAGTAAGGAAACCGATACGGAGCACTTATTGCTGGCTATTTTAAAAAATGAAAACAGCCTGGCGTCACAGATATTGCGTACCTACAATGTAGACTATAATAAGGTATATGACCTGATTGCAGGAGAATCGGACACTGACAGTGGAGAAAGCTCACGGCCAAGTATGGGCGCAGGCTTCACGGATGATAACGACGATGAAGACGAAGATCAGTTTTCCAAAAAGAAAAGCCAATCCAAGCCTAACCAGCCAGGAGCCAAAAGCAGCGATACCCCGGTTTTAGATAGTTTTGGAACGGATATGACCCGGGCTGCCGAAGAAAATCGCTTAGACCCGATCGTCGGCCGTGAACGGGAAATCGAACGATTGGCCCAGATCCTGAGCCGGAGGAAGAAAAATAATCCTGTACTGATAGGTGAACCTGGCGTGGGTAAATCTGCGATAGTGGAAGGGTTAGCTCTTCGTATCGTACAACGCAAAGTTTCCCGCGTATTATTCGATAAGCGGGTGATCAACCTCGATATGGCTTCGATTGTTGCAGGTACCAAATACCGGGGACAATTCGAAGAACGTATTAAAGCGATATTGAATGAATTATCCAAAAACCCGAATATCATTCTTTTCATCGATGAAATCCATACCATTGTAGGCGCTGGAGGCGCATCCGGATCGATGGATGCCGCTAATATGCTGAAACCTGCCCTTTCCAGGGGAGAAATCCAGTGTATCGGGGCCACAACTCTCGATGAATACCGGAAGAACATCGAAAAAGACGGAGCTTTGGAGCGGCGTTTTCAAAAGGTGATGGTAGATCCTACCACGGCCGAAGAAACACTTCAGATCCTGGAGAATATCAAACCTAAGTATGAAGACCACCACAATGTGATTTATACGCCGGATGCTCTGGATGCCTGTGTTAAACTGACCGAAAGATACATCAGCGACCGTAATTTTCCGGATAAAGCCATCGATGCTCTGGATGAAGCCGGTTCGCGGGTGCACATTTCTAATATTGTAGTTCCTAAAGCAATCGAGGAGTTAGAGGCCGAGATGGAAGAAACGAAACAGTCTAAATTACAAGCTGTTAAGTCACAAAACTTCGAACTGGCCGCCAGTTTTCGCGATAAAGAAAGGCAATTGCTTCTGAAGTTAGAAGCAGCAAAGTCCCGCTGGGAAGAAGAATTGCAGGAAAACCGGGAGATTGTAAACGAAGAAAAAGTGGCCGAAGTAGTTGCCATGATGTCAGGAGTTCCCGTACAACGGATCGCTAAAGCTGAAAACCAGAAATTGATGGAAATGGCAGAGGTTCTCAAATCCAAAGTGATCGGACAGGACGAAGCTGTAACCAAAATAGTAAAAGCTATTCAACGAAACCGGATCGGATTGAAAGATCCGAATAAGCCGATCGGAACATTTATGTTCTTAGGCCCTACCGGTGTTGGTAAAACGCACTTAGCTAAGAAACTAGCTGAATATCTATTTGATTCGGCCGATACGCTGATCCGGGTAGATATGAGTGAGTACATGGAAAAATTTACTGTGTCGCGTCTCATCGGAGCTCCTCCGGGATACGTCGGCTATGAAGAAGGCGGACAACTAACTGAAAAAGTACGCCGGAAGCCCTACTCTGTCGTATTGCTTGACGAAATCGAAAAAGCCCATCCGGATGTGTTCAATCTGCTGCTGCAGGTCATGGATGAAGGTCGCCTGACCGACAGCCTGGGTCGCCGTATCGATTTCAAAAATACCATCCTGATCATGACTTCCAACGTTGGAACACGTCAGTTGAAGGAATTCGGCCGGGGTGTCGGGTTCACTTCATCCAGTGCATCAGCCGACGATAAGGAATTTTCGCGTGGTGTAATTCAGAAAGCGTTGAACCGGGCTTTTGCCCCCGAATTCCTGAACCGGGTGGATGACATTGTTATGTTCGATCAATTAGATAAAGATGCAATATACAAGATTATAGATCTTGAACTTAAAGGATTTTATAAGCGTGTAAATACTTTAGGATACCAGCTTGCCATCACAGACAAGGCCAAAGAATTTATCGCCTCGAAAGGTTATGATGTCCAATTTGGAGCCCGTCCGCTGAAACGTGCAATCCAAAAATACCTGGAAGATGAGTTGGCCGAAATGATTATCAAATCAAGCGTGAGCAATGGAGACGGGATTACAGTCGATTTCGATGCGGAAAACCAGAAAGTAGTGATGAATGTCGAAAAGGCTTTCAGTTGAAAAAAAGCTTTATATGCCAAAATGTCAGCCCAAACCGGGCTGGCATTTTTTTTGAACTTCCATTAACGAAAAAATAAATTAAACTAAAAATATAAAATATGAGCAAGCAAAAAGGAAATATTGGGGTAACGACCGAAAACATCTTCCCCATTATCAAAAAGTTTTTGTATAGTGATCACGAAATTTTTCTGCGTGAGTTGGTTTCTAATGCTGTAGATGCAACACAAAAATTAAAGACCCTGGCCTCTGTCGGTGAATTCAAAGGAGAAACAGGTGATTTGAGTGTTCGTGTTAAGTTAGATGAACAGACCATCACAATCTCCGATTGTGGTATTGGTATGACTGCCGAGGAAATCGAGAAATATATCAACCAGATTGCCTTTTCGAGCGCCAATGATTTTTTGGATAAGTATAAAGACGATGCCAACGCCATCATCGGACACTTCGGGTTAGGATTTTACTCTGCCTTTATGGTTTCCAAAAAAGTAGAAATCATTACTAAATCGCACAAAGATGCTCCGGCTATGAAATGGTCATGCGATGGCTCCCCGGAGTACACCATGGAAGAAACAACCAAAGGCAATCGTGGTACGGATATTATATTATACATCGACGATGAGAGCAAAGAATTCCTGGAAAAAGCACGGGTCGAAGGCTTACTGAAAAAATATTGCCGGTTCCTACCGGTTCCGGTGGTATTCGGTAAAAAAACCGAATGGAAAGACGGAAAATCGGTCGAGACAGACGAAGATCTTGTGATCAATGAGACGAATCCTTTGTGGACCCGTAAACCGGTAGATCTGAAGGAAGAAGATTATAAAAAGTTCTATCAGGACCTGTATCCGTTCAGCGACGAGCCTCTATTCTGGATTCATTTGAATGTAGATTATCCTTTCAACCTTACAGGGATTCTGTATTTCCCAAAAATAAAGAGCAATCTCGACCTGCAACGGAATAAAATACAGTTGTACTGTAACCAGGTGTACGTAACCGATTCAGTAGAAGGCATCGTACCCGAATTTTTAACCCTGTTGCATGGAGTGATCGACTCTCCAGATATTCCGTTGAATGTATCCCGCTCCTACCTGCAAAGCGACAGCAATGTGAAAAAGATTTCAAATCACATCACCAAAAAAGTGGCCGACCGGTTGGAAGAAATCTTCAAAAACGACCGTCCGCAATTCGAAGAAAAATGGGATAGTTTGAAGTTGTTCATCGAATATGGAATGCTGAGCGATGAGAAATTTTATGAAAGGGCTGAGAAGTTTACCTTGTTGAAAAATATCGATGGTCAGTTTTTTACTCCGGAAGAATACAAGATGCTGATTCAAGAAAATCAAACAGATAAAGACGGCTCTCTTATTTATCTGTATTCCAGCAATAAAACATCACAATATGCCTACATCGAGGCAGCCAGGAACAAAGGATATGATGTTTTGTTAATGGATGGCCAACTGGATGTCCACTTTGTAGGTAAACTGGAGCAAAAATACGAAAAAAGCCATTTTGTACGAGTCGACAGCGATGTGATCGATAAACTAATAAAAAAGACGGATGACAAGGAAAATGGCTTGTCGAAAGAAGAAACCGATGCTTTAGTCGAGACTTTCAAATCGGCCATTCCTTCGATTGAGAAAACCGATTTCATCGTTGGATTCGAGCACTTGGGAGAAAACAGCGCTCCTGTAACCATCACTCAGGGAGAATTCATGCGCCGGATGAAAGAAATGTCGGAAATGCAGGGAGGAATGAATTTCTACGGTGAAATGCCCGATTCCTACAATATGGCGGTCAACCTTGATCATCCATTAGTACAAAAAATACGAACCGATCAGGAAGGTTCAAAAGAGTCTTTGCGTCATGTAGTGGATCTGGCTTTACTCTCGAATAATATGTTGAAAGGCGAAGCATTGAATGACTTTATAAAAAGAAGTATATCGCTTATATAAAGACTGATATAAAATAAATCTAAAGCGGATTATTTATAAATGGTCCGCTTTTTTTATTGAAAAACAGATTCAACGGGTGAAATACCAGGTGTCGTTGCCCGACAGCCGGTAATTGATCATATACCCTTCCGAATCGAATCCTTGCAGGTGTTCCGGGTCGGTTATTTCATTCTCGGCAATAAATCGCGCCATCAGTCCCCGGGCATGCTTTGCATACAAGCTGCCGGTGGTCAGTTTTCCATTTTTCTCCTGCTGGAAAACCAGGGTGATAATTTTTGTTTTCGACGGCAAAGATTTGAGGTCCAATAACTTGAAATATTCCTGGGAGGCCAGGTTGACTAATAAATGGTTGTTTTTTTTCAATTGTCTGGAGATTAATCCAGTCACCTTCTGCTTCCAGAAAGCATACAAATCCGGAACTAAAGTGGAATTCATATCCAGGCGATAAGGTTTGATCAGGTCTGAAGGGCGAAGTACTCCATACAAGGCGGAAAAGATACATAAATGATCCTGAAGGTATTGTAATGATTTCTCATCCAAGCTTGCAGCATCCAATTTATCATATACATTCCCACTATAAGCGAACAATGCTTCTTTCCGGGGAGACAATCCGGTGGAGTAAGTCTGGAAGTATTCATATGCCGACAAGGCTATCCGGACACTGACTTTCTCCATTTCGGCAATTTGTCCGGTTTTATAGCCTGCCAGTAAAGCACCCAACTGGCCGGCTTCCTTTTCAAATGCAGGAACGGTAGCTCCGAGCCGGTTGGGAGTTGTTTTAAAATTTATTGATTTTGAAGGAGATAGCAGAATTATCATAAATATATTACCAATCTGTCGTCAATTTAAATCCAAAGATAGGCTTTAAAAAATGATCTGGTGTAAAGATTTGAGTATAACTTTCTATTTCTGATTTTTTTGGATTATTTTTGTCAGACGCTAAATCAATAACTCTTAATATTTTTGTAAAATAATCGACTGATAGTTGTAATATGGAAATATTACTTTTGCTGAATTAGACGATGATGCTATAAACGATGAGTAATCCGGACGATATACAGAAATGGATCCATGAACTGGCATTGAAAGACTCGCAGGAAGCTTTCCGTAAATTGCATATTACGTTTTACTCCCGGCTCCATTTATTCATTTATTATTATGTGCATTCGGAACAAGTGGCAGAGGAACTGACATCCGACGCCTTTCTTTCTGTTTGGAATAACCGGAAACAATTACCTGAGATACGAAACTTCAAATCCTACCTGTACATTATTGCAAGAAATCTGGCAATCAGCTACCTCCGGAAAGAATCCGGAATAAAAGTCGACCTGGAAGATTCGTCCCTGGAAGCCCTGTACCAATCGCACAATAATCCTGAAACCGACTTAATATCGGCCGAAACAATGGAAAAGCTGAATAACGCCATTCAAACCCTTCCTGAAAAATGCCGCCAAACTTACCTGTTGGTCCGGGACCACGATCTGAAATACAAGGAAGTCTCTGAAATCCTGAATCTATCCATTAAAACCATTGAATCTCATATGTCTCTTGCTATAAGCAAATTGAGAACTATCCTTTCTAACGAATTAAAAAAATAAATAAAAAAACAGGTTTTCGACTCAGGGTCATTTTCTTTTTTTGCGTCATAATTAACAGAGTATAAATTATGAATAACCTGCCGGTGAACACTATTGATAAAACTATAGCCCGGATCCTTTCCGGAGAGGCTCAGATCGACGATGTGCTGCAATTCAGCGCCTGGTTGAATGAAAAAGAAGAGCATTTACAGGAATTTCTTCTTCTGAAGTCTTACTGGGATGCCGGAGCAGATTCAGAATCTGCAAGTTACCCGGAAGCCTCCTATAAAAACTGCATGGAGAAAATTTCAGTAAATCCCCCCTCCTCTCCGAAAGTTACCAGAAAGCGGATTTATTTATGGGCTGTCGCTGCTTCGATCATATTGTTGCTGGGATTGTCTTCCATATTCCGGATATACCGGAACCAGGTTCCGGTCGAATATTATACCTATTATAATTCCGGAGACATTCATGAGTTCGCTCTGGCAGATGGAACCCATGTCACACTGAACCGCAATAGTAAACTCACCTACTCAAGCAAGTACGGGAAGGAAGGCCGGAATGTTACATTGGAAGGAGAAGCATACTTCGATGTTAAAAAAAATCCCGATCAGGTCTTTAAGATCGACCTGGGAAATCATACCTCCGTGGAAGTATTGGGAACAAAATTTAATATGCAGGCCTACCCCGATAAGCCGGAAATTATAACAACCCTGGAAGAAGGAAGCATCCGGTTTCATTCGGAAAAACAGGATGTAGATATCATTCCCGGACAACAGCTCGTTTACGTTAAGGAAACGGGAGCAACGGATATTCGTAAAGTAGAGCCCGAATTATTTCTGGCTTGGAAAGACCGGCTTTACCGTTACCATTCCATTACAATGAGGGATCTGGGGAAAGATCTGGAAGAAGTCTATAACATAAAAATTATCATCCCCGAACGGCTACAAAATGTCAAAGTATCCGGGTCGTTCATTTATGGGCAGAATATTGAAGAAATACTCGATATCATGCAAAAAAGTATTGCTTTCAAATGGAAAAAACAAAATGACAGTATCATTATTCAATAATATAAAAATATGATTTGCCTATGAAGGAGTAGAACAATAATCAACAAAAAACCGGCTGAAATGGCTTTCAACCGGTTCCAAAGTGATCAACAATCAACATTAATACGGTACACGTCGCCAAACTTGAACGTATTGATATTCATCAAACACTTTATAAATACAAATTTATGAAATT
>JAVBRK010000047.1:0-149274 GCA_031548005.1 Bacteroidales bacterium
TGTTATTCAGCAAACCGGTATAACTCGTCCGGATATTCTCATACCAGCGAGGATTCCCAACCATTTCCTTACGCCTGAACGGATAAATATCGCTCATGGTAATGGTCAGATTGGGTAAAGTCATGCTGATCGAGGTGTCCCGGGACTGTTGGTTGACGGTTGCATTGGTACTGATACTCCAGGGACTGTTTGCAAAACGCCGGGTATAGTTAACACTGGATGATTTTGTATTCTGGTAAGCATCTGAAGTATACATATTACTCACACTGTTCTGGTTATACGAACTCGTAGTAAAATTTACTCCGGCCGTCAGCGTGCTGTACGGATTGGATTTCGGATCCTGGGAGTGCGTCCAGGCCAACCGGAGATCTTTACTGGGGGCATTACCATCGTCTAATTTCGTCACTAAGTAACTCGCATTGAAACCTCCGTTAAATTTGTAACGTTTCCGGTACGACGAGCGGGCGCTGAGTCCCCAGGAGCCTTTTGTATAAATCTCTCCGGTCAGGGCCAGATCGAAGTAATCGTTGAATGCAAAATAATATCCGCCGTCGCGCAGAGAAAATCCCCGCGCCATTTCATCCCCATATGAAGGCATAATTATTCCGGATGAATAATCATCTTTAAATGGAAAAAAACCAAAAGGAATGGCTACAGGCAACGGAACATCCTCAATGACCAAGTATGCAGGACCCGAGACCGCATTTTTTTTCGGGGTCACTTTTGCTTTGGTCAGGTTGAAATAAAAATGGGGATGGTCGTGATCATCGCAGGTAGTATACCGGCCGTTGGCCATAAGCAAGTCATCGTTCGGCAGCTTTTTTGTTTTTTCAGCAGTAATATAGCCTTCTCCCTGTTCGGTTATAACATCCCGGATATATCCTTTCTTGGTTTTAAAATTATACCATACCCGTTTCATTTCATACTGATTTCCGGCATCCTTGAAAATCGGGTATCCGAATTCATCTCCGATAGAATCGAGTCCAAAAGTGGCAAATACCATGTTTTGGCTGGCATCTAACTCAATGTACTCTCCCGTAATCTCATTTTCTTTATAGGTCACCTTTGCATCGCCATACAAACGAATGATGTTCCTCCCCTCCTGCATACTCATCACAATCGAATCTTTTGCATTGTAAACTACCGGCGCATCGATCGCATTGGAGGTAGAATCTGTTGAAGCAGTATCGACGGGAACGGTATCCAGGGGCAGTGAATCGGCCCGAACATAAACGATCGGGGTAGTATCCGCAGAAAGATCAGACAGCAAACCGGACAATGAATCAGGCAATATAACAGGCAGCTGCTTCTCATGGTAGCCGGATGTTCTTACCCTGTCCTGTGTTTTTGCAATCTGGATTACAAATACACAGAGCAGCATCAGGACAAATAAAAACGGCTTTTTGTTATTCTGCATCCTTTTATTTAATCGCTTTGAGTTATCCTAAAAAGAGTTTGCACCATCCGTCGAATCGACTCACAGCTTCATCGCCATATTTGGAAAGGCCTTTCCTGATTTTATCCACCGGTTTTTCCCGTTCCAATTTCGTTTTTGAAAAGAACTTATCCGAAAAACAAATCAGTTGCTCTTCAAGACTCACCGGACGCATATCCCTGTGAGGAACAGGCAGGTTCCTCCGAACGATTTCATCCTGGCTCAGACCGGTTCCGGTATGCCGTTCACACACCAGTGCATGAGCAGGATACCCTTCTTTTTTCAGGAGATCGCTTCCCAGATAACCGTGGCAAATGTACGGAAAATCGCCAAAACACAGAATATCATCAGCATCAGTGAGGAAAATACCGACATCGTGAAGCATCGATGCCTCATAAACAAATACCTTATCAATTTTAAGGTCAGGACGAGCCTGTGCGATCATAAGCGCTTTATCGGCGACAGAAAAACTATGCGTTAACAGTATATCATAGAGTTCACTACCTTCCTGATAATATTTTTTTATAATGTCGGTCGGTACCATTTGCGTCTTTTAGAATGCGCAAAGATAACCATTACAAAACAATTTTTCTCCATAATTCCGGGATAAAATAGACCTTTCAACTTTTTTTATGATTTAGCCGGATATGGTACTTTTACCTCCTGACAACTTCAATTCACAGGTTATCGGAGCCGTAAACTTCCACATCTCCGATCCGGACTACTCCTCCTGTCTTAAACACCAACCTAGCATAACGCGCTTGTCGTGTTTTAAAATCGATGTCAATCATAGTATTCGATGGGATTTCCTGTTCATCTGCAGTTTCCCATGAAATGCCGTCCCTGCTCGTTTCCATCTTCAATTTTCCTTTCTTCGTACATTCCAGTTGCCGGATCACATACCTTCTTACCGCATATTCCTTTCCAAAATCGAATTGTACCCAGGGATTCTTTCCGGATGAAATCCAGGTTCTGCCTGTAGAACAAGTTCCGTCTGCAACAAACTCTGCCGGAGTCTCCGAAAGGCTCGAAGTCACGCCCATTTTTCCCGACAAGGTCAGGTTAAAATCCATCCCATTGGCCTCGTTATAAAGTGCAAAAAAATGATCTCCTCTGCAAATAACGATATTTTCCGGAGATAACTGTTCCAGTTTCTCCTTCAATGCAACAATGTTATCCGGTCCCATTTTCCAGGATTCTCCCTGGGCTGACAGAAAAACAGGGGCAGACTGATCGAACTTCGATATCGTATCTTTATTCATTTCAAAAATAACATTGATGCCATTCGCATAGCACGGATAGTTCGGAATGAACGCCAGTTTGTTCTGCTTTACAAAAGAGGAAATTTTCCCTTCCTGCCTTTCCCAATCCTGTTGAGTCACACCATATAAATACCTGCAACATCGGGCATAAACCTCCATCTGATCTTCATTCACCTGATCCCACACAGTAATAACACGCAATCCGCTTTTCTCCAGGTATCTTTCCGTAAGCCGGGCATAAGGCTCAAAATTTTCCCGCTTCGTAGTATTCCACTTGTAATTATGGGCATCGTATATCAGGGCATACCCCAATCCGGAAGGTCCCGATGCAAAAAAATCATTGGGAGTAGCCGTTTTATAATAATAATTCAGGATACCGGGGCCGATATCTGCCAATCCAGGACTGACTGTCCAGTTGATCGGAATAATTCCTCGGCCTCGGTCGTCCCAGAGCTTAGACATGGCATGCTGACAATACTGCACATTATCGCCATCACTCATGAATACGGCGAGGTATATCTTATTTTCAAGTTCCGGTTTTCTGGGAACCACAGGCATTTCAATCTGATGGGATAAACCTGCATGCACAGTTGCATTATCATAGAAATCAGAGGGAATCGTCGAGATACCGTATTCCGTTCCGATTCCGATCCCGGCCCGCTCTTCCGTCCACCAGCCGAGAATAATACTCTCCCCGGCTTTCATGTCCCGGAGAAATTTTCTCAATACTGCATTTTCATCCTGGTTCCTCGGCTCCAGCCAGAGAATAGCAGCTCCGGCCGCCATTCCGATGTCCCGTATATTTACAGGAACTCTGTTATTCAGACTGATCAGTAACCGTTTGGTACAATCTTTCCAATAAGTATCGTAAAGGTAACTGTAAATTTCAACCGGGGTCGTAAAAGTCAATCCTGTAAGATCAACGACTACCGGCAAATCAATTTTCTTTTGGATCAGTTGCTCATACTCCGACCAGGTTACCGGAAGCGCATTCCGCAATCCACCTACTGTTGCAGCCAGATTCATGTAATGGGGGCTTTTTTCCGTACTATATAAAACCAACCCAGATAATTCTTTCCGGTATTTGCGGACAAGTTCCCATTTTTGATCTGACGGATATTCCGTGATTTTCAGATCTAAAAGATCCGGCCATTTGTGTTTTCCTTCCCGTTCTACATCATACAGGTAAATCCGGGGTTGTGTTTTATTCACCAAACCCTGTAATGCAGCAAACATCATTTTTTCACTACCAGGCATTTCTTTTGAAGCAACAGAAAACCCGTCCAATGTTTCTGCAGGAGCAGCAAAATGAGGAATTACCTGTCCTACAGGCCATTTTATACCATTCCCGGCCGAGATTCCATCCTGATTACCCCACAAAGGGAGCAAAACAAGCATAATAAAAAATTTCTTCATTTTATTTGTGATACCATTTTTAATTTACCACTCCATTTCCACGGTCACTCCCTCCGGACTATTTTCAAACTTGACAAGACAAGTATTCGACACCCGATCCCACGAACTTGCAGAGACGATTACCTTACCTGCATGGTCTCTGACCGATACTTTTTTAGGCTGTGACGGGAGTAGGATCCGGGACACATTATTCGTTTCCGCAGGACTTTTAGCCGTAAACGAGTAAAATCTCGTTTTAAAGACCTCATCATAGATCCTGGAGGCTCCACACAATACCTGAGGTTGCTTTTTATTGACCACCTGGTTAACATCGAATAAAAATGCCTGTTCTCCAGGATGAATATTTTTAACTT
The DNA here is from genome assembly GCA_031548005.1 of Bacteroidales bacterium. Lineage (GTDB taxonomy): Bacteria > Bacteroidota > Bacteroidia > Bacteroidales > Azobacteroidaceae > BNXB01. The sequence continues at coordinate 4,467 of JAVBRK010000047.1, forward strand.
GTAAAACCGGCAATTCGGGATCGAACAGATCGATGTATATCCCTTTCAGTTTCAGGGGAGCCGAATCGGTATTTTCATCCAGAACGGCAGCAATGACATAAGGGCGACGCTCTAAATAAAGATTATTTTTCGTTTTCAGATTTCCGGCTTTAGCCGACACTTCATAAGCCTTTTTGATGACCGAAAAATAATCGTTATCATGACCGGATTGCAATACAAATTGCTTTGGTTCTTCCCGGATCACATAAACCTTCCCTTTCTCACAGGAATATTCCCCTGATGAAGGAACAGGGGGCATCCCCAGCAATTCAAATAAGTGCATCGAAGGAGCCTCATATTTGTTTCCGTCGGTATTCCACCAATCCATCACGGTCTGATACGAATCATTGTCCTCCCCGCAATATACCAGCACTCCGCCTGATTTTACCCATTGGGCGATATGGTTGTGATATTCGGATTTCATTGGTTTCATATTGGAATAAGACATGACCAATACTTTCATATCTTTCCAGGTATCAGGATAAGCCGTATTTTCAATATGCACGGTACTGATGGGAATCCCCCGTTTCAATAGAGGTAAAGTTTGTCCGTAGAAATTGGAAAATTGCGGATCTTCCATGTTTTCTTCCATTTTTTGCATGCTACCCCGGTTAATACTTCCAGATGCATTATCTTCGATTTCATTTTTCTTGTGGGTCGGAAATCGTTGAAACATCAAAGAATTGGACATCAATACACCGATTCCATGCGAACCTGTCACTTTGTTTTCGGATGAAGGCATGCTGTTCAACGCATTAATCATCACCTGCATTTGGGTGGAATAGAAACGGGGAATCCGCTCTTTTGTTTCGCAACCGGCACAAGTCTTGTACAAGCCTTCGTAAATCCGGTCGGGCCAAGGCATTACTTCATAGTTATCGATCATCGGATAGAGCAACTGGGCTGTGAAAGTAGCCTGGTAGTTTTTCTTATAATCGTCCCAATCGCGCGGCCAGTCTTCAATCGGATCGGTGAGAAAAAACATTTTTCTTCCGGTAGGGCGGGTCATGGATTCCATCGAACCATACTCCAGAAATGCATTCTCAAACACCCGCTCTTTTCTGGCTCCGTTATAGTAGGTCGGTTCCCGGGAAGTGCCCGTCCAGACCTGTGCAATATAACCATCGACACAAGGTAAAGATGCTAAACTGGCTTCCGGACTCACGATTTGCCAGGAAGAATAATTAACTAAAGAATGAGTCGGAACATAACAACGGACATCCATGCCTTTGCTTTTACCATATTCTTTAGCATACGTAAAAACTTCATTTAAAGCCCTGTAATACAGAAAATATTTTAATTTATTGGAGAGGTATGTATTTTCGGGAGATTCGTGCTGCGGACGCCAGGGAAAACCATAATACTCCTGCCATTCCCTTTTGAAAGCTTCGCCATAGCCGGCACGCATCCAAAACTCGGGTTCTTCCATGTAAATAGCATCGATTCCGGCATCAATAACACGCTTTACATGCATTTCTTTCATGTATTTGATAAAATTCATGGAGGGTACGATATAAGGCACCATTCTGCCATGCCAGATCGTATCTCCGTCGACAGTTACCTGGCCTTCATCCAGGTGCTGCTTGCCATCCCACTTCCCGGTAAAATAATCCTGATACTCCCCCCAGGCTATTCCGGTCATAAAATGGGTTCTATACCCCTTGTCACGCCACGACTGGACACGTTGCTCAAAGGTCATGTCCCGGTAGTCGTTCGCTCCATAAACAATGGCAATATCCGCTCTTACATCGGTGACCGGTTTCCAGGGTCCGGAAGTCTGAAAAGCCGTCTTTTCATTTTTCGGAATAGGAACAACTGATTGTTTATCAATTTTTTGTCCATAAGCGGAACTGGTTAATAACAGAACAACAATAATGCAATACAATAAAGATGTCTTCATGTTTTTCTTGTTTTTCAACGGTAATTAAAATACTGGCTGTAAAGTTAAAAAACTTTACAGGAAATAATGTTAATGACAAAAAAATATGAGATTATTCAATCATAAACCAGATAACTCACACTTATCTATCGGACTTTACCAGGAAATAGCATAAAAAGTTTATCCTGAAAATTAAGCCGCTTTATAACCCATTCTAAAATATTTCATGTACTTTTGTGCTCAAAATGCAATTGGGAATTATATTTTGCAAATATGAAGAATAAGTTGCTTTTACTCTTTTTATTTTTTTTGCCTATTTTCCATGCCGAAGCAGGAAACAAAGAGAAGCCGTTCGTGGTCGTAATCGATCCGGGGCATGGAGGGCACGATTCAGGGACGACGGGCTACTCATCCAAAGAAAAGAATATTGTTTTATCCGTATCCAAGCTCCTCGGTAGTTACATCTCGGAAAGACATCCGGAAGTAAAAGTCGTCTATACCCGTAAATCCGATGTTTTTGTGGAGTTAGACGACCGGGCCAACATCGCCAATAAGGCAAAAGCCGACCTATTTATCTCCGTCCATATCAATTCGGTAAGAAACAACAAAAAGCCCCGTGGGGCGGAAACCTACACTTTCGGATTGGCCAGAACGGAAGAAAATCTGGAAGTTGCCAAGCGGGAAAACTCGGCAATTTTATTAGAAGAAGATTATGAAGAACGGTATGAGGGTTTTAATCCGAATTCATCCGAATCTTATATCATATTCGAGTACATGCAAAACAAATTCGTCGACCAGAGTGTAGAATTCGCATCCCTCGTACAAAATGAACTGGTAGGAACTGCCAAGCGTTATGACCGCGGAGTACGTCAATCCAGCTTCTTAGTGCTGAGAAAAGCGAGCATGCCCCGGGTGTTGATCGAACTGGACTTTCTCTCGAATCCCAATTCTGCCACTTACCTGAAAAGCAGATCCGGACAAGAAACAATGGCCAGATCCATTTCCAATGCATTCGACAAATATTTCAAAAAATACAATAACGGATATACGGGAACATACCGGACTACAGAACCAAAAGAGGATTTGCCGGACAATACCGTAAATGAAATTCCGGAAACGAAGAGGACTTCAACCAATACAACAGTAACATCCCCAAAAGGTATTGTATACAAAGTACAGATACTGGCATCCGTAAAAAAACTACCCAAAAATTCGCCTGATTTAAAAGGGTATAAAGCCGATTTTTACTATGAAAAAGGTTGGTATAAATACACTTATGGAGAAAGTTCCAGCCTGGAGGAAATTTCAAAAATCCATAAATCCTTACTTAAGAAGTTCAAAAATTCATTTATAGTCACATTTAAAGACGGAAAGAAAATCGCAAATAAATAAATCAAATATAATTCAGATGAAAAAATATTTAAATAAAGAAGCCGCTATCGGATTAGTGACTCTGGTCAGCTTGTTTATCCTTTACTTCGGATTTAACTACCTGAAAGGAATCAATATCTTTAAGCCGACCAATCACTATTTTATCAAAATGGAAAATGTGACCGAACTCCAAAAATCGAGCCCGGTGTATATCGATGGCTTCAAAGTCGGTTTAGTCAACGGAATACAATATGATTACGAGAATCCGGGCAGTATTATCGTTCAGATCAGCCTCGATAAAAGTATGAAAATTCAAACCGGGAGTTATGCCGAGCTTTCTTCGGGATTGACCTCCGGCGCTTTTCTGAACCTGAAACTCAACAAATATGTCACCACTTATTGCAGTGTCGGAGATACCATCGAAGGCAATCTCAAGCCTGGACTAATGGATACTTTATCCGATGATCTGTTGCCTCAGTTTCAGAAAATGCTTCCGAGGATTGATACGATTTTACAAGGCATCCAGATGATTACAACCAACCCGGCTTTCACAGAATCATTGAATAATATGTCTAGAGCGACTTCTAACCTGGAGGCTACCTCCCGGCAGTTGAACCATCTGATGTCGAAAGATATTCCGGTAATGGTGAAAGACTTCAAAACCATTTCTTCTAACTTCTCGGTACTAAGCTCGAATCTGAAAGAAGTCGATTTCCAGGCTACCATGCAACGGGTAAACAAAACCGTAGAAAATATGGAAGCTCTTTCCGTACAACTTAATAATAAGGAAAGTAGCCTCGGACTGCTCATGAACGACCGGCAGTTGTACGATAACCTAAATGGCACGGCAAGCAATGCCTCCCTACTGTTAGAAGACCTGAAGAAAAATCCCAAACGGTATGTTCATTTCTCTGTTTTTTAATTTAGATCTGATCTAAACTATTTAAATTTTCAAAAAAAAGAATGACCACCTCCAACCATTGGTTAGTTATTGAATTAAGATACCTTGAAGGTTGAAGGCGCTTTCTCTCCCAATAATCGAAATAAGATTATATCATAATGATAATCAATACAATACAGATCAATCAAAAGGTAAATTCAGGATTGTATCTATAAGTTACTGAAAGCGAACCGGATATAATTACACCTGAAAAAACAAGCGAAAATCCATTTTTTTTTCTGGTTTTTTTTTCCAAATTTTGCATTATCAAAATGAAGTTGAACTTAAATTCTCTTTCATTGTTTTTAATCTGTCTTAAAATATTTAGCTGTTCGTGGAACTGAAAATGGAGTCGAAACACCTTGTTTTGTGGAAAAATTGTCTGGACATTATTAAAGATAATGTATCAGGTAACGTTTTTTCTACCTGGTTCCAGCCCATTGTACCATTAAAATATGATGATAAGGATTTCACAATACAGGTGCCGAGCCAGTTTTTCTACGAATATCTTGAAGAAAAATTTGCAGATCTGATCCATGCTACACTCACCCGGGTGATCGGGAAAAAAACCATCCTGAATTACCGGGTCATTGTCGATACATCCAATAGCGGGAGCGGACATACAACTTTGCAAAGCGAGCATACATCCCCCAAGAGCGATACGGTTCAAAAGAACCTGAATAAATCGCCCAATATGCTCACCGATCCAACGATACGGGAATGGAATCCCAACCTCAATACCCGCCACTTTTTCGATAACTTCTTTGAAGGATCAAGTAACAAATTGCCCAGAACCGTGGGCCAGGCAGTAGCTGAGAATCCGGGAAAAACGACTTTTAATCCGTTGTTTATCCACGGAGGATCAGGAGTTGGAAAAACCCACCTGTGTCATGCTATCGGAAACCGGATTACAGAGCTATTTCCACAGAAAAAAGTGCTGTACATCTCTTCTCATTTGTTTCAGGTGCAGTTTACAGAAGCGACACGTAACAATACGTCCAACGACTTCATTAATTTTTATCAGGGTGTCGATGTTCTGATTATCGACGATATCCAGGAATTCGCGGGTAAAGAAAAAACCCAGAATGCCTATTTTCACATTTTCAATCATCTGCATTTGCTCGGGAAGCAGATTATCCTGACATCAGACAAGGCTCCTGTAGACCTGCAAGGCTTGGAAGAGCGGCTTGTAAGCCGGCTCAAATGGGGAATGACTGCTGAATTGTATAAGCCGGATATCGAACTCCGCAAAAAGATCCTGGCCAATAAAATCAAACACGACGGACTGAACATCTCGTCCGACATCATTGATTATATTGCCGAAAATGTAACCCAGCATGTTCGCGACCTGGAAGGAATTATTACGTCCCTGATAGCGCATTCGCTTGTTTACAACAAGGAAGTCGACTTAGATTTAACCAAACGGGTGGTATGTAAAATCGTAAAAACAGAAAAGAAGCAGATTACGATGGAAAAGATCCAGAATGTAGTCAGCGAATATTATAGTATCGATCTCCAAACTATTCAATCCAAGTCCCGGAAAAGAGAAATCGTACAGGCGAGGCAGGTCACCATGTTTCTTTCGAAAAAATATACCGATCACTCGCTTTCTCACATTGGAAGTATTGTCGGAAAACGAGACCATGCCACGGTTCTTCACGCCTGTCGTACGGTACAAGACAGCCTCGACATCGACAAATCTTTCCGGTTACAAATGAAAGATATCGAAGATTTGCTTGCAAAATAACTTTCCCTAAAAAAAACGGATCATTGTAAAAGTACAATCATCCGTTTCTTATAGTTCTTACTGAAATTCAATCCAGTTTATGTATTACAAGCCCCGATCGTAATTTAGGCTCAAACCAGGTCGTTTTCGGAGGCATAATGTTTCCGGTATCCGCAATATCGATCAATTGCTTCATGGTGACCGGATAAAGCGCTAAAGCAGCTTTCATTTCACCGCTGTCAACCCGCCGCTTCAGTTCTTCCAAGCCACGAAGTCCACCGATGAAATCGACACGCTTATCTGTACGCAGATCTTTCATCCCAAGCAATTTATCCAAAATCAAGTCGGACGAAACCGTCACATCCAGGACTCCAATCGGATCTTTATCATCATAAGTTCCGGGCCGGGCCGACAGTTTATACCAGTTACCTTCCAGATATAAGGAAAAATCATGCAGCGCTTCCGGATAATAAATACCTTCTCCTTTTCTCTCCACCGTAAAATCTTTGCTCAAAGCATCGAGGAACTCTCCGGATGTCATTCCGTTCAGATCTTTCATCACCCGGTTATAATCCAGTATCTTCAGTTGACTTGCAGGAAAACAAACAGCCATGAAATAATTATATTCCTCTTTTCCGGTATGATGCGGGTTTTGTCGGGCTTTCTCTGCACCGACCAACGCCGCTGCGGCAGTACGGTGATGCCCGTCTGCAATATAGAGATAGGGTATCCCGGAAAATATTTCCGTGATCCGGCGAATGAGTACCGCATCTTCGATCAGCCAGAAATGATGTCCGAAACCATCAGCAGCAACAAAATCGTATTCCGGCACACCTTTACAGACTGAAGTAACAATAGCATCCAGTTCCGGATCATCAGGATAGGCAAAAAATACCGGTTCTATATTCGCATTGTTGATACGTACATGCTTCATCCGGTCTTCTTCCTTGTCTTTCCGGGTCAGTTCATGCTTCTTAATAACACCATTCAGGTAATCTTCCACACAGGAACAAACCACCAATCCGTACTGAGTGCGCCCGGCCATCGTTTGTGCATAGACGTAATACGATTCCTTTCCATCCTGCTTCAACCAGACTTTATCCAGGAACTTACAAAAATTTTCCAGGGCTTTTTGATACACCTGGGGAGAATGCTCGTCCGTTCCGGGAAGAAAATCGATCTCCGGTTTAATAATATGGTAAAGCGACTTTTCATTTCCTTCCGCTTCCAAACGGGCTTCTTCAGAACTCAACACATCATACGGGCGAGAAGCGACCTGTTGTACCAGATCTTTCGGTGGACGGACTCCTCTGAATGGTTTAATAACTGCCATAGTCTTGGAAAATTATAAATTAAAAATATGAATTACCAGATTGCTACCCTTTTTTCTTTGGGGACATACAATTTGTTGGATTCGGTCACCCCAAATGCGTTATACCAGGCATCGATATGAGGTAAAGCGCCATTGACACGCCACCGGCCAAGAGAGTGTGAGTCCATTTTTGTCAGATTCAGGATTTCTGCATCCCGGATGTTTCCGGCCCAAACAGTAGCATACCCGATAAAGAAGCGTTGTGAATTTGTAAATCCTGCTACAGGAACCGGAGTTTCTTTTCCTTTCAGGCTGTTCTGATAGGCTTGCCAGGAAACCTGAAGACCACCCTGGTCGGCAATATTCTCTCCCAATGTATAGCGTCCGTTGGCATGAACAGTATCCAATACGACAATATTATCAAAAAATTTAACCAGGACATCCGCCCGTTCGTCAAATCGTTTCGCATCTTCTTCGGTCCACCAGTTTACCAGATTTCCATCCTTATCGTACTGGCGTCCCTGATCGTCGAATCCGTGAGTCATTTCGTGACCGATAACGACCCCGATAGCTCCGTAATTCACTGCATCATCTGCTTCCATATTAAAAAACGGAGGTTGCAGAATCGCTGCGGGGAAACAAATCTCATTGGTAGCCGGATTATAATAAGCATTTACAGTTTGAGGTGTCATCAGCCATTCGTCTTTATCGACAGGTTGGTCGAATTTGCTCAGCATGTAGTCATAATCGAAATTATTGGAACGGATAATGTTATCCAGATAAGAGTCCGAAGAATTGACATTCAATCCGGAATAATCCCTCCATTTATCGGGATAACCGATTTTTACATGAAAAGCATTCAGTTTCTCATGCGCTTTGATTTTAGTCGAGTCTCCCATCCAGGCAAGACCGTCGATCCGCTCTCCCAAAGCTATCTGAAGGTTCTTAACTAATTCCGTCATCCGGGTTTTATGAGCTGGAGGAAAATATTTATTGACATACATTTGACCTACAGCCTCGCCTAAAGTGCCATTAACAACATCGACGGCACGTTTCCACCGGGCTTTCTGCTCCTGACGACCAGACAAAGCTTTACCATAGTATTCGAAAGAAGCATCACCGAATGCATCGCTCATAAAAGACGCTGAAGAAGTGATAACGCTCCAATTCAGATAATATTTGATCTCATCCAATGAATACTGTTGAATCACTTTACTCACCTCGGCCAAAGGTTCCGGCTGAGAAAGGTTCAGATCCTTAATTCCACTAAGTCCAAGAGTTTTGAAAAATACTTTCCAATCAATAGCAGGTGAGTTTTTCTGCAGTTCCTCTATCGTTATTTTATGATAGTTTTCGGTCGGAATACGCAGCTTAACCCGCGGATATGCCACTCCTGCCAATTGTGTTTCCATTTTCATTACGGCCTCCCCGGCCGCTTTAGTCTGTGCCTGGTCAAAGCCCGACAAAGTAAACAGTTGATTAATTAAAACCGCATATTTCGTACGGAGTTCTTCGGAACGGGGATCTTTTTCGAAATAATAATCCCGGTCGCCCATTTTATACCCTCCCTGATTAATATGAAAAATATTAATCGAGCTGTTCATATCATCGGCGTACACATAATTGGAGAAAAAAGGAGACATTCCATTGCGGAACATTTTAGCCAGGAATGCACTCAATTCAGATTTATTCTGAATCGCATTGACTTCATCGATATATTTTTTCAGCGGATTGGCACCCTCGGCATTCAAACGGGAGCTATCAGTCGCCATTTTGTACAGATCTCCAATTTTTTGAGGTACAGAACCCTTTTCATTTTCTTTGGCAGCCAATTCTTCGATCAGATTCCGAACCTGTTCCTGACTGGTTTCTCTCAATGCATCGAATGTTCCGAAACGCGCATATTCAGGTTTCAGGGGATGACTGTCCATCCATCCTCCACAGGCAAAGCGATAAAAATCGTCGCCCGGAACCGATGTCGTGTCCATGTCAGCTACATCTACTCCTTTGATCATTGCACTCTGTTGATTTTTATTTCCACCACAAGCCATTACCAGCGTAGCGAAAGCCGTTAAATAAAAAAATTTTCCTTTCATATCTTAATTCTTAACTTTTAATTCCTCCAACTCCAACACACATTGTGTCCATTGTTCCATAGCAATATCGCGTTCTTTTTGCAGTTCTCCGTGACGAACAAGCAAATCATTCGAGATTCCTTCCGGAACAGACAAAATTAATTCTATTTCTTTGATTTTCTGCTCAATAGTCTCAATATTTTTTTCAAACTCCGCAACACTTTTCTCTAAACGTTTCAATTGCCGTTGCTGCTCCTTCCGCTCCTCATAAGAAATCCGGTTTTCTCTTGGGGCCTCAAATTTTTCGGCCTCTGTCTCTGATAATGCTTTGCGTTCCAACTCTTTCAGGTTATCAATCTTTTTCCGGGCCAGAAATTCGTAAATTCCACCCAGATGCTCCCGTACCTGTTTATTCCCGAATTCATAGACTTTATCGACCAATCCGTCCAGGAATTCCCGGTCGTGGGAAACAACAATCAATGTCCCATCGAATGCCTTCAGGGCGTCTTTCAGGATATCCTTGGAAAGCATATCGAGGTGATTCGTAGGCTCGTCGAGGATCAGAAAATTAACCGGCTCAAGAAGCAGCTTGATCATAGCCAACCGGGTACGTTCACCTCCTGAAAGGACGCCCACTTTTTTATCTGAAGCTTCGCCTCCAAACATGAATCCCCCGAGAATATCCCTGATTCTGGTCCGGACATCCCCCACCGCGACATGATCTATCGTTTCGAAGACAGTCCGGTTGGGGTCCAGCAAATCAGCCTGATTTTGAGCAAAATAGCCAATTTTCACATTGTGCCCGATCTCCAATTTTCCATCGTATGGAATTTCTCCCATAATACACTTTACCAAAGTAGTCTTTCCTTCTCCGTTTTTCCCTACAAAAGCCGTCTTATCGCCACGGTTAATGGTGAGGGTCGCATCCTTAAACACGACATGCTCTCCATAACTTTTTCCGGCATGCTCCAAGATGACTGGATAAGAACCGGAACGGGGCGAGGGAGGAAATTTCAGCCTCAGATGAGCGTTATCCTCCTCGTCTATTTCAATGCGTTCTATCTTTTCTAATTGCTTTATCCGGCTTTGTACTTGCACGGCTTTTGTCGACTTATACCGGAAACGCTCGATAAAAGCTTCGGTATCCTCGATCTGTTTCTGCTGATTCTCAAATGCCCGTGATTGTTGCTCCCGGCGCTCTTTTCTTAAAACAACATATTTAGAATAGTTTACCCGGTAATCGTATGTCTTACCCAGGGAAATTTCAATGGTACGCTCCGTTACCGCATCGATAAAAGCCCGGTCGTGAGAAACCAGAATCACAGCATTGGCGCGCGTAACCAAAAAATTTTCAAGCCACTGGATCGACTCAATATCGAGGTGATTGGTAGGCTCGTCGAGCAGGAGGATATCAGGACGTTTCAGCAGGAGTTTAGCCAACTCGATCCGCATCCGCCATCCGCCGCTGAATTCCTTGGTCGGACGGTCAAAGTCGGCAGTTGTAAAACCCAATCCGATCAGTGTTTTTTCCACTTCCGCCTGAAAATTGGAAGCTCCCTCCATATGAAATTGCTCGCTGAGAAAAGTAACCTTATCGATCAGCTTATGATAATCATCCGATTCATAGTCGGTTCGTTCAGCCAGTTCCAGATTCAAGCGTTCAATTTCCGATTCCTTCTGCATAATATGCTCAAAGGCCAGCGATGCTTCTTCTTTCACTGTACGGGAATCTGAAAGCACCATTTGCTGGGGAAGATACCCCACTGTGGCCTCTTTGGGCATAGAAACCCGTCCCTTAGTCGGATCGTTGATACCGGCAAAAATTTTGAGCAAAGTTGTTTTGCCGGCTCCATTCTTTCCTACTAAAGCTACTTTTTCTTTTTTATCAACGACAAAACTAATATCGTCAAACAAAGAAAAACCTCCGAATTCAACTGTTAATCCTTCTACTGAATACATCTTACAGGACTACTTTCAACCAAGCCTGGCTCATCAGGGCAGCTCCTGCCAGTGATGGATGCACTCCATCTCCACCCCAGTATTCGGCCGGAGCTTTTTTCAAAGCTTCATTAAACACAGACTGGAACGGGACAAACTTCAACTCCAGATCCCGGGCGATCTCCCCGGCAACCTTCCGGTAGCCTGCGAAACCCAGCTCCCAGGTTTCGTCTAAAGCTGTACCTCCCGCAATGATAAAGGGCTCACAAAGCACAATCTTGGCTCCGGGCAATTCTTTTTTTGTAGAATTGATCAGGTTGCGCAGGTCCATCTCATAGGTGGTCAAGGTTCCTTCATATCCGGATGATTTTGTATGCCAGAAATCATTGACCCCAATCAGGATACTAATCACATCGGGTTGAAGGTCCAGGCAATCTTTCTGCCAACGTTCCTGCAATTGAAACACTTTGTTTCCTGAAATTCCACGGTTATAAATCTTCAGTGATCGATCCGGATGACCTGCTAATAAACCGGCGGCTGCAAGCATTGCATAACCATTACCCAGCATCGCCTGGGAGTTAGCATTGTCTTCAGCCCCGCGATCGCGGCTTGCATCCGTAATGGAATCACCCTGGAACAGAATAATGTCATCTTTCTTCAAACCATTCCAGTTGTCTGCCGATGATTTTCCGGGGATTGCTGCATTCACAATCTCCGGGATAAAAATTGCCCCGGCTCCGGCCAAAGCAGTCTTTTTCACAAAGCTCCGTCTGTCCATAGTGCTATTTTATGAATCAAAATAATTTAAAATAATTTCAGAATAATTTCTGTGGGTACTCGCCTTGCTGAATCAGTTCGTGGATCTTGGCAACAACAGACGGACGGTCTTCGGCATAAGTTACACCAAACCATTTGGAAGGAGTATCCAACACTTTAACTTTAGCAGTTCCATTAACAATCAGGTTATTAACTACCAACGGAATAAAGAATTCGGCCTTTATGTTTCCTTTGTTCTCTTTCAGGAAGTCTACAAACTGATCTTCCGAATATTTAAAATATTCTGGAGTAAAGCCCCACATATTCATGGAAACCGGAGTATTCTCTTCCACGGCAACCATCTTCTCGTTTTCATCCCTATACTTGATCTCCCCATCGGTATCCCGCACAATATAGGTACGCTCTACCACTGAAGTCAGGCACTCGTTACCGTCCTTGACACAAATACCGCGCGCTACCGAGCCACTTTCCGACAAGGTATTACCAATGCGGTACCCGATCATACAGTAATCATTTTGTTTGCCTTCCAATCCGGAGAGATAATCGGCTAAAATTTTAAAACTTTCACGTCCATAAAAGTCATCAGCATTGATCACTGCAAATGGTTCTTTAATCACATCTTTTCCCATCAGTACGGCGTGGTTGGTACCCCAGGGTTTCACTCTCTCCGGGTCCGGTCTAAATCCTTCCGGCAAATAATCCAACTCCTGGAAAACGATTTCCACAGGAATCACATCCTGGTATTTCTTAATAATTTTATCTCTAAAATCGGCTTCAAATGAATGACGAATGACGAATACAACCTTTCCGAACCCTCCTCTTACCGCATCGTAAATGGAATAATCCATGATTGTTTCGCCATTAGGTCCTAACCCGTCCAATTGCTTCAGACCTCCATAACGGCTACCCATGCCTGCTGCCAATACAAATAATGTTGGTTTCATACGTACAAAGTTTGTTTTTTATTAAATTGATCGTACAGAACTTGCATGTTCACTCGCTTGTAGTATACAAAATGTACATGCGTCGTTTCATAATATTTAGTTGTGAATTAAAATTAAGGGTCAAAGTTAATACATTTTTCAGGCAGACACAAAAAAAGGAGCTTCGGCTCCTTTTTTATTTCAAGACATCTATTTTATGCTTTGATTATTTTGCATAACGCGCTTCGATGACTTTCCAGTCGATTATATTCCACAAGGCATTGATATGATCGGCTCTCCGGTTTTGATAATCCAGATAATATGAATGTTCCCATACGTCAAAACCCAATAGAGGAGTATAACCATCACGAAGCGGATTCCCGGCATTACCCTCTTTAATGACGCTCAATTTCCCGGCACTGTCTTTTACCAACCAACACCATCCCGATCCGAAAATAGAAACGGATGAGGCGCTGAATTCTTTCTTGAAATTATCAAAATTACCATATTGTGAATTGATAGCTTCTGCCAGCGCTCCGGTCGGCGCACCTCCGCCTTTAGGAGAAAACGATGAAAAATAAATATCGTGGTTTAGCACCTGAGCTCCATTGTTAAAGATGGCCCCATCCGCTTTTTTTACAATGTCTTCCAGGGTTGCATTTTCAAACGGGGTTCCGGGAACCAGGTTGTTAAGATTATTCACATATGTCAATACATGCTTACCATAATGGTACTCAACGGTTTGCTTACTGATTACCGGCTCAAGGGCATCTGTTGCATAGGGCAACTTGGGCATTTCAAACTTCATAGCTGTACTATTTTGTATAGTTAATAATATTGTTAAAAAAATAAATATCACATTCTTCATATATAATCTGATTTTATGGGACGGAATTTTTTTACTGATCGTACAATTATAACGAATCCGGGAGTTTTTTGTTGTCGGAATCAGAAAAAATCTTTCCACTGGAATTTCTTCACATGAGTAAAAATTTTTACTTTTGCACAGAATCAGAAAAAATGTGCTATGATTAAAGAAAATTTTATCAAGCTTTATGAAGACAGTTTGAAACAGAATTGGGAGCTCCCGGCTATAAGCGACTACGGAGAATCCCAGGAATATACCTATGGCGAGTTAGCTAAAGAAATTGCACGATTACATATCTTGTTCGAAGAATGCCGTTTACGCCGGGGAGAAAAAATCGCATTGATTGGAAAGAATAATTCCAACTGGTGCCTGATCTATCTTGCCGCTGTTACTTACGGGGCAATTATTGTTCCCATATTACAGGACTTCAAGCCCAATGACATCCATCACATCGTAAACCATTCCGAATCGCTGCTTTTATTTACCTCCGACCAAATATGGGACACCCTGGAAGAAGATAAAATGAGCGAACTGAGGGCTGTATTTTCTCTGACGGATTTGCAACTGCTTCATCAACGGGACGGGGAGCAATTCAAGGAAATTATGGCCTGCCTGAGAGAAAAATTTGCAATCAAGTTTCCTGCCGGATTTACCAAAGATTATGTGCGGTATACCGATTTATCGAATGATAAAGTGATTGTCCTGAACTATACTTCCGGAACTACCGGATTCAGTAAAGGCGTGATGATTACCGGAAATAACCTGGCAAGTAACATCATGTTCGCTCACCGGGAAATCGGATTGAAACCCGGAAGTCAGATGTTATCTTTCCTTCCGTTAGCGCACACATACGGATGCGCATTCGAGTTTCTGTATGCACTTTCTGCCGGATGCCACATCACATTACTGGGAAAAACCCCTTCTCCGAAAATATTAATGAAGGCTTTCGAAGAAATTAAACCGGCGCTGATTATTGCCGTTCCTCTGATCCTGGAAAAGATTTATAAAAAGATGATCCTGCCTGTTTTAGGAAAAAGATCCATGCGCTGGGCATTGAATATCCCTTTGCTGGATCAGCAGATATATTCGCAGTTCCGCAAAAAACTGATGGATGCTATGGGAGGCCGTTTTTACCAGGTGATTATCGGTGGAGCTCCGCTCAACGCTGAAGTAGAAGACTTCCTGCACAAAATTAAATTCCCGTTTTCTGTCGGGTACGGTATGACCGAATGCGCCCCCCTGATCAGCTTTTCACTGTATCCGAATTATATTCCACACTCCTGCGGGAAAGTTTTAGAAGCCATGGAAGCCCGCATCGATTCGCCCGACCCACAGCACGTTGCCGGTGAGATCCTGGTAAGAGGAGAAAATTTAATGACGGGATACTACAAAAATGAAGAAGCGACAAAAGAAGTATTTACCAAAGATGGCTGGTTCAAGACAGGAGATCTGGGAACAATCGATGCAGACAACAATATTTTTATCCGGGGCCGTTCAAAAAGTATGATACTCGGAGCGAATGGCCAGAATATTTATCCGGAAGAAATCGAAGCCAAGCTCAATAATCTGCCTTTTATCATGGAAAGCCTAGTGGTAGAAAAAGATAAGAAACTGATTGCCTTGGTTTACCCCGATTACGAAGCGGTCGACACCATCGGTATTTCAGCACAAAACCTGCCCTTGGTTATGGAAGAAAATAAAGCCACTTTGAACAATATGGTAGCTAATTACGAACAAATCTCTGAAATCAGGCTCTATCCCGATGAGTTCGAAAAAACACCTAAAAAAAGTATCAAACGATTTCTTTACACCAATATTTAAATTTATGACATTATAATAAAAAAATGTCTTTTTATGTTATACAACATATAATAATTTATCGTACATTTGCACCGTATTCCAAAGAGGGAAACACAATAAAGAAATTACAACCGTTTTAATTCGTTAGAAATGAAAAAGTTAGTTTTATTTGCAACATTTTTTGCCGCTATTACTTTGACCGCATGTTCCAGTAAACAAAAAGAAGAAGCTCCTGCAACAGGAGCAGAAGCAACTGAACAAGTTGAAACTCCTGCAGTTCAAGAACAAACTGAAACTGTAACTCAAAGTGATTCTACAGCTACTGAAGCTCCTGCTCAGGCTCAGTAATCCAGCGGAGTTAATATTAAAAAAGCCGGAGATAACTCCGGCTTTTTTAATATACAACCACAGCAATTAAAGTAGCAGGAAAATTCCCCGTTTGATGTGAAAGCAACATTTGGCAAAGGTCGCGTTCCGGTCAACGCTACGTTTAATGGTGTTTCCTATCAAGGAAGTTTAGTGAAAATGAGAACACCTTGCAATATTATCGGCATACGAAAAGACATCCGTCAGCAAATTAGGAAATGAAGATTACGCATATAGCCATTTGGACAAACAATTTGGAACATTCCCGTTGTTTTTATGAAACATATTTCAGTGGAAAAAGTAACGAAAAGTATGTCAATGAGAAAAAAGGCTTTGGCTCTTATTTTGTGACTTTTGATGGAAGTACCTCATTGGAAATTATGCAACGGAATGACATTACAGAGCGTACGGAAACAAAAGAATTGATTGGACTGGCTCATTTTACTTTCAATGTTGGGTCGAAAGAAAAAGTAAACGAAATGGTTGAAACTTTCAGACAGGACGGTTACCGGATTCTTGGCGAACCACGGCTTACCGGAGATGGATATTATGAGGGTATTGTTGCTGACCCTGATGGAAATAACATTGAAATTATTGCATAAATCATGAATACAATCCTCGAACAAATCCGGCAAGAACTTGAAAACAGCGTGGATGAAAAAACGCAAGATACTGCGCAGAATTTCTTTAAAGAAGAAATCAAAGCGTATGGCATAAAAGTTCCCGTCATCAATAAAATTGGTAAAGAGTTTTTTCTGAAAATCAAGAGTAATCCCAAAACAGAGATATTTGCTTTATGCGAAAAACTATGGAAATCGGGCTATCTGGAAGAATCGTTTATTGCCTGCAATTGGTCTTATGCTCTGCACAAGCACCATCCGCCGATTCCTATTTTATTAAAAAAGTTGCATTTATCAAAATGCAACTTTTTTATTTTCGGATTCGTACTATTTCCTTGCCAAATCAATTAGTAAATACTAACGCCTTATTCTTACAATCCACGACTACCGGTCTACTCCGGTCCACAGCCTGAGATAGAATAGATTTAGACAGCGGATTCAATACTTCACGCTGGATCACCCGTTTTACCGGACGGGCTCCGAATTGAGGATCATAACCCAGTTCAGCAATTTCATCCAGAGCAGCTTCCGTAAACTGCAATTCGATTCCGTTTGCAGCCAACTGCTTCTGAATACTATTCAACTGAATCCTGACAATTTCCCTGATCTCCGATTCTTCCAACGGCGTAAACATAATAATTTCATCGATCCGGTTCAGAAACTCAGGACGGATGGATTGTTTCAGCAAAGCCAGCACCTCCTCTTTTGTATCTTCGATCACCTGTGTCCGATTAGAAGCGGTTATTTTTTCAAAACGATCACGAATAACAGACGATCCCAGATTAGAGGTCATGATGATGATCGTATTCTTGAAATTGACGACACGTCCTTTATTATCCGTCAACCGGCCATCATCGAGCACCTGCAGCAAGATATTGAATACATCCGGATGCGCTTTTTCAATCTCATCGAACAACACGACAGAGTAAGGCTTGTGTCGTACCGCTTCGGTCAACTGTCCGCCTTCATCGTAGCCGACATATCCCGGAGGAGATCCGATCAGCCGGGTGACGCTGAACTTTTCCTGGTACTCGCTCATATCGATACGGGTCATTGAATTTTCGTCGTTAAACAAATATTCTGCCAGGGCTTTTGCCAACTCGGTCTTTCCAACCCCGGTCGTTCCAAGAAAAATAAACGATCCGATCGGGCGTTTGGGATCCTGCAAACCTGCCCGGCTCCTGCGAACAGCATCCGAAACAGCGGCGATAGCTTCGTCCTGCCCAACCACACGCTTGTGCAATTCTTCCTCCAAATGGAGTAATTTGTCGCTTTCGCTCTGCATCATTCTACCGACAGGAATCCCGGTCCATTTGGAAACCACCTCGGCAATATCATCTGCATCGACTTCTTCCTTAATCATCGCACTCTGACCCTGCATCAGGTTCAGTTCTTCCTGAAACCTGCCGATCTCTTCCTCTTTTTGCTTCAGTTTACCGTAACGAATTTCCGCTACCTGACCGTAATCGCCCTCCCGCTCGGCTTTTTCAGCATCGAATTTGAGAGTTTCGATATCAATCTTATTTTGTTGAATCTTATTGATGATTTCTTTCTCTGTTTGCCATTTCGCCTTGAATTTACTCTCTTCTTCACGCAAATCAGCAATTTCCTTATTCAGAAATTCCAGCTTTCCGGTATCGCTCTCGCGCTTGATTGCTTCCCGCTCAATTTCTAATTGGGTAATCCGGCGGGTAATCTCATCCAAAGCTTCCGGAACCGAATCGATCTGCATACGAAGACGTGCTGCAGCTTCGTCCATCAGGTCGATGGCTTTATCCGGCAGGTAACGATCTGTAATGTAACGGATCGAAAGCCGGACGGATGCAATAATGGCATCGTCTTTAATCCGTACCTTGTGGTGATTCTCATATTTTTCTTTTAATCCACGAAGAATGGAAACCGCATCGGACTCACTCGGCTCATCAACCGTTACGGTCTGAAAACGACGCTCCAGGGCTTTATCTTTTTCAAAATACTTCTGGTATTCATCCAACGTGGTTGCCCCGATAGAGCGTAACTCACCCCGGGCCAAAGCCGGTTTCAGGATATTGGCGGCATCCATGGCTCCTTCGCCTTTACCGGCTCCTACCAGCGTATGAATTTCATCGATAAAAAGAATAATCTCTCCGTCGGATTGGGTTACTTCATTCACAACCGATTTTAAGCGCTCTTCAAATTCTCCTTTATATTTTGCTCCGGCGATTAATGCTCCCATATCCAGCGAATAAATCTGCTTGGTTTTCAGGTTATCGGGTACATCACCCCGGATAATACGATGGGCTAGTCCCTCTGCAATCGCCGTTTTACCAACGCCAGGCTCTCCAATCAGGATCGGATTGTTTTTAGTTCGCCTGCTCAGAATCTGCAATACCCTCCGGATTTCCTCATCCCGGCCGATCACCGGATCGAGCTTACCCGAACGGGCCCGTTCGTTGAGGTTGATCGCATATTTCGATAACGATTGATAGGTATCCTCGGCCGACTGGCTGGTCACCTTATTTCCCTGACGTAATTCGCCGATAGCGGCCATCAATTCCTTTTCAGTCACTCCAGAATCCTTCAACAGAGTCGATACCGGACTTTTTTCCATCAACAAAGCCAAAATAATATGCTCCAGTGAAACATACTGATCTCCCATCTTATGACAGTTATCTACCGCCTTTTGCAGTACCGCATTGCTCTCCCGGCTGAGGTAAGGCTCTCCTCCCGATACTTTCGGATAAGATTGAATCTCCTTGTCTAATATCACGTTCAGATTCTGAACATTCACTCCCATTTTCCGGAACAGGAAACCAGTCACATTCTCGCCTTCCTCCAGAATGGCTTTCATCAGGTGTGCAGGCTCGATCGACTGTTGATTGTGGCTGCGAGCCAGCTCAACACTCTTTTGAACCGCATCCTGGGATTTTATTGTAAAATTATTAAAATTCATTGTGATATCTGTTTATTGTTAATTAATCCGTTTACAATATTCATAACAAAGGATTTGCCAATCGATAAAACCTGCCAAATTGACAGTCAATAGAAAACAAATTGCTTCCACTTGCAAAAAATAATAATTCTCAAAAAAATCACATCTGATTATTTATTTTTAAAACATTTAAATCAAAATAAACGTTCATATAAAATTTTAGACCGTATATTTGGGCTCGTATCCTTTTATTTCTAAATTTGCACAATTTTTAGAATTTACGAATGAATTTACCATACCATGAACAACGATAAACTTATAGGAGACCGCATTAAATCTTACCGGGAGTCCAAAGATATCAGCACGGAGGAAATGGCAGAACGCTCAGGAGTTGCCATCCACATCATTGAACAAATCGAAAAAGAGAATACCCTGCCTTCTCTGGCTTCTTTAATAAAAATTGCCCGGGTATTAGGCACCAGGATCGGTACGTTTCTGGATGATAACGATGAACTGGGTCCTGTTATTTCAAGAAAACAGAGCCACACCGGAGCCGGAAAATTTTCGACAAACCCGATAGGCTACCGCAAGCATATGGAATATTTTCCACTTTCACCGACAAAAGCCGGACGACATATGGAACCTTTCATTATCCAGATAGAGCCGACAAAAGAAGGAGCCGATTTTGTCGTTTCTTCTCATGAAGGGGAGGAATTCATATACTGCCTCGAAGGAGTAGTCGAAATTACCTACGGGCACAAAACCTACCTGCTCGAAGAGGGTGACAGCATTTATTACGATTCTATCGTGGCTCACCACGTGCACGCCGCCGGACAGGAAGGAGCCAAAATTTTAGCAGTGGTATATACCCCATTTTAACAACTATGCAACTAACCGATAAAACAATCGGGCAATGGCTCGAATACTGGGCGGAAAAAAACCCAGAAAAAGAATATATCGTCTATTCCGACCGCGATTTACGTTTTACATGGAAACAGTTCAACGAACGGGTCGACAACATGGCAAAAGGCTTGATTTCGATCGGAGTTGCTCCCGGAACACACATCGGCATCTGGGCGACCAATGTTCCCGATTGGCTGACTTTTCTTTATGCCGGGGCGAAAATCGGAGCTGTCGTGGTGACCGTCAACACCAATTACAAGCAGCACGAACTGGAATATTTAGTCGAAGATTCCGATATTCAGACTCTCTGTATCACAGAGGGCGTTTTCGACGGAAGTTATGTGAATATGGTCAATACTATGTTGCCCGAATTAAAAAATTCCCAGCGGGGATACCTGAACAGCAGCCGGTTCCCAAAACTAAAAAATGTAGTGTTCATTGGACAGGAAAAATACCGCGGGATGTACAATACTTCCGAACTGCTACTACTCGGCCGGAATGTAAGCAATCATCAGTTGGAAGAGATGAAAAGCCAGGCTAATTGTCATGACGTGGTTAACATGCAATATACCTCCGGAACAACCGGATTTCCGAAAGGCGTGATGCTTTCCCATCACAATATTGTCAACAACGGTTATTTTACAGGAGAGGGGATGCATTTCCAAGCAGAAGATAAGCTTTGTTGCTGCGTGCCTTTGTTTCACTGCTTCGGAATCGTACTGGCTACCATGGCCTGCCTCACCCACGGTATTACCCAGGTAATGGTCGAACGTTTCGATCCGTTAGTCGTGCTGGCATCCATCCATAAAGAGCGTTGCACGATCCTGTACGGAGTACCGACGATGTTCATTGCCGAGTTGAACCATCCAATGTTCAGCATGTTCGATGTCAGCTCCCTGCGTACAGGCATCATGGCAGGAGCCCTGTGTCCGATCGAGCTGATGCGCCAGGTAACAGATAAACTGCATGTAACACACATCACCAGTGTCTACGGATTGACTGAATCGTCTCCCGGCATGACTCACTCGGTGATCGAAGATTCATTTGAAACACGCTGCACCACTGTTGGAAAAGAATATCCATTTACAGAAGTAAAAGTGGTGAATCCGGATACCGGAGAAGAATGCGTGGCCGGAGACCAAGGCGAAATCTGCTGCCGGGGATATCTGTCAATGCAAGGATATTACAAGAATCCACAAGCCACTGCCGAAGTTATCGACCGGGATGGCTGGCTTCACTCGGGAGATCTGGGAATTAAAGACGAAAACGGTTATTACCGGATTACAGGACGCATTAAAGACATGATCATCCGGGGAGGAGAAAATATTTACCCCCGGGAAATCGAAGAATTCCTCTACCGCCTGGAAGGTATCAAAGATATTCAGGTAGCCGGTATTCCTTCGGAAAAATATGGAGAAGAAGTCGGAGCGTTTATCATAGTACAGGAGGATACCCGATTGACGGCCGACGATGTCAAGGAGTTTTGCCGAGGACAGATCGCCCGCCATAAAATACCGAAATACGTACTCTTTGTGGATGCTTATCCTTTAACGGGAAGCGGTAAAATCCAGAAATTCAAGCTGAAAGACATCGGATTACAAATGCTCCGGGAACAGGGTATAGAAGTGGTATAATGCTTTGTTCCAACAACCGGATCAAGGAAACTCGTCTTTATTTGATCCCAGAGTCGGCAGACCGATCTGATATTTGACCGAAATCACCCGGACACCGATAACGACTCCGGCAGTAACCAATTGGCTGATTTCTCCGGGACAACCAGAGAGGTCACACAGCCAATAGAAAAAACCTCCTACAAAACAAGCTAAAGCGTATATTTCCTTACGAAAAACAAGGGGAATTTCATTAATCAGCACATCCCGGATCATTCCACCCACCGAACCGGTAACAGTTCCCATCACCATGGCCACCCAATATACAAAACCGCACTCCAGCGTCTTTTCAATTCCTACTACTGTAAAAAGAGCCAGACCGATCGTATCGAAAGTAAAAAACGTATAATTGAGACGCACCAGTATTTTCCGGTAGATGGCTACCACAAAAACAGCCAGAGCACAGCATATAATATAAATCGGGTTAAGCATCCAGAATGGCGTCAGATCCAGCATCAAATCGCGTGCAGTCCCCCCTCCCACAGCCGTAACGAACCCAATTACAAATGCACCGAACAAATCAAAGTTCTTCGCCGATGCTAAACGAATGCCGGAAATTGCAAAAGCAAATGTTCCGGCAAATTCGATGACCTCTACCAATCTAATCTGGTTAATAAAATCCATTCTATCTTATATTCTATTCTTGTTTGGCCGATTTCTCCAAATCATTAATTTGCTTTTCGGCTTCATCGTATATTTTCTGAGATTGTTTTACAGCTTCCTCTTTCAATTTTTTAGCAGCAGTCTGCGCTCCGGCCACAGCCGCCACTTTGGCTAAAGGATTCTTTGTCTTATTCGCTTCATCGATCAGTTTCCGCCCTTGCTTATCGGCTTCCTCCACGATTTTATCGGCACTTTCTTTCGCTTTTTTCCGGATTTCGTCCGCCTGTTGAGTAATCTGGGCATTGACCTTTTCGGTCACAGTAGTCGAGTCGCCTCCACCCAATACCTTTCCTGCTAACTGGTTGATCGCCTGATTCGCAAGATCTGCCGCATCGACCGATACCTTGGGACTGGAAAAAGTTCCACCAATTTTCAGGTTGACTTTGTTAACATATCCTCCTGTAATATTTTGAGGCAAATCGACTTTAGCCACATAATCGATACTCTGATCCAGGCCTGTCGATCCCGAAAGGTTCATCTTCCCTCCATTGAAATTAATATCGAACGGCTTGGTCGTAACCCGTCCGTTATCCACACTGAACGGAAGCTTCAGATCCTTGATTTTCATACTCTTCAGACTTTCGTTCTTCAAGGCGGCCGCCACTAAGTTTAACACTCCGGCATTCTGGACAGCGACATTGGAAGATTGTAGCAAACCACTGGCATCGAAATCCGTAAGTACCGGCATAAAATCGGCTCCCAAAGGCGATTTCATCTTAAATGAAGTCGAATAGTTTCCGGTAATGGCTTCCAGAATCGGTACCAGAATCTTCACCGTTTGAAACGAAGCAAAGGTTTTGGCAAAAGAAGCGTCTTTAATATCCAGATCGACAGAAAGTTCCGGGCGATCGGGATTAATCGAAGTATCATAATATCCGTTTGCAGTCATCGCTCCGTCCAAAGCATTCATTTTCACATCCTTCAGGTCTATTTTTCCATTATTTACCAGAATGCGGCCTGAAACATTGGTCATATCCAAGTTTTCAAATTTAACCGATTGAAAATTACCGGACAAATCGAAATTCAAATTCCGGGGAACACTAAAAACAGCAGTAGTTACCGTATCGTTTGCTGCCGGACTCTTGCTGTCAGTCATAAAATCATTCAGGTTCAAATGATTCGATTTCAAAGATAAAACGCCCTTCAACGTTTCATTTTTCAAAGCATAGGGTAAGAAGTTTTCCAATCGGCCGGTAGCAGAAATATCATTCTTCCCGATCACCACATCACAACGATCGAGATTCAGGTATTGCGGAGAAAAGTGAAGTACGGCCTGATCGATCAGCACATCGTCTTTCATTATTCCTTTGAATACCATATTTTTCAAAGACAATCCTCCGGAAGCATTGACCCGGTCGTACTGCGCCTTTTCGATGGCCGACATTCTGGCCGCCACCCGGAGATCGGCATCCAATTTTCCATTCAGCTCCATATCTTCCAACGGATATATCTCCCGGACCATTCCCAGATCGAGATGCCCTACAGCCGATAGTTTAAAGTCCGGATCGCTCACCGGTGTTTTCAGATTCAGGGTCATATCAAAAGGATTCCCTCCCAGTTCGAAATGAAAAGAAGGAACATCGATTTCGGTTTTGTCTGCCGCCCCCCCAGGATTGGTGATTCTCGTTTTCAGGCGAATGCCGTTAACCGATTTCGGAAGGGAAGGATACTGGAATCTTCCATTCGACACATCCACATTCACATCGAACGACGGAAGCATCTCTTCAGTCATAACCCCCTTCACGAATGCTTCCAGGACAACATCTCCCGAGGCTTGTACATCCTTGAAATCTTTGCTGTAAATAGCAGGAACGAGCGACAAAATATCTTTAAATCCGGTCTTCGGCGCATTCAGACGGATGTCCATCTCCAGTTTATCGTCGTCGGGCATGGCAAACCAACCGTCGAGCCCGGCTTCAATCGCATTGATCCGGAACTTATTATCGGAAAAAGTGTACTTGCTATTTTTAAAATCCGCATCCAACTGCATGTCCGCAGTAGCCTCAACATTAGATAAATATGGGATCTTATCCATTATGAAAGTCAGCGATTCCGAAGCAGCCTTGGTTTTAATCCGGCTTTGATCCGCCCCCATGTCTCCGGACAGGAGAAAATCAAGGCCCCGTACTGCTAAATTCATTTTGGCGGCTTCATCATCGTACAGTAAATTTGAATTTTTCACTTCAACCCGTTTAAGTTCCAGTGAAAAATCTGAAGTATCACCGGATGCTTCCTGCTCCGGGGCGGCTTTCATAATATCCCAATTGGCCTCCCCCTTTTCATTCACGATCGCATGCAACAAAGCGTTGTCTATCTGTATCCTGGATATTTTATATCCGGAACTTCCAAAAAAGCTAAGGACATCGGCAGTGGCGGAAAAACGATCCATATACACCAGGGTATCTCCTTCAAAATTTCCAGATCCGACAATACTTAAGTCATGAAGCCCAATCGTAACATCAGGGAAATTCCGGAGAAGACTTATACTTAAATTATTAAAATCAAGATGAGCATTCAACATCTTTCCGGCCTCTTTCTTTACAATTCCTTCTACTTTACCTTTAAATAAAAAGGGTAAAGCGATGATTAAAATCATCAATACCAGAAGAACTATTCCGGTATATTTAAGTGTCTTCTTCATTTTTAACGCCGTTATTTAAATTTATAATTAGAACCTACAGCCAATTCCGGGAACAAAATAATGAGCCAAAAATAATTTTTTTTCAAAAACGATTAAAAACTTATGCAAATATAAAATTGTTTTTTCATTTTTCTTGCTACATTTGTATCGAATTTTCATTACAAATGGGTATCATTGTATGGTATATGGGCTATTTATAGCTCTGTACGTTCCATTTCTTCATTATTATAAACAACAAGTATTCACATTATCACACATGATCGAGAAAGTTTTAATTATAGAAGACGATATCACTCTGAGACTAATGCTTAAAACTTGGCTGGAGAAAAAAGGGTTCAAAGTCCATGGGGTAATCAATATTGCAGATGCAAAGAAAATGATAAATGAATACCTCCCTGATCTTATTTTATCTGATCTGAGGCTCCCGGACGATAACGGAATTTCTTTTTTAAAGTGGATGAAAAAAGAATATCCTGAGGTCGTTTTCATTATGATGACTGGATATGCCGATATACAGACAGCTGTTGAGTCCATTAAGTCAGGAGCTTATGATTATATTGCCAAACCGCTTAATCCGGAAGAATTATTGAAAAAAATTCATCAGGCAGGTCAAAACAGAGAAATCAGCAAAGCAAAAAAAGAATCGAAGTCTTCCGAGTCGCTGGATTTTGTAAAAGGTCAGTCTTCCGAATACAAGCGGTTGTACGACTATGTAGATTTAGTTGCACCAACCGGTTTATCCGTACTGATCAGAGGTGAAAGCGGAGTCGGGAAAGAACATATAGCCCGGCTTATTCACGAAAAGAGCGATCGTAGTAAAAGTGCATTTGTTGCTGTCGATTGTGGCGTTCTTAATAAAGAATTAGCTGCCAGCGACCTTTTCGGGCACATCAAAGGAGCTTTTACAGGAGCGATCAATAATAAAAACGGACATTTTTACGAAGCCAATAAAGGAACTCTTTTCCTGGATGAAATAGGTAATTTACCATTGGATGTCCAGATTCAACTGCTTCGCGTTTTACAGGAAAAGGTCATAAAACCGGTAGGGAGCACTCGGGAAATCCCGGTCGATATCCGATTGATTACCGCTACAAACGAAGATCTGGAAGAAGGATTGACCGCCGGAACTTTCAGGACAGACCTATACCACCGGCTCAACGAGTTCCTTCTTTACATTCCGACTTTACAAGAATGCAGGGAAGATATTCCGCTATATGCACATCATTTTCTGGAACTATCCAATAAACAACTCAACAAACAGGTTATCGGGTTCACTTCCGAAACATTGGAGTTACTTAAAAGCTACAACTGGCCCGGAAATATCCGGGAATTGAAGAACGTTATCAACCGGTTGGTTCTGATATGCATGGAGGAGTATATTACTCCGGACCTCCTACCCCAGAACCTCCAAGGAAAACCCGGGCAAGCGGCTGTATCTTCATCACTCAAACCCCTCAGCCTGAAAAATCACGATGAAAAAGAACGGATCGAAGAAGCTTTGAAGCTTACCAATTACAACAAGTCGAAAGCGGCAGTATTGCTCGATATCGACAGGAAAACCTTGTACAATAAGATCAAAGCATACGGGATAGCAGATTAATGTTCCATGTCTAAAAAACCTCCGCATACCAAATCGATTGTTGCTCTCGGATTTATTCTGATTGCAACACTAACAATCATCGGTATTATTCTGATATACAATGAATTATTAAAATTTTCAGAAGCAACGGTTCCCAGTGGCGGTGAAAAAAAGGAGCTTATGATCATTGGAAACACCCTGGTTTCCCTGTATAAATTAGAAGGAACAACCAGCCTCGCATCCGCCCTGAACCTGAACAAAACAAAGTCCGAGTACGATTCGTTGATGAATATTATCCAGACACAAATCGACACACTGAAAGCCATATCTCCCAAGTCAGAAAATGCTCACCTGGATAGTGTATCGAACCTGCTGGAACTTAAGCATCAGAATACCTGGAAAATGCTGGCATTACTGGATTCCGTAGAAAGAAAAAGCATCCGGGATACCATCAAAACGACTGTCATGTCGAAAAAAGATCTTTCTGATCTGGACAAACTTATGCGAAATACCAGCCAGTACCTTCAGGACACATCGATCATAAAAACGGAGAAAAAAGGGCTCGTTAAACGGATAAAAAATGTTTTTAACAGCCAGGACGATTCAGCGATGCACATCGTGAAGAGCCAAATGCAACTGGTGGATTCCGTAATTATTCCTACATTGAAAGATACGGTAACGCAATACATCAACGAAATCGTCCTTTTCAAAGAAAAGAAAAATCTTGAATTTATCCGGAGATTAGTTGCCCGGCAGCATATACTGAACAAAACCAACGACCGGATCACAGGCCAGATTAACCAGATTATGAAACAACTGGAACGCCGGGAATATGAAAAAGCGATAAACCTCCTGAAAGAAAAAGAGGCTACGCTGAAACACTCAAACCAGATTGTTACAATCATCGGAATTTCGGCTTCTTTTTTAACGTTATTATTTCTGACCCTCAGCCTCCGGTCGCTCAACAAAAATCAGAAATACAGGAAAGAACTGGAGGACTCACAAAAAACAACCAAAAAATTGCTTAATGAGCGTGAAAAGTTGATGCTTTCTATCACTCACGATATTAAAGCTCCTCTGACTTCCATCATCGGTTATCTCGAATTGTTAGGCAAAAGTAAACTACCCCAAAAAGAGAATTATTACCTGGCAAACATGCAAAACTCGGCAGAGCACGTTCTGGAACTGGTAAAAAACTTATTGGATTTTCATGTCCTGGAATCTAACCTGCAACCTATCCGAACCATGCCTTTCTCTCCGGGAATGCTTTTAAGTGATATTTATCAAAGTTTCCTGCCTATCGCCAAGAAAGAACAATTGAATCTTATCGAGGAAAATAAGATTAATAAAAACGATGTAAATTACATCAGCGATCCGTACCGCATCCGGCAGGTTGTAAATAATTTGTTATCAAATGCCATTAAATTCACACCCATAGAAGGCACCATCCTATGCTCAAGTTCTATCAGTGGCAACAAACTCAGAATATCTATTAAAAACTCCGGACCGGAAATCAGCCAGGAAGACATTTCTATTATTTTTGAAGAATTTGTCCGTCTGAAAAATACTCCAAAAAATAAACCCGATGAAGGTACCGGTCTGGGACTTCCGATAACAAAAAAAATAGTCCGGTTGCTCAATGGAAATATTGAAGTCAATTCTTCAGCAGCGGAAGGAACCGAATTTATCGTTACGATTCCACTGGTTAAGTCCGGAACCGTTCAGACTCCCCCCCCGTCTCACGAGAAAGAGCAATTGACAACACCCGCGAATTTAAAGATTCTGTTCGTCGACGATGATCTGGTACAATTAAACCTGTTTGCAGAAATGATGAAGCGGGAGGGAGTAACCCCCACCATCTGCAACAACCCCCTGAATGCTCTGGAATTACTTCAGGTAGAACATTTCGATATCGTATTCACCGATATCCAAATGCCGGGAATGAATGGTTTTGAATTGGTCGAACGCATTCGGATGGCCTCCTTTATCGATCACAAAGACTTGCCGGTTATCGCTCTATCCGGTAACTCCGGGATGAACAAAGATGATTTCAGGGATGCCGGTTTTACAGATTTCCTCCCCAAACCTTTCAACACCCTCCAGTTGATCAGCATGATTCAAGCTTATTCCGGAAATGAAATTGAAAATAAGCCTGAAACGGTCTGCAACAGTAATACCAAAGGATTTTCTGCATTATCCAGTTTTGCAGGCGACGATATTCAGGCCGGATCAGACATCATCCAGTCATTTATTGACGAAAACACCCGAAACCTGATTGTAATAAAAGAAGCATTATTGAAAAAAGATTACGAAACCATACAAAAAGTAAGTCATAAAATGCTACCTTTGATGCGGATGATCTCCGCACAGGATGTGGTGAACATTTTATCGGCTTTCGAAAAGGGAGACATTGATGAAAAAAGAGTAGAAACTCTGACGGGATTGGTTGAATTTCAGTTGAAGGAAGCGAAAGACTTTTTGTCCTTTCTCAAATCAAAATAATTTATTAATTATTTAGGTTCAGGCAGTACCTAAATCTAATTGTATATCTTATGAAAGTATTGGTTGCAACAGAAAAACCGTTTGCGGCAGAAGCCGTTAAGAACATCCGGGAAGTCCTTGAGAATGCAGGACTGGAGTGTATCCTGCTTGAGAAATACGCTCAAAAACCGGAATTGCTGAATGCCGTGGCAAATGTAAATGCCATGATTGTTCGAAGTGATATTGTAGATGCAGAAGTATTAAAGGCTGCAAAAAAATTGAAAACGGTGGTCCGGGCAGGAGCAGGATACGATAATGTGGATCTGGATACTGCAACGGCTCATGATGTTTGCGTGATGAATACTCCGGGGCAAAACTCCAATGCCGTGGCGGAATTGGCGTTCGGAATGATGCTCTACGCTTTCAGAAATTTCTATGACGGAACATCCGGGAGAGAACTTTTGGGTAAAAAACTGGGAATACATGCTTACGGGAATGTCGGGCGCAATGTAGCCCGGATCGCAAAAGGCTTCGGGATGGAAGTGTATGCCTATGACCCTTATTATCCATCTGAAGATATGGAAAAGGAAGGTATTATCCCTGTAGGTTCGGCAAAAGAACTTTATAAAACCTGCCAGATCATTTCAGTGCATGTACCGGCCACAAACGAAACCAAAAACTCCATTAACTATTCGTTGCTGAGTACCATGCCCAAGAATGCACTGCTGGTAAATACCGCCCGGAAAGAAATTATTGATGAGGCCGGGCTGTTTAAATTCATGGAAGAACGCCCGGATGCCAAGTATGTAACGGATATTATGCCCGAAAACCACGAAGAATTAATCTCCGGATTCAAAAACCGGTACTATTCAACTCCAAAGAAAATCGGAGCTCAAACATCCGAAGCAAATAATAATGCCGGAATTGCTGCAGCCAAGCAGATCGTAGCTTTCTTTCAGACAGGGAATCAAAAATTCAGAGTAAATAAATAATTCTTTTACAAAACAACAGGATGAGTATTAAACTACGGTTGACCGTCATGAGCTTCCTTGAATTTTTCATCTGGGGCTCCTGGCTTATATCTTTAGGCGCCTACATGATCAAAGGGCTGGGCTTTTCAGGAGGACAAGTAGGAGGTATTTTTGCCACCATGGGTATCGCTTCCCTTTTCATGCCGGGCATCCTTGGGATGATTGCCGATCGCTGGATCAATTCCGAGAAATTGTTGGGCGTCTGCCACCTGATCGGAGCCGGCCTGTTGTTTTTAGGCTCGTCTGTATCAGACTATAATCAGTTTTATATCATCATGCTGCTCAATGCCATGTTTTACATGCCGACCATAGCACTCAGCTATTCGGTTTGCTACAATGTATTAGGGCAACTGGATTTGAATCCTGTAAAAACTTTCCCTCCTATCCGGGTTTGGGGAACGGTTGGTTTCATTGCAGCCATGTGGCTCGTCGATCTTTGCGGATGGATCATCAGCCCGAACCAGTTATTAGTAGGTTCAGTGGCAGCATTGGCTCTTGGACTGTATTCTTTTACCTTGCCCTCCTGCCCCCCCGCCAGAGCAAAAAAGGGGGCCTCCCTGATTGCCGCCTTGGGACTGGATGCTTTTGTCCTGTTCAAACAAAAAAAAATGAGGACATTCTTCATTTTCGCCATGTTGTTGGGGGCGGCACTGCAGATCACCAACTTATTTGGAGAAGCATTTATTCACGATTTCGACGCGAATCCTCTGTATTCTGGCACTTTTGCACTCACCCACCCCGGCATACTGATGTCGGTCTCGCAAATATCAGAAACGCTGTTTATTCTGGCTATCCCGTTTTTTCTTTACAAATTCGGCATTAAAAAAGTTATGCTGATCAGTATGGGAGCCTGGGCGCTCCGTTTTGCACTGTTTGGAATCGGGAATCCGGGCTCCGGTCTGGTTTGGCTGGTGCTATCCATGATTATTTACGGCATGGCTTTCGATTTCTTCAATATTTCAGGATCCCTGTTCGTAGAAATGGAAGTAACTCCCTCCATCCGTTCCAGTTCCCAGGGTTTATTTATGATGGTAACAAACGGAATCGGTTCAATTATCGGCGGATTCGGCAGCGGATGGGTTGTCGATCATTTTACAGGTCCGGATGGTGTCAGGAACTGGCCTGTGATCTGGTTTATATTTGCAGCCTATGCACTGGCGATCGGGATTGCATTTGCTCTCATTTTCAGATACAAGCACGATTCTGAGGCTGTAAGACATTTCCATCATTGATCTATTTGAATTTCATCAACCTCAAACTGAGTAGGATAACCAACAAAGCCACTCCAACATCGGCAGTGATGGCCATTACGAGATTAGTATAGCCTAAAATAGCTAAAAGGATAAACACCAGTTTTATCAGGATGGCTAAGAACGTATTCAGTTTTATTTTTCTCACCATTTCCCGGCTCAACCTCACCAGAAAAGGGATTAAAGATAAGCGATCGTTCATCAGGGCGATATTGGCGACTTCCATCGCGGCATCGCTGCCGGCAGCTCCCATGGCAATGCTTACATGAGCTAAAGCCAGTGCCGGGGCATCATTAATACCATCGCCGACCATCGCTACAGGGGATTGAAGTTGCAATTCTTTAATACAAGCAGATTTATCTTCCGGAAGCAACCCTCCTCTGACCTCTTCTATACCCACCTGAGCGGCCACCTGAGCAGCTGCGATCTTATTATCACCGGTCAGCATCACCGGCTTCAGTCCCAACATCCGGATTTCCCGGATGGCTTCTGCACTGTCGGGCTTGATCTCGTCGGTCAGAGCGATGACTCCTCCGGCCTGATCGTTAAAACTGACTACCACACTTGTTTTGCCTTCGGAAGATAGTCGTTTCACGATCTTGTCAACTTCATCTTCCACCTCGTGATGCTCCCTGATAAACGACAGATTTCCGACAATCACTTTTTCATCGTTGCAGGCCAGGCATTGTGCAACGGCGCCTTTACCGGCTACACTCATAAACTTTTCGACCCGGTGAGGCTCCAACCCCTCTTTACGGGAAGCATCTACAATCGCCTGTGCCAAAGGGTGTTCCGAAAATAATTCCGTGCCGGCAGCACAAGCCAGCAGTTCTTCTTTGGACGTCCCGTTTACCGGAAAAATATCCGAAACAACCGGATTTCCATAGGTAATGGTGCGTGTTTTATCTAAGCAAATAATACCCACACGGGCCATATCTTCCAAAAAATGGCCGCCTTTTACAAGAATACCTTTCCCCGAAGCATTACCCAGAGCTGCATATACTGCTACCGGAGTGGATATCACCAAAGCACAGGGACATGATATGACTAACAGGGAAATAGCCTGCAACAACCAATGGTTGAAATCTCCACCCAGCAGATAGACCGGAACCAGAAGCAATAAAACCGCTGCTATAATAATCGACGGAGTGTAATAGCGGGCAAATTTCTGAATAAACTTTTCCGACTCCGACTTATTTTCCTGAGCTTCAAAAGTTAATTCGAGAATCTTAGCATACGTCGTATCTTGAGCCAGCCGGGTGGTCTGAACCTCGATATACCCGTTCTTATTCATCGTACCGGCAAATACCGAATCCCCCTTAAAACGCTCTTTCGCCAGAGGCTCTCCTGTAATAGCCGATTCATCGACAGAAGTTTCTCCCGAAATAATCACTCCATCCATTGGAATCTGGTCGTGCGGCTTAATAGAAATAATCGTTCCCACCGGAATCGACTCAACCGGAATCAATTCGCCAGATAACAAGACATTGGCTGTTTTAGGGGCTTTATCCGCTAAAGATTCTAAAGCGGCCTTACTATTTTCAATGCCGATATCCTCTAATTTTTCTCCCAGAACATACAATACGATAACTACTGCCGCCTCCGGGTATTCTCCCAGATAAAAGGCTGCGCAGACCGCGATCAACATCAGCAGACTGATACTCGAAAAATTCAGGGTAAATAAAGCCTTACAGCCATCCCAAAGCACATTCCACCCGATAGCCAGGATGAATAACCCAAATATAAAAGGAGCGTAAGGCATCGGGATTCCAACACCCATCAAAGACAATACCTCCAGAATTACCACCAATACCGATGCGATTAGTAGTAAGACAAATTTTTTATCATGAAAAGGGAGTTCCATCAATCTCGTTTTTTAAAATTTTTATCCCCAACAAATTTACAGCTTTTGCCCTATTTCACAAAATAATCTTGTATTTTTGTGGGCTGAATTTGCGATATACAATATCATGAGAATCAGCTTTAATATAAACTTTCATACGGTCTGGGGGCAAATCTTACACATTACCGGCTCCCTTCCCGAACTGGGAAACTGGAATACCGAACAGGCGCATCCCATGAGATACCTGGGAGATGGCAACTGGAATTTCGAAATCGAACTACCGGAAAAATCCATTGATTTTGAATACCGGTATTTCATGAGTTCAAATGGGAAACTGGTGTTTGAAGAATGGCAAAAAAACCATCACTTAGAAATAAAAGACACGAACCTTTCTTATGTCCTGCACGATTTCTGGCAAAATCTACCACAAAACCAGGCTTATTACTCCTCTGCATTTACCCGGAGTTTTTTTGCTCATCCCTGTAATAAATTTGAACGGGTGATTAAATCGAACCGGAAAGTATTGATCAAAATCCTGGCTCCACATATCGGACGGAACCAGAGCTTAGGGATATCGGGTAATCAGGATGAACTGGGAAACTGGGACATCTCCCGGGCGCTGATATTGGGTTGTGATAAGTTTCCCGAATGGTATGCCGAATTCGATGCCAGTACGCTCCGGTATCCTATCGAATATAAATTTTTTATCATCGACAACGACACCCGGTCGGTTGTTTCCTGGGAAAACGGTGATAACCGGCTACTGACACTACCTCCTGTAAAAGAAAACGAGCTGGGAGTTGTATCCGGACTCCGTTTCCGCGAGCATCAGCCGGATTGGAAATGCGCTGGTTTGGTAATACCGGTATTTTCTCTCCGGTCGGAAAACAGTTTTGGTATCGGCGATTTCGGTGATTTACGGAACATCCTCGATTGGGCCAGGTTAACTTCGCAGAAAGTCATCCAGATATTGCCGGTCAATGATACGACCATGACCCATACCTGGAAAGATTCTTACCCTTATAATGCGATTTCCATTTATGCGTTACACCCGCTCTACCTCTGCCCCTGGAAAATGGGAACTCTGGACAACCCGGAGCGTACCGGGTATTACCGGCAAAAACAGGTAGAACTGAATGCTCCGGAACAAGTTGATTATGAACAGACAGACCGCTGTAAATGGGAATTTTTCCGGGAAATTTATATTCAAAATGGAGAACAGACGTTAAATTCGATTGAGTATCAGGTATTTTTTGAAGATAATAAGTCCTGGTTAATTCCTTATGGCGCCTACTCCTGTTTCCGGGAGAAGTTCGGAACTTGCGACTTCAGTCGATGGGAAGAGTATTCGCAGTACGACAAGGAAAGTATTGAAAAACTCTGGACACCTCAATCAACCTGGTATAAAGATATCGCTTTCTATTCCTACCTGCAGTTTCACCTCCACCTGCAGATGGAAGAAGTCCGGAATTATGCCCGCTCGAACGGAATCGTACTGAAAGGAGATATTCCGATCGGAATCAGTAAAACCAGTATTGAGGCGTGGACGGATCCCGGATATTTCCACATGAACCTCCAGGCAGGAGCTCCGCCTGATGATTTCTCTGTTACAGGGCAAAACTGGGGTTTTCCAACTTACAACTGGGAAACTATGGAGGCCGACGGATATACCTGGTGGAGAAACCGTTTCCGGAAAATGTCGGACTACTTCGACGCTTACCGGATCGATCATATACTCGGATTCTTCCGGATCTGGGAAATTCCCGAAAACTCGGTACAAGGACTGTGCGGATGCTTTAATCCAGCACTACCTTTCAGTAAACAGGAAATCGAAAACACCGGACTTACCTTCTCTGCAAAACGGTTTACTACGGCACATATCCACGAAAATTTTCTTCCCGGACTGTTCGAAGATTTTACGGCAGAAGTAAAGGATATATACCTGGAAAAATCTACATCGCATCATTTTTCACTCAAAGAGCAATTCAATACTCAACGGAAAATAGAAAATTATTTTTACGGGAAAAACGATCCTAAAAGCAGAATAATCCTGGCAGGACTTTTCTCAATTGCCAACGAAATTTTATTTATAGAAGATACCAAGTTACCCGAGCACTACCATCCGCGGATATCGGCTGCCTCTTCTTTCCTGTACCAGGAATTAGACAATGCCGATCGTTACGCTTTCGACTACCTTTACTGGAATTATTTTTATCAGCGGCATAATGAATTCTGGAAAGAACAGGGCTACAAGCGACTCGTCCCTCTGATTTCGAGTACCGATATGCTGGTTTGCGGAGAAGATTTGGGAATGATTCCGCAATCAGTGCCCGAAGTGATGCATAAGCTTCAGATCCTGAGTCTTGAAATCGAACGAATGCCGAAGGAAATGAACATCGAGTTTACAGATTTGAAGCAACTACCCTACTATTCTGTATGTACTACATCCACCCACGATATGCCCACGATGCGGGAATGGTGGAGAGAAAACCCGGAGAAAACCCGGCATTACTACAATCAGGTTCTGGGATATTCGGGAGAAGCTCCTGAAGATTGCGATACAACGCTTTGCAGGCAGATACTTCTGAACCACCTGTCGTCTCCCTCCATGTTAGCAATCATTCCGTTTCAGGATTGGTTATCCATAAGCGACAACCTACGGAAAGCCGATCCCGGAAGCGAACGGGTCAATATTCCGGCCGATCCCGGCCATTACTGGCGTTACCGGATGCACCTAACAATTGAAGAACTAATAAAGGCGGATGATTTGAATGCAGATATCCGCGAATTGATCAGGAAAAGCAACAGAGGCTAAAAAAGAAAGAATTTAAATCAGAAATAACGGATTTATTCCTGCTGAACCATTTTACAGGTTCCATTGAAGACTGCTCCCGGTTCAATTTCCAAACTTCTGGTGACAATGTCGCCGATACATTGTACGGAATTTTTGAGGCATAAAATTCCACTTGCATGGATATTTCCGTTGATGCGACCCATCAGTTCTGCATTCTGACAAACGATTTGTCCCAATATCTCCGCTCCGGGCCCCACAACCACTTTGCCCGCACATTCGATATTCCCTTCCACCTTGCCATCGATACGCAGGTCCTCTTCGGCGCGGATATTCCCTTTTATTACAGTTCCGGAAGCCAAGCTATTATGCATTCCTCCGGTAGATATGATCTGTTTTGTTTTCATAAATATCATAACTTACAAGGCATTTTTTCATGCAAATTTAGTACAAGTTTGTCAATTCCCAAACTTAAGCCTAACTTTGTAGTAAGAATGAATCACTTTTTAATTGTACGATTACTATTCCAATGAAAAATTACATTATACTTGAAGGGATGAAATTTTATGCTCATCATGGAGTACTGGACCAGGAAAAAACGTTAGGCAATTGTTTCATCGTCGATCTGAAATTAAAATTCGATCTCTCCAGGGCGGCACAGTCCGACCAATTGGAAGATACAATCAATTATTCCACCGTATATACCATTGTAAAAGAAGAAATTAGCATTCCGTCTCAATTACTGGAACACGTTGCCGGACGCATCAAAAATCGCATTCTGGAAGTATTTCCCGAAATAAAAAAAGTCAGAATCAGGTTGTCAAAACCGAACCCTCCGGTCGGCGGAGAAGTGGCAAAGGCCACTGTAATCTTGTAAAGATTGTCTATATTAAAGGCTCTTTCGTCGCCGTTTTTTTTCGAGATTTTAGCATTAAATAGCAGGTAATTGCTAACTTTGCATCTTAAAAATTTTCCGGCATAGAAAAATAAAACGCAGTGAATATTATTGAAATAAAAAATCTAAAATTACACTACAAGGTATCAGGCCAGGGTAAAAATATCATTCTCCTGCATGGTTGGGGGTGTAATCTAGATATTTTCGACTCTCTTTTCTTTCATCTGGAAAAAAGTTTCAAAGTTTACTCGATTGATTTCCAGGGATTTGGAAAAAGCGAAGCGCCCCTCGAAGTATGGGGAGTGGAAGACTATACCCGGGCGCTGGAAGATTTTGTAAAAAAACTGAACATCGATCACCCGGTTTTGCTCGGACATTCCTTTGGTGGCCGGATATCCATCCTGTATGCATCCCGTAATCCGGTCAATAAAATAATCCTGGTAGATGCAGCAGGAGTGAAACCCACTCATTCCTTAAAGTATTATCTGAAAGTCTACTCGTTCAAACTGTCCAAAAAGTTATTACCCTTACTGATCGGGAAAAAACGGGCCGAAGAACGGATCAACCAATACCGGAAAAAAAGCGGTTCGAGCGATTATAACAACGCCACAGGAATCATGAAAAGTATCCTGGTGAAGGTAGTCAATGAAGATCTGAAACAGGTAATGCCCCTGATCAAGGCTCCGACACTGTTGATTTGGGGAGAATCGGATACAGCTACCCCTCTGAAAGATGCCCGCACCATGAACCGGCTGATCAAAGATTCAGGCCTGGCTGTCCTGAAAAATGCAGGGCATTACAGTTTCCTGGAAAAGCCTTATGAATTCAACCTGATCGTCGATAATTTCCTGCAAAAAGATAGAACAGAGCCGATTTCAGAAACACCCACGAATGTATGAAAAATGATATCATGCTATTTTACACAGGCTGCACCTTTTTTTACCTACTGGTAGCCCTCAGATACGAGTTGCAGATGCAGCAGCAAAACTCATACCGGAACAACCGGTATCTGCGCTGGCTCAAAACGGATCTGATCGCTGCCGGAAGAATCATCAATCTGGTTCTGCTCCTGTCTGTTTTCTTTTTTTCCAGGCAAGTCCCGGTAGTAATCACGGTTTCGGTCGCCCTGATAATCAAAGGGATTCTGGAACTCAGAAGAAAATACAAAAAGAAACTGGTTTTTACCTCCCGATCCATCCGGTTGTATGTGACCTCCTGCATCATCGGAATCATTCCTTCGATCCTGTATCTTTTGGGAATCATACCTGAAAGCGCCCCCTATCTGCTGATGGTACCGATCGTTCTGGCTCCGCTGATATTAATGGCGGCCAACCTGATTAACTCTCCGCTCGAAAAAGCGATCAACAGACGATACTACCAGGATGCAAAACGAATATTAGCAGGCATGCCGGGACTTACCATTATCGGAATTACCGGAAGCTACGGAAAAACAAGTACCAAACACTACCTGTTCCGGCTGCTTTCTGAAAAGTACAATGTATTAATGACCCCAGGAAGCTACAACACAACTCTGGGCGTTATCCGTACCATCCGGGAAGAACTGAAGCCTTTTCACGAAGTTTTTATCGTAGAGATGGGAGCCAAACAACCCGGAGACATCGCTGAAATCTGCCAATTGGTCAACCCTGGAATCGGAATCCTGACTGCTGTCGGGGAGCAGCATTTAGAGTCGTTTAAAACTATTCAGCGGGTACAACAAACAAAATTCGAACTGATTGATGCCTTACCTTCAGACGGACTGGCCGTATTGAACGATGATTTCGAATACATTGCCAACAGACCTGTCAAGAATCTCACAAATGTAGTACGTTATTCTTCCCACAATACCGGTACTGATTTTTACATTTCAAACGTAAAGTATGAAACCGGGAACACTTGTTTTTCCATCGTAAACCCGGAAAAGCAGTCGGAAGAATTCACTACTAAACTGGTAGGCAGCTATAACCTGTCGAATGTTCTGGCCTGTTACATCGTAGGATTACGCATGGGCCTCACTCCCAACTCGCTCAGATATGCTATCGGCCAGATCGAACAAGTGGAGCACCGGCTGAGCATCAAGCACCATCCGAATGGCATCACGGTTATAGACGATGCTTTCAACTCTAAT
The DNA here is from genome assembly GCA_031548005.1 of Bacteroidales bacterium. GTDB lineage: Bacteria > Bacteroidota > Bacteroidia > Bacteroidales > Azobacteroidaceae > BNXB01. The sequence continues at coordinate 43,887 of JAVBRK010000047.1, forward strand.
CCACAGGGAGCCCAAATGGCCCTCGAAGTTATAAAATCCATTCAAACAGGAAAACGGATTGTAGTAACCCCTGGAATGATCGAATTGGGAGAAAAGCAATACGATTATAATTATCAGTTCGGGGTACAAATGGCAACATCATGCGATTATGTAATCGTTGTTGGCCAGTACAACCGGGAAGCGATCGTCAAGGGACTTCAATCCGGAGGGTCTTTCCCAAAAGAACAGATATTTCCGGCCGACACATTCAAGAGCGCCGTCGATCAGTTAAATTCGATTATCAAGCCGGGAGATGCTGTACTTTACGAAAATGATCTTCCCGATACTTTCAAATAAATAATAAAGACTTTACAAACAAATATGAAAACGAACGTTGGTGTTTTTTTCGGCGGAAGATCCGTTGAACATGAGATCTCGGTTATTTCAGCACTCCAGGCTATTCATGCGCTGAATAAGGATAAATATACTGTAACACCCATATATATATCCAAACAAGGGAAATGGTATACCGGAAACGAGCTGCTGGAAGTAGACCGCTATCGGAATATGGATTCCCTGTTGAAATCCTGTACCGAAGTATACCTGATGCCCGAATACGGAAATAACCAACTGTACCGGAAGAAAAAAGGATTGTTCGGGAGTGATGTCGTCGCTGCCTTAGATGTCGCTTTACCAGTGCTTCATGGCACCAACGGAGAGGACGGTAGTTTTCAGGGCGTTTTAGAACTTGCAGGTATTCCCTATGCCGGTTGCAATCCTTTAGCATCAGCGAACGGAATGGACAAGATCACCATGAAAATGATCCTGAAAGAAAGTAGCATTCCGGTCATCGACTATATCTGGTTCTCCGACAAGGACTGGTTCTCAAGAAAAACAGAGTTGATCCGAGAGATAGAAAATAAATTAGGCTATCCGGTCATCGTAAAACCGGCCAACCTGGGTTCCAGTGTAGGGATTTCCCACGGGAACGATCAAAACGGCTTGATTGCTGCGGTAGAATTAGCCGAAAGATTTTCCACGCGGATCGTTGTTGAAAAAATGATTTCTGACTTAAAAGAGATCAACTGCTCCGTACTGGGAAATTATGAGAAAAATACGGCTTCTGTATGTGAAGAGCCTATCAGGAGCGGAGAAATCCTCAGTTACAGTGATAAATACATGAGTGGAGGAAAATCGTCGAAAGGAATGCAAAGCACCAAACGCCGCATACCAGCAGAATTACCCGAAGCTGTTTCGGAAGAGATCCGCCGGCTTGCCTCCAAAACATTCGAAGTCCTGTCGTGCAACGGAGTTTCCCGCGTCGACTTCATCCTCGACAATAAAAACAATACCATATTCGTGAATGAAATCAATACCATACCTGGTTCTCTCTCATTTTATCTGTGGGAAGCTTCGGGATTGCCATTCGACCGTTTGTTGGATGAACTGATCAGTTTAGCTTTCAAACGGGACCGGGAAAGTAAAATGAAAGTCGTAAGCTACGACCAGAATATCTTCAGCCTGAAAGGTGGCTTCAAAAGCGGCAAAGCGTAAAGCCCTGCCACTCCGTATTTCTGTTTTTTTTACTCTGTCATGCGTTTAATGATGCTATAGGCATCCACGATACCCAACTCTCCGGCTTTACTCAGATCCTCGATTCCCCGCTGTGTATCGCCTAAATAAAGCCGGGTTAAGCCTCTGTTAAAATATGCTTCGGCAAAATCCGGGTCGCGCTGGATCGCTTCATTATAGTCATGTAGCGCCGCCCGGAAATCTTTTTGTGCACCCCGGATATTTGCACGGTTAAAATAAGCATAAACAAAATCCGGATTTATTTTCAGAACCTCATCATAATCCCGGACGATCAGTTCCTGATCGTATATTCTCTTATTATCGGTTTTATTCTCCAAAACAGGAGCTGTTGGGTACTGAGCTCCCGGCGCCGATTTCTTCTTCAAATTCTGAATATTCAGAGTTAATTCATTATTTTCCTGATTATCGGTGTTATATTTCTCTAATTCTGTCAGCTTATAACGGACAACAGCCCGGTTAAAATAAGCCATTGCAAACTTTGGATTCAATTCAATGATCCGGTTCAGATCTTTCATTGCCTCTGTCAAATCCTGCAATACCATGAAATCGATAGCCCGGCCAAAATAAGCATTCAGATCATTTTCATTACCGGCAATGGCCAACGAATAATCGTTGATGGATTTAAAATGAAACTCAGCCTGGTCGTCGGTCAGGGCAGCTTCCTGGTTCGTAATTTTCAAATCGAGCTTCAACAGCCTTCTCTGGTTGTAATCCGAAACCATCCGGTCGGACCGGGAAAGAGTTCGCAGCCCTTCATTTCTTTCGTAGTAAGTGATCACAAATTGCGGCTTAAGATCCACACGTACCTGGTTATCCTGCACACGTCCCCTCAATCCGCCCTCATAGCGTGAATCCTGTTGCTCGTCTTTATCGTAAACGACTAACCGGTTGAATTTGGCAATATCTTTATCCGATTTTTCCCGGGTCTTATCTCCGGCCCCGGGGTTGTCGGCCATATCCTCAGCCTCGCTCGCACTCAGAACAGCTTTTCCAGTTACCACTTTTCCTTTATTACGCTCCGCGCGCAACTGTTGTTCCAGGTCGTAAGCATACCAATGGTCGCTATCGGCTCCTTTTACGTCATTGATTCTTCTCTTCAACTCAGAACGGTAATAATATCCGGGGATAAAATTAGGATATTCTTTCAATACCAGATTGATATCAGTGATAGCTCCCCGGTAATCCCCGGTCTGCTCCCGTAGAATCGCCCGGTTATAAATCGCCATAAAATTATCCGCTTCCTGCTCTATAACTATATTGAAATCTTCAATAGCCCGGTTATCATCTCCTACCTGGGCTCGCAGAAGTCCCCGGTTAAACCGGGCGACAATATTTCGTGAATCGATTCCGACAACAGCATCGTAATCGGCCATCGCTCCTCTCAAGTCATTCTGATAATAACGTACCAATCCCCGGTTTATATAGTAACCCACATTGCTTCCATCCAAACGAATCGCCTGATCAAAATCGGACAAAGCATCTTTATAATCTTTCTGTTGTAAATAAAGTAACCCCCGTTGCCCGTACGATGGAGCAAAGTACTTATCCAATGCTATAGCCTTCGAAAAATCTTCATAGGCTTTGGCAGTATCTCCTTTTTCTGCAAACATCGATCCCCTTAGTAAATAAGCCTGAGGATATTTCGGTTGAATCCGGATCAGGTTATTAAAGTTCTTCTCGGCTTCATCGAGGTTCTTTCCCTGAAGCAGGGCTATTCCCCTGTTTGTAAGTAACTGGCGATCCTCCGGCTTCAGGTCGAGCCCTTTGCTGTAGTCCTGCTCAGCACCCACATAATCCCCAAGATTCTGACGAGCAGCGCCACGACACTGATAAGCCTGGTATAAAAAGGGATTTCGCTCGATACATAAGGTCGCATCGTTTTCCGCTCCCTTATAATCATCCAGGTTAAATTTAGCCATAGCCCTGTAGAGATAAGGCTCAGGCAAATATGGTTTTGCACGGATAACCTGATTAAAATATTGAATCGATAAAATATAATCTTCAAAATACAAAGCATTCCGGCCATTCGCAAATACCCGATCTGTATTGATCTGGGAATATAAAGGAAATAGTAAACCGGTTAGCGATAAGGAAACGAGAACTATGAGGAATCTTTTCATTCTTCAAAAATGGTTACACTAGAGTATTAGGGGGCAAATATAAACAATAAAACAAAAGAAGACGCCTATTGGGCGTCTTCTTTTGTTTTTTTATGATTTTTGGAAGTCTCTTCATGGTAATACGAATCGTGCTTATGATAATATAAACCTCGGCCATAAGCTCCTCGACTACTGTATATTCCGGCTCCTTTTGTCTTAACTCCATTATAAATAATCGCCACATTATTGATATTGTCTTCAGCCATTTCCTGAATAGTGTATTTAAAGAAATTCCGATTCGTTTTATCGTTACGGACAACGTACAATGTAACATCAGCCTGACGGGAGAGGAAATGAGCATCCGACACCAAACCTACAGGGCTACAGTCCAGAATTATATAATCATATTTAAACGACAATTCTTTCAGTAACGCCTTGGTTTCTTCTGAAGCAATAAGCTCGCTCGGATTAGGGGGCGCCGTACCGGCAGGTAAAACATCAAAGCCATACTTATCATGGGTTACTACCAGATCGTCCAAACCGGCATGACCTATTAGATAATTGGAAACCCCACGCTCATTGGAATATCCCAATGCCTGTGATAAAGCCGGGCGACGCAGGTCCATATCCACTATAATCGTCTTACGACCAGGCATTTGGTTATAAATAGACGCCAAGTTCAATGCCACAAAAGTTTTTCCATCCTTCGGTTCCGTGGAGGTAATCAGCATGGTGATCGCCACTTCTTTCTTCGTGAGATACTCCATTCTGGAGCGAATCGCCCGGAAACTCTCTGCAAATCCCGATTTCGGATAATCATAGACCGGAATCAGACTCGTTTTGGAAGTTGTTTCGACCATCCCCAGAATAGGAAACTGAGAAATACTTTCTATTTCATCCCGGGATTGAACGCTAAACCGGAATATCGATTCACGACAAATGACAAATAATAATGTTAATGCCAACCCGCCCAATACAAAATAAATATAATTATTCATCTTGTCCGAACCATTCACAACAGCAACGGTGCGCGGCGTATCGACAATCCTGTTATCCGGCATATTGGAAGCCCTCTGAATCTGGCTCTCGGTTCTACGTTGCAGCAAGTATGAATAATAGGCGTCGTTAATCTTATAATCACGTTCAAGGTTCAGAAGTCCCCGCTCTTTTTGAGGTAGAGAGGCGATTTCTCCCCACGCCTTGGAATAACGTTGATTCAAATTGGCATCTTCAAGACCGATCGAGGCATCCATTACATTTAAAGACTCCTTTAATCCTTTTTTTACATCGTCAAGCGAGCTTTTATTTCGTTTGTAAACCGGGTTGGTAGGACCTTGAGATTTCATGCTCAAAGTCAGGTTATTATACTGATTCACAAGCATATTCAGCTGTTGATCATTGATCTGGAATGCTGTAGGGGTAATCATCACCTCGTCATCCTGATTCTTCGTCAGATAATTATTAATCAGCATCATATACTCTTTCTTCAAACGAAGATCGGCTTTCCTTTTATCCAATTCATCCAATACAGCATTGGTAGACTTGGAACGATCCTGGGAATATACCCCGGACCGAGCCTGATATATGTTCAGTTTGGCTTCGGACGATTGAATGGAGTCTCTGATAATAAGCAACTGCTCGTCTATAAAAGAAATCGTTTTTTCAGCAACCAGGTTTTTCTGAGCCAGATTATCTGTAAAATATGCATCATTCAACAGATTCAGGAAATCCACGTCCCGCTGGGCCACTTTACCTAATAAGGATATTTCAAGAACGGACGACTCTTCCATCAGAAAACGGTAAGAAAGCTTACTGCTGTACTCCCCAATCAAACGATTAGCCGACAGAAAATGAAACCACAAATCATATTTATAATCAATTAACCGTTCATTCTTGTTGACTGTAATAAAAAATAAAGCATGCTGAACCGATTCTCCATACTTCCCATTAATCCGGAACTCTTCTTTCTCTTTGTCTCCATGAAAAATAATAGAATAAGATGTCGAGTCGAGCCCCTGTATTTCAAACTCCATATTATAGGCATCGTCTGCAATATAGGTCGCTTCTATTTCAATTGGAGACTGCTTGTACAAAACCGTATTTTTAAAACGTTGTTTCATGTAAATTTCATTCGACAGATTCAATCGTTTTACGGTTTTGGATATGAAATCATGAGAGCCATACATAATCATCTGGTTGATATTGTTATTCCGGCTTCCTGATGACATGCTATATGGATACATATTACTTTTAAATCCCTGGCGATCATTCTCTTCAATCAGAACTGTGGCAATCGTTCTGTAAGTCGGGGTCCAGGATTTATTCTTCAGATATGCCAATCCCAGCGATATGACCAAAACGATAAGAAACAGATACCAATATTTCAAAATTTTGAATATCCAGGCCATAAAATCAAAAGAAGAACTGGGAACGCCAGACATTCCGTAATAATCATCCGGATAAGATCCGGACGGCTTCTGTGCAAAATATTTCATTGGGTTTGCCATTGTCAATGCTTATCGCTTAATATTAAAATAGAGACAATACTAATACTAATAAAGAAATCGGCGCCACAAACATGGAAACAAAGGAAGATACCGATTCTACTCTGAAAAATGAACTGGAATTGGTTGGAATATAAATTACATCATTGGGATATATATAGTAGTATTCCGATTCTACAATAGATGCTTTCCTCAAATCAATGGTATGAACCTGGTCCAATCCGTCAACTCCTCTCCGGATAACCTTAACATGCTCCTTATCTCCGGTAGAAGAAATATCTCCTGCCATTGCCAGAGCCTCGAATATATTCAACTTTTCTTTGTACAAAGAAAAACGACCCTTACCATGATCTCCCTGCACATAATAAAAATTATTTGCAAGTACCAGCTTCACCTCTGCATCGTCTACCACCATTTTACGATAAGCACCTGTCAGCACCTGTTCGGCCTCACGAAGAGAAAGCCCGGAAATTTTAACTCCTCCGACTGTCGGTAAAACAACATTTCCATCATCATAAATCCGGTATACAGAACTACCGGTACTCATAGTTCCACCAGACTGCATACCACTGTTATAAAGATACTGGGTTTCCTGATCGGCAGTCATCAGATACATGAATATTTCATCATTAACACAAAGCCGGTATTGTTCAAAGTCCTTAAACTTATAAGCAGATACATCCTCCGGCTGCAAATAAGCTTTCTGCTTGTTCGTGATGCAGGAAGTAAACAGGAAAAACGAGCATACCACTGTAAACATTATCAATGTATGCAACCTAACTCTCGCTCTTTCCATATCTTTCATTTGATCAGACTATAAATTAAGATACCCAATGATGCAATTGTTGAAACAACAGCAAAGATCGCTCCAAAAGAATCTATCCCCCAGAATTGCTTAGACATCGATTGGATGTAAATAATATCATTCGGCTGAATATAGTAAAATTCTGAATTTATGATATCCTGACTACGAAGATCAAAGGTTTTAATAACAGTACCATGCTCTGTTTGACGCAATACTTTTATATTTTTCCGGTCTCCGTAAGGATTGATGTCCCCACTTTGAGCCAATGCCTGAAAAATTGTTATTTGCTCTTTCGCAATCGGATACCTTCCTGATCGGGACTCTCCAATGACGCTGAAATAACGGTTGGACAGCAGTACCCGGACATAGCATCCCGGAATAATTTCCGCGGTCAACCTGTCTTCCAGTATTTTTTGGACTTCCAATGTCGTTTTTCCCTGGACCGGAATTTCGCCCAGATATGGGAAATAAATCTTCCCGGATGGATTAACCGAAATGTTACGAATATCATTCCCGGCCGACTCACTGGTATTATTACGGGCCGAAAATAATGAAAACAACCGTTCTGTCGCATCATTCCCCTGTTCGTTCCCAGGAGTGACAGTAATCATGATACGCAACTCATCTCCGGGCTTAAGCGTATACTCCGAAACAGATTCAACATTCCGATAGTCCGGATTATGCGCCTCTTTAAGCAGATTCGTATCCTTGGTAGTCAGACACGATGTAAAACAAAGAGGCAGGACCAAACAAATAATAAGACTGGTAATACTCTTTATCATTAAAAATACCTTTAAATGTATGTATGTGCTTTATTTCTTCTCAACCGGCTTCACCTTGTAAGAGCAATTCACTTTGCCTTTAAGCATGTTATTCAATTTACTTTTAACTAATTGTTTTCTGATGGCCGAAATATGATCGATGAATAATATGCCTTCAATATGATCATACTCATGCTGTATTACCCGGGCCTTAAAACCTTCATATATTTCATCCTGCGGTTGTAAAGATTCATCCAGATACTGTATGCGTATCCTATTTTTACGGGATACATTTTCGTGGATTCCGGGAAGCGAAAGGCAACCTTCTTCCGCAACAACATCCTCCCCATCCCGCTCAGTTATACGGGCATTGATGAATGCCTTTTTAAATCCCTTATATTCAGGATTATTTTCAGCAAGAACATCCAGATCGATTACAAAGATACGATAATCTAATCCGACCTGGGGTCCGGCCAATCCGATCCCATCGGCATTGTACATCGTCTCGAACATATTCTCGACCAAACCATTCAAACCTTTATAATCCGCAGGGATATCCCTGCATACTTTTCTTAAAACCGGTTGTCCATATATATAAACTGGCATAATCATACTCTTATTATTTCTAAATATTCCTGCAACATAATCGTTGCACTTAACTGATCCACAAGTAACTTATTCTGTCGGTCCTTCTTTTTCAAGCCTCCCTCAATCATCGCTTTATGCGCCAGAACAGATGTAAAGCGCTCGTCCATCATTTTTATCTCGATTCCAGGAAAAGCATTCTGCAACTGTTTTTTAAATACTTCAACCCGTTGCATATTTTCAGAAGGCTGGTTATTCATTTGTTTCGGCTCTCCCAATATAAACAACTCAACCTCTTCTTTAGATGTATAATCTTTCAGAAAACCGATCACTTGGTCTCCCGGAAGGGTAGTTAAACCTCCGGCAATCAGTTTCATGCTGTCGGAAACGGCCAATCCCGTTCTCTTTCTTCCATAATCAATTGAAACAATTCTTCCCATCTGGAGGCCAAAGATAGTTATTATTTTAATTGTACATCTTTTTATTTTTATGATTAAAATCCTATGGAATAACCTTTATCGTTTCTGATATTAAAAAATTGCTCATTTTCGATACAAAGGAAAATAAGTATCTTCCTCCGGTTTATCTTCTGATAACGATGCATATTGCTCCTCATTGGTAATCCATCTCCAGACTTTAAATTTATACTCTGTTGTCGACATCCGGGATTTAAAAATATACAGGCTGTCGTCCACACCGCCATACCCGCCTCCTAAATGAAGTACCGACAAGTGATGGCGCATTCCTATCCTTCGCGCCTTATCGATTATTAATTTCAGGGGAGAATAAGACTGATATCCGGCAGCAACTGCTCCCAAATGGTATTGCATGATCTGGTTGCAAATAACAAAAACACCTCCGCCAATTTGTTTTCCGTTTATTTCTGCAAGCAGGATAAACGCCCGGTAATCATTCGAACGCATCAAATCAATAAAATAATCATCCGGAAAAAAATACGAAAGAGATGCTTTCAGGCGAATCATAGCAGATCGATAAGTCTCAGCAAAAGAAAGTATGTCTTCAATTGTTACAGCAAAACGAACGGTGACCCCCTTTTTTTCCGAATGGCGGATCGAGCGACGAACAGACTCGCTATACGATCTCCACAAATATTCTTCCGGCAGGGTCAGATCGATTCCAAGTGTGGTATTCAGATCAACGACCTCGCCACATTCAAAATTATCAGAACCGGGGATCAGCGGATTCAAGCGGGAAAAAGCGCTGACTACATTCTCGCCACGAAAATAATCCTGCATCACAGGATACAATTCCGGCATAGGATCTGTAGTCGTTCCAATCCATCCGGCATAGCCATAAACAGAAGACACATCCTGAAGATCTGAAGAGTCGTGTATTCTTCTAAAAATCAAAGGAATAGCTTTTATGTTCTGATTTTTCTCAAAAACAAGTAATCGGGCTTCTCCCGTTTTGTCCAGTAATTGATAAGAAGGTGTATGATAAAAATCATAAACAGTGACTCTGGATAATAATTCTCTCCATTGCTCCGGATGCTCTGTACCATTAATAACTCTGAAATTCATGTAACAGACAATCTGCTTTTAATATGCATTTTTTTCTCCCTGAAACATATTGATGATAGTTACAACCACAATCTTTAAGTCAAGAAGGAAACTCCAGTTTTCCAGGTACCAAACATCCATCTTAACCCGTTGCTCCATTTGCTCTATCATTTTTGTTTCGCCACGACATCCGTTAACCTGAGCCCAGCCTGTTATCCCGGGCTTAATCAGGTGGCGTACCATATATTTATCAATCAGCGTGGAATATAATTCCGTATGTTTCAGCATATGAGGACGAGGCCCCACAATGCTCATATCTCCTTTTAATGTATTAAAGAACTGGGGAATTTCATCCAAATTGGTCTTTCTGAGAAATTGCCCTATTTTTGTTTTACGAGGATCATTTTTCTCCGCCTGTTTATCATCCGAGTCTTCGTTAACCCTCATTGAACGAAATTTATAACAATAAAAATCTTGTCCATATATGCCTGTACGAAGCTGGCTAAATATAACCGGCCCCGGCGACGACAGCTTAATTAATATTCCAAATATCAAATAGCATACCGGAAAAACAGTTAATAATACAATTAAAGAGAAAATAATATCAAATGCTCTTTTTATTAATCTGTTATGAACATATTCTAAAGGTTCGGACCGTACCATCATGATCGGCAGGGACTCTATAATTTCCAGTGTCATCCGTTTCTTAAGGTAACGGTAAAACTCAGGAACAATATAAAACCGAACCATATTTTTCTCCGAAAAATTCAATATGCGCAAAATTTTCTCCCCTTGAGAATTGGGTAAAGTGCAATAAATTTCATCAACAGAATACTCGGTAACATAATCTTCTATTTCATGAGTCATTCCCAAATAATTAGGCAATGTATTTTTCAACAATAGATTATCATCGAAAAAACCCAGTACTTTATATCCATACGACATTTCTTTCTTTAACTCAGCATACAAATCCATTCCGTTTTTGCCGGCGCCAATAATAACTACCCGCTTGAAATTACGACCAATACGCCGATATTTTTTCAAGGCTTCCCGGGCAAAGACACGCCAGAGAGTAAAAATAAGAGAGAAAAAAAGATAGAATACAATAATGAACCTGGCAGGAAAATGTCCGGTCTCAAAATCAAGAATTGTCAGAGAAAAAGTAAATAAGATTGCATGTAGCGCCGCCAAGGAAAGCGAACGTTGAACGACCTTATCCGTATAAATAACAGGAGTATCTATTTTAATCGGGAAAAAATAAAGTGTAAACAGGTAACAGAAATTCAGCATCAACGCTACCAGTTTTATTTTACCGGTGATTTCCGCTAATTCGTATGATTTTGACCAATAGTAGACTACAAAAAAAACCAGGTTCAAAACAAAAATATCTCCCAGAAAGACCAGCCACTTGATCAGGTATCCGTAACCCCTATCTTTATTCATATATCCAATTTCTCACCTGCAAATTTAATCCTAATTTCCTTATATACAAAAAAAGCGCCTGTTAAAGGCGCTTTTCTTTTTCTATTCAGAAAGCTTCTTATTGAGCACTCATGATTACAACGCGGTTCCAGTTATTTTCCGGATAAGGTTGTTCATCAGAACCTTTCCACTCAACGATAATATTTTGAGTTGGGATGTTGTACTTAGCAGTCAGTTCTTTTGCAACTGCTTTCGCACGTTTTTCAGAAAGCTTCAGGTTGTAGCTGGAAGTACCGGTTTTCTTATCTGCATAACCGATCACTTTAATCTTTTCACCTGTGTTCTTCATAAACTGAGCTGTATTGTAAACGCTGATTTGTTGGTTAGCGTCGATCACAGCGCTGTTCAAACGGAAGAATACAACGTTCGGTACATAGCTGATTTCTTTAGATACAACAGGAGCTTGTTGTTTCGGACATTCCGGACAAGATACCGGACGTTTTGACAACTCTCCGTTTTCTGCACGCAAAGCATTGATTTTGCTGTTCAAATCGTTGATCAAACCATAATCCATCGGTTCAACAATTTCGAAGTCGGTTCTTCCGAGTTTGAAAGTAAGACCGGCAGAAGCAGTTACAATAGCTTCGTTTTGAGCTTTTTGAACGATCCGGTCAAAATAATCGGGAACGAAAGCCGAACCTAAATCGAAATCAAGATTAACGCGTTCGCTCAAGCGGAATCCAAATTGAACACCAGCATTGACAGAAAGAGCGTTGGAATAGCGTTGGTAGTCTTTCGGAAAGCCAGCAGGAGCAACTTGTTCGCTTTGAAAACGGTGAGCATATCCCAAACCTACGTAAGGAGTGAAATTAAACACTTTTGTCGGAGAATATTTACCCCAATAGTTTGCAAGGTTCCACATAGCGTCCATGTGAACATTGTAATAAGTGTCATGTTGCATGAATTTACCCAGATTTTCAAAACCGTGTAATGCACCGCCTTGACCTTTCAAACGAACTCCCCAATACGGGCTGAACCATTTTCCAAGTGAAACTGTCGGAGCCAAAGTAACCCGATTCATAAAATCAGCATCCATGTCGTGGTCTCCAAAGAAAACCTGAGCTCCAGCTCCAAGATGAATAAACCAGTTATCTCCGGCTTTATTCCTTTTAAAATTTGTTTTAAATCCTGCGTCCGGACTTTCTACAGGGGCTTGTGCATTCTGTGCAAAAGTAGAAAATGCAAAACCCAGCGCTAAAGCAATAAGTAAGAATTTTGTTCTCATAACTAAAATATTAAGTTTGCAATTAAATATTCAATAAAAAAAGTACTTAAACGACATCAAATTTGCCCCAAATGTACGAACTAATCCTGTATTAACAAAAAAAAACACACAAATTTCAACAAAAATTACAGGAATTTATTCTTAACACATATAAAACAACAAATGTAATAAAAAGTTTATCTTTGAATATATTTATTTTATTCAAAATAATTTAAAACTTTATATCCTCCCTCTTTCAGATACGCCTCTTTTTTCATCTCCTTCAAATCACTGCTCATCATATCGCTAATCAACAAAGGAAGCGTGTAATCCGGTTTCCAGCCCAATTTATTCCGGGCCTTAGACGAATCTCCGATCAATAAATCAACTTCTGTCGGACGAAAATACTGTGGATCAACTCTGACAACAGCGCCCCCCATCCGGTCAAGAATCAATTTTATATAATTTTCACCTACTTTTTCTTTATACACGTTTGTATTAACATCAACAATCATACCAATTTCATCAGCTCCATCCCCTTTGAATTCTATTGCAACCCCTATCTCCTTAAAAGCCATCGAAATGAAATCCCGGATTGTTGTTGTTACGCCGGTTGCAATGACATAATCGTCAGGCTGGTCTTGCTGTAGAACGAGGTACATTGCTTTAACATAGTCCTTGGCATGCCCCCAGTCCCGTTTACTGGAAAGATTTCCCATATAAACCGTCTTCTGCATTCCCAGGGCAATTTTAGATACCGCCCGGGTGACTTTACGGGTTACAAACGTTTCTCCGCGAAGCGGAGACTCATGATTAAACAAGATGCCATTGCTGGCATGCATTCCATAAGCTTCACGATAATTAACCGTGATCCAGTAGGCATACATTTTTGCAACTGCATATGGGCTCCGGGGATAAAAAGGGGTTGTTTCTTTTTGAGGAACTTCCTGCACCAGGCCATACAATTCCGATGTCGAGGCCTGATAAATCCGGGTTTTATCCACCAGATTCAATAAGCGTACAGACTCCAGAATCCGCAATGTTCCCACCCCATCTACATTAGCAACATATTCCGGGGTGTCGAAGCTCACTTTCACGTGGCTCATAGCTCCCAGATTATAAATTTCGTCCGGCCGGGTTTCTCCGATGATTCTGGTCAGATTCATAGAATCTGTCAAATCTCCGTAATGCAAAATCAAATTACGGTGTTCAACATGAGGATCCTGATACAAATGATCGATCCTGTCTGTATTGAACAAAGACGCACGGCGTTTAATTCCATGCACAATATATCCTTTTTTTATCAGATATTCAGCCAAATAGGCTCCGTCTTGTCCAGTAATTCCGGTAATCAATGCTACTTTTGACATTTTAAATACCAATAATATAATTTATTTATTCCTGTTTTAATATCAATTTGATGCTTCCAGCCTATATTGTGTAATTTTTCCACGTTAGTCAGCTTCCGCATCGTTCCATCGGGTTTATTCCTGTTAAAATAAAACTCTCCATTATAGCCTACAGCTTTTGCTATCAGTAAAGCAAGGTTTTTGACAGATATTTCCTCACCAGTGCCGATATTGATGTGGGTATTCCGGATTTCTTTTCCCTGAGGCTTCAAATCACTGAAATCCACATGCTGCATAATAAATACACAGGCATCGGCCATTTCTTCACTCCAGAGAAACTCCCGCATCGGTTCCCCGGTACCCCAGATCTCAACTTTATTATCAAAGATCCCGTATTTGGCCAAAACCGACAATATATTCTCTTTCGGCGCACTTCCCGAAGTATTTTCTACCGGACGTAAATCCAGGTCTTTCATTATCGCATCCCAATTCTGATCGTGTATCATCTTGGCTAAATACACCTTACGCAGCAATGCCGGTAAAACATGCGACTTTTCCAGATCAAAATTGTCATTAGGGCCATATAGATTCGTGGGCATCACTGCAATGTAATTGGTACCATGCTGAATATTGTAACTCTCACAGATTTTTATCCCTGCAATTTTAGCAATGGCATACGGCTCATTCGTATATTCCAGAGTGTCTGTTAACAAACAATCTTCAGGCATCGGTTGTGGAGCTTCTTTCGGATAAATACAGGTCGAACCCAGAAATAAGAGTTTTTTTACTCCATATAGATACGATGCATGAATTACATTATTCTGAATCATCAGATTCTCATATATAAACGACGCCCGGTACGTATTGTTTGCAACAATTCCTCCAACTTTGGCCGCCGCCAGAAACACAAAATCCGGTTTTTCTTTTGCAAAGAATTCACAGACAGCCTTCTGATCGGTTAAATCCAATCCCGAATGGTTTCTCAAAACCAGGTTTGAATATCCTTTTTCTTTTAAATTGTGAAGTATGGCCGACCCTACCAGCCCATTATGCCCTGCAACATATATTTTAGATTCCTTTTCCATACTAAGTAAACTGAACTTGTATTGGACCTATGCCCCAGTTTTTAATTATGCGTGCAATTTGCATGCAAATATACTACTTTTTCATAAAATAAAATTTATTCGGGAGGGCATTAACCTTACAAAATCGCCCTGTCAATAAAAATCACACGATTTATGTCAAGCAAGTACGGAAAAACAAAAAAAGTATTACATTTGTAACAATTAATCACAGAACAAATCATATCATGATTATTGATTCCATAGAAAACAGCACTCTTTATGAGCAGATCAATCCTTATTTCAAACAAGCGTTCGATTATATTAAAGGACTGGATTTCTCTTTCGAAGAATCCGGTAAAACAGTACTGATAGACGATGTATTGATTCTCAATATCAACGAGTCCAAACTCAAGGCGACTACCGATGCCAAATTAGAGGCTCACAACAAATACATCGATATCCAATTACCTCTCTCCTGCGCCGAAACATTCGGATGGAAGCGTCGCAGCAAATGTAATAATGTGGATGTGCCTTTCAATGTCGAAAAAGACATTGAATTCTATAGCGATTTTCCATCGACCTGTTTTACCATATGCCCCGGAGAATTTGTGATCTTCTTTCCCGAAGATGCTCATGCTCCCTGCATAGGAGACGGGGAGATCAGGAAGATTATTGTAAAAGTCTCTGTGAAATAAATGAATGAAGAATGTAAAGCACCTATGAATCTGATACAAAATGACCCTTGGCTGAAGCCATATGAGAATGCTATTAAAGGACGTTATGAGCATTTTCTCTGGAAAGAGAAAGAACTGACGCAAGAAGGAAAATCAAATCTGTGTGAATTTGCTTCCGGGTATCTTTACTTCGGATTGGCTAAAACAAAAAAAGGCTGGATATTCCGGGAATGGGCTCCCCATGCTACTGAAATATTCCTGACCGGTACTTTCAACAACTGGCAACAGCGGGAAGATTACAAACTCACCCCCCTCGAAAACGGAGTCTGGGAAATCGTCCTGCCGGAAAATGCTTTGCACCATGGAGACCTGTACAAACTGATGATACACTGGGAGGGCGGTTGCGGAGAACGGATACCTGCCTGGTGCCGCCGGGTGGTGCAAGATGAACAGAGCCTTATCTTCTGCGCACAGGTCTGGGCTCCTGAACAACCATACCAGTTCAAAAACAATAAATTTAAACCGGATACTTCTCCTCTTCTGATTTATGAATGCCATATAGGTATGGCCACCGAACAGGAAAAAGTAGGTTCGTACGTGGAATTCCGGGAAAATGTATTGCCTCGTATTGCCGAAGACGGATACAATGCAATACAAATCATGGCAATCCAGGAGCACCCTTACTACGGATCGTTCGGGTATCATGTTTCCAGTTTTTTTGCAGCATCCTCCCGGTTCGGCACTCCGGATGAACTGAAAGAGTTAATCGATACTGCCCATTCGATGGGTATTGCTGTCATCATGGATATCGTCCATTCCCATGCCGTAAAAAACGAGATGGAAGGGTTGGGACGATTCGACGGCTCCTACAGTCAATATTTTCACAATAACGACCGCAGGGTTCATTCGGCCTGGGACTCCCTTTGTTTCGATTATGGAAAGACCGAAGTCCTGCACTTTTTGCTTTCCAATTGTAAATTCTGGCTCGAAGAATATAAATTCGACGGCTTCCGGTTCGATGGAGTAACCTCCATGTTGTACTACAGTCACGGGTTAGGAGAAGCTTTTACAAATTATGGAGATTATTACAACGGGCATCAGGATACAGATGCAATCTGTTACCTGATGTTAGCTAACCGGCTTATTCATGAAATGAAGCCGGATGCAATAACCATTGCAGAAGAAGTCAGCGGTATGCCGGGCTTAGCAGCAAAGATTCAGGACGGAGGATATGGTTTCAATTACCGGATGGCCATGAATATTCCTGACTTCTGGATTAAAACCCTGAAAGAGAAGCAAGACCAGGATTGGCATCCCTCAGCGATCTGGTGGGAAACAACCAACCGCCGGGTCGATGAAAAGACAATCAGTTATGCAGAAAGTCATGACCAGGCGCTGGTAGGAGACAAGACCATTATTTTCTGGTTGGCCGATGCGGCCATGTACTGGCACATGCATGCCGACGACAATGACCTGTCTATCGACCGGAGTCTCGCACTGCATAAAATGATCCGGCTGGTAACGGCATCGACTATTAATGGAGGATATCTCAATTTCATGGGTAACGAATTCGGACATCCCGAATGGATCGATTTTCCACGTTCCGATAACGGTTGGTCCTATAAATATGCCCGGCGTCAATGGAGCCTTGTTGACAATCAGAATTTGAAATATCATTATCTTGGAGATTTTGATAAAGCCATGATCCAGCTGATCAAAGACCAGAAAAACTTCCAGGATCTGCCTTTGTATAAGGTTTGGGATAACGATGGAGACCAGGTATTGGCTTTTCGTCGTGGGGATCTGGTATTTTTGTTTAATTTTAATCCGGAAAAATCATTTACGAACTACGGAGTATTGGTCAAACCGGGAGAATACCGGATCGTTCTGGACTCCGATAGCTCCGAATTCGGAGGGCATGCGAGAATCGACCATACGATTTCATATTTCACACACCTGGATCCTCTGTATGAGGGAGAAAAAAAAGAGTGGCTGAAGTTGTACCTTCCGGCCAGAACAGCAATCATCTTAAAAAAAATAAACATTAATCTATAAAAATATGTATCCACTGATATTCGAACCGATACTTAAGCCTATTATCTGGGGAGGGAACCAGATCTGCATTTTCAAGGATATTCACCCCCGCCAACAGGGAATTGGCGAAAGTTGGGAAATTTCAGACGTTCAGGATAATGTTTCCGTTGTCGCCAATGGAGAACTGAAAGGAAAATCGTTGGACGATCTGATTCGCAACTATGGAGAAAAGTTGCTTGGGAAAAAGGTTCTGGAGCGTTTTGGGACAACATTTCCTCTGCTGATTAAATTCATCGATGCTCGCGAAGCGCTATCGATACAGGTGCATCCGGATGATACGTTAGCAAAAAAACGCCACGATTCGTTCGGAAAAACTGAAATGTGGTACCTGATCGATTGTACTCCGGGAGCATTTCTGTACTCCGGATTCTCCAAACAATTAGATGCTGCCGGATATATTAAAAGCTTGGATAATGACACTTTTACCAATTACTTAGATAAACACGAAGTGAAGCCGGGAGATGTTTTTTTCCTTCCCGCCGGACGGGTACATGCCATTGGAGCCGGATGCTTCATTGCTGAAATCCAGCAAACTTCGAATATTACCTATCGCATCTACGACTACAATCGTAAAGATACCCAGGGTAATCCCCGGGAACTGCATACTGAACTGGCAAAAGACGCCATCGACTATACAGTACATCAGTACCATAAGCTCAATTATGTTCAAAAAAAGAATGAAACTCAGAATCTGGTGGCCTGTCCTTATTTTGTAACCAACCTGATCGACACCAACTACCGGGAAGTTCGGAATCTCGCCGGAAGAGATTCTTTCACGGCCTATATATGCATGGAAGGGCAATTGACTCTCACCGACAACAATGATTTTACAATGAATATCAGGCAAGGAGAGACCGTTCTGATTCCAGCCGAATGCACAGAAGTTACGCTGACTCCTGAAAAAAACTGCAAATTATTGGAAACTTATATCGGATAATCGCTTTCTGATTTAATTCCCGGCAATATTTCATTTTTAAGCTACACTTTCTATGTGTAGCTTATTTTTTATTAAAAAAATCCAAACCGGTAATTAAATGAGACCAGACCTGATCTGTGGCCTCCGAGAAAGTTCGATTCCACCCGGAACTGCCAGTGACGGCTCAGTTGATACTGCGCCCCCAGGATCATGTACCAATCGTTGGTCGGACGCTTTTCCAGCGAATAATGAATCTGGTCGGTCTCGATACGCTCCCCGGCTTTATCGACTAATTCATCGACAAAAGTCTGAATTTTAGGAGCCAACTCCTTATACCAATCCGAATTCTGATAATTATTCCCAAAATCAGGCATCACTTCCGAAAGGGGAATAATACCTTCCGTTATATTGCTCAGATAAGTCCTTCCGGCACCTGTCCAGAGCGACAGATTAGTTTCCGGCTTTCCGGTAAAATGGAATACATACCCGGTACGTAACGACAGATTCATGGCTGTATTATCATTTTTCAACTCATCAAAATGAGTCCATACTTTATTAAAATCCAGAGAAAAGAAAATAGATCGCACTCCTCCTGTAAGCATACCTCCCACTCCATAGACATAGCCATCAAAAGCAGCCTGCGTATGAAAATCAACCGGTTTTCCGGCAATACTACCGATACCGACTTCGGTGTTGACCCAGGCTTTACCGAAAAGACCATAAATATCCAAAAAAGGGAATAACCAAATATCGGTACGGATGTTAAAGTTTTTGACCGAAGCCGTCACGTCACTGAATCCCACAACCTTATCCAGATTTATCATTTCTCCGTCGTTAAGTCCAACCGACAAATTAGAGATCGTCACATCCTGATCTGCAATATACCCATTTATCATGACCCCGATCGGATACGGCAATAAAAATCCTTTGGCCCCGGCTTTCTTTGCTCCGATGGGCAATGTATAAGGATTATTCAACTCTTTTACCTCCTGATACAAATTACCTTGCTTCGGTAATATTTTTATACCTGCATCTGTTTGTGAGAATAACGGGGATAGAGGAAGTAATATCGAAATA
Source organism: Bacteroidales bacterium (assembly GCA_031548005.1). GTDB lineage: Bacteria > Bacteroidota > Bacteroidia > Bacteroidales > Azobacteroidaceae > BNXB01. Next base: position 63,593 of record JAVBRK010000047.1, read on the forward strand.
AATAATATAATCGCCAGTCTCTGTACCATTATTTTTTTTACCCGGATTTTTTTCATAAATTTAAATCCTAATTGTTAATGATTGGAATTTAAATAATAACCACTCAGGCGTCATTTTGTTCATAAAAAAACTCCGAAGATTAACTTTTGGAGTTTTTTTATGATCCTGATTATATCCAGGTCACCTGAAGTCATTCCAATTTACCTGACTCATATCCCCGGTCTTATTAAACACATTATGAAAAGCAAAACATGCCTGAAGGTTTTGGGGAGTATGTCCCTGAATTCCCATAGACAGATATTCTTTCAATAATTGTTTATATTGTGGATGAACACAATTTTCAATAATCGACTCCGCGCGCTGCACCGGAGAAAGCCCTCTCAAATCGGCAACTCCGCACTCGGTAATCAGGATTTTAACCGAATGCTCGCTATGATCGTGGTGTGATACCATCGGCACAATCGAACTGATTTTTCCTCCCTTTGCAATCGATGGTGTTGTAAAAATCGACAAATAGGCATTCCGGCAAAAATCGGCCGATCCGCCAATACCATTCATCATTTTTGTTCCAACTACGTGAGTAGAATTAATATTCCCGAAAATATCCGCCTCCAAAGCAGTATTAATCGCAATCAATCCCAACCTGCGGGCAACTTCCGGATTATTGGAAATTTCCTGCGGACGCAGAACAATTTTTTCTTTATAAAAATCAAGATTCTCATAAACCTCTTTCAAGGCTTCTGCACTTAAAGTCAAAGAACAGCCACTGGCAAACTTTACCCGGTTTTCTTTCATCAGTTTTATCACCGAGTCCTGGATGACCTCCGTATATACTTCAAAAGCAGGAATATTCGGATTGGAACCCATCGCTCCAAGAACGGCATTGGCAACATTACCGACTCCGGACTGCACCGGTAAGAAAGAAGCCGGAATACGGCCGGCTTTAATTTCTGAGGTCAGAAAATCAGAAACATTTTTACCAATCTGCTCGGTAATTTCATCCGTAGGAGTAAATCCACCCACTTCATTCGGTAGATTGGTTTCCACAATGCCGACAATTTTCTTCGGATCAACCTTAATATAAGGAGCTCCAATCCTATCACTGGGCTTGTAAACGGGAATTTCCCTGCGCACCGGAGGGTCGGCAGGTTCATAAATATCATGTATCCCACGCAAAGCCTTCGGATGAAAACGATTCAATTCCAGGATTATTTTATCAGCCAGGCGGGCAATAGTCGGAGCAATTCCAACGGCAGAAGTCAGTATAATCTCGCCTTCGTCCGTAACATCGCAACATTCCATGATTGCAATATCCGTTTTGGGGAGAAACCCGTAACGCAGATACTGAGGAAGTTCGGAAAGATGCAAATCAAAGTAATGCGCGCCATGTGCATTCAATTCCTTACGCAAATCACCATTCGACTGGTATGGAGAACGAAATTTAATCGCATGTGCACGAGCCAGCGCTCCATCAATCGAATCTCCGGTAGATGCTCCTGTAAATACCCCGATTTTGAACGGGCGTCCGGCTGCATGCTCACTTTCCGCTTTCTCTGCCAAAGCCTGGGTAATTGCTTTCGGACAACCAGCTGCGGTGAAACCACTAAAACCGACAACATTATTATTGTTAATCATATTTGCAGCTTCTTCAGCTGTCATCATTTTGAAACCCATGATAAATATTCTTTAATTTTGGAAATTTGCCCCAAAGGTAATACTTTAGTTTAAAATCAAGGAGTAGGAACTAATAATTATTTCGGCTTTCTGCGCCTCATTATCAAAATTCTTTCCGGTTAATGATTTCCGAATAAATTACAGCCCTCTTTAATTCATCCATATCTGAGAAATTCAATACGAAACCGGAATTGACTGGCTCAGGATCCTGAAAATTTTGCATCTCGGAAACAGGGGCCACCACACGCTTCACCTCCGGATTAAAAGTATCTACAGTCGGTTGAAGTCTGACTTTATCTTTTTTCTGGCGAATTTCTTTCCCAGGCTTGAATTGAGGGATGACAGGATCCGGTTCCGATTCTTTCTGATCATATACCCCTTTGGGCAACATAGTCTTCCTCATATCCTGTTGCTGCCTCTTTTTTTTGTTGGAAGACTGAATAACCGATACGATCAACGATCCGATTATGATTAATAAAGGAACAATATCTGATAATTTATCCATAAAAATACCTATTTTTGCACCTCAAATATAGTAAATATAATTGAATGATACAACACCAGTAAAAAAAAACATTAGGGATGACTTCACAGCCACCCCTAACCCATTTAACCAAAACCTTAACTATGAAAAAATTTTACGTTTTTCAGAAGCAAAGGTACACATATTTTTTATACCGACAAACTTTTTAAACGGAAAAACAATATTTGTTTATTAAAAATTGTTAATAATTATAAATTTAATTGAAATGCTAAAAAAAGAAGCAGAAGCAGACTTTAAATCTGCAACCAAAACAGAAGAAAATGAAAAAAAGTTCTTCATCGAAACCTACGGATGCCAGATGAATATAGCTGATAGTGAAGTCGTTGCATCTATCATGAAAATGGATGACTTCGACAGTACGGAGGATATCAAAGAGGCTGATGTTATTCTGGTGAATACCTGTTCGATCCGGGACAACGCCGAACAGAAAGTATTATCCCGGCTTCAATACTTCCAATCCTTAAAAAAGAAGCGCAAAAATCTGATTGTAGGAGTATTAGGATGCATGGCCGAACGTGTAAAAGAAGAATTGATAGAAGAGCACCAGGCCGATATTGTAGTCGGTCCGGATTCTTACATGGATCTTCCAAACCTGATCGGAGCCGTAGAGAAAGGAGAAAAAGCGATCAATGTGGAATTATCCTCGACAGAAACCTACAAAGATGTTATTCCTTTGAAGATATCGGGTCATAAACTTTCCGGCTTTATTTCAATTATGCGGGGATGCAATAATTTCTGTACCTATTGTATCGTACCTTATACCCGGGGACGGGAACGAAGCCGGGAAACAGAAAGTATCCTGAACGAGTTACAGGCCCTACGGAAAGAAGGGTATAAAGAAGTAACCCTACTCGGACAGAACGTGAATTCTTATCTTTTCAAAGACATGAACGAAACGGTAGATTTTTCGGCCTTATTGAAAAAAGTAGCCGTTGCCGCTCCCGACATGCGCATCCGTTTTACGACCTCGCACCCCAAAGATATGAACGATGAGACCCTGGAAGTTATTGCACAATACGACAATATCTGCAACCATGTGCATCTACCGGCTCAATCCGGCAGTTCCAAGATTCTGAAGTCCATGAACCGCAGATATACACGCGAATGGTACCTCGACCGGATTGCCGCCATCAAGCGAATTATTCCGGATGCATCTATTACCACGGATATTTTTTGCGGATTTCATGACGAGACGGAAGAGAATCATCAGGAAACACTTTCTTTGATGCGGGAAGTCGGATTCGATGCTGCATTTATGTTCAAATACTCGGAACGCCCGGGAACCTATGCCTCGAAGCATCTTGAAGACAATATTCCGGAGGAAATCAAAACCCGTCGTCTGGAAGAAATCATCGCCTTGCAACTGAAACTTTCACTCAAAAGTAATCAACGCGACATTGGAAAAACATTCGAAATACTGGTCGAAGGATTTTCCAAACGCTCCCGGGAACAATTATTCGGACGAACACCACAGAATAAAGTGGTCATCTTCGATAAAGCTAATTACCGGATAGGAGACCGGGTACAGGTCGAAATAGAGGATGCTTCGGCAGCAACGATGTTCGGAAAACCGGTCGGTTCTTAATCGCGGTTTTGTTTGGGGCGAATCAGCAAACGCAAGGATACATCATAGGTAAAATAGCTCCAGGCCCAATCGAGAAATACAAGCACTTTATTCTTGACTCCCACGATGGTAAAAAGGTGCACCACCAGCCACAACCACCAGGCAGGCGCACCTCCAAACCGGAGTTTTCCCAGGTCGGCTACTGCGGCATTCCGCCCGATTGTAGCCAATGATCCTTTATCTTTATATTGAAACGGCGCCTGCTTTTTCCCGGATTCTTTCAATTCGAGGTTCTTCGCCAACAAGGTTGCCATCTGGAGGGCGCCCTGGGCAATCTGAGGAAGCCCTTTCGGATGAGTTTCTGTTTCCATGTAGGCAATATCACCGATAGCAAAGATATTTTCAAAATTATTGACCCGGCAAAAACGATCGACTATCAAACGATTTCCCCGGGTATAATAATCGGAAGCAATTCCCTCAATACGATTCCCGGTAATACCGGCAACCCACAATACATTATCTGTAATTATCCGAGTCCCGTCGCTTATCGTAACCACTCCGTTCTCATAAGTAGCAACAAAAACATCCTGATGCAAAACAACACCACGCCGGGTTAATTCTTTTGCAGCCTCGGCCGAAGCCTGTTCTGACATCGCCAGTAACAATCTGGGAGATGCATCAACTACATGAATCTGCATTTCAGAAAAATTGAGTTCCGGATAATCTTTCGGCAAAACGCGATTACGCATATCTGCCAAAGCTCCCGCCAACTCCACGCCGGTAGCGCCCCCTCCCACCACAACGAAAGTCAGTAACTTTTTCAGTATCTCTTTATCGTCGGTCAACGAAGCCTCTTCAAAACTCTGTAAAATCCGGTTACGGGCGTATAGAGCTTCCGACACCGATTTCAGAGGAATTGTCGAAGTTTTCAATGATTGATTTCCAAAAAAATTAGTATCACAACCTGTTGCCAACACCAGATAATCGTACTCCACACTTCCTTCACTGGTTACGACTATGTTCGATTCGGGTAAAACCTGTGTTACCTCACACATGCGGAAATATACATTCGATTTTTTCTGAAAATTCTTTCGGATCGGATAAGCGATTGAACTCGGTTCGAGACCTGCAATGGCCACCTGATATAAAAGCGGCTGAAACTGATGATAGTTATTTTTATCTAAAAGTACGATTTCAAAATACTCTGGATTCAGTTTATTGGCAACCTTAAGACCTCCGAAACCGGCGCCAACCACCACGACCCTTTTTTTTTCCGTTTTTTCAGGGATATTCACCATTTTTTTCATATGTACACTTATTGTTTTAAACCTGTTAAAAGCATCAACAATACAACACCCATAAAAAGCTATAGTTTAAAATTGGAGAGAATATAAATTAAATGCGGAAAAATTAACACTTCAGGTTTCAGCAGGAGATAGAATAAATCTTTATTAAGGCTTGTATTTCGATTGTTTTAACAATTCCTGGGCATCCGTAAGGCTCATCAACTCATGCAATGAAGTTTCAGGATATTTTTGCATATAAGACATAATAATTTGATAGCCAACCCAGGTACCAACCCTCCCCGGTGATTCGGAAAGAAGAAATGCCGTGTGCGGAGCATCGTTCAGGTACTGGGTAACAATGATATGATCCGAAGTATACAAATGATCATTTTGCAGGATGGTTTTCCAGATACGGGACTGATTATTGCTGCACCACAGATACTGTTCTTTCGTATAAGCGACATATTCCCATACCTGACGATCGGGAAGTAGCCGGGAAAGGATATAACGTAACTTGCCTTCATACAGCATCCGTTCGAGCAGAACATCCCGATTGCCTTCAAAAGGCATATTCGCCATCATAAATCCGAGAAGGTAGTCCGGAATAATCCGTTCAGGAGTCATATTCTGGAGTTGATAATCATAGAAATAATTCTGATAAAACGGATAATCCGCTCCCATATATTTATCCGCTGATAAAGACAAAATATCATCAGTCACGATCACATTCTGATTCAAACCCGAAACATGCATGTATATCGCAGGTTGTTTCAACTCCGGAAATTCTTTCAGGAGTTGTACAAAAGCTGGATTTAACTCTGAATTAAAAGCTTCAAGATCCGGGAATTTCTGTTGTTCGTCACGATAAAGAGTCATTAGTGCAGGTTCTGAAAAAGCACTGTTTAACCGTTCATAAAAACCTGCCGAATCGGTCTTTCCTATGCGGATCACCTGCTCTCCGAACAAATTTAAAAAATCTTTATAATTCCCTGTTAATGAATCCTCGGGTAATTGCTTATTCAAATATCTGAATAATTGAGTATCGAACCTCTTGATAATCAAGGCCGGGTTCTCTTCTCCAAAGGCGCTCCTACTGGAACAACCCGAGAAAAGCAAACATAAAATAGCCAGTGTAAGAAATTGTCGTTTCATTGTCCGACAAAATTATGGAATACTCCTGATATTTGCAAGAAAATCATAACTTTGCAGTAGTTTTATATGAAAAGACTGAAATATATTATATGGATCTTGTTATTTTTCGTATGGGTATTGTATATATTACCCGTAGGACTGCTTCAGGTACCTTACATCCAGGAAAAATTTTCAGAAAAAGCCTCTGAAGTACTGGAAGAAAAACTGGGAGTGGAAACAAAAATCGGGAAAGTCGACTTTGAGTTTTTCAACAAATTAATACTCAAAGACCTGTATCTGGAAGACCAAGCAGGAGATACCCTGTTTCAGGCGAAACGCCTCGCCGCAGGATTTGAATTTATCCCGCTTCTGAAAGGTAAACTACGCTTTGAAACGATACAACTATTCAGTTTTCAGGTTAATCTCAACAAAGAAAACACGGAATCGCCTCTGAATCTACAGTTTGTTATCGACGCTTTTGCAAATCGTGACACTACCAAAAAAAAATCTAATATCGATTTGAAGATTAAAACGCTGAACCTGCGGCGAGGAAATTTCACATACCGGATAAAGGATGCTACTTCCACTCCGGGAATATTCAATGCTAAAAATCTTAGAGTAAGCGACCTCTCCTCCAAGATCCATGTTAAATCATGGACTAAGGACAGCTTGATCGCCAGTTTTTCTCATCTTTCTTTTTCAGAACAATCGGGAATGGAAATTCAGAGGATCGCTTTTGATCTTTCTGCAACGAAATATAAAGCTAAAATCTCTCGCCTGGAGTTAAAACTTCCAAACTCACTTTTAAATATAAAAGATATCACTGCTGATTATAGTCAGGCGTTATACCCTGAGGAATACCTTTCAAAAACCACTTTTAACCTGGATATTGAGCCGTCTTCTATTTTAATGGGTGATTTACGGGCCTTTATTCCGGCATTTTCCAATTTTAAAGATAAAATATCGATCAAAGGGAACTTATCGGGAAAAATGGAATCTTTGCTGCTGCAAAATTTCGAACTTCAGGAAAGCAACCGGATGCTGATAAAAGCTAATTTACAGCTACTCGACATCAATGACCGGAGAAACATTTTCATCCGGGGAAGGATCGATCAATCTTTTATATCCGATGAAAGTATCCGGAGAATTGCGAATAGCTTCAGTGACAAAACTATAGATCTACCACCCCAAATCAATCAGTTAGGAGATATCCGGTTCGAAGGAGAAGTTTCAGGCTATCTGCACCACCTCAGTACTTATGGTATTTTCAATACAGATATCGGAACCATTCGTGCCGATATTAATATTGGTCGTGAAAACGGTCTTTTTATCGACGGAAAAATTGAATCCGACATGCTGGACATGAAAAAATTAATGAGTGACAGCAACTACGGGAATACAAGTTTCAGCATTCAGGTCAATGCCAAGGAAGGAGCAAACAAAAAATTTTCGGGAGAGGGGAATGCTTCTATCAAGCAATTTGAATACAAAGGTTATGTCTATGAAAATCTTTCGATGGTTGGAGCTTTTACTCCCGAAAGCTTTTCGGGAAAACTCAACCTGAACACACAAGACGGAAATATAAAAGCAGAAGGGCTTTTCGCACTAAAAGGCGAGCATTCGAAATTCAACTTTTATGCCGAAGCAGAAAATATCAATCTGGATAAGTTGAACCTGAGCAAAAAGTACAAAAATTCCGAACTTTCATTGAATATCCGGGCAAACTTTACCGGGAATAATGTCGATAACATCCTGGGAAATATCGACCTGACCGAAATCAAGTTTAACACGGAAAAAGGAAAATACTATCTCGATACATTCAGAGTTGAAGCCAATCAGGAGGGAAACGAAAAACTATTAGTATTAAATTCCGACATTGTCAATGGAGAAGTCAGGGGCATGTACTCATTCACGGGAATCGCTCCGGCTATTAACAGATTGGTTTCCAACTACCTGCCGGCTATCGTTCCTTCACAAACGAAGCAAAAGCAGGAAAATGCCAATAACTTTTCTTTTGAATTCACTATTGAAGACACAGAGGAATTATCTTCCATACTTAAACTGCCTTTTGTTTTGTTTAACAAAACAAAGCTGGTCGGTCAGTACAACAGTATTTATGACAAATTTCGTCTGGAACTGTATTCTCCAAAGCTTCAATATGGAAAATCTGCTGTCGAATCAGTCATGATCACTGCAGACAATTCCGGGAACACCTTAAACTTAGACATCAATGGTGTAAGCCTGCAAAAAAACAATAAAAAAATAAAATTCAGCGCCGACATCGATGCAAGGGATAACAATGTCAGCTCCAAGCTGAACTGGAACAGCGAAGTCAGGAATCAGTATTCAGGAGAATTTGCATTCAACACCTTATTTTCAAAAGACAGAAACAAAAGTCCTTTGAGAACCAACATCGAGGTACTGCAAACAAATACCACATTCAACGATTCCATCTGGACAATTCACCCGGCATCGGTTGTCATCGATTCGGCCGGGATAAAAATCAATGACCTGAAAATTAATCATGACGACCAGTTCATCTTAGTTGACGGAAAGATATCTAAAGATCCGGAAGAAAAAATAATGGTAAACCTCAATAAGGTCGATCTTGAATACGTTTTTACCACAATCAACATTCCGGCGCTCGAATTCGGCGGCATCGCCTCCGGTTATGTTAATGCAGCCGATCTTTACCACACCCGGAAATTATCCACCGATCTCCACGTCGATGGCTTCAGTTTCAATAGCACCCGGTTCGGCGATTTAACCCTTGAAGGGATCTGGGATGAAAATAAACAAGGGATTATAATGAAAGGGAATATATTTAAAAACGACACGACAAAAGTCCTTGTCGATGGAATCATCAATCCGGTAAAAGAAGAATTATCCATTGTATTCGATGCCCGGAATGCCGATGCATCCTTCCTGAGAAAATACATGAAAAATATTGCCAAAGATGTATCCGGAAATTTAACAGGTAAGTTGCGATTATTCGGGAGCCTGAACGATCCGACAGTAGAAGGGGATGTATTTGTAAGTAACGGGCGTTTCGGCATTGAATTCCTGAATACCTACTATACTTTCTCGGATTCGGTTCACTGTCGTCCGGATGAAATTATCATCAAAGATATCAACTTCTATGATAAAAACGGATGGGCCGCATTAGCAAACGGCTCGGTCAGGCACAAGCTATTTGAAGATTTCAATTATTCGGCGACATTAGTATTCGATAATTTCCTGGTATTCAACGCTACCGAAAGACAAAATCCCTATCTTTACGGAACAGTGTATGGAACCGGATCGGCCAATATCAGAGGAACTGAAAATCTGGTCAATATCGATGTATCGATGCGAAACACAAAAAACACCCGACTCTCGCTCAACTTCATGGAAGAAAGCGATATCGGCAATTACGATTTTATCCATTTCGTCGATAAAAAAGCCGATACGACCTTATTAGTCGAGAAATATTTTTCTATGGCCTCCAATAAGCCGATCTACCTGAAATCAGGTGAGAAAACCGACATCCGGTTCAACCTGAATCTGGAGTCTACTCCCGAAGCTGTGGTCGACCTGATTATGGATCCGATTACAGGCGATAAAATCCGCACTTATGGACAGGGACATCTACAAGTCTCATATGGAACCAGAATTCCATTAAGAATGAATGGAAAATATACCATCGACCGGGGAAAATATAATTTCAGCCTGCAGCAGGTCATATTCCGCGACTTCGACATCCGGGAAGGCAGCTCGGTATCATTCCACGGCGATCCGTATACAGCCATACTCGATATTAAAGCGGCCTACTCCGTTATGGCCAATCTGAGCGATTTGAACCCCGACCTGGTTCAATATGCAGGCCGGAGCAGCGTGATGACCAATTGTGTGCTGGATATTACCGGTGCGATGAAGCATCCGGATATCAAATTCGATATAGAAGTCCCCGAATCGGACTATATTGAACGGCAAATCAAAAACCATATCAATACGGAGGACATGATGAACAGGCAAATGGTATATTTGCTGGTATTAAACCGGTTTTATACCCCGGCAGAGTATGTATCTACCGGAAACCTGCAAACAAACGATCTCTCAATGCTGGCTTCCTCTACCCTGTCGTCCTCGTTATCGAGCATCGTTAATTCTTTTACGGATAATATCCAGGTAGGAACCAGAATACGAACAGAAAATCCGGAAGCGATGACCGGAACTGAGGTGGAGTTGATGCTTTCAAGTCAACTTTTAGACAACAGGCTTATTCTCAATGGAAATTTAGGGTATCGCGACTATTCTTATATGAAAGATGATGGCCAGGGTCTGCCTCCTTTTGTCGGCGACTTCGACCTGGAATACAAGCTGACTCCGGGAGGGGGCGTCCGGCTAAAAGCCTATAATCATTATAATTACCGTTATTATTATCTGGATTCCCGTTCCAAAACGACACAAGGGCTCGGGGTAATTTTCCGGAAAGATTTTGACAGAATCGACGAACTATTCGGCCGGAAGAAAAAGTATTTTACCTTTCCTCCCGATTCTTCATCCAACAACTTTCCCAAAGTCAATTCCGGAACAGATTTTATCCGGTTCAGAAAAGAGGAATAATACAAACAGAAACTACTTGTATTGATTATAAGTAACGATCTCACCCTGAGACTTACGCTTTTTCTCCCGTAAAGGCTGTGTCGAATACCCAATGATTATATCCAGTAATACCCGGCGACTGGAAGGAATATTCAGCAATTTTCTCATTTTCGGTTCATCGAACCACCCGAGAATACAACTACCCAAACCCTCGTCGGCAGCGGCCAGCGTTAAATGCCCTGCAACAATCCCGACATCCAGGTGAGCAAAATATTTATCCTTCACTATCGTTCCGAACCCGGATGAAAAATTTACTTTTTCTTCCACGATCACGATGTGTACCGGAGCCTGTTTTGTAAAATGATTCAAACCCAAAACGCGGTTAGAAGTGGCATCTGCCACCTTATTTTTCAACTCCGGATCGTCTACAACAATAAAATGCCAGGGTTGGGCATTACAGGCGGAAGGAGCCAGCCGGCCAGCTTCGAGGATACGTTCTATCTTATCTTTTTCAACCGGACGCTGGGCATCGAATACCCGGTCGCTTTGCCGGTGACGCACCAATTCAAGAAATTGTCCCATAATTTATTGATAACGATATAATTTACTCAGATACTTACCAATGATATCGAACTCGAGGTTTACTACTGTCCCCTGCTTAATCTGATGGAAATTCGTATACTCATAAGTATAGGGGATAATGGCTACCTGAAAACTGTTATCCTGCGAATTACAAACGGTCAGACTAACACCATTAACGCATACGGATCCTTTTTCTACCGTCATATACCCCTGTTTGGCCATCGATTGGTCAAATTCATACTCAAATGTAAAATACCAGCTTCCATCGGCTTCTTCCACTTTTGTACAAACAGCAGTCTGATCCACGTGTCCCTGAACAATATGACCATCTAAACGACCATTGATCAACATACTACGTTCAAGATTCACTTTATTTCCGATTTTCAACAGTCCCAGATTAGAACGATCCAGGGTTTCCCGGATAGCTGTAACAGTATAATTATCTTCCGTTTTGCTGACCACTGTAAGACAAACCCCATTGTGTGCTACACTCTGATCGATTTTCAATTCATTGACAAACGAACAAGTCATTGTCAAGTGCAGGTTTCCCTGATCGGTTTTTAATCCGACAACCGTGGCTGCTTCTTCTACTATTCCTGAAAACATAACGATATATTTTTATAATAAAAAGAAAAGTCAAAGATAATACATTACAACTTATTTTTCAACTTCGACCTCCATTTGATTGAAATCAACCGTCACTTTTTTATCCATGAGGACATCGCCTTTGCTCACAACAGCAAGTTATCGTAAGAAGATTTTTATGTAAAATACAAGCGTTAATCGGATTTATCATAAAAAATAACTACATTTGCAAGAAAAGATCCCACTTTAAATCATGAGAACCCGAACATTACAGTATCTTTATCTGCAGCGTCCGCTAATCATATTGATTTTGATCACCATTATCAGTGTTATTTTCTGGATTGGTTCAGGAGAATTTTACACCAAGGGAGAGCCCAGAGAAGCTTCTGTAGCTCTGTCTATGGTAAATGACGGGAATTGGATCTTACCTCAGGCTTATGCCGACGAAGTCGCCTACAAGCCCCCCCTCACCCATTGGTTGATGGCCGTTTTTTCACTACCACAGAACGAAGTCACTCCGTTTACATCGCGACTCCCTTCTGCATTAGCCTTTTTAGGGATCGTTATTGTCAGCTTTTTCCTTTTTGGAAGGAAATTGAAATTTGTGGAAACATTTCTGGCTTGCCTCATTCTGTTAACCTGCTTCGAACTGCACCGTGCAGCCATGACCGCAAGAGTAGATATGCTGCTTACATTTTTTATCCTGACAAGTCTGTTGTGCCTTTATAAATGGGAGGTGCGCGAGCGAGTAACCGGCCTACCGCCGATCATTCCTATCATGCTCGGACTGGCGGCATTAACAAAAGGTCCTGTAGGAATACTGCTGCCTTTGCTTGTTTTTGGAGTTTATCTTCTATTATTAAAATATAATTTCTGGAAAATCGTCGGAAAGCTATCTCTTGCTGCCATATGTGCGATGATCCTGCCCTGTATCTGGTATATACTGGCGTACAAAAGCGGAGGACAGAATTTTTTAGATTTAGTCTGGGCCGAAAATTTCGGTAGATTTTTAGGGAGTACAAACCTGAATATTCAATATAATCTGGGGCACGAAGAACCCATATGGTATAATTTTCTGACGTTGCTGGCAGGTTTTATACCCTGGACAATTTTCCTCTTGATTTCCCTTTTTGGAATTCAATATTCTTGGAAAAGAGAATCGTTCAAATCCGTATGGAATGGGATATTATCTATGGAAAAAGTAAAGCTTTTTTCGCTGGTTTCCATTGTCGTAATCATCGGATTTTATTGTATCCCAACCAGTAAACGCAGTGTATACCTGATGCCGGCATATCCGTTTATTGCTCTTTTTCTGGCGCAATTCATCCTATATATTTCAGAATATAAAAGCTGGGTCAACAAGGCATTCAGTATTGTCATCAGCACCATAGGAATCATAGTGGTACTATTCTGCACCGCAACGGTGATCACTCATTGGGTCGATCCGGTTGAATTCGCCGGAAAATTTACGAGGCACCAGCGAACCCTGAATGATGTTGCTGCAACCTGGTCTTCGCTCAGCCAACCCAAGATTCTTTATATATCACTGATCAGTATCCTGGTATTGGCTATTTATATTCTGTTCTATCAGTTACAAAAAAAGAACAACTTAAAACTGCTATATGCAACTGTTGGAGTTATTCTGGCGATCAACCTGGTAGCAGACGGGATATTTATTCCGGCATTTAAAAATGGTGTCAGTGTGCGCCCCTTCGCAGAAAAAATACAATCGAACTATAATCCTGATAAGCAGCATCCTATTTATGTCATGAATAATCTCCTCGAATACAGTAATATGTATGGTCTCAATTTTTATCTCGGAAATAACTTTCTGAATTTTGAGAAAGAAGATCCGGAGCAAGGATACTTTCTGACAGGAGATGGCGCTTTTCAGAAAGTCCTGGAAAAATACGGAGAAAAGTATGAGTTCGATCTATTAGAAAAATACAACAACAAGAATCGCGATGGAGAGAGGATCATTTGCTTTTACTATTTCAAAAAGGCCAGTGAAGCAACTGAATCTGAAGTTGAAGTCATTATTCAATAAAGCGAATCCCCATTTTATTCATCAGAAAGCAAGCATTCATATTCCGGGCGACACCTGTACGCAACTGGTAGGAAAAATGTAGTTCATTATTAATAATATCAGCATCGAAGTGATAATTTTTCACATGCTCAGGGTATTGCTGCTCCAGTTCTCCAAGGGCAAGATCGTGTGTTGCTATGATACCACAGGTTTTCAGATCGATTAATTGCCTCAATAGTGCAAAAGAGCCTTTTTGTTTATCGATAGAATTCGTACCTTTCAGAATTTCATCCAGAATAATAAATAGCCGGTTTCCGGAGTTTAACTCGTCAATGATTGCTTTCAGGCGTTTTAACTCGGCAAAAAAGTAAGATTCATTATCGGCCAGCGAATCGGAAGTACGTAAACTCGTATACAGCCGGGCCGGATACAACCTCAAGGATTCCGCACATACCGGCATTCCGGTGCAGGCCAATAAATAATTAATTCCGATCGTCCTCAGATAGGTACTTTTCCCCGCCATATTGGCCCCGGTAACAATCATAAAATAAGGAGTAGCATGAAAATGGATATCATTTTTAATGCACGTATCCCGGTACATCAATGGATGCCCAAGTGATTTCCCTTCCATATCGAAATACGACCCGGAGATTTCAGGGTAAACAAAGTCCGGATGATTATATGCAAATTTTCCCATGGAGCAGAAAGCATCGAATGTTCCCAGTGCAAGTAACCATTGACCGAGTTTTTCTCCATTCCTTACTTTCCAGCTATCGATCGCCATCGCTTTACGAATATCCCAAAGTAACAACGGGTTAAGCAAAATATGAACTAGCATATTAGAACGTTGATCCAACTCGCCCGAAAGTTGCGCCAGTTTCTGAACCTCTTTCGAAACAGTAAATCCTTTAAGGATAAAAACCTGGCGGATCTGCTGAAGTAATGACGATTTGACATCCTGGTTTTCAATGATATAGAATAATTCGGAATAAGTTTCAAGAATTTTCGCCTTCCTACCGATCCAACCCTGTAAAAAATTGATCTTTTTTACACCGGATTCACTGACTATCAGGGCCATAATATAAAATGCCCCGATAAATTCCGGGAGAAAATACCCCAGCCAGGTAAAAATAATCACAAGAACCCACAACGCTGGAAGCAAATATCTAAGTAACCTCCAGAATGGATTTTGCAGGAAAAGGGTCGGTTGTTGTGTTATCGATCTCAATTCATCTACATCCGACTGCTTACTGGCATTCAGGCTTCCGGTTACCTGAAAATGATGAATCAAAGCCGGATTGGAAGCCAACTCCCGGACGGATTCCTGCCGTTCGAGTATTGTTGCCTCATCCGAAAGCGGATTCTCCATCCAACCGGCCAGGATGTCTTTTCCCGAAGGTGTAACTGTACGGTTGAAAGACTGAAAAAAAGAACGATTTCCAAAAATATCCAGGTCAAGCGTAAACGGATGCTCTCCGTTAATTCGTTCAGGAGCTCCGTCATAAGGAGAAAAATCGTATGTGATGGCTTTGAGCTCGTTTTTATCGGAAAGCAAAGCCGCTTTCAGGTATTCTTTCTGTTTGGTTAGATTGTTACCTTCCAGAACCAGCCGAAAAAAGACAATAAGTCCCGCCGCAACAGCAGCGAGAACATATCCGTTAATCTGATTCCAGAATAAGTAAAACAACAGGAATACCAATAGCGCAAGAACCAAACGGACAGTACCTAGGGTATAAATTTTCTTCTGTACCTTAGACAACTCTCCTTTTTGTTTACCAATCCTGTCGCTGTAGAATAATTTAAGACGATCGATCATTATCAAATTTTAAACTCCACTGTAAGCACTGAAACCTCCATCGATCGGCAGAATAGCTCCCGTAATAAAACCAGCGGCATCAGAGCACAGGAATTGTACAGCTCCATTCAGTTCGGAGATATCTCCAAAACGTCCCATCGGGGTTTTAGCCAATATCTTCTGGCTGCGTTCGGTCAGAGATCCATCCGGATTAATCAGTAAAGACCGGTTCTGATCGCCAATAAAAAATCCAGGAGCTATTGCGTTGATACGTACTCCGTCTCCAAACTTCTGGGCCAGTTCCGTTGCCATCCACTGCGTAAAAATATTAATACCGGATTTAGCCACCGAATACCCCGGAATCCGTGTTATAGCAGAATAAGTAGCCATAGAAGATATGGTAATAATGCTGCCTTTACCTTGTTTGGCCATGACCTTGCCAAAAACCCAGCAAGGGTATACAGTTCCATTCAGGTTCAGATCGGTTACTTTCTCCCAGTCCTCGATTTTCATATCAAATATGGTTTGATCGGATGTAAGCGTGGCACCAGGTATATTTCCTCCAGCACAGTTAATCAGAATGTCGATGCGTTCCCATTTTTCTACAATTAGTTCGGCAGTTTTATTCAGGCTGTCCATATCCAAAACATTACATATCAAACCAATGGCGTCACCACCTATATCTTGTAATTCTTTTACCCGGCTGTCCAGGTTTTCCTGGCGGATGTCCAACACGACTATTTTCGCCTCTGCTTTTACCAGGCTCTTGGCAACGCTCCCTCCGAGAACACCTCCTGCTCCTGTGATTACAGCAACTTTACCTCTGATATCAAACATATTTTCCATAATGATTTATTGTGTAACTTTTCTTTTACCGGCACAATCCGTGCACGCGCACAACAAAAGTATATCTATTTTCTTAAAAACCAAAATCATCTACTTTTATATGCTCGATCTCTTCCTCTTCCGGTTTTCTTGACACTTGATGTATTTCATTGGATATCACATTAATGGCACGAACAGGCCGTACCGGACAAATGTATTCACATCCTCCGCAACCGACACAAAGATCGGGAGTTACATGGGGTAAACGTAATGTATCTTTATAAGGTAACATTTTTACGGCCTGAGTCGGACAATGCTCCGAACAGGCTCCGCAATCGGTACCATCGGTATGTACCACACAACGCTCCTGATCAAACCTGGCAATCCCGATCTGCGTTGTTTTCTTATTCTCTCCTACCGGCTGGATAGCTCCATTCGGACAGACTTTAGAACAGATATCACATTCAAAGTTACAATAAGCCCGCTCATATACCATATGAGGCTTCAGAAGAAAGCCAAGCCCGAAGTTCATTCCGGCAGGCTTTAATATCTGTTGCGGACAATGTGTAACACAAAGATGACAAGCCGTACACTTTTCCTTAAAATGTTTCAGGCTTCTGGATCCGGGAGGTGTAATAGGAACCAGCTTGGTATCGTCGGCCACCTTTCCTTTGGCCCATGCCGGAACAAAAGGAATTGTAGCGGCAACAACCGTACCTGTAACAAGAAATTGCCTCCGGTCCGTCTGGACCGTATTTTTCGTAGTTGAAACAGACTGAACCAAATCATCATTGGCTTTCAACGGAGCCGTTTTCCTGATCCAGGAGAACCGGTACCCGATAGCATCATGCCTGCAATGTGAAAGGCAGTTAAAGCACGAAACACAACGACTGGAATCGACCTGAATCCTCTTACTGTCGATACACTCCGATTTACAGGCCCGCTCGCACAAGCCACACTGGTTACAGCGACTTTCATCCATCATCATGCGGAAGATGGAAAAGCGGGATATCAATCCGAGCAATGATCCTACCGGGCAAAGGGTATTACAAAACAAACGTCCGCGCAGAAACGACATGATCCCGGTAACGAGTAACGCTATGAATGCGGCAACTACGGAAATGACCGAAGCCGTATGAATCGAAATATGATAAAAACTAAAGTTTCCGGCTTTCATGGCGACCTGATTGACCAGATTATTCACTTCTATCCCTACCGGGCGAAACAGATTGACCACAATCCGTCCGAAATTGCTATAAGGATCCAACAGCAATAGCGGAGTGATAATCCCGAAAATAAAAAAAACAACGCAAAGCGCCAGTAATCCGTAACGAACACAATGCTGCGGTTCAGAATACTTAAACCATCGTTTTTTCCGGTTGCCGCCGGCTTTTGATTGTCGTCGTCCCCTGCCGCTGAGATGCAATATAAAATCCTGAAGAATTCCCAAAGGGCAAATCACAGAGCAGTAAATGCGCCCGAAGAGGAGAGTCAGCAAAAGCAAGACAACCAGAGTAACAACACTACCGGACAAAATTGCCGGCGCCAATTGAATCCTCGTCAACTGTCCGAAAGCATTCGGAATAAGATCCAGAAAATCGCATAAATACAGGAATATAGGTATAAAAAATACGATCGCGGCAAAAATACGTACCGCTTTCAAAAGGCTCAACTTCATAAAGGGATGTTTTAGAAACTATTAAATCTTGATTCTTTTAATATTCAACTTATCAATATTTTGAGTTCCTAATTTCAATTTTTCCCCGTTAGCAATATGCCCCACTGAAGCAATATCCATTTGCTCTACCTGGTTAAACAGTTTAATAGCCGCTGTGTCGGCAGCAACCATATCAGGAGATGCAATCAGAGATTTCAACACCGCAGTATCTGCAACAGAACGCCCTTGCGGCCCATGCTTGCGCATACAACGATAAGCATCTACAATATTCAGTGCCGGTTTTTTCTCCCAGGTACAAATATCGGCAATACATTGTTGGAGGTCGTTATCGTGAAAGAAGCCACGATCCCAGACAATCCCCATATAATTTTTCATGGCAATCGACATTTTAGCCCCTCCGTGATTTTTCAGTACGGGAACATTAAACCAGACATCCGATTCGATCAAAGCCTGATGAATTTTCACAGATTTCAGTTTGACTCCTTTCGGAAGGCTAACCGACTTATAATAGACCTCATCATTACCCGGAACAACCACAGCTCCGGCTTCCTTGGCCGCTTTTTCTATTCCGCTGCTTTGATAACATTTTTGCCAGTTATCACACGTATGATCGAAGATCGTGACTTTTTTAGCTCCTGCATCCAAACACTTTTTTATAAGCGCTCGGATCAACTCCGGGTTCGTATTAGCTGCAAATTCAGGCTTTTTGTCCCACCCGATATTGGGTTTGATAACTACGGTCTGCCCTTTCTTCACATACTTAGAAATCCCCCCCATAGCCTCTAATGCCTTATCCAGCATTGCCGTAGGTTCTCCTCCCATTACAGCCACCATATCGGGAGCGGACTCGACCATCATATTATTTGATTCCAAAGCCGCATATAAATGATCGAAATTAACTCCACCGGCCAAAGCCATAACAGCGCCGGCTCTAAAAAAATCTCTGCGTTTCATAGAATTGTTGTTTTATTCTTTTGTTTCGGGATGCAATTATACTAAAATTTGATCAGTACACCATCAAATAGTTTAATCCAAAGTTGTTAAATAAACGTAAAATTATTCGTATTTTTGCAGGAAGAATGCAAAAAATAATCGAAGAAAAGGAACTGGGAAAGGTTGTCCTGAAAAAAAAGATCAGGGCCCGCAATTACACCATCCGTATAAAACGTGGAGAAGTTACAGTAACCCTGCCATTTTATGGAAGTTATAAAAAAGCAATGGAGTTCGTACTCGCAAATAGAAATCAACTCCTAATAAAAATAAAAGACACCAAAAGTAGAATATTATCCGCAGAACAGGAAAATGAACTGAAATTGAAAGCCAGCCAATATCTTCCGTCCAGATTGAATTTTCTGGCTTCAAAACATGGATTCTGCTACACTTCCGTAAAAATAAGAAAAAGCAGAACCCGTTGGGGATCCTGCTCTTCTTCTAAAACAATCAATTTATCTATTTACCTGATGATTTTGCCTGAACACCTGGTAGATTATGTTTTGTTACACGAATTATGCCATACCGTTCACATGAATCATGGAAGCGAATTCTGGCTGTTATTGGATCAGATAACCGGAAATCAAGCCAAAGCATTAAACAAAGCACTCAAGAACTACCGGTTACCCTAAGGTACTACTCGGCTCCGGATTTTTCTGAATTCGATTGGTCGCTTCTGGGTTTGCCACCTTTCCGTGAATCCCTTTTTCTGTCTCCGGACTGATCGAACATCGTACGTGCAAATTTCATTTCCGCCCGTTGATATTTAAATATTTTCTCGGGAGTCAATACTGTTTCAAATTTCTCCAGATACTCTTTTTCCAGTTCTGCTTCTTTTGCCTTTACATCCACAGTCATTTTTACAACCCTTGCATATTCTTCCTGGGTAGGCTTTTGCCCTGATTTTTCCTTTTGAAACAGCGCTCTCATCTCCTTCCTTAATTCCTTATTCAACTGGAATTTTTTCTCCTGCAACTGATCACATAACGGCCAAAAAGCACTTGACTCTTCGGGAGTCAGCCCGACAGCATTGGAAATATATTCCGTTCTTTTAGCCTTAAACTTTTCAAAGTCAGCCTTCCTCTTTTCTCCCGTTCTTTCCTGAGCAAAAATACTCAGCGTAAAGACGGAAAGCAATCCGATTAAAAACAATTTCCTTCTCATAGGTTATATGGTATTAAAATTCAGTGTCTTCCGAACCCAACTCCAGAAAAAGGACTTCATCGCATATTTCCTGGGCTGCCTGATCCCGGTAATAAGTATAAAAATCTTCCAATTCTTCCGGAATAATCTCGATTTCTGCCGAAGATGGAGCATGAGCGCTATCTTGTGTTTGCACAGGTATACCGACAAATATTCTGACAATCAGTGCGATTCCTGCAAACATAGCCGCCATATAGATCCACGGTTTCAGGCGATCCCACAAATTAAGCGCTTTGGGCTCTTCTGTCGTCCGCTCCGGCAGCCGGGACATAAAATCTTCAGGGAACTGTTCGAAGTACCCTTCAGGCACTTTAAAAGGATTCTTTCTCCCAATTTCATTCAACTTACTCATGGCAATTTCTTATTTAATAATTGTCTGTATTTTATGGATTACAGAAACAGATGAAAGAATTAGTCTTTATCTTTCATTGTATATGATAGACTTTCTATCTGAAGAAAAGTTTAATCTTTGGATGTTAAAAAATCCTCAATTTTTTTCACTGCATGATGATAAGAAGCTTTCAAAGCGCCGACTGAAGTTCCCAGCACTTCCGACATTTCTTCGTATGGCATCTCATCATAATAACGGAAGTTAAAAACAATCCGTTGCTTTTCAGGCAGCATGAGAATCGCCTTTTGCAGCTTCAACTGAATTTCGTCCCCATCGAAATATTCATCGCTTTGCAGTTTATTGATCAGAATGGCTTCGGTATCATCGATAGAAACCTGGGCAGTCATTTTCTGACGATTCAAAAATGTAATACTCTCGTTGATGGCAATTTTATATAGCCAGGTCGACAATTTAGCTTCACCACGGAACAACTCAATATTCATCCAGGCCTTGATCAATGTATTCTGCAGAACATCGTTGGCATCGTCGTGCGATAAGATCATCTTCCGGATCTGCCAGTATATTTTTTGAGAATAATAAGAAACGACTTTCCCGAATGCATTCTTCTGCAGGACAGGATCGTCACTTCGTAACATTCTCAAGACCTCTTCTTCATTGTAAAGCTCCATGCAAGTGAAATTTGCCGTAAAAGTAACAAAAAATGGGTTACCCATAAAAGGAAACCCATTTTTTTATCATTGTTAGGCCGGTTTGATTACATCATACCACCCATTCCTCCTCCCATCGGAGGCATGGGCGGAGCCGGATTTTCTTCTTTCTTTTCAGTAACCACACATTCGGTTGTCAGGAACATACCTGCAATAGAAGCGGCATTTTCCAAAGCAACACGGGTTACTTTTGTCGGATCGATTACACCGGCGGCAAACATTTTTTCATAAACATCCGTGCGCGCATTATAACCGAAATCGCCTTTACCTTCTTTTACTTTCTGAACTACGACAGCACCCTCTTTCCCAGCGTTTGCCACAATCTGGCGAAGCGGTTCTTCAATGGCGCGTTTTACAATTTCAATCCCCGTAGTTTCATCCTCATTCTCCCCTTTCAGTTTTTCGAGGGCTTCTGTTGCGCGGATATAGGCTACTCCACCGCCCGGAACTGTTCCTTCTTCGATTGCAGCACGGGTTGCGCTCAAAGCATCGTCTACACGATCTTTCTTTTCCTTCATTTCTACTTCAGAAGGAGCTCCGACATAAAGGACAGCAACACCCCCGGCCAATTTCGCTAAGCGTTCCTGTAATTTTTCACGATCGTAATCAGATGTTGTGGTTTCGATTTGAGATTTAATCTGGCCTACACGTGCACTGATCGCGTCTTTATCGCCACCACCGTTTACAATCACAGTATTGTCTTTATTTACAGTAATCTTTTCTGCTTTTCCAAGCATATCCAATGTAGCAGATTCCAATTTCAGCCCTTTTTCTTCTGAAATCACCACGCCGCCAGTCAGCACTGCAATATCTTCCAGCATTTCTTTCCGGCGGTCGCCGAATCCGGGAGCTTTTACAGCACAAATTTTCAGAGAACCGCGTAAACGGTTAACAACCAACGTAGCCAATGCTTCTGATTCGATATCTTCAGCGATGATCAGCAACGGACGACCGGTTTGAACGGATTGTTCGAGTATCGGAAGCATGTCTTTAAGTACTGAAATCTTCTTATCGTAGATCAATACATAAGGATTTTCCAGGTCGGCTTCCATTTTTTCCGTATTAGTTACAAAGTAAGCGGAAATATAGCCCCGGTCGAATTGCATTCCTTCCACGACATCGACATAAGTCTCGATACCTTTTGATTCTTCTACTGTGATCACTCCTTCTTTTTTCACTTTCTGCATCGCTTCGGCAATCAGCTTACCGATTGCTTCATCTCCGTTGGCAGAAATTTTAGCCACGTTTTCAATTTTCCTGAAATCGTCGCCTACATCTTTGGATTGTTTTTTCAAATCTGCAACCACAGCAGTCACAGCTTTGTCAATCCCCCGCTTCAGGTCCATCGGATTGGCTCCTGCAGTCACGTTCTTCAGCCCGACGCTGATGATCGACTGTGCCAATACGGTAGCAGTTGTCGTACCATCTCCGGCATCATCGTTTGTTTTTGAAGCGACTTCTTTTACCAATTGGGCTCCCATATTCTGAAATGAATCGGTCAGATCGATTTCTTTAGCAACCGTCACACCATCTTTTGTAATCTGAGGAGCGCCGAACTTTTTATCGATAATTACATTACGACCCTTGGGGCCCAAAGTCACTTTCACTGCATTTGCCAACTCATCCACGCCTTTTTTCAGCAGGTCGCGGGCATCCATATTAAACTTTATATCTTTAGCCATAACTTTTTTATTTTATTTTTTATATGAATTTCAAGTTAAATAATCGCCAGAACATCCGACTGACGCATGATCAGGTATTGTTCGCCTTCCAGCTCAATTTCAGTACCAGCATACTTACCATAAAGTACATGATCTCCTTTTTTCAGGATCATCTTTTCATCTTTAGTCCCTTCGCCAACTGCAACGACGCTACCTTTCAGCGGTTTTTCTTTCGCTGAATCAGGGATAATGATACCTCCTACTGTTTTTTCTTCTGCTGCGGCTGGTTTAATTAAAACCCTGTCCGCTAATGGTTTAATGTTCATAACTTAATTTTTTATTATTAATGATTATACATTTTTATTTTATATAGAGAGCATTGCGAACTTTATGCCAAAGTAAAAAACTGACATTTTCGCAAAGAAAAGCTTTCCCGGGCATCCGGAATCCATGTCAATTTGTCACCCGATACAATCTGTTAGAATCTGGCTTCCCGGAGAAAAAATCCGGGAACTTTTAGTAAGCTCCCGGAATCGAATTTTCACTGGAATTGCCGGATCAAATCTTCATGCGACAAAACGATTTGCTTTCCCGAACTCATTTCTTTAAGAGTCAACTGCTTGTTCTGAATTTCATCGGCACCGGCCAGCACAACAAACGGAATTTTATTATCATCTGCATACGAAAACTGCTTCTTCATCTTTGCAGGTTCCGGATAAATCTCTGCTTTTATACCTGAATGGCGAAGGCGCTGCAAAACAGGGAGGATATAGGAGGTTTCTTCTTCTCCGAAATTAACAAACAGAACTTGCGTATGTTGGGCAGTATCTTCCGGATAAAGATTTAACTGATTCAGCACATCGAAAATTCGATCGGCGCCAAAAGAAATCCCGACTCCTGAAATTCCCGGCATTCCGAAAACGCCTGTCAGATTGTCGTATCTACCTCCACCGGTAATACTACCGATCTGCACATCCAAAGCCTTCACTTCAAAAATTGCACCTGTATAATAATTTAGTCCCCGGGCCAGGGTCAGATCCAGCTCCAACTCGGAACGAATCCCTAAAAGGTCGATTTTATCCAGAATATACTCGATTTCTTCAATTCCTTTCATTCCGGCCTCCGATGATGCGAGCGACTGCTTCAAAACCGATAGTTTTTCACGGCTGGAGCCCCGGAGCAGAATAACCGGCTGCAGTAAATCGATCGCCCGCGGAGTCACTCCCTTTTCTGCCAATTCTTTATTGACACCTTCCAGTCCGATTTTATCCAACTTATCAATTGCAACCGTAATATCGACGATCCGGTTAGCTTCGCCTATCATTTCGGCAATTCCCGTCAGAATTTTCCGGTTATTGATTTTGATACAGACCCGGATTCCAAAGCGGGAATAAACTTCATCCATAATCTGAATCAGCTCTACCTCATTCAGAAGTGAATCCGATCCGACCATGTCGGCATCACATTGATAAAACTCCCGGTAGCGGCCTTTTTGTGGACGATCAGCCCGCCATACCGGTTGGATCTGATAGCGTCTGAAAGGGAATGTAATCTCATTCCTGTGCATAACCACATAACGGGCAAAAGGTACCGTTAAGTCGTAACGCAGTCCTTTTTCACTGATTTTTCCAGTCAGCTTTACCGGATTCCTCGACAAAAGTTCCTCATCAGAAACCCCATCTGTAAAATCACCTGAATTCAATACTTTAAACAACAATTTATCACCTTCTTCCCCGTATTTCCCCATCAGAGTCGACAGGGTTTCCAAGGCCGGAGTTTCAATCTGCCGGAATCCATAAACATGATACACGCTTCGAATCGTATTAAAGATGTAATTACGTTTTGCCATTTCTTCTGGCGAAAAATCCCTGGTTCCCTTAGGTATAGCCGGTTTTTGCATATTCATTGATAATATTTTAAGAAACTCTATTTTTTTTAACTCAGACTCATCCAACAAAAAGAATATCTGTACGTTTTACTAATGTAAGACGTTACACGTGGCGAAATATTTTCTCAATTCCAGATTTTTATTATCTTTGCCACGTGTAGCGCGTCTCTAATTTTATACTATAGGTAAAATAATGTTTAAATTCTTTATTGTTAGCTTCTTAGTTTTTGTATTTTTTATTCTTGTCTTCGGTTTTTCCGTTTTGAGGTTCCTTTTTCAAGGCTTGCTCGGCAGACCTATACAAAAAAAGCAGCAAAGAACCTCCGAATCCGGTAAAAACACCCGTTCACAACAGCAGGCGGAATCAACTGCCAAACAGCGAAAAATTATTATGCGCGATGAAGGCGAATATGTAGATTACGTTGAAGTCAAAGAATAAATTCATTCTCCAAACAATAAACGATAATCCTTTTTTGTTCCACTCACAGCCCATTCTCTCGGAACAAACTCCCACTCGCTGATAATTTCAGGCATTATTATTTTATTCTGTTTAATCCATTGTATCATATAATACCGCAGATCGACCGGTGTTGAATCGATCACCCGGGATGATAATTCGCCGGAAGGTATTCCCGCCCCTTTAGTCAGGTGTTCTCCTCCCCCATTGCCGCGATAAGAATTAACAGCCACTTTATACCGGGTATCCGGATCAAAGAATTTTCCGTTTTTTAATGTCCTGGCGATAGTAATACGCTTTCCCACAGGCTTACTGACATCTACAGAGTAAGCGATACCGGCAGCCGAATCAAAATTATAGGTCGGATGGATAAACCGGTATTTTCCATCGTTTCCTTCCTGGATCATCAATAAATGATCATCCGGACTGTTCATTTTATTAATCCATATACCGTAACAACTTTCCAGATAATCTTTGATCTCTCGGCCGCTAAGCATCATGGTATACAGGAAATTTTCATACTTGTAAAGTTTGAATAGATCGGAAATAAACAGATCTCCTTCCCGGATCTCCGTATCATAGGATAACGGAGCTGCAAAAGAGATATCGGCTCCGGTCAGTTCCAACTGAATCCGGTGAATCAGATCGACAAAAGCCGACGGTCCGAAGTAGGCATCCCGGGAACGAAAGGCGCTCGTTGCAATTCCTATTTTTTCAGAAACAAACGACCTGACGGCATTAAACTCCTGATTGAAGAGAGTCATAAATTCGGGATCAGGATTATAATCGGACATATCGACTAATTTTCCGGAAACTGATTTGTGGATGACTTTTCCACGATCGGTTCTGATCGTCAATTCCACATCTCCGACATAATTACCGTATGTACCCGGATTCAGAATTACGACCGAATCTCCCTCGAGATTGGAGACCTTCCGGTAGTCCGGTCGATGGTCATGCCCGATCAACACAACATCCAGATCCGGGATTTCGCAGGCAAGGCTGTAGCCATGGCCTTCATTCAATCCGTTGGCAAGTATCTCTCCTTTCATTCCCAAATGAAATAAACCGATAATCACATCGGCCTTTTCTTCGTTCTTCAACACCGGAATCCAATGCCTGATTGTTTGCTCTGCATCTTCGAAATGCATATCAGGCCATAATCTTTTAGGCAACCAGGTCGGGATACCAGGAGTGATCACACCCAATACTGCGATCCTCACCCCTTCTATTTCAAACAGGGTATAGGGCTTAAAATAACTTCCAAAACCTTTTCCTTCGTCAAAAACCGCATTAGCAGCCATCCACGGAAAGTTGGATTGAGTTATCAGGCGCTTATAAACAAGCGGTCCGGCTTCAATATCATGATTCCCCAGAGTTCCGGCCTGGTATCCCATATAATTCAGGATACGGGGGCAAAGATGCATCGAAACAGTATCGATAAAATTATAATAATATGCGGATGGTTGTCCTTGCAGAATGTCTCCGTTATCAAGCAAAATAAGACGATCTGTATACTTGACTCTTTCCTGTTTGAGATACGTATTTACACGAGCCAGGCTACCCGAAGCAGGTTTATTTTCAATCAAATCATACGGAAAATAATTTCCATGAATATCTGTGGTTTGCAAAACTTTAATCCGGATTTCCTTTTGCTGGGCAGAAACTAAACTACAAAAGAATAAGAAACAGCCGACCAGGGATATCAAGCGTTTCATCTGCCATTACGAATTAAAGCGATGAATTCTTCCCGGGTTTTTGCCTGGTCAAAAATTCCGGTAAAATCGGAAGTTGTGGTAATAGAGTTCTGTTTTTCCACACCACGCATTTGCATGCACATATGTTGCGCTTCGATCACCACCATGACTCCGAGGGGATTCAGGGTTTTCTGAATGCAGTCTTTAATTTGGGTAGTAAGCCGTTCCTGAATCTGGAGACGGCGGGAGAAGACATCCACAACCCGGGGAATCTTACTCAACCCGGTCACAGCTTCCCGGGGAATGTATGCGATATGAGCTTTCCCGAAAAAAGGAAGCATATGATGTTCACACATCGAAAAAAAATCGATGTCTTTAACAATGACCATTTGTTTATAATCTTCGATAAAGACAGCAGAAGATAATATTTTTGCCGGATCCTGCGTATAACCTTTGGTCAAAAACATCATTGCTTTGGCTACTCGTTCAGGGGTCTTCAACAAACCGTCCCGTTCCGGATTTTCACCCAACAACTCAAGGATACGCTTATAGTGAAATGCAAGTTCTTCTTTTTTCTGGTTTTCTTCGGGATCTGATATCATAGCTATTGTCTATTTATAAACAGGAATGTTCACTTCTTCTTTTACAGTATACATTTCTCTTCCAAATTCAGGGAAAGCACTTTTCAGTTCCTGCATAAAAAGAACTGCTTCTTCTCTTGTACGGAAATCTCCTACTCTCAGGCTCCATCTCGGAGGACGGTAATTCACATAGGTTTTTATTTCGGGAAATGCTTCTTTTATTAGCCGTTCTTTTCTGGCTGCCTCGTCTTTAGAAGTCCGGGGATCGTTCCCGGAATATGCCTGAACCCGGAAACCCGATATTTTCATGAATTCGGTTTCTGTCCAGGAAGAATTGGAGCCGACAGGAACGCCTATCAAAGCGTTAACCCCCGGATCAGCAATGACCCGGATCGTGCTGTTAGATCCTCCTTCTGAGGATTCGAGATCATTTATAATCGTCGTTCGTTTATTATCCTGCGCTTGTGACGGTACAAGGCACAAGCACAGGGTAAAAAATACGGATAATTTGATAAACTTCATTTCAATTCAGAAAGCTTCGATAATCGGCATAAATTTATCTACGCCTAAAGATGCACCTCCGATTAAGCCACCATCGACATCAGGATTGGAAAACAGTTCTTTAGCATTGCCTGCATTGCAGCTCCCGCCATAAAGAACAGAGGTATTATCAGCCACTGTCTGACCATATTTTTCTTTCAGTGTTTTACGAATAAACGCATGCATTTCCTGAGCCTGGTCTGATGTTGCAGTCACTCCGGTTCCTATCGCCCAAACAGGTTCGTAGGCCAGAACAATCTTACCGAAATCTTCGGGAGAAAGACCAAATAAGCCTTCACGAATTTGTTTTTCTACCACCTCGAAGTGCTTTCCGGCATTTCTTTCTTCCAACACTTCTCCGATACAAAAAATAGGAGTCAAACCGTTAGCCAATGCCAACAATACTTTTTCTTTCAGAATGGCATCGGTTTCTCCATAGTATGTCCGGCGCTCGGAATGCCCGAGGATAACATACTTCGCTCCGGTAGAAGCGACCATCGCAGCAGAAACCTCGCCGGTGTATGCTCCGGAAACCTTATCTGCACAGTTCTGAGCAGACACTCCAACCAGACTGGTATCGATCGAACCGGCTACTGCGGCCAAATGAATGAAAGGGGTTCCGATAATTACATCACAATTGATCTTTTTGCCTTTTAATGCTGCTTCCAGATCTTTCGCCAGTTTCAAACCTTCCTGCAGGTTATTATTCATTTTCCAATTTCCTGCGACAATATTTTTTCTCATTTTTCAAATAATTATTTAATAAACAATTTATTTCTTTTCTTTACTTTTCCGGTAACGGGTATAATCCGATACGGAAAGCAGCACCAACGGTACAATTAAAATAGCCGCGCAACACATTACTTTCCGGGCGTACCTGTTTGGTGGAGTTTTTCCCAGCTTGGTTTCATAAAGCGATTTATCCAATTCTTCTCCAACAGGCAAATTCCGGTGCGCCCATTTATTAACGACGACTCCACCTTTAATCAGCATCATTCCCGGATTGGAACGGATGATCGTTTTCAATGTAATATCATCAGTCGTACAAACAGGATATTCGGCTCCGGTATCCTCGATCCACTCCTTAATCTGATCGGGGGTCGATGCCGTAAGCATATAGTAATTATATCCAAAACGCTGAGAAAAGTCATAGAGTTCATTCATCCGGTCTACATTCGAGTCGTTTGCTTTTTCCAGCTTATGCGCGATCAGAAGAAAAGTATAGGCCGTATCTGCGAGTACCGTATTCGTCATATCGTCTCCTGCTGTAGTAGTGATCGTAAAATCATGAATAGCAGGCTGATATCCTTTTTTAATTAATTTGGAAGTTGCATCGACAAAGGTCCAGGAAGAGTCTCCCGCAGGATAATTTTCCACTGTAAACTCCTGTCTTACACCCTCTTTCTCATAAATAAAGGTCGATTCATATTCATCTGGTTGGGCTCCCTCCGGGATAATCATTTTTTCCGGGATATCAGTTCCTATTTTGTAGGGACGAAAATCCAGAATCGGCAGATTACGATAACAATAAAACGATACACCCAGGATAAATACATAAGTATAGACTGCTACAAGGGAAGAGGATCCACGGGAAAAAAGAGGAGTCATATACCGGTACCACAAAAATAGGATCACCGTAAACACCATCAATACAACATTCTTAAAAAAAGTTTCCCAATTGGTTATAACCAGTGCATCGCCAAAACACCCGCAATCGGTTACCGGATTTTTGACGGCCAGATAAAAAGTCAGACAGGTCATGAATATCATAAAAAGCAGGGTCAGAATCGTTGTAAACCTGCGATAAATAGCTGCCAACAAAAAAACTCCAAGCGCAAACTCGATGGCGGAGAGAAGAAATGAGGCCGGCAAAGCCAACGGGTGAAAGAAATTCATCCCAAAAGCCGTGAAATAATCCTGAAATTTGTACGTACTTCCCAACGGGTCGACCGCCTTCACAAATCCGGAAAAAACAAAAACACATCCCAATAATATACGGGAAACTTCAGTCAATATTTTCTTTATATTTTCCGGCACTTGTATCATATTTCTTCAAATTCCAGTTTAATTAATCCAAACAAGGCATAATTGATCATATCCATATAGTTGGCATCGATTCCTTCGGAAATCAATGTCTGGCCATCATTATTCTCAATCTGTTTTGTCCGGTGAATCTTTGTCAGGATCAAATCGGTATAAGAACTAATACGCATACACCTCCAGGCTTCCCCGTAATCATGGTTCTTGGCATACATCAGGTTCTTAGTCTTATCCATATATTTATCATACAATTCTATGGCTTTCCGGCTATCCAGATCGACTATGTCGGAAAAGTCGAGTTCCAGTTGTATCAACCCTATAATTCCATAATTTACAATTGCTACGAATTCCGGCTTAATACCTTCATCCACTTCACTTACTCCTTTAATTTCGAGGTTGCGGATACGATTGGCCTTAATGTATATCTGATCGGTTATCGATTGGGGCCTCATAATTCGCCAGGATGGTCCGTAATCTTTGAGTTTTTTCTCAAAGATAGCCCTGCAAACGGCGATAACAGCGTCAAATTGTTGATTGGTATCCATGGACAATTAAATAATAACTGCAAAGATAGTAAAATATTTCACACGAATTTCACAGATTACATAAAGGATTTTTAATGATCCGTTACTCTGTGAAATTCGTGTGATTATAAGTCTGAAAAGTGTATTCTATTTTTTAGCTGCAGCGCAGAACACGTCCGATACGTAATGTAGAAGAGGTGCGAAGACCATTCAGACGGCAAAGCTGCTTGACGGAAACTCCCTGCTTCCTTGCAATCCCCCCCAGGGTATCACCGGAACGTATACGGTAATATGAGGCTTTTCCGGAAGAAGCATATCTGTTTGATTCTGAAACTTTATTTTTTTGAAAAACATAATAATCATCCGAAACAGTATAATTGTCAAAGTCTACAATATCCTCCGGATTAATGGCCATTCCGAGAAACCGCATTTCAAAATGCAGGTGGGAACCGAACGAACGGCCGGTATTTCCACCTAAGGCAATCGGATCGCCTGCTTTTACAACATCATCGGCGTCGACAAGGAATTCGGAAAGATGCCCGTAAACTGTTTCTAATCCGTTAGAATGACGTAATACGAGAAAATACCCATAACCCCTCCTTTCATAGCGTTTCACTCTGATTTTTCCATCGAATGCCGCACGTACGGTATCTCCGGTTTGTAATTTAATATCAGTTCCATAATGAAAACGGCGGCGGCGGGGACCAAACTTTGAAGTTATTTTACCCTCCACAGGCATCACAAAGGATGAAACATCAACTCTAAATGAATCGGGGATAGCAGTACCACCATATGCTTTTACATGATCAGTATTCCAACTGTCTCCATAAAGATCTTCCGAGAGGAACTCCTCATCCTCTTCGTCTCTTTGCATTTCCATCATCACAGAATCGGTCAGAACCAGTTCGCGCTTAAGCGTTACTTTATCAGCAACCAACTGGCTCGGATTCTTCGGGTCTTCTTCAACTTTTTTTACTGTAGCATCCTGACCGACCATCATAAACGACGGAGTCAGTATCAAGGACAGTAGTAGCATCAGTTTTTTTAGAACTTGAATCATTTTTCTTTTTTTCTGTACAAGATGAAAGAATCAGATTATATTTCATCGTCAGCGTACAAGTTAGACATTAAAAGAGGAGTGTAATCGAATATCTCATCCGGACGAAAAAACCGTTTTAACTCAATCTCAGCCGTATCAGGCGAATCGGAAGTATGAACAATATTTTCCTGAACACTCATACTGTAATCCCCTCGAATAGTCCCGGGTAAAGCATTACGACCATTTGTCGGTCCTGCCATTTGGCGTATCACCTCAATTGCATTTTTACCCTGCCAGCAACAAACAATAACCGGACACGTACGCATAGCATCTTTCACTCGTTGAAAAAACGGCTTCGATTTTAAATGTGCGTAATGTTCATTTAGGACTTCATCAGTTAGCCATACCATTTTCATACCAATCAGAGAAAGTCCTTTTTTTTCAAAACGATTGATAATCTCTCCAATGATTGCCCGTTGAATGGTGCATGGCTTAAGGATAACTAATGTTTTTTCCATAATAGTAACTCGTGTCGTGTGAAACAATACGGGAATTAAGTTTTGCAAAGAACGTGGTTTTGATAAAAAAATACAAATCTGAAGGGTTAAAAAACCATAAAAAGTCTATAATCGTTCGCTTCTTCCGGCATCTAACCGAAGAAAAATAAATATTAAAATGGTAAATGCCAGAAAAGAGGATCCGCCATAACTAAAGAATGGCAAGGGGATTCCGATAACCGGAGTAATACCGATTACCATGCCGATATTAATTGCCATATGGACAAAAATAATGGATGCTACGCTATAGCCATAAACGCGGTTAAATATAGACTTTTGCCGCTCAGCCAAAAATATAAGCCGGACAATCAGCATCAAAAATAACATCAATACGACGGTTGTTCCCCAGAACCCTTCCTCCTCCCCGACCGTACAGAAAATAAAGTCTGTATCCTGCTCGGGTACATATTTTAATTTTGTTTGAGTTCCGTTCAGGAATCCTTTTCCCCACAGGCCTCCGGAACCTATGGCTATTTTAGACTGGTTCACATTATAGCCGGCGCCATTGGGATCATCTTTAATTCCGAGTGAGACTTGTATCCGGACCTGCTGGTGGGGTTCAAGCACATCATTGAAAACATAATCTACCGAATACAAAAAACCTACAGAAAATATGGTAAAAAGAGCAATCAGCAAATAACTCCTCACCCAGTATTTGATGGAAAGCCAGATCAACCAGGCACTAAGTAGCACAAGCAAGCCTGCAATCAACAGGGAAAGATCATAAGAATAGAAAAAATACAACACTACGGAAGGAATCACCAAAGCCAGGGAAGCCAACAAGGTATACTTCCACAGAGTCTTGTCTTTCTTATTGGTATATATCAATCCGATAACAATAGTAAGAATCAACAATAAAACGATGAATTCGCCGAGTACAGTTTCTCCGAAGCCAAAATCTGCAAATTTAATACTCAGAATAAAGAATAAAACAGTACAAAGTCCCACGAAAAGAAATGTCCCGGGCATCCCTTCACGATACAGCATTATAAAGAAAGCCAGAAAAACAAGGGCGGAACCTGTTTCTTTCTGAAGCAGTATCAGGGCGACAGGGAGCAGTATAAACGCCATGACAATGGCAAAGTTCCTCGGTTGCATCAGCCGGAATTTATACTGATTCATAAACTTGGCCAATGCCAATGCCGTAGCAAACTTGGAAAATTCTGCCGGTTGTATGCTGATCGAGCCTAATTCGAGCCAGGAATAAGAGCCATTGATATTCCGGGCGAAAAAAATCGTAACAATCAGTAAGATGATGATAAATCCATAGATCCAATAAGCAAAAATATCATACCAGTCGGTTTCGACCATAATGATCCCAAAACCGACCATGGAAGATATCAAAATCCACATCAACTGGTTACCCGACCGTCCCGACAAATCGAACAGTCCGGCCTTGTCATAATCATAACCGGCTCCATAAATGCTCAGCCATCCTGTAATTGCCAGGATGAAGAACAGACCGATGGTCCACCAGTCAATTGTCTTCCATATGTTGATCTTCCGGTACGGCACGTCTGGCAGATATTGAATTTATCATGTTATATTCTATCCACTTACTACTCTCTAAAATTTCTCCGCGAACATATTTTTCGATCATCAGCCGACCGATGGGTACTGCAAAATCAGCTCCAAAACCTTTATTTTCAACATATACGGCAATGGCTACCTTGGGATTATTCATCGGAGCAAAACCCATAAAGGCAGAGTGGTCTTTCCCCTTATTGTTCTGCACCGTTCCGGTCTTCCCGCATACTTCGATATCCGGCAGATAGGCCTTACTACAGGTACCTTCGGTAACTGCCAAACGAAGGCCTTCTATGATCGGAGTATAATGCCGGGCATCGACCCCGGAGTAACGCTTTTTTGTATATAACGTATCTAATTCTCCTCCTTTGATTGTTTTTACCACATGGGGAGTATAAAAATATCCACGATTGGCAATCAGAGAAATAAAGTTACAAAGTTGTACTGGAGTGGTTTGCACCTCTCCCTGCCCGATTGCGATGGAAATTACGGTATATGCATTCCAACGGTCATTGTACTTTTTAGAATAGTATTGAGCATTCGGAATCAGTCCGCCTTTTTCTCCCGGCAGATCCACTCCCAGCTTACGCCCGAATCCCAGGTCGACCATATGATCCCTCCAACGATTCAGAGCATTGGATGTACTTCCATATTTACGGTTATCCAGCATAGCTTTCAGTCCCCAGCAAAAATAGGCATTGCAGGAAGTACTGATAGCAGGCAGCAAAGAAAGCGGAGAAGCATGCCCGTGGCACTTAAGGCGCCTGGTGGGACTTAATGGGAATCCATAATAGCAGGGGTACATGGTTTGAGGTGTAATGACATCTTCTTCAAGGAACACAAGACCTTGGGCCACCTTAAAAGTTGATCCCGGAGAGTAAATAGCGCCCAAGGCCCTGTTAAACAACGGTTTTTCAGGATCGTTCTGAAGTTTCACGTAATTCTCGACAAATTGGCGCCCGACAAACGTCGAAGGATCATATCCGGGGCTTCCCACCATGCAAAGAATTTCGCCGGTAGAAGGCTCTATCATCACAATAGATCCGGTTTTATCCTGCATCAGCTCTTCTCCGTATCTCTGAAGCTCTATATCGATCGATAAAGTCAAATCTTTTCCCGAAACAGGCTCCTCATCATAAGCTCCATCTTCGTATTTACCCTTGATCCGGCCATGAGCATCCCGTAATAAAACTTCGACTCCTTTCTTACCTCTCAGAACCGACTCGTAAGACCGTTCCACTCCGGATTTTCCAACATCATCACCCTGAACATAATAACCATCATCGACCAAATTCTGACGATCGACTTCGGCAACATAACCAAGTACATGAGCAGCATATGGATAATTATATTGGCGCACGGACCGGTTTTGAATATAAAATCCGGGAAACTTATACATAAACTCCTGTAAAACGCTATATTCTTTACTGCCGAGCTGGGTCAGTATGGTTTGTGGCAGATACGGAGAATATCCCGGATTTGATTTCCGGTTTTTAACATCTTCGATCCGTTTCTTCAGGTATTCCGGAGTAATATTCAGTATTTCACAAAAAGATACGGTATCAAAGGGTTGTACCTCTTTCATCACAGCAGTCAGGTAATAGGCCGACTGATTAAAAACCAACAGATTACCATTCCGGTCGTACAATAACCCCCTCGAAGGGTATCGTATACGCTTAAGAAATGCATTATTATCAGCCATAATCTTATAATCCTGATTTACAATCTGGATGATAAAAAGCTGTATCAGATAAATAAAAGCTACAGTAGCTATTACACCAATAATCAGTCGTCTTCTTGGTTCCGGATTAAAATAATCTTTTCTCATCTTTTTCGGAAATCAAGATTAAATCCTTCGAAACCAAAAATAATGATCATTGTCAGGAGAAAGCTACTGAATGTCCTTAGAATCAAGTTTAAAGGATCAAATACAGAAGCTGTTTCCACAACAAAAAAGACAATCAGGTGAAGCAAAACGATAGAGCCGGCATATTTCAAGAAAGATAAAGGACCCAGGGAGTTCACAGAAGGAATATATTCATCGGGCATATCTCTGGAAGAAAACAGCTTAAGAGAATAATACCACATAAAGCCTGCAAGGGTAGAAGCAAGGGCGTGCATCCCCAACGTATAGGAAAATATATCGATAAACAAACCTTGTAGGAATGCCAGAAGCAAAACGAAATTCCTGTTGGTATTGGAAGGTAACTTCAGCAAGAAGTAAATATAAGCCATAGGAACAGCTACCCCAAAAAGATGAATTTGATTAAAAATCCATATCTGAAGGAGTATGAGTACCACAAACAACAAAATCCGTCCTATCCACTTAATTCTCATTGGGCATGGTCGTCTTTTCTAAATTTACTTGTTCTTTCCGGTGATTATTCTTGATAATCAGCACATGGCTTAAATTCCAAAAATCCGTGAATATCCTGACTTTCAACGAATTGAAATTATCGTTTTTTTGTTTTTTCTGTCCTTCAATGATTCCGACCGGGATTCCTTCCGGAAACACGGCAGAATATCCGCTGGTCACCACTGTATCTCCGATCTGAAATTCAACATGACGGGGCAGATCTTCCAATGCAGCATAACGCATGTCCTGTTCATCCCAGACCAAAGGACCGGAGTAATTGCTCCCCAATACTTTGCAACTTGGACGGGATTTAGGATTCAGTATCGGAATCACAATCGAGTATCCGGGTGATGCATTGATCACAATTCCAACGATACCGGTTGAAGACAAGACTCCCATATCCTTCTCAACTCCATGATTGCTCCCTTTGTTCAGAGTGAGGAAATTATTCACTTTGGAAAGTTCTTTATTCACAATGGTTGCATGAATAAATTCATAAGGAGGCAACGTATCGGGATGAACTAAAGGGAACTGCAATGTATCTCTCAGTGCATAGGCTTCTTTCAGCTGATTTTCAAGGGATTGAATGCGGGCCTCCTGGATTGCTGCATACTCCATCAGGTCGTGATTGCTTTTTCTCAGACCAACGTATGCATTAACATTATTGGAGACAGAATAAATCTTTCCTACTATTTCATTTTCAACCCCTACGTACCTGCTCCTCTGATAATCGTTATTATTAATGATCAGGAACGTAGAAATTATAACCAACAGCAACAAGATCAGCCAGTGGATGTTGTTGAGAATAAAATTAAATAGATTCCGCATCTTAGACCGCTCTTACCGGATCAGGAAAGTAAATTTATTAATGTTCTTCAATGCGATTCCGGTTCCCTTCGCCACTGCATGCAACGGATCGTCTGCAATATGAAACGGAATATTGATTTTTTCGGTCAAACGTTGACCCAAACCTTTTAGTAGGGCTCCGCCTCCGGCTAGGTATATTCCATTTCGGACGATATCGGCATATAATTCAGGAGGAGTTTGTTCCAACGCGCTCAGTACCGCAGCCTCTATTTTAGATACGGACTTATCAAGACAATGAGCGATTTCCTGATAAGATACAGGCACCTCCATTGGAAGGGCCGTCATCCTGTTGGGACCATAAACCACATAATCTTCAGGAGGATCAGGAAGGTTTACCATCGCCGACCCGACATTGATTTTTATCAACTCGGCAGTACGCTCTCCCACTTTCATATTGTGCTGACGCCCCATGTATTCGATAATATCGGCAGTTAGGTCGTCTCCGGCAATCCGAATGGATTTGTTGGAGACAATTCCTCCGAGTGAAATCACGGCAATTTCCGTTGTTCCTCCCCCGATATCGACAATCATATTCCCTTCAGGAGCCTCGACATCCAAACCGATTCCTACCGCAGCAGCCATCGGTTCGTAAATCATATATACGTCACGGCCTCCGGCATGTTCTGCCGAATCCCGGACAGCCCGGACTTCCACCTCCGTACTTCCTGAAGGAATGCAAATAACAATCCGCAGCGAAGGAGAGAATAACCTGGATCCGCTGTTGATCATCTTAATCATACCCCGGATCATTTGCTCCGCAGCATAAAAATCTGCAATTACTCCATCGCGAAGAGGACGTATTGTTTTAATATTTTCATGGGTTTTCCCATGCATTTGTCTTGCTTTTTCGCCTATCGCCAACAATTTGTCGGTGCGGCGATCCAAAGCGACCACGGAAGGCTCGTCCACTACGATCTTACCATTCGAGATAATAATGGTATTGGCGGTTCCAAGGTCAATTGCTATTTCTTGTGTAAAAGAAAACAATCCCATTTTCAATGATAAAGATTAAAAATGAATAATAAATAATCGACCCGGAAGTCCCCCATTATTCATGATTCATTGTTCATTATTAAAATTAATGTTTAAAATGTCTAACACCTGTCATCACCATGGCTATGTCATGCTGATTACAATACTCTACCGACAGTTCGTCCTTGATGGATCCCCCAGGCTGAACAACAGCGGTAACACCTGCTTTGTCTGCAATTTCCACGCAATCAGGGAAAGGGAAAAAAGCATCTGAAGCCATCACTGCTCCCTGGAGATCGAATCCAAAAGAAGCCGCTTTTTCAATCGCCTGCTTCAAAGCATCTACCCGGGAAGTTTGTCCGACTCCACTGGCGCATAACTGTTTATTTTTAACTAAAACGATGGCATTTGACTTGGTCTGTTTTACCAGCTTATTAGCAAAAATCAAGTCTTCTATCTCTCTGTCAGCAGGATGTTTTGCCGTTACCGGTTTTAAATCCACAGCAGTTTGAGTGCTCAGGTCTTTATCCTGAGAAAGCACCCCATTCAATAAAGAACGGAACTGAAAGGCACTCCGAATGTCCGATTTCTGGATCAGGATGATCCGGTTTTTCTTTTGCATCAGAATTTCCAATGCATCGGTGTCATAATCCGGCGCAATAATCACTTCAAAAAATATCTTGTTAATTTCTGTTGCAGCGGCCTTGTCGACAATCCCATTTGTGATCAGGACGCCTCCAAACGCAGAAACCGGATCTCCGGCCAAAGCGTCTTTCCAAGCCTCAAGAACTGTAGGACGGGAAGCGACTCCGCAGGCGTTATTGTGCTTCAGGATGGCAAAAGTAATTTCATCGAATTCTGAAATCAACAAAACTGCGGCATCGATATCCAACAAGTTATTATAAGAGATCTCTTTTCCTTGAAGCTGTTCGAACAATGCCTCGAAATCACCATAAAAAACGCCTTTCTGATGCGGATTCTCTCCATACCGGAGGGTTTTTGGATCGTCTACGGCACAACGAAACACTGACCCGGTGCCGGCATCGAAATAATTAAAGATCGCAGAATCATAACCCGAAGATACGGCAAACGCTTCTTTAGCAAACCATTTACGCTCTTCCAGCGTTGTTACCGCGCCTTTTTCGCACAGCAAATCGTAAAGTGGAGCGTATTGATATCTGCTTGCAACAATCAGCACATCTTTGAAATTTTTAGCTGCTGCACGTATCAGCGAAATTCCTCCAATATCGATCTTCTCAATAATAGACTGTTCGTCTGCACCCGAGGCAACGGTTTCCCTGAATGGATAGAGATCAACAATGACCAGATCGATTTCCGGAATTTCATATTCAGCGATCTGACGGACATCGGTTTCACTGTCGCGACGAGTCAGGATTCCTCCAAAAACCTTAGGATGGAGAGTCTTCACCCTTCCACCTAAAATAGAAGGATATCCGGTCAGAGATTCGACTGCCTGACAGGGGTATCCTAATGATTCTATGAATTCCTGAGTACCTCCTGTCGAGACAAAAGACACTCCCTCCTGATTTAACCTCGCCAGAATTTCGTCCAGCCCGTCCTTGTGGTAGACCGAAACAAGGGCCCTTTTAATTTTCTTTTGTTCAGACATATTAACAAGCATTCTGCAAAGTTAAGTATTTAGTTTGAATTATACCAATTTAGACAGAGCTTCTTTTACCCGCCTCATCGCTTCTACGAGATTCTCATCGGAAGTTGCATAAGAAAAGCGAATACATTCCGGGGCGCCGAAAGCGACTCCTCCAACACAGGCGACATGCGCTTCTTCGAGAAGAAACATAGCCAGATCGGCCGAGTTATTTATTTTTTTTCCATTGTGTGCTTTTCCAAAATGGGCAGAACAATCGGGAAATAAATAGAAAGCGCCTTCCGGCTTATTCACTTTAAATCCGGGGATTTCTTTTCCGAGTTTCACCATCAGGTCACGGCGGCGCTCAAATGCCTTACGCATAGTCTCGACACATTCCTGACTACCCGTATATGCTGCTTCTGCCGCTTTTTGAGCTACAGAATTCGGGCCCGAAGTATATTGTCCCTGCAATTTATTGCATGCCGACGCGATCCACTGCGGCGCAGCAATCCATCCGATACGCCAACCAGTCATGGCATAACCTTTTGAAACCCCGTTAACAATAACAACCCGGTCGCGTACATTTTCAAACTGAGAGATACTCACATGCCGGCCCACATAATTAATATGCTCATAAATCTCATCCGAAATAATAACAATTTCCGGATATTTTGCCAGCACATCGGCAAGAGACTTCAATTCCTCCCGGGTATAAACACTCCCGGTAGGGTTCGACGGAGAACACAGGATGATCGCTTTGGTTTTCGGAGTAATGGCAGCCTCGAGCTGACTGGCATCTATTTTGAAATTCCGGTCTATTCCTGCATGAACTATAACATTTTTTCCCTCTGCGAGCTTAACCATCTCCACATAGCTTACCCAATACGGCGCCGGCACAATCACTTCATCACCCGGCCCTACAACGGAAAGTAAAACGTTACAAACCGATTGCTTCGCTCCATTGGAACAAACAATCTGCTCGGGCTTGTACTCTACGCCATTCTCCTTTTTTAATTTAGCCACAATGGCATTTCTCAAAGCTAAATATCCCGGCACAGGAGAATAGAAAGAGCAATTCTCATCTATCGCTTTCTTGGCAGCCGCTTTAATGTGGTCGGGAGTATAAAAATCGGGTTCTCCCACACTGAGGTTAATAACATCAAAGCCTTGAGCTTTAAGCTCGGAACTCTTTTGGGACATGGCCAATGTCTCAGATGGAGACAATGCGGCTAAACGTTCGGAAACTTGCGACATGGTAATATTATTTTGAAAGGGATTTTTTATTCAAGGATACAAAAATAATGAAAGTAATGAAAAAAATAAAGAAAATAATAAAATATTCTCCTGATTACTATCATTTAATATTTCTGAGGGTGTGTCCCATCCGTTCTTTTTTCGTTTTCATATAGAATTGATTGTACGGATTCGGTTGAATTTCTATCGGAATGTTCTCGACGATTTGCAGTCCGTATCCCTCCAGGGCAACCCGTTTGATGGGATTATTGGTAATCAGACGAATATTAAAGACACCCATATCCCGAAGAATCTGAGCGCCGACACCATAGTCTCGTTCGTCGGAATCATAACCGAGATGTAAATTAGCATCGACAGTATCCAGCCCCTGTTCCTGCAATTTATAAGCCCGCATTTTATCCATCAGTCCGATACCACGGCCTTCCTGATTAAGATAAACGATCACTCCTTTTCCTTCTTTTTCGATCATTTCCATAGCCCGGTGTAATTGTTCGCCACATTCACAACGCATCGACCCGAAAATATCCCCTGTAGCACAAGAAGAGTGTACGCGTACCATGACCGGCTCATCATGCCTCCATTCGCCTTTTACTAACACAATATGTTCCTGTCCGTTGGATTTCTGACGGAAAGGAGTCAGGCTAAAATATCCGTATTTCGTGGGCATCTTCACCGTTTCGCCTCTTTCTACCAGCGATTCGTTTCTCAATCGGTAAGCAATCAAATCTTTGATA
This sequence comes from Bacteroidales bacterium, assembly GCA_031548005.1. GTDB lineage: Bacteria > Bacteroidota > Bacteroidia > Bacteroidales > Azobacteroidaceae > BNXB01. Next base: position 105,422 of record JAVBRK010000047.1, read on the forward strand.
CTGATTATTTTTATACCGAACTTCCGTGACACTTTCATCAGTTCCGGCAAACGGGCCATTGTACCATCATCGTTGATAATCTCGATCAATGCTCCGGCTGGATAGAGTCCGGCCAGCCTCGCTAAATCGACCGTTGCTTCGGTATGTCCGGCCCGGCGCAATACGCCACGGCTTCGGGCCCGCAAGGGACTGACATGCCCGGGACGGGCCAAATCGGAAATTTGTGTCGACAGGTCAGCCAGGGCTTTAATCGTCTCCGCCCGGTCGTACATCGAAACTCCGGTCGTACAACCGCCTCCGATTTTGTCGACCGTAGTCGTAAAAGGAGTTTCGTGGATAGAAGTATTGCGTGTCACCTGCATCTCGAGTTCAAGTTCTTCACAACGCTCTTCTGTTATCGGAGCGCAAAGCAATCCTCGCCCGTTAGTCATCATAAAATTGACCTTTTCCGGTGTTATCTTTTCTGCGGCAATGATAAAATCCCCTTCGTTCTCCCGGTCCTCATCGTCCACCACAATCAGGAATTTTCCTTCGCGAAAATCTTCGATTGCTTCTTCAATTGTATTTAATTTAAACATATGGTTATTTGATTAATTTCATTTCTCAGAGCTCTTTCGAGATTTCTTTTATTAAATCGCCGTTCACTTTTACAATCATGCGTACATCCTGCAGGATGTATTTACGCTTATACATGCTTATAAAATATACAGCAAAACCGATGGGAAATAAGATACAACAAACATGCCGAACTATCTTGTTATCCAGGAAATCGGGATATCCCTGTTTGATTATCGGATAATCCATCAACTTCCCGAGAATCAAATTCTCGGTAGAATTCCGCATATCATCGACAATATCTTCTTCAAGAGAGACAATCTCCTGTAGTTCGTTATCCCAGAATCCATTTTTCCAGAAACCATAATATCCGGGCCATTTTTTTCGTTTTTCCATAAAATTTCGGCATAAATGGGTCAAATCTTCCATTTTCCGGATGTCCCGGGCATAATCCGGAGTAGAAATGATCACCTCCCGGCGCTGATAGTTACGAACTTCCCGTTTACCAAAGAAACGACGAAAAAAATCCCTCCAAACGTCGGGATTCATCACAACCGAATCGTTTACAGCTTTATAGGTCAGAAATATCCCAAGGGCCGCCAACACAAATGTGCTGAGCCAAATACCCTGCCAAACCGGCCAGATACCCTGGCGGGCCATTTTCAATCCGAATATATCGATTGTATAATAAGAAACAAATAAAATGACCGAAAGAACGGCCGGCATTCCAATACCACCTTTGCGAACAATAGCGCCCAAAGGTCCGCCGATAAAGAAAAATACGATACAGGCAAGCGACAGGGCGAAGCGCTTATGAATTTCTATCTCATGCATGCGAACTCTCCGCAACTGATCGGCCTGTTGAATCGATTCGATATTATAATCATTACGTATGGACTCGATCTTTCCTTTTGCCCGTTCTACCAACCCTCGCTTATCGGATATATTTTTCAGGGTAAAATAATCATCCCATTTTCCGACAGCAAACGTGTCGGATTTCGCACTTCTGATCTCCCCGCCTGTTTCACGCCCCCTGAACGCATCCGCATAAATACGCTTGGTAAAATATTCTTCTCTACGGGCATTTATGGAATCCACTTTCAGGCCCATCGAATCGACAAATTCAACCAATTGCGTCATGTTCCGGCTGATCTCACGGTTTCTCATGATCGATTCGTCTTCCATGTTAAAATTCGAATCGAGTGTCATCAGGATTCTCTTCAGGGAAAAAGTTTCCCGACCGTATGGAGTGCTTCCTTTTTCGCCCCGGCGATACTCTCTGTTAGGAAAACTTTCAAATGACTCTCCATTCCACAGAGTAAGCACCAGATTTAATTTGTCTTCCGACATTTTTAAACTACCGGAATCTGCAACGATCACTTTAGTATTCTCAAATCCTTTTGATAAATCGTAGATCATCATATTTCTCAGAATCCCAGTCTGCTTATCCTTACTCTTCACATAGACATTATATCCGGGAATTCCCTTGTAAAATGAACCTTCAGGAACCTCCAGTTCCGGAGATTTATTTTTTACGGAAAGCAACATAGTCCACATCTTCGCCTGGGTATCGGGAACAATATTGTTTTGAAAAACGAAAGAAGCTCCTGCAAGCGCCAACAGAAAAACAATAATCGGGCGCATGACCCGTATCAGTGAAACACCGGCCGATTTCATGGCCAGCAATTCAAAATGTTCTCCCAGATTACCAAAAGTCATCAAAGATGCCAGAAGAACAGCCAGAGGCAATGTAGTCGGAACCAAGGAAAGCGCTATATAAAAAAACATCTCGGCCAGCACTGACATTTCAATCCCCTTGCCCACCATATATTCTACATACCTCCAAAGGAATTGCATCAACAGGATGAACAGGCATACCCCAAAAGTTGCCAGTAACAAAGGTAGAAATACCTCTAAGACAAACAAATGTAATCTTTTTATGAGGGCCATATTTTTAATTCGGAAATCGTGGCAAAGGTAGTATTTTTTTTATTCCTTTTTATCTTCCGGCCTTACAATGCTTATAAAAAATAGCGGATTATTCAGAGAATAAAAATATTCACTACATTTGCAAAATAATAGGCCCGAATTATTTGGTATCTGAATATTTTTGTCATGAACGCCCGGACAAACAATCATCACCTCCCCCCATTACAATATACCTGGAGTTTCCATTCCGGATCTTCAGGTAAAACTTACACTGAACATAAAATACAAGGGGAAGCGATTGTATTCGTATCTAAAGGAGCGATCCGGATAACCTGGGCAGAAACCGAGGAGTACATCCATGCGTCGGAACTCTGCATTATTCCTTCTGAAAACAAGTATACCTGGACCTGCATAGAAGATTCTATTTTGATATGTAGCCAGTTCAACTACGATCTTTTCTACGAAGGAAGCCATCCTACAGACCGATTGGCGCCTCTCAGCGAAATCGCACCACCCTCCAAAGCGTTAATCTGCAAAAAAACAGTTGTTTCTTTTTTCTCCCTGATGGAAGAATATATACACAGTAAGATAATGGACAACAAACTATCGAAACTGAAAGTTCAGGAGCTTATCCATCTGCTTTTTAAAACCTGCTCTGATGAAGAACTGACCTGCCTCTTCTCTCCGGTGACCGGAAAAGACCTGCAATTCAAAAAATTCATTATCAACAACTACAGTGGAGTAAAATCAGTGAAAGAATTAGCAGAATTAGCCAATTATTCTACATCAGGCTTCATAAAAAAATTTCAACAAAATTTCAATGAGTCTCCTTACAGGTGGATGCAAAACCAGAAATCGAAAATGATTCTTGCCGATATCAAATCCAAATCCATTCCGTTAAAAGAGATCGCCATGAAATACGACTTTTATTCCTATCCCCATTTCTGTAAATTCTGTAAAACTCATTTCGGATATACTCCCAGTGAAATTATTAACAATAAAATGATATGAAAGATAAACTATCCGCTCTGTCAAATAATTAACATCTGAGTCAATAATTACACAAAGGGATTTATTTGCAGTTTAAAGGGAATTTTATATAGCATTTTTTTTTTGTTCCACCCATACCTTTGCCCCGTTATTTTAAACGATTTGAAAGCTTCACACCTTTTCATTGCCTAAGTAATAGGGAACATAAGGTGCTTTATCGGTTACACGCACATGATTTTGACATGACACCCGAGAAATTAGCTATAATATTAAAGTGTTCGATTCTTAATATACAGAAATTAAGGTTTGTTGCGTTTTTAAATAACGCTCCTTTCAAAATAAATATTCATAGAATTAATCATCTTAATAACCGGGGATGGCAACTAAATGAGCTGCCGTCGCTTGTGAAAGTTTGGCACGCCCAGATTGAAGTAAGAACATGGAAGCAACTTGTGAAAGCAGCAACAATGTTATCATTTTCATTCCAAATTAGTAATTATGTATGTGTGTGTGCAAATACGCGTTTCCCCGGTTTTTTTCATTATTACCATACCGAATAAGGCTATGGTATAGGTATACTACAAAATAACAAATAACAGATGTAATTGCTTATGAGAACAAGCGTAAAGTTTAAATCGATCATTCGACAGGTAATGGTTGCCTGTTTTCTGGTCACACCATTAACTATGCATACGACAAGTGCATATACGCAAAGTGGGAAACAAGACAGTAAAGAGAAGAACAAGGGAGCGTCCTTGTATCAAAAGTCAGAAAATGTGGCCGTAGTTGCCACTGAAAAAAGTGTTGGAAACCTCTATGCCCCCCCACCCAATACAGGAGGTGGTGATGGTACCGGGCAAGATATGCCTGTGGGAGGTCATGAGATTTTATTTTTTACATTCGCCCTGGCGGTTTATGGGACATTCACTCTCAGGAAGATTCTGAGAACTCAGGAAGCGAATAAGTAAAATTTTAATTATTTAGTTTAGAAATTAAGGATGAAAAAAAATATACTCATAAAAATAACACTGTGCACCATGAGTTTACTTGGTGCATTCTGCACAGAATCTTTTGCTCAGGATCCCTGGGCCGGATTCAACAGACCTGGTAATATCATCGATGTGTCAGAGCAAGATTGCGTCGGACCAATGGCTGCAGGACAATTCAAAGCCAAACAGTCCTGGGTGACAACTTCCGGTACTGACAAATACTATTACGGATTTTCCATTCCCCTCGTGGGTGATGTCGACGGAGATGGTAAACCCGAAGTGCTTGCCCTGGGAACTGACGGGACTTATACGGGCTTAAATCCCACAGCCAGTCGTATCGATATTATTTCGGGAGTTGGTACTGTTAAAGCGACTATTCCATTTGGAGACGCCACTACCGGATTCAGGTATGCCTACTCAACATCTTTCCATGGTAGTCCGTCTACCATAGCCATTGGAAAAGCAAATGCTTCGGATGCCTACCCTTGCATTATCCTGACAACATCAGGGAGCTCAACTCAAATGGGGAAAATTGCATGTTGGCGATATAACGGCTCTACTTATGAACTTGTCTGGAGTAAAACCGGAACAGACCGTTTCCATTACAACAATGGTACAGCTCTAACGAATTTTTGCTATCCGATGCCTCACATTGCAGACTTTGACGGCGACGGAAATGCCGAGCTTTTGGTCTACAACAAAATCTACGACCTGGCATCTGGGACTTTCCGGGTTCAGACTGAAGATCTGAATACAGCCAATGTCGGAAGAAGGTGGTGGTATAATAATAATGGGGGGGGCTACGAAGATCACCTCGGAATGATGGCGGTAGCCGACCTGGACAATGACGGAAAAGTGGAAATTGCAGCAGGAAACAAAGTGTATAAGGTAGTCAATAATTCCGGGACCTGGAGTGTAACTCCATATACTTATAATTTCTCTATCACTGGTTTTGGTGATAATCCGCCTAGTTACTATGGTGATGGATTTACAGGAGTTGCCGATATGGATGGCGATGGAAAACTGGAAGTCGTTACTCTGGGAGTTTCTCTTGAGACACCATACAGAAACTGGAAAGTAAGGGTATACGCCTGGAAACCAGACTTTTCCGGAGCAAATAATCACACTCTGGTAGGTGCACAAACAATAGCGTTTTATATTTTAGAAGGAACTTTCGGGATGCCGTTTCTGGGAGATATCAATGGAGACAAAAAAGTTATTAATGGCAAATTGCTTCCGGAAGTCTGTTTCATTCATGGACAACTTGATGCCGGGTCGGAAGTTGCAGGCTACTGGACTCCCAAAATACACCCTTTATCTCCTGGCCTTAATGATACTGATATCCGAAGGAACTCCGGAGGTCGGAGATGTTTTGTTTCTGCATTAACTCTCGATCCTAATGAGTCGACAATAGAAAACAAACTGAAATTATCTTGGATGATGGAAGCTTGGGACGGTTCGCAATGTACGGGGATTACCACTTTTGATTTTGCCAATGAAGGCCGACAGTTAGTGGTCTACCGGGACGAGCAAACCTTAAGGGTAATTGACGCTGGGGTTAAAGATTATGTAACTCTCGATGAAGTTATTACATCTCCGAACACCTCCATACGTATGAAGAATGACGTACACTCCTATACCGCTTACGAATATCCGGTGGTTGCCGACATCAATGGTGATGGCGGCGCCGACTTTATCACTCTGGGTAATCAGGGTGTATACGTTACCGGTTCCAATGCTTATATGTTTGAAGGAGATGGAGCAGCGTTTGTAGGTGCACCTCCGGTATGGAACCAGTTTGTATATTTCCCGACATTAGTCAACAACGATCTGAGCATATCAGCCAAACCAATGCCCATTACCACGGTGTTTCAAAAATGTGCTGTCGACGCTGACGGAAATCCGACAACAGACTGTAAAAGCATTGCTCCTTACAACGGAACGTTACTGCAACAACCGATTGTGCGGAATGACAACTTTTATCCTGCTGTTCTGATGCCGGACCTGGTGCCGTCTGATCTGCAATTCTCAGGTTTTACAGCAAACAGCATCACAATTTCGTTTAAGGTCACAAACAACGGATCAGCAGCAATCAGTAATAATGCTCCTATTTCATTCTATTACGGCACATCTTTGGAGACAGCTCAATTGCTGACTACAAAGAAAATTCTGGACTCAAGCACGAATAATACGACTTCCATCTATCCTACTGATGCAAGCAACCCCGCACCCACTCTTACCTATACGTTTACCGGCCTGTCTTTCGACCCGCGCAATAAAATGTTCTGGATTCAATTGACCGACAACGGAGACAAGACTGTACCGGCAACAGGGTACTATGAGTGTGTGAAAGCAGATAATGTTATAAATGGAGGTATTCTTCAGGCTAATAATGATGCGATAACAGGTCTTTATGCCGGAAGCTACCAAGATGTGGATGTCCTTGCCAATGACTTCTACTCCTGTACCACCCCAACTATAAAAATCAAAAGTTACTCAGCCAAGACCTATGCATACCCATTGAATGGTAAAATCCGCGTTTGGCTCGACCCGGATGCAACAGGGACTGTTTCTGTAACTTACGCGATCACTTGCGACGGAATTACTGAAAGTAATGTAGCAACTGCAAGCGGAACCATTACTGCAGGTCCCGACCCTAATGCTGTAGCAACTGCAGTCTGGACCGGTGCCGCCAATGATCAAGATTGGCAGAATATAAACAACTGGACAGTAACTCCTTCAGGAAGAACCAAGATCATCAACAGCACCGATGTAACCATTGCAGCCGGCAAGACGAACTATCCTGAGTTACAAATGGGGACACGCGCAGCTTGTAATAAAATTACGTTCGAACCTGGAGCTGAAGTAGGAAAGCCGATGATTCTGAAATACAATGAAGCGAGAGTGCAACTGACCCTTCCATCTAACCGCTGGAACATGGTCACCCCTCCTCTGATGAATTTTTACTCAGGCGACTTCTATCATGAAAACTCTCCTAAACGTGGAGTTGTAGCCGGAGAATATACCGTATACCAACAGTTGTATCAAACAAACAATCCTCAAACATCAGCCATAATCGATGCCGGCAGTTGGAGTTCGCCATTTAGAGACCTGGATATTTCCTATCCGATAGGAATGGGTGTTGCTGTATGGATCGACGATAATCAGCCAATCGGATCGACGACAAATGTTCCGTTCAAATTCCCGGTTGAGTCTATAACCAATACTCAATACTCCTATTACGATGCTAATCCACTCTCTCCGACCTATGGATCAGCTACCAGACAATCGGCAGTTTTAACAAGAACAAGCCAGTATAAATTTGCATTCGATACAGCGTTGCAATCCGATACAACATTTAAAATGACTGTGAATAAGGGTGGTGATGAAAGTTACAATTCGGTTGTTATCGGGAACCCATTGATGTCGCATCTCGATCCGGTAAAGTTCCAGGAAGCAAATCCTGCTCTTGCCAAATCTTTCAAAGTTCTGCGAACAGCAACAGAGTCAGAAGGTAATGTCGTCGACGTATATTATACTTATCAGATTGACGAAACGACCGGAGCAATTACCTCTCCGGATGAAACCGGAGTGTCCGATCTCAAAATAGCTCCAATGCAATCCATAATTTTCGATAAGGCATCTCAATTGACAAATAGTCAGGTTTCAATTACACCCGATATGTCTCTAACAGCGCCTCAGTATCAGCTTCGTGCATCAGCAAACGAAGATAACCTGTTCCGTATCCATGCTTACAATGGAAAATTCAGGAATTCTTCTATGCTGTTTCGTTATAACGAGACTTCAAGCAATTCGTTTGTAATTAACGAAGATGTCTGGACTACACTTCCGGAGGCGAACCTCAATAATAATAAAGAAAATACAACCATGGCCAGTATTGTCTATGCTCTTGTAAATAAAAATAATAATCCTGTTGCTACCTCCATCAACTCCGTCGGAGATCTGGATCAAGCAATGGAAATTGGGGTCAGTACAGCCGTAAGCACGAACAAGTTAAAATTGGAATTTGCTGATTATAAAAACTTCCCGGCAAGTGGGATCTGGTTCGAGGATCGTATGAATAAAGATGCTAATGGCAATTCGTATATTCAGAATATTCAGGAAAATCCGGTATATGAATTTACAAATGAAAATAATGATGCCGGAGCAGGTCGTTTCTACATCTATTTCAATCCTAAAGCTCCTTCCGGAACAGAGGATATTTCCACAGACAGGAATACAATCCAAATTCATAATACCGGTAAGATGATTACAGTATTGAGTGGAAATAGTCAATCGATCCAAACCGTTTCAGTTTATAATCTGCAAGGTCAGCTTGTTGTATTCAAGAAAGGTCTGAATCAGTTACACGTTACATTTTCAGTTCCAGAAAGTGGGGTCTACATCGTGAAGGCAACGACAGAAAAAGAACAAAGCAATCGTAAGGTCCTGATTCAATAAAAGCAGGAATAATAAATATTGAAAATAAACATACAAATTGGGAAATTATGTAATTTCCAGATAGTTTCCCAGTTTGTTTCAAGATTTGATAAAATGAACCTACCGTAAAGTTCAGCTTCTGAATGAACGGGAATAATAACTAAAAGAAATGTTAAAACTAAGTGCTAAAATTGTTGTTATCGTATCATTGTTGATTGTAGTATCATCTTGTGTATCTTATAAAAAAGTTCCCTATATGGAAAATGATGATACTCGTGAACAGACTATTGTGACTCTACCCACAAAAGCTTTAGAGAATCGTACCCGTTTTCAAACAGGGGATATCATCAATATCTCTGTAAATTCAACGATGGAGCCTTCACTCGTTGCAGATTTTAATTTAATGTTCCAACCATCAACATCATTTACAGGACAATCGGAAGGTGCAAATTATTCACGTGGAGAAAATAATTATTTAGTAGACGAATCCGGATACATTGAATTTCCTGTTTTCGGAAAATTAAAAGTTACCAGTCTTACCCGTGATGAATTGAAATCCAACTTACAGGCATTAATAAAAGATTACTTAAAAATAGATCCTATAGTTACCGTACGACTCGTCAACTACCAAATATCAGTATTAGGTGAAGTTGGTAGTCCGGGAATGCACACAGTGCCCAAAGACAACATTAATATCCTGGAAGCGCTTGCTTTAGCCGGAGATATGACAATCTACGGAGAACGGGACAATGTAAGAATAATGAGACAAATGCCCGGCGGGGAAATGCAAGTAATTCGTTTGAACATGAACGACCCAAACATTGCCAGCTCTCCTTATTTCTACCTGCAGCAAAATGATGTGCTGTATGTCCAACCGAATAAGACACAAGCTCAAAACTCAGGCGGTATGGGTGCGCAAACAAGCTTTTGGCTTGCAATTACCTCTTTTGGCATGGGAATTGTCGGCTTTATCCTGATGCTTGCGAATTTATAATGATTTACTTAATTTAATTAACATAACACTATTTACACTTGAATTATTATGTCTAAACAAACTTCATTTTCACACCAGCTAAAAGTACTGGAAGCGTTTTCTGTAACATTACAAGAGTTTCAACAAGCACTCTATCATCTTTCTGACAAGTATGAAAAAAGCATCTATTCGCTTTACGAAGAAGATGGCTTAATGGAAGAAATTTACCATGGGTATGACAACAACCTGTTACACTCGATGAAAGAATCATTGATGCAATTGGCAAAAAGAGTCGAAGAACAGGATATACCCTATGTAGAAAAAGAAATTAGTTTTATGGCTGCCAGATTATAAAATTTTCCTTTTAATCAGGAAATAAAAAAAAAGTTCATGAAGCAATTGAATCAAATATTGGCAGAAAAATACCAAATGAATGACCCGGAGCTCTCCAAAGCCCGGGAAGTAATTGCAGGCTATATCTCTGAAGAACTACAAAAAGGAGAGGTAGTCTGCATTGATGGCTTCGGAGAGTTTCAAACAAAAGAAGTAGCGGGAAGAAAAATAGTTTCTTTCATTGCCGCTCCAAACGAAAGTATTGACGAATGATAAAAATTCAAGACATCGAAAATGAATTAAAAGTCCGTCTGGAGCAAGAAAATATCCAGATTACAGACGGATTTACTACTGATTTTTTTAAAACTGTATTAGAAGTTGTAAAAGAAAATGGGACTATAGAGATTCCTGAATTAGGGACTTTCTTTTACCAGCAAAAAGAAGATACCAATGCAAAATTGGAGTTTGCTCCTTCCATACAGTTCAGAAATAGCTTAAATAAGGGTCAAAATAAAGAACTGAATGTAAAGGATAATCCATTTACCACAGGCTATCCTGACATTGCCCTGGCTAAAAGAAAAGTTTCTTTCACCGACGAAAGTGATGCTCTTAAAATTCCGATAAAAGAATCAGAAGTTAAAGCAGGACAAGAATCGTCCACTCCTGGTACATCTAAAAAACAACCGGATATCTTTCCTGAGGGAGGAAAAACAATCAAAGAAGAAATAGGGACAAAAAAGAGTTCCAGAAGAGAATCGAGGGGTCCTGTTCCGGAAGTTAATAATCCAGGACTTAGATCCGAGGAAAGGAGTCAACCGATTCAGCATAAAAAGCAGACTTCCAATGATAAAGAAGTCGACCTTCAGTGGTTTTTGATTAATTTTCTGGTGCATTGGAAATGGTTTGCCGCCTCTATCATCCTGGCTTTACTTTGTGGTTATCTATACCTTCGTTACAGTACTCCGGTTTATAGTGTTAATTCCGAAATTGTACTAAAAGATAACAAAGGGGGACTAGGAAACAGTGAGCTTTCCATTTTTGAAAATATGAATCTGGTCAATCCTGGAAACAATCTGGATAATGAAATGATCATACTTCAATCCCGGGACTTGATAGAAACAGTTGTCAGAGAACAGGGGCTATATATAAAGTACTCCATCAAAGGCCGGTTTAAAGATTCAGATTTGTATTTTAATGAAAATGCACGGCCTTACCAATCTGTTCCGGTAAAGGTTTCGGTGGAAGAAACAAATCTATCGAATATTGCAGGTGCGATGCGGTTGAAATTATCGGCCAAGTCTGATAATACCATCACAGTTGAAGGCTCTTATGGAGGAGAAGTCATTTCTGAGACATTCAATACACTTCCGGCATCCTTTCAGTCGCCAATTGGCGAAGTTTACCTAAAACCGGATCCTGTGTATAAATTAGATCCGGATTTTCCATTGCATGTAGATATTTGTAATCCTCTGCCAATTGCGATGTATTACAGCTCTATTCTTACAGTTGGTACAGTTGGTAAAAATACCAGTATTGTAAATTTGTCTTTGAACGAAACACATCGTCACCGTGGTGTAGAATTTCTCTACAAATTGATTGAAATCTACAACCGGGATGCCATGGAAGATAAAAATAAAGCAGCAAAAAACGCTACCCGCTTTATTGAAGACAGACTTGCTTCGATTACAAGTGATTTAAGTCGCTCTGAGTTGGACATCGAGGAATTTCGGAGAACAAATCGCTCTACCGATATTGGCTCTGAAACAACTATACTGCTTGAAGGAGACAATGCCTCAAAAAAACAATTAGTAGATATCGGGACGCAAATTGAGTTACTGAATATTTTAAGTGAAGAGCTTAAAAAAATAGGGAATAAACCGCAAACTCTTCCCTATGCTATTGAGTTGAAAGACAATAATTTATCAGGATCGATAAGTGAATATAATGCCGCAGTACTAAATCGGGAGCGTCTTTTGAAATATACCAATGAGAACAACCAGCAAGTTATTCGGCTCAATGAAAAAATAGCTTTGTTGCGTAATAATATCGCTTTAGGAGCAGACAATTCTCGTAAAACATTAAAAATCCGAGAGAAAGACATTAATGACCAGATATCGATGTACGGCAAAAGCATTGAAGATATCCCCCGGAAAGAACGAGAGCTGACTGAAAAAAGACGTCAACAGGAGATTAAAGCGAACCTGTACTTGATGCTTCTGGAAAAGAAAGAAGAAACTGCTTTATCATTGGAGATTACAGCTCCAAGTGCAAAAGTAATCGAATCTCCTCTGGCAAGCGGCGCTCCAATAGCACCTAACAGACGATTCATTTATATAATCTGTTTTGTTATTGGTCTTATTTTACCATTTATACTCTTTAGTTTAAAAGAACTCTTAAACTATAAGGTCAAAACTGAGAAAGATGTTAACAAAAGATCGGATATACCAATTATTGTCACTCTTCCTCAAAGTAAGAAAAAAGGACCGATGGTGGTTTCGGCCAACTCTACGGACTCTATTACGGAAATGTTCCGGTTGCTTCGTGTTAACTTAGGGACTATTCTTACCGATCCCAATAAAAAAGTTATATTGGTTACTTCGTTTTTAAGCGGAGAAGGAAAAACATTCGTATCTTTGAATCTGGCAATGACGTTTGCACTAAAATATAAGACGCTGCTGATAGGGTTAGACATCCGTCGTCCAAAGTTAGCATCTTACCTTGGTCTGAATGGCAATGTCGGTAAAAAGGGAATTGTTTCCTATCTGAACGGAGATGAAGATGATATCGACTCATTAATCCATAAAGGAATCTGTAAAAACTCTAACCTGGATGTATTGTTCTCAGGCGTTGTTCCTCCAAACCCCAATGAGCTTCTGATGGAAAGAGATTTGGATTGGCTTTTCCTGGAACTAAGGGAGAAATACGACTACATTATAGTCGATACCTCCCCGGTAGGTAGTGTTTCCGACACATTCCTGTTAGATCGGATAAGTGATGCAACCCTATTTGTTTTAAGAGAAAATGTGACTCCATTGAATGCCATTAATTTCATTGATAGTATCAATCGTGAACATCGTTTGAAAAACATGAGGTTAGTATATAACGGCGTTTCTCAAAATAATTTTGGGAAGTATGGTTACCGATATGGATATGGATATGGATATGGATATGGATATGGGTACTCTCAAAATTACAGTTCCAAGGATGAAAACAATTAAGATTATTAACACATATTAAACCAAGTAAATTATGAAACAGAAATTATTTTATTTATTAGCAGCATTTGCAATGTTAGTTGCAGTTGTGCCGGCTTACGCAGGAGATCTCAAAGACGAATCACAGATGATTCCAACTAAAACTGGATCTGAATATGGTTATTCAATGAACGAGATGTGGTATGTATCCTTAGGCATCGGTCCTAATCTTTTAATGGCCAGCCAAGATGGTATAATGGCTTTTGGAGACCGTATAACATTTGGAGGAGGGATTTCAATCGGTAAATGGTTTAACCCTGGTTTGGGACTCCGTTTGCAAGGATATTACGGACAATACACTGGATGGAATTTCAACATTCCTCAAATGGGTACATTTACTCATGATGACGGAACAAGTTATTTTCCAAAAAACTGGCCGGATATGAAATATAAAGAAGGAAAAAACGGTGAAGAAGGGTTTTTACAGGAGTTCAACGGATTCTCTTTTACATTGGATTTCACCGCTAACCTGACAAAACTGATTTCAGGATATGGTTCGGAACCAACTCACTTCGAACTGATCGCTTTTGCTGGTCCTGGAATATACATGTCTTCCGAAGCTGATGTTAAATCTGCTGAAACGGTAATGGGAGGCCATTTCGGTGGACGTGTGAACTATACTCCATCATTGGGAGGCAAGTTGGCTATCTTCTTTGAAGCTAATGGTACATTCATGGACGATAAATTCGACGGATATCTTGGAGACAAGGGTTTCGATGCTTCTTCTGCTATGATGGTTGGTGTTCAATATACTTTCTAATAAATGAATGTCTGAACCAGAAAGCAACGTACAGAATTCTGTACAATTATTAAATATTCCCAAAATCCTGGATGAACGAGGGAACTTGTCGTTTATAGAGAAAGGCAATTCGTTGCCTTTCTCTATTAAACGTACTTACTGGATTTATGATGTCCCGGGAGGGGAAATACGTGGAGGTCATGCCTTCAAAAAACAAAAAGAATTGATTGTCGCTCTGTCGGGAAGTTTTGATGTTGTCCTACACAATGGAATCACAGAACAACGATTTTCATTAAATAGATCTTATATAGGCCTCTATATCCCCAATATGTACTGGAGGAGAATGGAAAATTTCTCTACCAATGCAGTCTGTCTTGTTTTGGCTTCGACCAGTTATCAGGAAATGGATTACATCAGGGACTTTGAGTCCTTTTTAATAGAACAAAAAAATGGGAACATCGGTTTTTAACTGTTGTGTACTGGAGTTACCAAAAATTTCCAATAGAGCAGGCAATATGACGGCTTTGAATAACTCTATTGATTTACCTTTCGATGTACGCAGGGTTTACTATCTTTACGATGTCCCTGGAGGAGAATCGCGAGGAGGACATGCGCATAAGAATTTACAGCAATTAATTGTTGCTGTAAGCGGAAGTTTCGATGTAATTATTGATGACGGAAAAAATAAAAAAACAATTTCATTAAACCGCCCTAATTTTGGATTGTTGGTAATTCCCGGAATTTGGCGGGAACTAAGCAATTTTTCATCAGGGGCAATTTGTTTAGTATTAGCATCGCACGAATACGACGAAAACGATTATATAAGGGAATACAATCAATTTTTACATTACAAACTTCATTAAAAAGTAATGCAAATAAACGTAACACAATATCTTAATAAGACAGCAGAACGTTTTCCTGAAAAAATTGCGGTTAAAGATAAATATAAATCGCTAAATTTTGGGAGCCTGAAAGCACAAGCATTGGCTCTCGCAACTCAAATTATTGAGAAAAACCCAGGTATAAATAAGCCAATTCCTGTATTCATGGAAAAGGGGTCTGATATGGTTTTAAGCTTTGCCGCAATTAATTATTCGGGAAACTTCTATGTTCCAATGGATACCAAATCTCCTGATACACGTATCAAAAATATATTAGACTCTCTGCAACCGGAAATTATTCTGACGAATAAAGCTAAATGCGAACAATTAAAATCAATTTATGATAAGACAATCATATGCCTGGATGAAATCGATTTTACAGTTCCGGTTGCATTCGAAACAATCGAGGCAAGGTTATTCGATGTAATTGATACAGATCCGGTATATTCTATCTTCACATCAGGTTCTACAGGGCTTCCCAAAGGTGTTGTCATTTCTCACAGAAGCGTTATCGACTACATCGACTGGGCTATCGAAACATTTCACATCGAAAGCGATACTATAATTGGCAATCAGGCTCCTTTTTACTTCGATAACTCGACTCTCGACCTATACCTGATGTTTGCAACAGGAGCAACTCTAGTTGTCGTACCGGAAGAACACTACGCTTTCCCTGCAAAACTGATCGAACTTCTCGATGAAGAAAAAATAAATTTTGTTTTTTGGGTTCCTTTTGTTCTGATTAATATTACAAATTTCAATCTGCTCGAAAAAAAGAAACCGACCTACCTAAAGAAAATACTTTTTGCAGGAGAAGTCATGCCAAACAAACATTTGAACTATTGGCGTAAATTTTTACCAAATTGTTTGTACGCCAACCTATACGGACCAACCGAAATTACGGTAGATTGTACTTATTATGTGGTAAACAGGGATTTTGCCGACAACGACCCACTCCCTATTGGTATTCCTTGTAAAAATAGTGGAGTTCTGATACTTAATAAAGAAAATCAACTTGCTGGAACCGGAGAACAAGGAGAGCTTTGTGTAAGAGGTTCCTCTCTCGCAATGGGATATTATAATGACCCAGAAAAAACTTCGAAAGCATTTGTTCAAAATCCTATAAATAAGCACTATCCTGAAATTATATACCGAACAGGAGATATTGCATACTGGAATGAACACAGAGAAATAATCTATGTGGGAAGAAAAGACTCACAAATAAAACATAATGGTTACCGGATTGAATTAGGGGAAATAGAAACCGCCGTTCTATCAACACAAATGGTTAAAGCCACTTGTGTAGTCTATAACAATAATAATAAAGAGATTGAAGTTTTTTTTCAATCAGAATCTGAATTGAATATTGGAGAGTTCCGAAAAAAAATGACAGAATTCGTTCCCAAATATATGATTCCAACGAAGTATCACAGGTTGGAAGAAATGCCTTTGAACGCTAATGGAAAAATAGACCGGTTAGCATTAAGTAAACAGATCTATGGATAATATTTGCGATTATTCTCAAATAAGTAATACCATTTCTACGATCAGATCGTATAAAGAAGGCTTCATAATAAATTTTTATATTGATGAAAAGCTCTCCAGATCATTAATAAGCCAAGGATTGCTATATATTGAAATACATGAGAAGTGTATATTCATCTTCCGGAAAAATGATGATTTCTTTCATTTGTACTTCATATCAACCGGACTTACACAATTGAATTGTGGACTATCCAAACTTTCGGGCACTTATCCCGATTCAATTTTTGTAACAGATCTAATTGGAAATAATGATTCTGTGATCAAAATATGTGAGGTTTTTGAGAAAAACGGATTCACCATTCGTCGAAAATTACGCCGGATGGTAAGAACAACTGGTTTGGACCAAGAACAAACTCTGGACCCTATTGTTGATTATGCAAAGCCAGAATATGTTAAACAATTACAAGAGTTACTGATTGAAAACTTTGACAAATACAGTGAACAAATTCCTACAGAAGATGAGATTCTGCAAAAAATTGAAAATAAACAGGTACTAATAACTACTTACCAGAGCAAGCTGACCGGATGTGTTATTTTCGATATAAACGGAATATCGTCGCACTTACGATATTGGGTCACACTCCCTGCTTATCGTAATCAAAAAATAGGGTCATCTCTTTTCCGGCGAGCTTTTCATGAATGTAGAAACACTAAAAGGCAAACATTATGGGTAGACGATAAAAATGAAAATGCCATTAAAATATACTCTTACTATGGATTTACTTTTGAATCCCTTACAGATTTCATAATGATAAAAAAATAAATGTAATGAAAGAACAAATTATCAAAATACTTACTGAACTCCGTCCTGAGTCCGATTTTACTCAGGAAGTTGACTTCATACAAGAAGGTATGTTGGACTCATTTGATGTGGTGACATTAGTAACTACCCTGGACGAAGCATTCGGAATATCGATTGACGGAATTGATGTGCTACCAGAGAACTTTTCCTCAATAGATAAAATAATACAATTATTAAACAAAAATGGTATCCAGTAAATGAGCCTGAAATTTACATATCACGATAAACGAATTAGCGGTATTCTGGCGGTTTTGCCTGATCGAGAAGTTTTATTTGAAGAAGGAATGGAGAATTATAACTTTTCTCCAGCCAAATCAATGAAACTCAAGTTAGCAATGGGCTATAATAAACACCGGGTTGTTAATCAAGAAACGAATGTTTCTGATATGTGCGTATTCGGGATTAACTATCTTATAGACAAATATTTAATAAAGAAAGAAGATATTAGTGCTCTCATCCTTGTTACACAATCACCTGAACACTTCATGCCTCCAACAAGTAATATCATACAGGGGAAACTGGAACTTGGGAGAGACGTCTTATGTATGGATATCAATCAGGGTTGTGCGGGATTCATCATCGGATTAATTCAATCATATATGCTCTTAGAGCAAGACAGTATAAAAAAGGTAGTACTGATGAATGCCGATGTTTTAAGTCATAAAGTAAGCAATCGGGATAGAAATAGCCATCCCTTGATTGGTGATGCTGCCTGTATTACTGTAGTTGAACGTAGTTCTGATCCCTGTTCCATTCAAGCAGTATTAAATATGGATGGCAGAGGGGCCTATACATTACAAATTCCGGCAGGAGGATTCAAACTACCTTCTAGCAAAGAAACTGCCGAGATGAAAGAAGATGAAAATGGGAATTTTAGAAGCTTGGATAACCTGATCATGAAAGGAGATGAAGTTTTTAATTTTGTCCAAAATGAAGTTCCTCCCATGATTGAAGAACTTCTTTCCATCTCCGGGAAAAAAGCCAATGATATCGACCATTATCTGTTTCATCAGCCCAACAAGTTCATGCTAAACAAATTAGCTGATAAGATTGGCATTCCCAGGGAAAAGATGCCTTCTAACATTGTTGAGAACTTCGGGAACGCCAGCGGAGCAACTATTCCAACAAATATTGCTTTTAATTTAGGAACTGATGCTCTTGCCTCAACTTTTGATGTTTGTTTTGCAGGATTCGGTATCGGATTAGCCTGGGGAGGAATTCAGCAGCAATTAGGAAAATTAAACTTTAATCAGATAATATATTATTGAAATGGATCGTTTTTTAGAACAAGTAGCCGAAATTTTAGAAGTCGATAAAGTAACTCCAACAGATGTTTTATCAGAATTTGATGCCTGGGATTCACTTTCACGGCTTTCAATTATTGCTTTGGCTGGCGAATCGTATGGAGCAACAATTTATGCTGATGAATTAAGAAGCATAGATACTGTCGATAACCTGCAAAAATTAATAGAGTCTAAAAGGCAAAAATGAACAAAAAAAACTTCATAATAGTAACCGGAGCCTCTTCAGGCATTGGACGGGAGGTTGCAATTCGACTGTCGGATAGTCATCCGGTTATTCTTTGTGGGCGTGATGAAAAAAGATTGCAGGAAACACTGGATTCCTGCTCTCAACCCGGACAACATCTGATCTGGCAATATGATCTTGCTAATGTGGAAACTCTGGAAAATACTTTTTCCTCTTTCATTATTGAAATTGGAGGTAATGTCAGCAATTTTGTTCATTGCGCCGGATATTTAAAAACAATCCCATTAAAAATGGCATCAGCAGAGTTATATCAAACCTCTTTCAATGTTAATGTCATTTCTGCGGCAATTATTGCTAAAGTATTGAAAAAGAAGAAAATTAATAACGATGCTTTGAAAAGTATCGTATTTGTTTCAAGTAATATCAGTAATTTCGGAGCAAAGGCTTTCAGTGCCTATGCCGCTTCAAAAGCTGCAATGGATGGATTAATGAGATGTATGGCTTTAGAGTTGGCTCCAGAAGTACGGGTCAACTCCGTATTACCAGGTGGCGTCCGTACAGCCGGGACAGAGCACATTTACCAATGTAATGAACTGGTTACGAGAATGGAAGCATCCTATCCTCTTGGACTTGGTACGACAAATGATATCTGGGGGGCAGTTAAATTTTTACTAAGTGATGATTCCAAATGGATTACCGGACACCAGCTTGTGGTTGATGGTGGTCGAACAATTAATATTACAGGATGATAAAAAAATTACCTGAGACTTTCAAATTAGATCGGTATGGTCTTCAAACAAGGTTTGTTGAAGAAACAGATGCCGAATTTATCTTAACTCTGCGTTCAGACAAAGAATTAAACAGGCACATAAGCTCTACGCCGGTAGATTTGGAAGCTCAACGAAAATGGATACAGAATTATAAAGAACGTGAAAAAAATGGACTGGAATACTATTTCATTTTCTCAGTCAATAATATTCCTCAGGGAGTTGCTCGAATATATAATATTGATAATGAATCTTTTACTCAGGGTAGTTGGATATTTTCACCAGACTCTGTACCTGGAGCCTCCATATTGGGGAATATAATCAGTAGCGAAATTGGGTTTGAGTTCTTAGAAAAGTCTATTGAGTACTCAGATGCTCGTCGCAGTAATAACACACACCGATTCGTAAAAACATTTGATCCCGAGATTATACAAAGTGATGAACAGGACATCTATTACAAGATATATCCGGATCGCTTTGAACGGGCCAAGCATAAACATATCGAATTAGCATCGAAAGTCTTACAGACTACTATACAAAACAAAAACAAGTAAAAATCCGAAAAATCAGGAATTAATCTCCCTTTTTAAGCAAACAATAATGATAAAATTTCTTGATATACAAAAGATTACAGAGCAATATGCTGATGAAATTCACGAAGCGGTCAAACGTGTTACCGACTCCGGATGGTACTTGCTCGGAAAAGAAACTGAAAAGTTCGAGTTAAATTATGCTAATTTTATAGGTTCCCCCCATTGCATCGGAGTAGCCAACGGATTGGATGCTTTAAGGCTGATCTTAAAAGCCTACATCGAATTGGGAGTAATCAACGAAGGTGATGAAGTACTAGTTCCTGCTAACACTTTCATTGCCAGCATTCTGGCAATCACAGACAACCGTCTGAATCCTGTATTTATTGAGCCTTGCATAAAAGACTATCAAATTAATACCGAACTAATTGAACAGGCTATCACTTCCAAAACGAAAGCCATCATGTTGGTACATCTCTATGGCCAAAATTCATACAATGAAAGAATTTTTGAAATTTGTAAAAAATATAACTTAAAACTAATTGAAGATAATGCTCAAGCGCACGGATGTTTGTATAAAGGGCAAAAAACAGGTTCATTGGGGGACGCTGCCGGACATAGTTTCTACCCTGGAAAAAATCTGGGAGCCTTCGGAGATGGAGGTGCAGTAACTACAAACAATGAAGAACTGGCAGAAATAGTTCGTGCATTGGCTAATTACGGAAGCAAGGAGAAATACATGAATATTTACCAAGGAGTGAATAGCAGATTAGATGAAATTCAGGCAGCTATACTGGATGTTAAGTTGAAATACCTTGACTCCAGCAATCAACGCAGGAGGGAGATTGCCCAATATTATATGGATCATATACACAATGAGAAAGTGCTATTACCTTCAGTTGCAGATGGTAAGGTTCCAGTAGCTGATTATATGGGGCATGTATGGCACCTTTTCGTTATACGTAGTGAAAATCGCGACAAACTACAGGCTTATATGAATGCTCTAGAAATACAAACATCCATTCATTATCCTATCCCACCTCATAAACAATCTGCCTATAAGGAATGGAATAATTTATCGCTTCCTATAACAGAGAAAATTCACAGGGAAGTATTAAGCATTCCAATCAGCCCCATAATGACAAATGAAGAAGTCATTGCTATCGTAGATGCATTAAATAACTGGTAATAACTACTTGGAGAATGAGCCAACAGTCGTATCGTCATATACTAAAAACAACAAGCCTCTTTGGTTCTGTGCAGTTTTTCTCCATTATTATTAACTTAGTTAAGTCTAAAGTTATTGCGGTATTTCTGGGAACAACGGGGTATGCAATTAATAACCTTTTTCAAACCCCGGTCAATCTCATTTTATCTATTTGTAACCTGGGGATACCATTTAGTGCAACAAGAGAAATCGCAAATGCAGATTCCAAAGGGGATCAGTATGAATTTTCATTGATTGTTAAAACTCTGAAAAAATGGATCTTTTTTACCGGAATGTTAGGAATTATAGTTACAGTTTTCATTTCTCCACAACTAAGCCAGTGGTCATTTAATAATACTAATGAAACCTGGTCGTTTATTTATTTGTCACTCTTTGTACTACTGATGTCTTTTGGAAATGGAAACCTATCCTTACTTCAGGGAACCCGAAAACACAAAGAATATGCTAAATCTGTGACATTTAGCACTTTGATTGGATTATTAGCTGCAATTCCTCTGTATTATTTTTGGGGAACTAAAGGTATAGTCCCTGCTATTATCATTTCTTCTGTCGCTACTTTTATTTGTTCCTGGTATTATTCCAGAAAGATCCAGGTTATTCCTGTAACACTGACTCAGTCCGAATCCATTCAAAGAGGTAAGCAAATGATCCGGATAGGAATACCTTTTAATTTAGGCGCTTTATCAACTAATCTGATGTTCTATTTAACCATTCTTTACATTGAAAATCTTTCCGGGAAAAACGATGTCGCATTATTTTCTGCTGGCTGGTCAATTACAAGCCAGTATGTAGGACTAATCTTCTCAGCCATGTCGATGGATTACTTTCCGAGAATCTCAGCTCTTCATAATGATGTGATTTCTTTAAAAAAAGCCGTAAATGAACAAGCTGAAATCTCAGTCCTGATTGTCGCCCCCCTGATTATACTGTATCTTATGTTTTTACCATTAGCTATCCGCTTATTTCTCAGCTCTGAATTTATGGCGGCTCTGGCAATTTCTCAATGGTTTATTGCCGGTATTATTTTCAAAACAGCTTCCTGGACATTGGGATTTGTATCTTTAGCAAAAGGAAACACAAAATTATTTCTCATTCTGGAAATAATCGGGAACAGTATATTTCTCGCAGCATCTATTCTGGGATTCACTTATTGGGGATTAGAAGGCATCGGAATCGGGTTCACAATCAGCTATATCTTAAATTTTCTGATCGTATCTTTTGTGGTCAGTTCAAAATTTGAAATAACACTCTTAAAAGAATTTCAAATTATTTTTCTGATACAGATACTGCTCATTATTTCCATGTTTATTTTATCTTATTTTGTATCACAAACATGGATATATATTACCGGAAGTTTACTGTTTATCGCATCTGCGGCATATTCTTTGTATGGACTCGAGAAGCGAATTAAGATAAAGGATATATTCATTTTAAAATTCAAGAATAAAAATAGCCATGAATAATCCTAAAGTATCAGTTATTATTCCATCCTATAACCACAAGAAATACCTCGAACAGAGCATTATCAGTGTGGTGAACCAAACTTATGACAATATTGAAATTATCGTCATTGATGATGGATCAAAAGACGGGTCAAAGGAACTGTTAAAAGATTTACAGAAAAAATATGGTTTCATCCTGGTTTTACAAGAAAACAGAGGAATTTCCAAAACCCTAAACAGAGGTATCCGAGAATTTGCAACAGGAAAATACATAACTGGTATAGCCTCCGACGATTTGATGGCAGAAAACAAGGTACAGAGATTAGTCGAATTTATAGAACAGAATCCTGATTGTGCCTTGGTTTTCGGAAAGGCCCATATAATCGATGAAGAAGGAAAGACCAGCAAAGGCATATGGACCATTGACCCGGTAAAAGACCCGGAGAAAAGTCTGACATTTGAATCCCTTTTGGAAAGCAATTGCATTGTTGCTCAAGCTACGTTGTTCAGAAAAGATGTCTGGGAAGTATGCGGAGGATATAATGAAAATACCTGTATAGAAGATTGGGATTTATGGCTTCGTGTAGCTTATGACGGATACAAAATCTGCTATATAGATGAGTATTTGGCATATTACCGGCAGCATGGAACAAATACATTTTCCAATACGGTAAAAATGTATGTGGCTATGAGGGATATTGTATACAGCTGGAAAGATCGGATAGACCCCAGGTTCTTCCGGAAAATCATAGCCCGCAGAGACTCTTTAACATTCAGTGTGATAGCTCGTTTTGACAAGAAAACAGCCTGGAATTATCTTCATTTTCCGGCAAACTATCTGGATTGGTTTATGGTGATAAATTTTTTGAAAGGTTTTTATAAAATATTATTTTGCAAATGAACAATATATTTCAGTTCATACTTAAGGTTGTTATCCTATTTTTGATTATATTCAATTTTAGAATCCCTTTCGTTTATAATTCAGCGGTATTATCCGTATTTATTTCGACTTTCTATTATCTTTTTTTCAAGAGGACATTCCCTTTCACTTATTTTTATTTGAAGCATAATACAACCATATTGATCGGATTGTTTTTATCGGGTGTCTTTTGTGCTTTCATTACAATAGCCCATAACCAATACGATTTCACGATAATAAAGATACTTCTACTACAATTATTTATGTTGTGTAGTCTGATCTATGCATTGCCAATCATGTTAGATGAGCGCGAATCCGACGCTTTTGAATTATCCTTATCTATTGTGTGTTACACATTTGCATTGCAAGGGCTAATCCAGCTTTTAGGTTTATTAATTCCTCCTTTCGGAGAATGGCTGATTTCGATCAAATCAGCAGAACTTCAGGAATTTCTCCGTAATAATCCATACAATATTTATTTCAGAGGTTATGCTCTTGCCGGGAATCCGCTTTTTGAATTACCAGGTGGATACGGTTTAGCTTTTATTTTGTTTTTCAGATTATTGCAATTTGAAAATCTAAAATATATCCCTACTCTATTCAAATACCTCATATTCACTTTACTTTCTATCGGATCTATCATGTCTGGAAGAACTGCTTATATTGGTTTCGGAATTGGATTGATTATGAGTATCCTTACTTTAAAGAATCCGATGAAAGTAATACCTAACCTCCTAAAATTTATTTCCATCATTGCAGTTGTTGTTGTTGCTATATTTAATCTCGGATTCAGTTCAAGTCTGAAAAATGCAGTTATGCATGATATTTTTCCATTTGCTTTTGAATTTTATTACAACTATGAAGAATCCGGAAAATTTTCTACTGGGTCATCCGACGCTCTTGAGCATCATTATTACGAATTATCGGATGAAATTCTAATGACAGGTGCAGGAAGATACCTTGAAGATGGAGGATACTTCGGAAAGACAGATGCAGGTTATATGAGAAAATTATTATATGGAGGGATACCTTACTTGTTGTGTTTAATTGGCTATCAGATGCTCTATTTTATAAGACCATTGTCCATTTCCAACAGTAGTAGCATAAGAAACCGGAATGATTTTCTCTTATTTTTAACAATGCTGGTATTACTGTTTGTTTTAGAAATCAAAGGAGATACCATTGGGACACAAAATATTACAGAAGTATTGTTGCTATTTATAACTGCAAGTTATATGATACAATATTATAAAATAACAGAAGCTAATGGACCCAATACCTAATAAAATAAAAATTGTATATCTACTCCCCATCGGACTTTCTCATGTAGGAGGGATGGAAAGGGTAACAACAATTAAAGCCAACTATTTAGCAGAAAAGGCGGGTTTTGATGTGTCTATTATTACAACTGAGCAAAGTAAAGATCAACCGAATTTCTTCCCTATTTCAGATAAAATACACATATACCATCTAAATATCGGAATTCACGCAAACTTTAACAAAGAAACTTTCTATCAAAAGATTATATCCCGATTTTTTAAAATCAGAGAATACAAAAAGAAATTAAGTAAATTATTACAGAATATTCAACCCGATATCACCATATCGACATTAGGTCTGGATATTGAATTCCTACATGAGTTGAAAGATGGGAGTATCAAACTGGGAGAACTCCATTTTCCTTCGAATTTTCGGGAATTGATGACACGTCAGCTTACAGATAAATTTCTTCCGAATTTTATTAACAAACTGAGGTCAAAGAGTCTTAAAAAGAAATGCAAGAAGTTAAATCGGCTTATTGTCCTCACAAATGAAGAACGCTCTTTCTGGGATAATGACAATGTCATTGTCATTCCAAATCCATTATCGTATTATCCAACCGAAATATCTCCCTGTAATTCAAAAAAAGCGATTGCCGTCGGAAGACTGGCTTACGAGAAAGGATATGATTTATTGATTAAAGCCTGGAAAATCGTCTCAGGGAAGCATCCCGGCTGGGAACTTAATATTTATGGCGAAGGAATACAAAAAAACGCTCTGTTACGACTGATTGCCGAAAATAATCTGGAATCGATTGTGAACATTTATGAACCGGTAAAAGATATTCATTCCAAATACATAGATCACTCCATCCACATTCTGTCATCTCGTTATCTGGAAGCTCTTCCGACAGTAATGGTCGAAGCGATGTCCTGTGGTCTCCCTCTTGTATCTTTTGACAGTCCGTGTGGTCCCAAAGATATCATACAAGACAATCGGAATGGGTTTCTTATTCCAACCGGTGATATTGAGAAATTATCCGAACAAATTTGCAAACTTATTAATTCTAAAGAACTTAGAAAATCGATGGGTAAAACCAGCAGGGAAATGTCATATGAATATGACGAAAAAATAATTATGGAACGTTGGATCGAATTATTTAATGAAGTAAAAAAATGAAAACGATAGTCGTTTCGGGAGTGAATTTATTTTCAGGCGGTCCTTTAAAAGTTATGCAGGATTGCTTGTCTGCTTTATCAGGCTTTGTATCATACGATTGCCGTATCATCGCCCTGGTTCACCGGAAAGATCTCTACCCGACCTATCCCAATGTCGAATACCGTGAATTCCCAAAATCACGCAAATCATGGCTATTCAGACTATATTATGAATACATTGGTTTCCGGAAACTATCCAAAGTCCTTAATCCCGACTGCTGGTTTTCTCTACATGATACCACCCCTAATGTACAAGCGAAAAAACGGATTGTGTATTGCCATAATCCTTTCCCCTTTTATCACCCAGGACTCAGAGAATTCCGACTACAACCGGGAATATTTATGATTACAATATTCTCCAAATATATCTATAAAATCAATATCCATAAAAATAATCATGTAATAGTACAACAACAATGGATCAGAGATGCTTTTCAGAAAATATTTTCTATTAACAACATTATTGTATCAATCCCGGTACATGAAAATAACATTTCCAGGGCGTTGGAGGGTACTAATAAGGAAAATGATAACTCAATAACAAGATTCTTTTATCCCTCCCGAGCCATGATTCATAAAAATTTTGAAGTCATATGTAAAGCTGTCGCCCTTTTGGAGTCCGAAGGTTTTAATAATTTTGAGGTTGCAATTACTGTTATTCCTGATGAAAATAATTATGCAAAATATTTATATGAGAAATATGGGCGTCTGAAAAATCTTCATTTTGTAGGTTATCTGAACAGACAAGAGATGAATATCAGCTATAATAACTGTGATTGCGTAATTTTTCCGTCCAAAGTAGAAACCTGGGGATTACCGATTACAGAGGCCCAAGAATATCATAAACCGATCTTGATTTCTGATCTCCCCTATGCATGGGAAACTGTAGGAAAATATGAGAAAGTAAAATTTTTCAACCCGGATAAAGAACTGGAACTTGCCAATCTTATTAAGAAATTTGCATCAAAAGAATTGGTTTTTGATAAAACCAATGATATAAAGTATGCAAAACCTTATGCCCGGAACTGGGTAGAACTTTTTCATCTCATATTTGAAGAATACATATCAAATTAATATTTATTGACTATAAATAACATCAGCAAAATGTTCCCTAAAAACTACACATATATGGAATTATTATTGATAATTTCTCAAACTATATTGTTCTTGAAT
Organism: Bacteroidales bacterium; assembly: GCA_031548005.1. Lineage (GTDB taxonomy): Bacteria > Bacteroidota > Bacteroidia > Bacteroidales > Azobacteroidaceae > BNXB01. The sequence continues at coordinate 132,876 of JAVBRK010000047.1, forward strand.
CGCCACTTTCCAGATTAAACAAAGAATTAGTCAGAAGTTGATATTGCTAAAGATAGTCTTATTTTATCAAAAAAGATAGTTGAATATATTTTATCACATTTTTGGAAATAAAGGCATAGAAGTTGTAGGCTTTAAATGCAAATCAGAATGATGAAAAAATATTCCATTAAAAGTTAGGACGTTTATTCTTTCAAGATGAAAAATTTATAAAAGATGAATCAGATAAAAAGTATATTAAAGTCGATTTTCCCAAGGAAAGTTATCTTTAACGCCCGGAAAACAGTCAATTCTATCCGTTACAAAGGAGATAATGTTCATTGCCCTTGTTGTCAAAAGGGGTATAAAAAGTTTTTACCTTTCCCTGAAGCTCAGAAAAGAGCTCAAAATACGAAGTTGAGTCATATGATCGGAATGGGACTGACTGGTCATGTGTACTGCCCCGGATGTTACTCAACAGAAAGACATCGGTTACTCCGTTTGTTTCACGATCAGAAATTTCCGGTCAACAAACAGCAGATTCATATGCTGCATTTTGCACCGGAAGAAACATTCGCTTCTTATTATAAGTCTTTTCCGAACATCAAATATGTCACAACCGACCTGTTTGATCCGAATGTAGATGTTAAAGCTGATATTACAGATTTACCATTCGAGGACAATTCCTTTGATGCTGTGATCTGTTCACATGTGTTGGAGCATATTCCTGACGACCACAAGGCAATGACTGAAATTTACAGAATCTTGAGATCTGATTGTTGGGCAATATTCTGTGTTCCAATGGATCCCAGCTTAGCAATAACTTATGAAGATGCGAGTATCGTAACCCAGGAGGAAAGAGAAAAAATGTTCGGACAATCTGACCATGTCAGAATTTATGGGATAGATTTTCAACAACGTTTGAGTAATGCAGGTTTTAATGTAAAAATCATTACATTTGTTGATGAATTTTCAGACAAAGAAATTCAGAAATATGGTCTTGAGAGAAATGATCGTATATATTTATCTTTTAAAAGTTAAATAATCTCTCTTTGTTCTGTATGAAAAAGATTCTACATATCCCAAACTATTACCCTCCCCATGTCGGAGGGATAGAAGATGTTTGTCACAGTATAGTTTCTGCGATGAAAGAATCTTTTGAACAAAAAGTCCTTTGTTTTAATGATCAAAGTAAAACAATCCGGGAGATACAAGATGGTGTGGAGGTAATTCGTATAGGCTCTCTGGCAAAACTTAGAAGTCAGTCGCTGGCGCCGTCCTATCTTTCAATATTAAAAAAAACACTGAAAGAATTTAAACCCGATATTATCCATTTTCATACTCCAAATCCATTTGCAGGCACGGCCTTTTTATTTACTCTACCTAAAGATATTAAATTAATTGTTCACTGGCATTCAGATATCATTGAACAAAAGAAACTGTATGCGTTTTACAAACCTTTGGAAAGAAAAATATTAAAAAGAGCTAATGTGATATTAACAACAAGTCCGATTTATTACACAGAATCACAAGCTCTTAAACCATGGAAAAACAAGATTCAGGTACTTCCCAATGTTGTCCAAACCGAACGGTTTAACTTGAGCGATCAGGAGGAGCAAGGTGTTGAAGAAATCAAGCGTCAATATCAGGGGCGTCCTATTATATTTTTTTTAGGAAGGCATGTTCCCTATAAGGGATTAGAATTCCTCCTGAAATCAGAACAATATATCCATAATAATGCAATTATAATAGTTGCCGGGCAAGGAACTTTAACAAAAAAACTGAAATCAGTGTATTGTTCCAATCGAATCACATTTATAGGTAAAATTTCAAATACACTCCTGAAGCAATACCTCCATGCATCAGATATATTTGCTTTTCCTTCCATTACAAAAAATGAAGCATTCGGAATTGCTTTGGCTGAGGCCATGTATTGTGGTTTGCCTGCAGTAACATTTACAATACCCGGATCCGGCGTCAATTGGGTAAATATCAATAATGAAACAGGTATTGAAGTCGAAAATGGTAATTTCATGGATTATGCAAATGCAATAAATATTCTATTAGATAACAGCGAACTTAGATTAAGATATGGCTATAATGCCCATAAGCGAGTAAAAGAATTTTTTACTATGGAAGCAATTTATGAAGCGCTCATGAACTTATATGCCTAAATGTACAACACATTATGAAGCGACTTTTTATTTTATTAATTGATATTATAATTATATTCGGAAGTATTCTACTCACATTCTATATATTGGGTATGAGTGGTGTATTGGAAAATTATGAAGCGAATATTAAAGCATTTCATATGATTGCACCCGGAATTGCAACCATGTATCTGTTTTTCATGTATGTTTTTGGGCTTTACAATATGGAGAGGCACAAATTATGGGAGTTGATATATACAACCTTTCTTATATCTACCTGCCTCACCTTTGGAATAATGGCCATATGCTTCTTTGTACGGGAAATGGCTACGGCTTATCCACGAAGTGTTATTTTTCTCAGTGCAATAGTCTATTTCATACTATTGTCAACCTGGAGGACTATTACCTGGAAATTAGCAAAAAAAGGACATGGCCTACGCAAAGTTGCCATTATCGGAAATAAGGAAGCAAAAGTCTTGGAACAAAAGCTACGGGAAAAATACAGCGATCTTTACGAAGTAGACATTGTTTGCGATGAAAATAATACTTACTTGTTCTTTTATCTGGACGAGGTCGAGGAAATATTCATTACTTCTGAAATTACAGAAGAGGTAAGAGAAAGGATCTTTCTTTTTGCTGCAGAATCTGAAAAACCAGTATTTTTCATGCCCAAATTCTCTGATATTAATATCATGACGGCCAGGATGTACCAAACCAGTGATATTGCAACATATCGTATTGATAAGCTAAGCCTCACCCAAGAAGAAAAATTTGTAAAGCGGACTTTTGATATCTTCTTTGCTTTCGTTGCTTTACTTCTCACCCTGCCATTGGGTTTAATCGTGGCCCTACTGGTTAAACTGGACAAAGGCCCGGTATTCTATGGGCAGGAACGTTGCACCATTAGAGGAAAAGTATTCAAAGTATTAAAATTCCGTACAATGGTTCCAAATGCAGAAAAATTATCAGGACCCGTACTTGCCGGAGAAGACGACCCCAGAATTACAAAAGTAGGACGATTTATACGTATGACCCGGCTTGACGAATTGCCTCAACTATTGAATATATTGAAAGGAGAGATGAGTATTGTTGGTCCTAGGCCAGAACGGCCATTCTTTATCAGCCAATTTGAAGAAGAAATGCCGGAATACCGTTACAGGTTAAAAGTAAAATCGGGATTGACAGGAATGGCCCAGGTTTATGGAAAATACAATACTACAGCTGCAGAAAAGCTTCGGTATGATCTGATTTATATCAAAAAATATTCTCTCTTCATGGACTTTTTGATTTGCCTGAAAACCATCAGAATACTATTCATGAAAGAGTCTACGACTGGAGTGTAAAATAAGGATCAACATACAGCTTAATAAACAGAATAGGAAGAGATCGATTATCAAGTATTGCAATATGAAGATCAATAATTAATTAATTTATCGGCAAAATATATTATTTCACTTATATTAAATTAATGAAACCATTCTCTGAATTAAAACGAAATTTAAAACTGGATTTTTCCGAAAAAAAGAAATTAAAGCTTGCTGTATTAGGGGATACTGCAACCCAGTTTTATGCTCAAGCCCTCAGGGGACTGGGATATGACTTTGGTTTTGATTTCCAAATTTTTGAAGCGGATTTCAATCAAATAGAACGTCAGATATTCGACCTCCAATCAGAATTGTACGCCCATGAGCCAGATGTAATCATTATCTTTCAATCAGCCCATAAGCTTCTATCTAAATATAATAAGGCCGACCCTGCCCGACAGGCTAACCTTTCCGATGACAGAATGGAAGAAATTAAAAGCCTGGTTGATACAATATCATCACACCTGAGCTCAAAGATTATTTATTTGAACTATCCGGAAATTGATGATTCTATTTTTGGATCTTATGCAAATAAAGTGAGATCTTCATTCCTTTTTCAACAAAGGAAGTTAAATTATGAGTTGATGTTGTATGCATCTTTCACTAATAATTTTTATATTTGTGATCTATCTACCATCCAGAATACCATAGGTAAGAAAGAGCTGTTTCAAGCTCCCATCTATGTAAATACAGAAATGGTATTAGGACTTGAGGCTATACCTTCCGTTGCAGGAAAAACAATTGATATTATCGCTACTATGTACGGTAATTTTAAAAAATGTGTGATTCTCGATTTGGACAATACATTATGGGGAGGAGTAATCGGAGACGATGGGATTGAAAATATACAATTAGGATCGTTGGGCATCGGGAAAGCATTCTCCGAATTTCAGTACTGGATCAAAAAACTGAAAAACAGAGGGATAATTCTTGCTGTTTGCAGTAAAAATACAGAATCTATTGCTAAATCACCTTTTGAACAACATCCCGATATGGTACTCCGGTTGGAGGATATTGCCATTTTCATCGCTAATTGGGAAAACAAGGCAGATAATATCAGGCATATTCAAAGCATTCTCAATATAGGTTTCGATTCCATGGTTTTCTTGGATGACAATCCATTTGAAAGGAACATAGTACGCCAGAATATTCCGGGAATTTGTGTCCCTGAACTGCCTGAAGATCCGGCAGAATACTTAGAATATCTTTATTCCCTGAATTTATTCGAAACCGTCAGTTTCTCGGGCGAAGACACAAAACGGACCAAACAGTACCAGGAGGAAGCCCAGCGAAGTATAGTTCAGAAAAGTTTTACAAATGAAGACGACTTTCTGCAAAATCTGGATATGCAGTCTACAGTTGAAGCATTTAACAAATTCAATACTCCGAGGGTTGCACAATTATCTCAGCGTTCAAATCAGTTTAACCTCAGAACTATCCGGTATTCTGAGTCCGATATTGAACGGATAAGTGTGGATACAGATTATTTCACCTTTTCTTTCACTTTGGAAGACAAATTTGGAGATAATGGATTGATAGCTGCCATTATTCTGAAAAGAGAAAGTGATTCTACATTATTTATCGACACTTGGTTTATGAGTTGTAGGGTATTAAAAAGAGGAATGGAAAATTTCACACTTAATACGTTAGTTGATTTTGCCAAACAAAATAGATATCGTATTCTGAAAGGGGAATACATCCCTACCGAAAAAAATGGATTGGTGAAGGATCATTTTTTAAACCTTGGTTTTGAAGAAAGTTCTGGATTCTGGCTGTTAAATGTAGATGAATACAATAAACGAAAAACATTTATCAGAAAAAAGTAACTCCTCCTATTATTTAATTTCAATTATAAATAAAATAAAGAACAATGGATAGAAATGAAATTTTGAAACAAGTTAACTCGGTTTTCTGTACAATTTTTGATAATGATACAATTGAGTTACAAGAGAACATGACCGCTGATGATATTGAAGAATGGGATTCTTTAACACATATACAATTAGTTGTATTTATTGAAAAACATTTTAAAATACGCTTTAACTCACAGGAAATCAGGAAATGGAATAATATCGGAGAAATGATCAATAGTATCCAGTCGCAAATCTGATTGAATATATCCCAAAACGAAACTAACCGAAAGACTCGGTGGATTAATTCAATAACGAGGTAAAATATTTATTTTATATCTATGATTATGAAATATAATGTAGTAATAGTTGGAGCAGGATTGGCGGGATCTGTTTCTGCCAGAATATTAGCAGAAAGCGGCTATAAAGTACTTGTTATAGAGAAAGAAAGAAATGTTGGTGGGCAATGTTTCGACTATAAAGATGAAGCAGGAATAACAATACACAAACATGGGCCACATATCTTCCATACCAAGATGAAGCATGTTTGGGATTTTGTAAATCAGTATTCTGAATTCAGCAACTATCAACACCGGGTACTCAGTTTTGCGAATGGAAATATGGTGGAATTTCCCATCAATCGGAATACTATTAAAGATGCTTTAGGTGTAGAACTTTCAAATGATCAAGTAAATGATTTTTTAAAATCAGAAGTTCAAAAGTCAAAATTCAACAACCCGCCAAAATCATATCGGGACGCTGTTATTTCTCAAGTTGGAGAGCGGCTTTATGAGCTATTTTTCGAGCAATATACCAAAAAGCAATGGAAAACAGATCCCGAGAATCTTTCTGCTGAATTAGCATCCAGGATTCCGGTTCGAAACAATAATGATAGCCGTTATTTCACAGATATGTATCAAGGAATACCCTTAGGGGGATATACAAAAATGGTACAGAATCTACTTGATCATTCAGGCATACACCTGTTATTGGGGTGCAATTATTTTGATGTAAAAGAGAGCATCAATAGTCAACTTGTTGTTTATACCGGTGAACTGGATCGTTTTTTCAATTTCAAATATGGAAAGCTCACTTACAAATCAGTCAGAATTGTATTAAAAACATTTGATGATGTAGAATTTCAACCGGCTCCTGTCGTGAATTATCCTAATGACTACGATTGGACACGTATTACCGAATTTAAAAAATTAACCGGGGAGAAAAGTCCTAAAACAACAGTGTGTTTTGAATATCCATCTGACGAAGGACATCCATTTTATACATTACCAGACAAAGAGAATACCGAAAGAAGAGAATTATATATGAATCCAATGAAAGAGCTGGAAGAAAAAAATACCCATTTATTTATTGGAAGATTAGCTGAGTATAAGTATTACAATATGGACCAGGTGATTGATATTGCAATAAAAAAAACGCAGGAATGGATAAAAAGACAATCATAAATAATATTGCCGAAACCCCTCTTTATATCAAATACCGACACGTTATACTCTATGGCTTGATCGGAGGTTTTTCTGCAATGCTGGATTTCTTAGTATATGCTTTTTTAACAAGCATGTTCGAAATAAATTACCTGGTATCTAATACTATCAGTGTTAATGTTGGCATTTTAACCAGTTTCTTTCTGAACAGACAATATAATTTCAAGATAAAAGACCGAAAGAAAACACGTTTCTTTTCTTTTTACATTATTGGACTCGGAGGTTTGTTATTTAGCTCTTTATTGCTAAAGGTACTCGTGGAGCATATGCATATGAATGAAATCCTTTCTAAATTGGTAACCGTATTCATTGTTGCCGGGATACAATTTTTATTAAATAAATTTATAACATTTAAAAAATGAAACCTGATAAATTGTATATTGTTATGCCGGCTTATAATGAACAGGATAATATTATATCTGTCATTGAACAGTGGCATCCCATAGTTGAAAAAGTTGGCTCAGAAAGCCGGTTGATTATTTATAATGATGGGAGTAAGGATGCAACTTATGAAGTGATGAAAAGTCTGGAAGAAAAATTTCCTCAATTTATTGCTAAAACTAAGACAAACTCAGGACATGGGTCAACCTGTCTTTATGCATATAATGATGCTATCAATGCGGGTGCTGATTACGTTTTCCAAACCGATTCCGATGGACAAACCGATCCGGATGAATTCTGGGCATTCTGGGATCAGCGGGAAAATTACGACATAGGAATAGGAATACGAAAAGAACGTCAGGATGGCACCTCCCGGGTGTTTGTTACCAGAGTCTTACGCATTGTTATCCGTATAACATTTGGTGTTGATGTTAAGGATGCAAATACCCCTTTTCGTCTTATGAAGCGGGAGAAATTGAAAGAGTACCTTAAAATTGTACCTAAAGATTTTTTCCTCTCAAATGTAATTATTGCAGTCATTGCAGTCAAGCAAAAGCAGAAAATATTTTGGGAACAAATTACATTCAAACCCCGGCAAGCCGGAGTCAATTCTATCAATCTAAAACGAATATTTAAAATCGGAATCCAAGCCGTAAAAGATTTCAGATCGATAAATAAACAGCTTTCAAAATGAAGCAAAATACGTTCGATAAAATATCAAATGTTTATATATTCTTATTTATATATGCATTTGTATTTCTTTTTGTAGCTTCTGAATCTTCACCACTCTATTCCATGCAAGCGAGGGACTGCCATGTGTATTTCATTATGGGTAAAGGACTTTTTAGTGGAATCACGATATACCAAGGCTTGTTTGACCATAAAGGACCTTTACTCTATGTGATATATGGTCTTGGTTCACTCATTTCCAAATCAAGTTTCATAGGCATATATGTTATGGAGAGCATCTGCCTTGGGATCACCTTAATCCTTGTGCGGAAAATTGCATTAATGTACCTGGATCAGAAATATGCCTTAATGACAACCGTTTTATTTCCACTATTTCTGTTATCAGGCATAAATGCCACAGGTGGATATCCAGAAGAATTCATGGTTCCGTTCATTGTATCAGGTCTGTACCTTTATTTAAAATATTTTAACCAGAATTATGTATCCCATCCCATGAAATATATGTTTTATCATGGAATAATGATTATGGCCATTTTTTTAATTAAAATGAACGTAATCATTATTTGGGTTGGACTTCTATCGGCCATTTTCTTAGACTTACTTCTGAAGAAACTATTTAAAGAAGTTATTCTGAATATTCTGGCACTATTATCCGGACTTATAATAATGGCTTTACCTTTTGCGATCTACTTCATTGTAACCAATAGCTTCAACGATTTTATAAAATGCTATTGGAGATTTAATTTCATTTATGCTACTGAAAATTACTCATCCGTTTTTTTACCCCAAGGATACCCTCCCCTATTGATGCAGATCGCCGATATTCTAACCCGTCTGTATTACCTGCTTCGAACTTATTCAATACAATGTTGCCTGATTGCAGTTGGTCTTTTATCTTTTTGTTTGAAAAAATATTTCCCCAATCCTATCGGACGTACCGGACTTATCTGTTCCTTTATCTTATTATTATTAACATCCTATATGCAAAGGGGATATTCATATTATTTTATTCCTATTTGTACCTATAGCATCTTAGGCTGCATTGTTGTTATTAAGATTTTAAAAGAAAATGAAATACTCAAATGTTCTACCAGGACTTACGGATTAATAGCATTTTTCTGTATTTGCTGTAATTTTCTACGATGCAAAGAAAGTTTTATCCTTCTCAGAACAGAGGAGGTATTTAAAAAACAATTTTCTCCGATCATCAATAAAGAAATGAATCCTACTTTATTTGTTATGAGGTTTCCTAACACTCCAATTGAAGGAACCTTTTTATACAACGAAGCAAATGTAATGCCTAATGTAAAATATTTTTATGATCCTATTATATCTGTAGAGAAATATCCCGTTATTCTTAATACACAAATCGATTATATTAAGAAAAAACAGGCCATGTTCCTTTCTATCTCAAGCCTATCAAGCTCCTATATTCCACCAGATTATGTTTTGAATAACTATGAGCAAATCAGTATGTTGAAGTATACGGGAACAGATGGAATAACTCCATCTTATCATTATTTATACAAAGTAAAGCCATAATAAAATTATAAAGGTCAACCTAAAAATAAAAATATGAATCAAGTTATTCCAAATAAAATATCAACAATCTATTTGTTACTTTTGGTATATGCCTTTGTATTCCTCTTTTTCACATCAACAGCCTCTCCTTTGTATCCCATGCAGGTTGCAAGAGATTCTCACATTTATTTCATCATCGGGAAAGGGCTATTCGAAGGTCTTACCATGTACAAAGATTTATTCGACCATAAAGGTCCGTTAATCTTTTTCATCTATGGACTTGCTTCGCTCATTTCCAAATCAAGTTTTCTGGGAGTATATATAATGGAAAGCCTTAGTTTGGGGGTTTCTCTGATTTTTGCTTTCAAAATCGCATCTCTGTATTTACGTCGAGAATATGCTTTAATAGCAGCCATTTTATTATCGCTGTTTCTCTTTTCCGGAACCATCGCTACAGGTGGATATGCCGAAGAATTTATAGTTCCGTTTATTATAGGTGGCCTATATTTCTTTTTAAGATATTTCCACTCTGACTCGATATCACATTCTCCCAGAATAATGTTATATCAAGGGATGTTGGTTATGTCCGTTTTTATGATCAAAATGAGTTTAATCGTTGTCTGGATCGGACTCTTGGGCGCCATCCTGATAAAGCTTTTGCAACATAAAGAATATAAAAATATCCTTTTGAATCTACTTACTTTCATTGCCGGGATGATAATAATAGTTGTTCCCTTTGCCATCTATTTCACAGCAACCAATAGCTTTGACGATTTTATCTTTGCTTACTGGACATTTAATTTTCGCTATGGATCAGAAAGCCATCTATCGTCACATTTAGATAAAGGCATGAATCAAGTTATACTACAAACAGCCGGAATCTTAGTACGCTTATATAACTTACTGCGGAACAATCCAGTACAATGTTGTATGATTGCCATAGGCCTTTTATCTTTTTGCTCAAAAAGATATATTTCAGACATTGTGGGACGTATTGGCCTCATCAGTTCTTTTATATTGCTTTTTATTCTGACTTATTTACAACGAGGTTACCTCCATTATTTTATTCCGGTCTGTGTTTACAGTATTCTAGGTTGCATTGTTATTGTAAAAATATTAAAGGAAAGCCGTACGATAAACTTTTCACTCAGTTTCTTTACAATGATAATGGTATTTTGCATCAGTTGTAATTTTCTACGATGTCGCGAAAGCTTTATTTTTCTCAAAAACGAACCTGTTTTTAAAACTCATTTTGTTCCAATTATCAATAAAGAAAAAAATCCTACTTTGTTTGTTATGAGATACCCTGAAACCCCCATTGAAGGACTATTTCTATACGATGATGCTCAGATTACGCCCAATGTAAAATATTTTATTGATCCTATCGTGCCTCTTGATAAGTATCCGGATATATACAACACCCAAATAGACTACATAAAAAACAAAAAAACAACATTTCTATCGATTTCAAGTTTCTCAGATCCGTATACACCTCCGAATTATGTCCTTGAAAATTATGAACAGGTCAGCATGTTGAAATATATGGGAACAGACGGAACCACCCCATCTTATCATTATTTATATAAAGTAAAATTATAAAACAACAAAATATTGTATTTTAATATGAAGCAGGGTGTCAATATTCCAATAAAAATTTACTTATTTTTCATGCTGTATGCATGCTTATACCTGTTTGTATCATCTACATGCTCTCCTCTATATCCAATGAATAATTCAGGAGATGCCCATGTTTATTTCATTATGGGGAAAGGGTTTTTCAGCAACTACACCATATACAAAGATCTATTCGATCACAAGGGTCCTTTCCTGTATTTAATATATGGATTAGGTTCTCTTATTTCCAGAACAAATTTTTTCGGGATTTATGTAATTGAATGTATTTGCCTATTTATCAACATGGTATTATCATTTAAGATTGCATCGTTCTTTTTGAATCAGAAACAATCTTTAATGGTATCTGCTCTATTTCCAATTATATTGCTAACCGGGATCTTGGTGAATGGGGGAAGTCCGGAAGAATTCATATCTCCCTTGATAATGGGTTCATTTTATTTTTATCTAAATTACTTCAACAACCAACAGCCAACGGGACACTCTCCCAAAATAGCTTTCTTCTACGGATTGAGTGTTATGATCGTTTTTCTTATTAAATTGAGCCTGATTGTTTTCTGGGCTGGATTATTATTGGCAATCTCCATACAATTACTTCAGAAAAAACAATTCAAGAATTTATTTCTTAACTTCTTGGGATTCATCCTGGGACTCCTCATCATAGCGCTTCCTTTTTATATTTACTCTGTTCGAACCAATAGTTTCAACGATTTAATTGAGGCTTATTGGAGGTTTAATGTATATTACGGTTCTGAGGTACAGTCGACAAAACTCAGCACACTTATTGGTATTCCAATCCCAGGAATTTCATGCCTGATCAGACGTTTATATTACCTGCTAAGGACTTTTCCTATCGAATGCGGAACTATTATTGCAGGTCTTTTGTCCCTGAAACGTTATCTCCCTAACATATTAGAGAGATCCGGATTACTTGTTTCTTTAATTTTATTATTTACATTATCCTACTGGCAAAGAGGATATCCTCAATATTTTATACCTATCTGTACCTTTTCTATTTTTGGTTGCATTACGATCATGAGAATCTTGGAAGACAGCAAGGAGTTCGGATTTTCCCGGAAAGCATTATTATTAATGACTGTTTTAGGAATCGGATGGGGGTTCTTCCGCTACAAGGATAATCTATTATTTCTTCAATATGATACAACTGTCAAAACTCATTTCTCTCCAATTGTGAATCAGGAAAAAAATCCCACTTTATTTGCCATGAGGTTTCCTGATGGACCTGTTGGAAGCCTTATTGCATATCAACAGCTTAATATAATGCCCAATGTGAAATATTTTTTTTGCCCTGTAATCGATATGGAAAAATATCCTACAATATTCAAAGAACAGGTTCAGTATGTCAAAAACAAGAAGAGTATGTTTTTATGTATTTCAAGCTATTCTGACTCTGAAACTATTCCAACCTTTGTTACTGATAATTACGATTTGGTTTCAAAAACCACTGGCCTTGAAATTTATCAGGGAGATACTACGGATGTCTATTATTTCCTATATAAGGTAAAAAAATCAGATGATAATAGCAATTAATTTTTAGATTAATATTAGATGATATTCAACTCCATTCAATTTGCACTTTTTTTCTCCATTATATTTATAATATACTGGGCTTTAAAAGATAAAGTCAGAATTCAGAATCTACTTTTGCTCATAGCAAGTTATATATTTTATGCTTGCTGGGATTGGCGTTTTCTGTTTCTTCTCGCTGGGTGCAGCGTTGTTTCTTACATTGCCGGATTAAAATTACAACAGGCAAAGGGTGGCGGAAGGAAGATATGGTTATGGGCAAGTATTATTTTAGAAGTTTCCGCTCTTTTCTATTTTAAATACACCAATTTCTTCATCACATCGTTTATCGACCTTTGTAATTACTGGGGAATACAAGCTCATGTCCATACTTTGAACATCTTACTCCCGGTGGGAGTAAGCTTTTATATTTTCAGAACGATCAGCTATATATTAGATATTTACTATGAAAAAATAAAACCAGAGCCAAATTGTATTGCATATTTTGTATATGTGGCATTTTTCCCCAGTTTGATCTCAGGGCCGATTGACAGAGCAAAGTTGCTGATTCCCCAACTAAAAACAAAACGTTCGTTTGATTATAACCTTGCAACTGATGGAATCCGGCAAATTGTGTGGGGATTATTCAAAAAAATTGTAATTGCCGATAATGCTGGAATATTTACAAACCAAATTTTTGGGAACTACCAGAATATGTCTTCCGGGATCTTGTTTCTAGGAGCCCTTTTATATACCATTCAACTTTATTCCGATTTTTCAGGGTATTCTGATATGGCCATTGGCTTGTCTAAACTTCTTGGTCTCAGGATTACACAGAACTTCTGTTATCCATTTTTTGCCCAGAATATTGCAGACTACTGGAGAAGATGGCATATTTCTCTGACACGCTGGCTGACCGATTTTATATTTACTCCGCTATCCATCCGATATCGGAATTGGGAAAAAACGGGGTTGATATTTTCAATCATTATTACATTCCTAGTATCCGGAATCTGGCACGGCGCTAACTGGACGTTCGTTTTATGGGGACTGCTCCATGGCTGTTACTACATACCTCTCATTTTGAAAGGGGCTATGAATAAAACAAAAAAGATCAGTAAAGGAGCCTTACCCACCCTGAAAGAATTTCGTAACATGGCAGGGATGTTCTTCTTGCTCATGTTTACCAATATTATTTTCCGTTCTGAATCCATCAGCGACTCATTCCAATACATAACCTCCTTATTCTCTTTCTCTACCGGAGAAATTCCAGAATTCTTATTTTCAGGAATACGTAACTTAATCTCAACCATGTTCTTCTTTCTATTGCTCGTTATAGTTGAGTGGATTAACCGAGAAAAGGAGCATGGTTTGGTATTGAGCGATAAAATACCTGCATTGGTAAGATGGGGCATATACTATGGAATGTCTTTGATCATTTTATTTTTCCAAAGTAGTCAACAAACGTTTATTTATTTTCAATTCTAATTATGCTTATGGGAATTAAACAATTTATAACTAAGATATTCATATTTGTAATTATCCCGCTTTTAGCACTATTTATCATCATAGAGGCTCTCTTGAGAAATATTCCAAACGAATATACTTACAAGAATGAGTGGCTGGGAAATAACTCCGGACAACTTAATATGTTAATTCTCGGAGCATCTCACGGCTATTTTGGAATCAACCCGGAACATCTGAAGAAAACATCATTCAATGCATCCCATCCATCACAATCGTTGAAATACGACGATTTTATTTTTAATAAATTTTTACCTAAAATGAATCGCCTGGAATATGTTGTACTACCTATTTCCATCGGCACTCTATTTGCTAAATTAGAGGATGATGTTGAATATTTTAGGATAAAAAAATATGTTTTATACTATCATTGTAATTACCACCCCTATGAGTTCAAATATAATTTTGAATTCGATGATTTAAGGTTAGGAACTGCTGTTAAAAGAATATCTGGTTACTATATCAATGGAAGAAATGAAATTTATTGTAATACACTAGGATTTGGGACTAATTATTTATTGGAAAAAAGATCTGTTAATTGGGAAGCTACCGGAAAAGTCGCTGCTTTGAGGCATTCAGTACAAATAAATAGTCCAAAATTACAGGCAATCTATAACGAAAATTTAGGATATCTCAATTCTATTGTCACAAAATGCCAAGAAAAAAATATTAAAGTAATACTTCTTACGACTCCGACCTGGCATACCTATTACGAAAATCTCAATCAGAAACAGTTAGAGATAATGATCAATACGTGCAACGGGATTACCAATAAATATAACCATGTAACATATCTGAATTTGTTGCAAGATCCATCATTTATAGAGTCTGATTTTTACGATGCAGACCACTTGTCGGAAGCAGGAGCTCAAAAACTAACAAATTACTTAATGAAAGTTTCAGATTTCATCAAACAATAAAAAATTCCTGCTGTTAAGTTTATATAATTTCCCGGGGAGCAAACTTTTCTTGGATTTTCTTTACAATTTCCAGATCAACGGAACTAAATTTTCGTGCGAACAGCTTCTTTGATTGGCAAAGCATATCAAAATCTGTTATCTTCCAAACATAAGGATAACCTCTATTCCAATCAATTTCTCGCATGTTACTTTTGTATTCATCCTCAATGCAGTTAACATGCTCCTTAAAAGATGAATTCATACATACCGTTTGTTTGTATATTTCATCTGCACATAAGCACCACCGGAAGTAGCGTTTGATAAACGGCTCCTGAGACAATAGATAACGCACAAAGGCATCTGTAACACTAACCCACCCCGCTCCCTTAAAACAAGAGATATCCCGTTTGCGATTTACACGCAGAACCTTTTGTATTAACACAGAAAGACGATCTAACAGATTCATCAGTCGGAAAGCCCGCCACCTCGTAAAAAAATAGTAATATCTGGTTTTAATTGAACAGTCATAAACATCGGATTTTCCTAATGAGAAACCGATAAATTCCTTTCCCTTATGTTGCTCAAAAAATGATTGAATATACTCTTGGGATTGGATCGGCAAATCAACTCCTGATATCAGGTGGTAATAATCGTAAGAAAAATGCTTACTCGCCGTCTGAAAAAGCAATAGTTCACACTGTACCTGAGAATAATCACCCCAGTATACACTTACCCGGTCTTTTAGAAAATAGACTTTTGCTCTGCTGACACTATTTGATATCAAATGATTCAAGGCTTCAAAATCAGATCTCAGAACTTTGTTATCCACATGAATATAAAGATCATTGGCCTCAGTATCCAACATCTTGACGAGTGTTTGAAGTAGATCAAATTCATGATGGGCGATGATTAAATAAGCATGCTTCATATTCTACAATTATTCTATAAAAAATATTTATTATTATAGTAGCAAAACGAATGCAAATTAAAACAAAAAATCTATATAACACATCATAATTTCTTGTTAAAAATATTATTGAACAGGCCAGGATTCATTGCTTATAAATTATGCGAATCAGTAGTTGAAAATTGGAAAGATTCGCTTGTGTTAAAATGTTTATTATCAATAAAATAAGTGCATAAATATCTGTTCAATTCCCTGGAAATCATTAACTTAGAAGAATAATTCCCGTTATTTTCTATGCTATGATTCCCAAGAGAAAAGAACTTATGCTGATCAAGATTTATATGTATATCTGTGATTTATATGATTCAGAATTAAGGTTTTATTGCCAAAGATACAGCAATAATTCCAAACCCGTATTCACTGATCAGGAAATAATGACAATCTACCTGTTTGCAGGTCATTGTCAAAAATAT
>JAVBRK010000014.1:0-9962 GCA_031548005.1 Bacteroidales bacterium
GATGTTTTGCAAATTTTATTACAAACCTGATAGCTGGATTGTTGGCTTATAGTTTTCTGCCTAAGAAACCGTCTATCTAGGTCGATTGTATTGATCATGAACAACTAATGTTGTTCTAAAATTATATCGAACTCACGTTAATATTGATTTTCAGGCAATTACTGTCGAAAAAAATATTCTTGTGCATAAAAGCTGATGAAAGCAAGCGTCGGAAGCATTTTGGAAGAAGGTCGGCAACGGAAGTTTTGAAAAAATGATGCCGGAAAAAGATCTCTCCTTTTCCGGCACTCTGGTTTCAGGCTCTAATAAAACCCAAGTTATACTCTTATTTCTTTAGAAAATATACCTCAATCCCAGTTGCATGCTCCAGGTACTTGAAACGCTTGTAGGATCCTGGAAAGCGGTAGTCATATATTCTCCATTCAATTTATTCATGGAAACTACAGCTTTTCCAGTCGCTTCATCGCGTTTTTCAAACTTCAATGGAGTCACCTGACGGTTGGACCCAATATACATTTTATTAATCCCCCAATTGGAATTGAACAGATTCGGCAGGTTGATAACGTCTAAACTGAACTGGACTTTGTTTTCTCTTTTCCCAACTCTGAATTTAAAATCCTGCAAAAACCTGAAGTCCAACCGGTTGTACCATGGTTCATAGCCGGCATAACGCTCTGCATATTGACCGGCATGTTTAGATAGATACGGATCATTTGCAGCAAATGCAAAATAAGCATTGGCATCGGCATCTCCATTCAACCAGATTACATCGTTTTTTTCTCTCGGAATATACATCAAATCGCTTGTCGTACCGTCTTTATTGGCATCATTCGAATAAATATAGGAAAAAGCTCCTCCCTGATAACCGGTGTAGAAAAATGAGAAAGTGGAAGCAAAATGTTTTGAATATTCAACCTGATAATCAAGAGATGCAATCAGACGATGCGGACTATTATCCATAGTCAGGCCCAATTCTTCGGAGTTGAGTGATTGTACGATATGACGATATTGCCATGCAGAAAAGGGATCGGAACCGTTTTTTCCGGTTACCTCTTCTGCATAGGTATAAGTATAGGAAACCATTCCACTGAAACCGGAAGTCCTTGGTAATGCCAGTTGTGCAGAGAAAGCATATCCCAATCCTTTATCGGTATTTTTCATCACAACAACATCAGTATAAGGAGAGGTAACATATTTGGTCGCATTCGCACTGTTTGTCCAGTAATTACGCTGTAAATCTCCTTCTGTGAGTTTAGAAGCCGCGTCAGCCATATTAATATTATCGAACCGGATTGCGTTGATATCTTTGGTAATCATACCCTCCAAGGTCAGAGTCATATCCATTGGCATACGAATATCGGTAGCAAGACTTGTTCTGAGCACCTGAGGCAATTTAAAATTCTTATCAATACAGGCGATACGTCCACCCACAGCATTTTTTTGGGGGAATATATCGGCAATGGCCGGATCTTTCAGGAGGTCGTATGCATTGGGGGCGAACGGGATACGCGCCAGTTGATCCCGGCTGGCAGCCCCTCCGGTTTGATTAACAACTAACTGATATTGAAGCATTCCACTATTCTGAGGCTGATTTACAAACCACACAAATGGGATACGTCCGGTAAATATTCCGACACCTCCCCGCACTTTTACCGACTTATCTTCCATCACATCCCAATTGAAACCCAGTCGAGGAGACCACAGGAGGCGTGATTCCGGCCATGAGGACAAATCAACTTTTTCTCCGTCACGAAATGCATAATCATGTAATGCAGGATTATCCACGGCTCCATCCAAATAGATCGGAAGATCCACACGCAATCCGTAAGTCATTCTGAATCCTTTGTTTATAGCCCATTCATCCTGCATATAAGCAGAAAACTGCCCGAATGTCAACTCGGCATTCGATTCCGTATTTCCATTGATCGGATAAGAAAAAGCGAAGTTTACCGGATGGTAATTTTCATTGAAAGGCTTGCCTGTACCTTCTCCATTGACATAGCGTTCAAAGGCATTGATATCCTTGAAACGGTAGTAACCACTCCCTTGTCGCACATAGCTATTGGAAATATATTGATTTTCGTACGACAAACCGCCAGTGATCGTATGATTTCCCAAATGAAAGGACATATTGTCTGTAACAATCAATGTATTATTTTTAACCGCATTCTGATACGTAAATAATTCCATTCCGGCCGACATCAGCACAGCTCCGGTCAGATTGCCATTGGCATCCCGTTCATTATTCAGAATATCGATAAACGGGAACATGGAACTATCCGTTTCGCGGGGTTGATCATAACTGGTATAGGCAACCAGCAGTTTATTGGAAAACTTCTGACTGAACCGGCTGTTTAATTCTCCGGTGAGGGAGTGTAATGTTCCTGTTGAACGGTACTGCGAATTTTCGAACGACATCCCCCCCGTTCTGGAATGGCGACTACCCGAAATTGACGGACGCGCATCTCCTGAGCTGCTGGGACGGGACGTACTTTGTGACTGAGAGTAGTTATAACGTGCTGTAAATTTATGATTTTGAGAGAGGTTCCAGTCTAATTTAGCCAATAATTTCCGACTTCCATCATTGTCTCCTCCCCATTTTTCATACCTTCCGGTTTCATACCCGAACTTATTCTTCAATAAATTGGAAAAATACTGCATATCAGAGGCTTTAACCCGGGTACTTACGTTCGGATCATCCGGATCCCGACCGGCATCCTGCGCCAGCAATGTATTACCGGGAGTCAGGTTATTTTCTATTTCTCCACTGACGAAGAAGAACAGTTTATTTTTAATGATCGGACCTCCCAATGAAAGACCATAAACCTGACGCTCAGAGTCCGTAACCTCCAGTTCATTATCCCGGATTTTTTTTCCATTGAAATCCTGATTCCGGAAATAGCCGTAAGCTGTACCTTTAAACTCGTTTGTTCCACTTTTAGTAACAACATTGACTCCGGCTCCTGTAAAGTTCGACTGGCGAACATCGTAAGGAGCTACCACTACCTGCATTTCTTCGATCGACTCCATGCTGATCGGATCGCCGCTGCTCGCGCTGGGCCCAGGCATGCTATTGGCACTCAGTCCGAAATTATTATTAAAATTCGCACCATCCACCGTAATATTCGTTGCATATGCCGGCCGGCCACCAAAAGATCCGGAACCGGATGCATAAGGAGAAAGTTTGGTATAATCGCTAAGACTACGGTTTAGTGTCGGTATCATAGCCATCTGACGACTATTGATATTGGTCACCGACCCTTTCCGGTCGCCGGCAAATTTGGATCCTACCGCAGTAACTACGACTTCGCTCAGTTCACTGCCGGACTCTGTAAGAACAACATCCAGGTTATAGGTTTCTCCCAACTGAAGATAAATATCCTTCTGGATGTTCTTATTATAACCGATGTACGAGATCTCAACCCGGTATGGGCCTCCTGTACGCATTCCCTGTATAGAAAACCGTCCGTTAACATTTGTAACTTCACCATACCTTGTACCAGACTCTTCATGAACGGCAACTACTGTTGCTCCGGCCAATGTTTCTTTTCCGTCAGAAACACTCCCGGCCATACTTGAAGTGGTTACCTGAGAAAATGACAATGAACTCACAATGCACAACATTGCGATCAAAAGTAACTTTACTTTGCCCATAAAAAAAAAGTGTTTGATTAATAATATTATTGTACAATCAGCAATAAGACCGTACAAAATTATATAACTTTTTTTAACTTTATGTTACATATTCGCTACTTTTACAAATAAGTTTTCAACAAGTTATGCCCTATCTTTCAGTTTTAGGACTTCCACTCTTTTTGAAATCAAAGGCTCAAAAAACTCCACAAAAGAAAGAAAAGTAATTGCGGAACTGAAAAGGATAAAAAAGGGGAGTAATTTTTCATAATTTCATTCTTTTCCCCTGAACATTCCAATTTTACGACCTCTGAAATATTCGATGCAACTATATAATATATAGCAGGCAGCTCCGTCATCCAGATTTCCAAAAACAGGAATATTATCCGGGATCAACTCGATGATTCCGGCAGTCGGATTTATTAAGTAAACAGTTGCCAGACATCCTATGGCGCCAACTAAGAATTTATTCATAAATGTATATTTATGACGTAAATATACATTTCTTCTTTCTTCCCGAGTTAATTTTTTAAAACTTTAACAAAACAGATTTCATAAAGCGTTCTGTAATTATTCTATTTTTTATTGGGGAAGACAAAAACAATTTTTCTCTTTCTCAATAAATTTAATATCTTTGTGAGCTTAATTTTATTCTCAATATCAAATCATAAATGGCAAAAAAGAAGAGATTGGATCCCGATTGGATATTCGAAGCAAGCTGGGAAGTGTGCAACAAAGTCGGAGGTATTTATACCGTCCTATCAACCAGGGCAAAAACATTACAGGAACTGTATAAGGATCATGTTTGTTTTATCGGGCCTGATTTTGAGGATGAAAGCCGGAACCCCGATTTCATTGAAAATAAAAGCCTTTTCAAAGCATGGAGAATACATGCAGCAGAATCAAATCAACTGAAAGTACGTATCGGACGGTGGGATATTCCCGGAAAGCCTATTGCAATCCTGGTCGACTACAAGTCATTTTTCGAAATAAAAAATGACATTTATTTCCGGATGTGGCAACTTTTCGGAATTGAATCGCTTCAAGCCTATGGCGATTACGACGAATCATGTATGTTTGCATACGCTTGCGGACAGGTGGTCGAAAGTTTCCATACATTCTACCAATTAAATGAGCAAAGAGTAATTGCTCATTTTAATGAATGGATGCTGGGAATGGGCGCACTGTATGTAAAAGATAAACTTCCGGGTGCCGGCACCATTTTTACGACTCATGCCACCTCCATCGGACGCTCAATAGCCGGAAACAATAAGCCCTTGTACAGCGCTTTTTGTCATTACAACGGAGACGAAATGGCCCGTGAGCTTAACATGGAGGCAAAACATTCTGTAGAAAAGAAAGCGGCATTGAATGTCGACTGTTTTACAACCGTGAGTAAAATTACAGCTAAAGAGTGTGAGCAACTTATTGAACGCAAGCCAGATATTATCACTCCAAACGGATTTGAAAATAATTTTGTTCCTCAGGGTCAGAATTACATCAATAAACGCAAAAAAGCCCGTAAAACACTGCTGAATGTTGCCCGGCAACTGACAGGAGAAGCATTGGACGAGAATTCCCTCCTGGTAGCTACCAGTGGACGCTATGAATACAAAAATAAGGGAATCGATGTGTTTATCGAATCTCTGAACAGGGTACGCAAGTCCAATACCGGGAATAAACAAGTTCTGGCATTTATCCTGGTGCCGGCATGGATCAAAGGCCCCAGAGCTGATCTTCAATTCCGGCTATCAGAAAATAAAGTTCCGGAATCACCTCTCTACCAACCGTATTGCACCCATGAACTGATGGAACCCGATCAGGATAAAGTCTGTAGTTATCTGCGCCATCTGGATTTTACAAATCATAATGGTGATGCGGTCAAACTTATTTTTGTACCCTCCTACCTGATGGGTAACGACGGGATTTTCAACCTTTCTTACTACGATTTGTTAATTGGTATGGACATGACTATTTTCCCCTCGTATTATGAACCCTGGGGATACACTCCACTCGAAAGTATTGCATTCGGAGTACCGACCGTTACTACCAATTTAGCGGGTTTCGGCTTGTGGGCAAAAGACGAATGCAATGTTGAAGACCTTTCCGAAGGCGTAGAAGTGATCGAACGAACTGACGACAATTATTATGAAGTCGCCGATAAAGTCAAAGAAGCTGTTATTTCCTTCCTGAACACCGACAAAGAGAAAAAAGCTCTGATTGGGAATGCGGCAGTCAATCTCTCGGAAAAAGCATCCTGGTCGCATTTTATCGAATTTTACCTTGAAGCTTATCATATCGCTTTAACAAAAGCATCAGAACGAACAAAGAAACATAAAAAATAAACCGCAGGAAACATGAAGATTAAAACAAATTACTCAAACGAACCTGTTTGGAAAGAAATTAACGTTCACTCCAACTTACCGAAAGAACTTCTAATACTGAGTGAAATCGCACACAATATGTGGTGGGTATGGAACTATGTGGCAACCGATATGTTTATCGCTGTCGACAAAGAATTATGGCAGCAAACGGAAGGAAATCCCGTATTAATGCTCCAACGCCTCTCCTACAAACGTATCGAGGCAATCCTTCAGGATGAAATGCTGATGGCTCAGATCAAAGGCGTTTATGCCAGGTTCCGCGAATATATGGATGTGAAACCAGATAAAAACAAGCCTTCTGTAGCTTATTTCAGTATGGAATACGGATTGGCTAATATCCTGAAAATCTATTCGGGAGGTCTTGGAATCCTCGCAGGCGACTACATCAAGGAGGCAAGCGATTCCAATGTCGATCTGTGTGCTGTAGGGTTTCTTTACCGTTATGGCTATTTCTCCCAATCGCTTTCGATGGAGGGACAGCAAATTGCCAATTACGAACCGCAGCATTTCGATCAACTCCCCGTTGAACAAATAATGGCCAGTGACGGAAAACCTCTGATTCTGGAAATTCCGTTTTCTAATCACACTGTCTACTCTTATATCTGGCGAGTCAATGTAGGACGCATCAGCCTCTACCTGCTGGATACCGATTTTGAAATGAACAGTGAATGGGATCGTTCCATCACACACCAGCTTTACGGCGGCGATTGGGAAAACAGGATCAAGCAGGAATACCTGCTGGGGATCGGAGGAATCCTGTTGCTCAACAAATTAGGAATTAAAAAACAAGTATACCATTGTAATGAAGGCCACGCGGCTCTGATCAATGTTCAACGGCTGACCGACTACATCAAAAATGACAGTCTGACTTTCAATCAGGCCCTTGAAGTGGTAAAAGCATCATCTCTTTATACCTGTCATACTCCGGTTCCGGCCGGACACGACTATTTCGAGGAGGGTCTTTTTAATAAATACATGAATATGTACCCCGATAAGCTGGGAATTTCCTGGCAGGAGTTCATGGACATGGGACGTGAAAACCCTGGATCGAATGAAAAATTCTCCATGAGTGTATTTGCATTGAATACCTGTCAGGAGGCCAATGGAGTAAGTTTGTTGCATGGACTGGTATCCCAGAAAATGTTCGCTCCGGTATGGAAAGGATATTTTCCTCAGGAATTGCATGTAAGCTATGTTACCAATGGAGTGCACATGCCGACATGGGCTGCTTCGGAATGGCGGAGGTTTTATGAAAAGAATTTCAACTCTAATTTCTATAACGATCAGTCCAATCCGGACATCTGGGAGCAAATCTATAGTGTGCCTGATGAAGAAATCTGGTCTGTACGGCAAACACTGAAAAAGCGTCTGGTCAATCATATCCGTGAGCAATTCAAGGATAGTTGGCTAAAGAATCAGGGAGATCCGTCGAAGGTCGTTTCTGTTATGGAAAAAATCGATCCGAATGCCTTATTAATCGGATTTGGACGACGCTTTGCAACCTATAAACGCGCCCACCTGCTATTCACAGACCTTAACAGGTTGTCGCAGATTGTCAACAATCCAAGGTATCCGGTACAGTTCATTTATACCGGAAAAGCCCACCCTGCCGATGGAGGCGGACAAGGACTGATCAAGCATATTGTAGAAATATCCCGCAGACCTGAATTCTCCGGAAAAATCATTTTCCTCGAAAACTACGACATGCGTTTAGCTAAACGCCTGATTGCCGGAGTAGATATCTGGTTGAATACCCCTACCCGTCCGCTTGAAGCATCAGGGACTTCCGGAGAGAAGGCTGAAATGAACGGAGTTCTGAATTTTTCCGTACTCGACGGATGGTGGTACGAAGGGTACCGTCAGGGAGCCGGTTGGGCGTTGACAGAAAAACGCACTTACGACAATCAGGAATACCAGGATCAGTTGGATGCTGCAACAATCTATTCTATGCTCGAAAATGAAGTCATACCTTTATACTATGCTAAAAATAGTAAAGGTTATTCTCCGGAGTGGGTTCAATATATTAAAAACTCCATTGCTCAGATTGCACCACATTATACCACCAAACGAATGCTGGACGACTACATCGAACGTTTCTACTCCAAACTGTCTACTCGTTCACAGTCTCTTATTTCAGGAGGATTTTCCAAAGCAAAAGAAATTGCAGCATGGAAAGAAGATGTGGCTGCAAACTGGGATCAGATTGAAGTTGTTTCAATCACTCAGGATGAAATCAAACTGAATAAGGGAATGCAGATTGGTGAAGATTTCCGTGTAGAAGTCGTTTTGGATAAAAAAGAGATGAAAGGCGATGTCGGCGTGGAAGTGGTAAGCATCGGTATCAATCCGGGAACCAATGAGGAGATGATCAAAACCATGCCCATGAATCTGGTGAAAAGAGATAAATCCAGAATGTTCTTTGAAGTCGGAGTAAAAGCTTCTGAAACAGGCCATTTCCGCTTCAGCTACCGGATTTATCCTGATAACAAGGATCTTCCACACCGGATGGATTTTGCATTTGTAAAATGGATCAACAAATAATCAGTACCAGTTCATGGCATCCCGGTAATTGCTGCTCTGAGAATATTTCAAGTCTTTCAACATGGAAGCATTAACCGATAAAGTAAAGCTGTAAGACTGGCGGGGACCAATAGGCACTATGCTGGCAGACATCTGCCAGCAGTGCAAGTTCCTGGTAAGAGTACACTGCATATAGGCAAATTTCTTATAATCAAAATCGTAACTGGTATTAAAGTTAAAACTCCAGCCTTTGGTCGGAGTAATATTTCCATTCAATCCAAGCGTGTGTGTCAGTTTATAACCAAAATGGTAATAACCTTTTGAGTTCGGCTTCAAAGCCTCATAATTTCCATCTCTGTCTTTGTCCATGTTATACCCTAAACTCATGGAATAACTGAAAGAAAGATTCCACGGGATATTCATGATCAAATACCCGTCGGCATCGAATTCTCCGTCGCCGGCTTTCTTTTTCCTCAGAGAAGTGGGTTTTTCTTCCACTTCTTCCGCCAACAGATCGCCTGTTCCTTCTTCAAGTTCATCCTCCCCTTCGGGAGCGCTACTGCCGGAAGAATTTTTATCTTCCGATTTTCCAAACCATTTTTTTAAGACATCATTGTTCAAAGAGTATGAAAATGAGGTGCCTGTTGCCCGTAAACGCCAGAATTTATCACCGGCATCCCACCACGGAACATCGATTTTCTTTCCGGCGGAATTATAAACATAGGTATCAAACTGGCCCTGCAGGCTCAATGTAAACGATTTAGTAAATTTGAAACGAACGGAAGCGTTCAGATCCGACCACTTCATCGACTCTGCAAGAAAATTATAGCTCATACCCAAGCCTAAATTATCGATGATGCTGTATTTCATGGTCGTATCCGGCCTTACTACTTTTGCCTCCACATTGTTATCTAAGGAGAAAGACAGAGATCCGGTCTTTCCCTGGCCGGGAACACCCCACAATCCGGATGAATACGGAGAATAAACCAGAGTATCTAATTGATGAGAGGTAGGATTTATATAAGCAAGGCTTTTATAATATCCATATTCTGGATCACCGAAATCAGGAGCTCCGGAAAAACTGACACTGGGGGTCATCACATGACGGATAGTCGTATTCTTCGCCCAGTTTCCCAATAACCCCCAGGGCTTGAAAAAGCCATACAACTTCGTATTAGCGCTTACTCCTCCCCGGTAGTCATAAATCCTGTAAAAACCATATTCGGGATCCATCGGTGCAGGCTCCAGAGTAGAAGGATCGACCTGTTGTTCTACTTTCTGAGTATACCACCTGCTGGTGTAGCTCACATTGGGAGTGACATTGATGAAGCGAAAAAAGTTAAACGATGCACTGACCGGAATATCGTGCTTCATCCCGTTCCTCCAGTCTTTGATAAGATTTTTCTGGAAAAATTCATACTCCTT
>JAVBRK010000115.1:0-20445 GCA_031548005.1 Bacteroidales bacterium
ATATTTTTATCGGAGTTATAGATCATGTAGGTGTAATCAATATTCAACGGATTACAGTAAGTGTCCATGCGCATATTGTCCTGTGCATGAATACCGGAAAATAAAGCCATCGAAAGGATGGTCAGAATCAGATTTTTCTTCATTTTTCTAACATTTACTTCTACCCATTAGTCTAAAAAACTCCTTTATTCCGGTGATCGAGGTGTTTTGCAACCGTTCGTTTCAGCGGGATCGACATCCCCCCGGTATTTTCGAGCCAATCGTAAATTTCAGTTGTTAATTGTTTTATAAGTTCCTGATGTTCGGGTGAGTCGATCAGATTATTCATTTCGTACGGATCATTCTGAAGATCGTAGAACTCGTTGGTATCCCAGATCCCGTGGTAGCGCATCAGTTTGTACCGGTCGGTACGGACTCCATGTACCGTAGGCGTTTGAGGAAAGGCGTATTCCCAATAGTATTCATAGAAAATACGGTCGCGCCAGGCGACTTCTTTTTTTTGTAATAAAGGAATATACGACATCCCATGCATCTGCTCCGGTTTTTTCAATCCGGCCATTTCCAATACGGTAGGAGCAATATCGATGTTTTGGATCATTTGCTTTACCTCTGTTCCAGGTTGGATCAGTTCGGGACAATAAGCCAGCATGGGCACCCGGACCGATTCTTCATAAAATTGGCGTTTGTCGATCAAACCGTGTTCTCCCCATGCAAAACCGTTGTCGCCCATATAAATCACCAGAGTCGACTGATCCAGTCCGGCCTCTTTCAAATAGGCCATGACCTCACCGATGCTGTCATCAATGCCCCGGATGGTCTCGCAATAACGGCGGTACTCATCCTGCCAGGGCTGGGAACTGTTGTATGTATAATCTACTCCATGCCAGCTTTCCCGTTGGTTTTTGACCCAGTCGGGCAACCGGTTCGGGCCATAATAATCTCGTCCTTCCAAGGCTTTTCCTGTTTCCGGATCGATAGTAGGCAGGGGAGTGATTCCGTACTTAGGTGTTTCGAATGATGGGGGTAACGGAATTTCTTTACCGGCATAACAACCCGCATGACGTTTGGCCGGCATAAACTCGGCATGTACCGATTTATGCGACAGGTACAGGAAAAACGGGCGGTTTTTATCCCGGTATTTTACCCAGTCGATGGCATGTTCGGTAAGCAGGTCGGTGATGTAGGTACTATCTTTGTATTCAACCTGTTTTCCATTGATATTTAATGTAGGGTTGTAATATACGCCTTGTCCGCGGAAACTTTCCCAATGGTCGAATCCCGGACGCGCTTTATCCGTATCTTCTCCCATATGCCATTTCCCGAAAAATGCAGTCTGGTAATTCGCTTTTTGCAGGTATTGAGGAAAAAATACCAATCCTTCCGGCACCGGAGCCGTGTTATCGACCACCGTATGGCTGTGCGAGTACATTCCTGTAAGAATGGACGCCCGGCTGGGCGACGAAAGAGAAGTGGTAACGAAGGCGTTTTTCAGGTACGCCCCTTCTTTTGCCATCCGGTCCATATGGGGCGTTTCGAGCCAGGGAACAGCCCCGGTAAATCCCATAAAATCGTAGCGGTGATCATCGCTGAGGATGAAAATTACATTCCGGGGAGTTTTTTTCCCCGGAAGTTTTTCCAGTACCAACGGATCGTTTTGTTTTTTATCGCAGGATGTGAAAACTGTCATGACAGACAGACAACAGGCTGTATCCCGATAGATCCTGAAAGTTGTTTTCATCTGGTATTATTTTATAAGGTGATAGAGTATAAAATTTACTTCCGGTTATTCTGCTTTCAGATGCGGGCTTTCAAATCCGAGCTTTTTCAGTCCGGCTTGTACATCCGGGTGGCTCATGAACAGCTTCCAGAGCAGTTGAGAACGGTGGTTTTCGATCATTACCGGGATCGTTCCCTGATCGATGGCTAAATAATCTTGCGGGAACCAGTTTTCTGATTCACTGAAAGCATCATAAAAACCATATTTTCCCCACAACTGACCTCCCAGGTCTTCGTAAAGATGGCGCATCACCTGTAAGGAATATTCGGGGGTATAGGGAATAGATGAAAGAGCAGCTGTAGGCGTAATTACTCCCAGGTCGCGGTTTTCGACCGGTGCATGGCCTGCGTATCCTTTCGGCGAGTAGCTCGAAGTGAGTCCCCAGCAGTTTTCTCCGTATCCTGCATATCCTTTCGGGTTGCGGACGCAGTAAGCACGGTTGATCAGCGTCTGGTTCTTGTTTTCTTCCCAATAGTTGGCGTATTGATCTTTCAATCCTCTCGGGTCTAATCCCAGAAATGAGTAATGTTCCCAGAACAGGGGTCCTACGGGTTGTACCTGTTGTTTTAATTGCAGAGGAATGCCTTCTACTTCACTGGCCTGTGCTATTTTTCCACTTTCGGCCCAGCCTTCATGATATACAGCCGCAGGAACTCCGTGTGTGGGTGAGGCTGCTGCTAATATGTACATGATCATACATTCGTTGTATCCGCGTACTGCGAAATTCATTTTCCAGGCGTGGTTGGGGCTCCAATGCCAGTAAAGAACGTTCCGGCCATTCCGGTACCAGTCCCACTCGACCTCTTTCCAGAGTTTATCGGCCCGGGCGGCAATCGCCTTTTCAGCATCGCTTCCGTTGTTGTAGTACTGATGAAGCGCCAATAATCCCTGGATCATAAATGCAGTTTCCACCAGATCTCCGCCATCATCGAATTTACTGAAAGGTTTTATCTTTCCGGTGGTTCCTTCCCACCAATGCGGGAATGCACCATGAAAACGGTCGGCATTTTCTAAAAATCCCAGGATCTTTTCAAAACGCTCGACACCTTGCTCGCGACTGATATATCCACGTTCGATTCCGGCAATGAGGGCCATCACGCCGAATCCGCTTCCCCCGGAAGTGACCACTGTCTGATCGTTTTGCGGGTAATTTCCATTCATGTGGATCCGTTCGCAGGCTAAGCCACTGGTTGCTTCTGCCCCATTCCAGAAATAATCGAATGTTTGTTTTTCCACCAGATCCATTAATTGCTCGTCGGATAACTTTTCTTTATCCGGAGCTTCTGTTGTTTTCTTTTCCTTGCCGGTACAGGATATTCCTGTTGAAATAAAACAGAGAACGGCAACAATGCTTATAATATTTTTCATCATCTTATTGTTATTATTATTATTATTTTAATGTAAATCGAACCGTTTTCACATCCCGGCAGTTACCTCCGATCATCAGATCGAAATCGCCAGGCTCGCAAACGAATTGCAGGTCATAATTATAAAATTTCAGTAATTCGGGCGAAACGGCAAATTCTACTTTTCTACTTTCACCTGGTTGCAGGCTGATTTTTTGGAATCCTTTCAGTTCTTTCACCGGACGGGTGATACTGGCTACCAGGTCGCGGATATACAATTGAACGACTTCACTTCCGGCAACCGGGCCCGTATTGGTGACCGTTATCGAGGCCGTCAGATTTCCATTGCTATCCAGCGTGTTCGAACTTAAAGTGATATCGCTGTAACCGAAAGTGGTGTAACTTAATCCGAATCCGAATGGGTAGAGCGGCTCATTGCTAACGTCTAAGTAATTACTGCGGAACTTTTGAAACCATTTTCCTTCCGGCAGCGGCCTTCCGGTATTTTTATGATTATAGAATAGAGGTACCTGCCCAACATTCTGCGGAAAAGATACGGTTAACTTTCCACTGGGATTTGCATCGCCGAAGAGTACGTCGGATATGGCGTAGGCGGCTTCTGTTCCACCAAACCAGACATTTAATATTGCCGGGACGTTGGCTTCTTCCCAGGGAAGAGCCATTGGACGTCCGGCAAACAACACTAAAACAACCGGTTTGCCTGTTGAAACAAGCGCCTTTAATAAATTCTGTTGGGTTTCGGGAATTTCGATATCGGTCCGGCAACTGGATTCTCCGCTCATTTCGGAGGCTTCACCCAGAGCTGCAACAACGACGTCGGCCGAACGGGCGGCCTGTAAAGCTTCGCTGATCAGGGCCTGTTCTGTGCGCGGATCCCGCTTCAGGTCCCGGCCAAACATGGTGGAATTTTTTTCCAGTTCGGCATCGGCAGTCAGGTTGCTGCCTTTGGCATAAACAATGCGCACCTGATCGCCTGCCACTTCTTTCAATCCGTCGAGCAGTGATTTTGGATGGCTCATGTCGACAGCTACACTCCAGGTTCCCGGCATGTTGGTAGCGCTATTGGCCAGCGGACCGACCAAAGCGATAGTCCCTTGTTTTTTGAGGGGTAAAATGTTTTTATCATTTTTCAGCAGGACAAGGCTCTCGGCTGCTACCTGGCGTGCCAACGCACGGTGTTCATCAGTATAAATTTCAGTCGCTGCGCGTTTTTCATCGCAATATTTATACGGATCATCGAATAATCCTAATTTATATTTTGCTTCCAGAATCAACCGGCAGGCCTGATCGATCTGTGATTCTTTGATCTTACCGTCTTCAACGGATTTTTTCAGGGTGGTCAGGAACCCTTCACTTACCATGTCCATATCCAATCCGGCATCCAGCGCCCGGGCGGAAACGGTTTCTAAGTCGCCGATCCCATGATCGATCATTTCACTGATTCCGGTGTAGTCCGATACGACAAAGCCGTTAAAACCCCATTCTTTACGGAGCAAGTCAGTCAGCAGCCATTTGTTGGCCGTAGCCGGCACGCCGTCGATTTCATTGAACGAAGCCATAATACTCCCGGCTCCGGCTTCAATAGCAGCCTGATAGGGAAGAAGGTATTCGTTGTACATCCGGTTACGGCTCATATCCACAGTGTTATAATCGCGTCCCGCTTCGGAAGCGCCATACAGCGCAAAGTGCTTGACACAGGCCATGATGGTATTGTTTTGTTTCAGGTCGGAGCCTTGGTAGCCTTTAACCATGGCCTGGGCGATTTCTCCTCCTAAGAAAGGGTCTTCCCCAGCTCCTTCGGCTACACGTCCCCACCGGGCATCGCGACAGATATCGACCATCGGACTGAATGTCCAGCAAATACCATCGGCGCTTGCTTCAACAGCGGCTACGCGGGCCGACTGCCCGATCAATTCCGTATTCCAGGTGGCAGCCATGGCCAACGGAATGGGAAATCCGGTTTTGTATCCGTGAATAACATCCATACCGAATAACAACGGAATTTTCAAACGGCTTTCTTCTACGGCTAAGCGTTGTACTTCCTTAATTTTAGCTACTTCTTTGATGTTGAAGAGTCCACCGACTTTGCCCTCTTTGATCTTCTTTGCAATGTCGCTGCTGGAAGCCTGTCCGGTAGTGATATCTCCGGCTCCGGGTAAATTCAACTGGCCGATTTTCTCGTCTAAGGTCATTTGTTTCATCAAGTCGCCGATAAAACGGTTCATCTCGGTATTTCCCGTACTTCCCGTACTTTCTTTTTTGGGCGAACAAGCTCCCAACAGTAAGATGGAGCATAATAAAATTAATGTCCGTTTCATGTCAATTTTATTTGTATTATTGATTATTTTACATTTCAAACACTACGGTTACGCTGTATTTTCCCGGGCATTCTTTGGGAAGTTTCATTTCCATACCTTGATATTTCCTTGAAACGGTAATTTTCTGATCCGGGGAGGCCAATAGATAGGCTTTCTGGGGGCGTTCATTCATTCCGGGGATCAATAAACGACCATTCTCCGGCCAGTTCCAGACATGAAAATACATTTTCTTTCCCCGGGCGGTTTCTTTAACCGTACACCGACCCCAATCCAATTGTGTACTGAATGGACTGTGGGTTGTTCCGTAAATGGCTTCTCCGTTGACTTTCATCCATTCTCCTACATCATTCAACCGTTTTACGGATTCTTCCGGAATCGTTCCATCGGCCATCGGCCCTATATTCAGCAGGAAATTACCCCCCTTGCTGACGATATCCGTCAATTTATGGATGATCTCTTCGGATGATTTCCAGTTGTGATCGTCTTTGGTGTAACCCCAGGTCGTATTCAGGGTCATACAGGTTTCCCAGTCCCTGCCGTCGTCTCTTCCTGTGGGTGGAATATCAGGAATACTTTGCTCGGGAGTGTCGTGATCGAACCGATAACTGCCTCCTAAACGGTCATTGATCACCAGGTCTTTTGTCCAGTCGAATTCTTCTGCCAGCACTTCCAGGAAGCGATTGGCCCGTTCTTGTGTCATCTCAATGGGCATATCCCACCACAGAATATCTATTTTTCCATAATTTTTCAGGATTTCACGAACCTGAGGGATGGAAACTTCTTCCAGGTACTGATCGAATGTCCGGGCATCCTGAATTTTGTCCCAATGCTTCCCCGAACCACCATTTACCCAGTCCAATGCCTGAGAGTAGTAGAAACCTACTTTAAGTCCGGCATCGTGCGCCTCTTTTACTAAAGGGGTCAGCAAATCCCGTTTTGCCGGTGAAGATTGTACAGCATTCCAATCCGATGCTTTTGTGTCGAAAAGGGCGAATCCTTCATGATGTTTGGAAGTAATGACAATGTATTTCATTCCGGCATTTTTGGCCAGGGCCACCCATTCTTTCGGGTGGTAGTGCTGCGCTGTAAAATCGGTTTCAGCTTTTGCCCGGTAAGTTTCGACCGGAATTTCCATTTTTTCCATGATCCATTCGCCGTATTCTCCAACCGGAATGCACTTATTTTCGTAGCAACCGGAAAATGCGGCATACACTCCCCAATGGATAAATAATCCGAATCGGTCGTGGCGCCACCAGTCCATTCTCTCGGCCCGTTGTTGCTGCGTTTCTAACGTTGCTACGGTCAGTGGTTTACTTTTCTCCGATCTCTCTCCTTTATCACTGATCGCTTTTACTTCGAACCGGAAGGGAGTATAAGCCGGTAACTCCGAGACCCGGATTTGAGTCTGCTTTATTGTCGAATACAGCTCTCCGTTCTTATATACCTCGTATTGATCGGCGGAAGCAACATAATTCCAGCGTAATTCGATCGAATTGCTGTCGCGGTAAATAAAATGCAGATTGTCGGGAACGGCAAGTTCTCCTTTTTTCAACATTCTGAGGCTTAAAACACGGGAGTATTTGGTTTTTTCTCCTTTTTCATTGTGAGCGACCACCTGTATCTTATAGGGGTGTGCCGGAAGCATGCCTGAGAATTGAATGGCATTGATTTTCGTACGTCCGATCGGGCAACCGATATCGTATACAGAATACGAAGTTGCTCCATAAATAGAGTCCCATTCTATCAGTACGGAAGTGGAAGACAGATCGGCGATTGTGAGATTCTGAGGCGTTTTCTCCTTAAAAGGAAGATAGGGAGCCGGATCGTTACTCAACAGGATATCATCGATATAAACCTGCGTGCCCACCGGTTGATTTGCTGCCAGATCCGGTTGTACAGACAGTACGGAATACATTCCCTTACACTTATTTTCATCCAGATCGAATGTCATCCATTCCCAACTATTGATTTTTTGAGGATATTCCGTACTGAAGAACTCCCGGGAGTCGCCTGTCTGCTCCGGTTGCCTCTGTAATTTGATGCGAAGCCGGGAGCGATCGTTTGTTCTCAGGTACTTGATATGGATGTAACGGTATTTATCTGCATTGATTTCCCGGGAAACTTTGGTCCAGAAACCGGCCCATTCCGGAGTTTCGGACAAACGTTCGAAACGATAGGCTTTTAAGCTGTTATTTACGGTATCTTTGCAGGGATTGTCCGTAATTTTCCAGTTCGCATTTCCCATCAGCGTAGTCGAGCCGGACATGGATAAATTTCCAGACTCAAAGTCGTCTAACAGAACGTTTTCCTGGGAAATTCCGGGGATGGTAAAAAATAATGTAAGAAAAAATAAAAAGTACTGTTTCATAATGTTTTATACTGAAATCCTAATTTGTTCAGTCCATCTTTAACTTCAGGGCACGTCATAAATAAATTCCAGATCAGTCCGGTGCGGTAATTTTCAATCATGACGACGATGGGTCCCTGGTCGATTGCAAGGAATTGAGTATCGAACCAGTTGGCAGAAAGATTGAATGCATCGATGAATCCGTACTCTTTCCAGAGACGGTCGCCCATTTTATAATAAAAGAAGCGCAACGCCCTCATGGATTCGTCGGGAGCATAAGGCATCGATGATAAGGCTGCTGTAGGAGCAATCACCCCTTTGTCGTTGGTTGGAGAGTGAGCGCTGTAGCCTGTATTCCCGTCGGAAGCTGTAAGTCCCCAGCAGTCCTGACTGTAGCCTTTATAATTTTTGGAATTTTCGACGCAATAACTGTAGTTGATCAGGGTATGATTTTTCGTTTGCACTGCATAATCGGCATACTGGTCCGACAGTCCTTCCGGATTTAATCCTAAGAATGAATAATGGGAGAAGAACATCGGGTCTCCGTAACTTCCTACCGGAAGTGTGTATCCATAGTAGCTTTGACCGTTTTTCATCGCTCCGTTTCTGGCCCAGCCCTGTTCGTAAACTGTTCGTGAGATGGCATTGGTGGGAGATGAGGCGGCCAATACATAAGTGATCAGACACTCATTCCAACCGCGTATAGGGAGATTCATATCCCAGTTGTAGTTGGGGCTCCAGTGCCAGTACAGTACGTTTTCATTATTTTTCTGAAACCATTTCCAGTCGACGGCTTTCCAAAGGTCATTGATATCGTTTCTGAGTTGAGACTCGTCACTTCCAGAACCATTGAAATATTGGCGTGCGGTTAATAATCCCTGCATCAGAAATGAGGTTTCGACCAGATCGGCTCCGTTGTCTTTTTCTCCGAATGGCTGGGTCTCTCCGGTGGCGCCGTTCACCCAGTGAGCAAAAGCTCCATGATATGAGGTGCATTCATTTTTCAGGAACGTAACTATTTTCTGTATTCTTTCTACAGCGTCTTTCCTGGTAACAAAGTTTCTTTCTGTGGCCACGACGATAGCCATCACTCCGAATCCGGTTCCTCCGGTAGTGACGGTATTTCCCGAAGTACTTCTTTCCCGGGCCATTCCTGAAACAGGATGTCCGAAATCCCAGAAATACTTGAATGTTTGTTTTTGGACCAACTCCAGGAGTTCATCGTCCGGAATCCGGACAAACTTATCGGTAGAGTCTATTCCTGTTGCAATACTGATACTTTTTCCGGTCAGAATCAATGTTCCTTGTTTCGATTTCAGATTTGGTAAAATGTTGAGTTTATAGTCGGAATACATCGACAATATTTCTTTCGGCCGGATTTTCAAAGTACTATCGCTGTTTTCGTATGAAAAATCGATCTCTGATTTTCTACTTTGTGAATTGAGCAATTCAATATTGGTTGGTATGGTATTCCGGTCGACAGGAGCAGAAAAACGGACATAAAACGGGGCTGCCGTATTGACTTCCGTAAATGAGTTGGCATCTTTTTTTACTCCATCAATGCGGATCTCGTTGATTTGAAAGGTTTCCGGCTGGGGATCGTCTCCTTCATCATTGCAGGATAAGAAAAAAGCTGCAGACAAGGAAAACAGATAAAAGAATGGGTTCTTTGGGCTTGAATTAAGAATAAAATTTCGAATCATTGTTAAACATGGCAAAGGTAAATAAAAAAATCGAAAAATAATAAGAAGCTGCCATGCCCTGATTGATTGGTAGCGGCAGCTTCTTTTTTTTATTGGTCTGAAATTATTGAGCGTTCATCACGTTCTTCACTTCCTGTTGGGTAAGCGCTTTGTTGAACAGGCGTAGTTCATCGACCAGGCTGTTATCCGAAAGATGTCCCCATTCTGTAAAATAAGGCGCTCCCGAACCGATCGATAAGGCGGTACATCCTGTCCAGTTAACCCCGGTAAAAGCGCCTTTACTTGCTATTTCCCCGTTGATGTACACGACACATTCGGAGTTGGAAATGGTGAAAGATAAGAATACCCAGTCGGCTCCTGTCGTGGCTGGGATCAGGGTCGCAGCAGCTCCTCCGTCGAACCAGGTGTCGGCTGTGCCGTTGCCCACATTCAGCTTGAATGTTTGTCCGCCGTTGCCTGCTTCCCGGAAGAAGCGGAAGCCTTTGGTCCGGTTATTTTTCGCATTGGCGGCTTTACCCGGATCGTCTGCTGCCAAAGTCAGAACTCCTGCACGGTCGGGAGTTGCATTCAGTTTATACCAGAAAGCGGCGCTGAATCCTGCCGAAAGATCGGTTGTAGGATACGACAAATAGCTGTCGGTAGCTCCTTTGTAGGATTTTCCTTTTTTCCCGGTATCAAATCCCGGTGCACCGATGGCTGTAGCCTCAATGAGAGTCAGCTGTTCGGCATAATTATCTTCAAAAGGCATGTAAAATACTTCCCCGTCGAATTTGGCAACGTAGGTCGGCTTGGGCTGTTCCGGGTAGTCGAAAGGAGGATCCTGACCTAAATCCTGAAAGCAGGATTGTAAGTTCAGTGCCAGAAGCACCAATGCTGCTAATGAATATATAGATTTCAATGTTTTCATATGTACATAATTTTATTTTGGAAGATCATATATTAATAATTCGGATTCTGTACCAATACGCCGTTGGATTTATCGATCTCAGTCTGAGGAAGCGGCAGGTATTTATGCTTATCCTGATATTTTGTTTTACCGGCATTATGAAGAACTTCGGCGGCAATTCCCCAACGTACCAGGTCGTAGAAACGGTCGTATTCCATTCCTAATTCCACACGTCTTTCATGACGGATCGCATTTCTCAATTCGGGCTGAGCAGTGATGGTTACTTTCGGCAGTACAGCCGAGTTGGAACCCCGGGCGCGGGCGCGAACCATTTCCAGATATTTCAGTGCATCGGCCGAATTTCCCAATTCGTTGGCAGCTTCCGAAGCCATCAATACGACATCCGCATACCGGATCAGGCGAATGTTCATCCAATATCCGCCCTTAGTATAGGTTACTCTGAGCGACGGATTGGTATACACCTTCTTGTTGTAATATTTGTTGATAACGTCGGCATTGGCCACCGGTTTTTCATTGTAGGGTTTGTTTGCCTGAGTAGAGTCGGGGCTTTCTCCTGATTTGATGAAATACAATAAAGTTTCGTCTTTTCGGGGGTCGCCCGGTTCGAAAGCATCTGCCAATTGTTGAGTCGGAGTATTCCATCCCCATCCTAAGTTCCAGTCGCCGGCGCCACGACAACCTTGTATTGCTGCATACTGGCTCCCTATATCGTTGTCTGCCGGTAATGATGCAGTAGCTGTACATTGCACTTCGAGAATCGATTCACTGGTGTTCTCACCTTCTTCCCGGAATATTTTGTCATAAGGCGTATTCAGGTTGTAAATTCCGGAATTGATCACATCGGATGCAGCAGTAAACGTATTGGTCCAGTCGTTGCGGGTCAGGTATGTCTTGGCGTGCAGTGAACGTGCGGCTCCCCAGGTAAGTCGTCCGATGTATACATTGGCCCATTTTTGGGGTAAATGTTTTTCCGCTTCTGTCAAATCCGAGTCAATCAATTGGTAAATCTCACTGACCGGTGACTTGGGAATATTGGTTTGTGCAGCGTCGGTAATTTTAAAATCGATTTTGGGAACTTCTCCGAAGGCCCTGACTAAGTTGAAAAAGGCAAAAGCTCTGAAAAAGTAAACCTCAGATTGGTTGACCAGGTCTCCTTCACTCAGAGAATCCACAGTTGCTTTATAGTCGTTGATATTGGAAAGGATCGTATTTGCCAGATTGATTATCTCATAATTTCCGGTCCAGTAACCTTGGGTCAGTCCATTGGAGGCATTGTATTCGAAATCGTCATACATGGTACCATGTACAGCTCCATCGGAGGCGGTACTCCCTTTTTCAGCATCTTCCGACCGGAAACTGTGGATGGCCATCGGAACGTTACCGGAAGTCACGTTGAATCCCCGCATTTTAGCATATAAAGTAAATACATCGGTTTCAAAAGAGCCTGCGCTTCCATCACCTTCCACCCAACTCCCCTGAGGTTCTTGGTTCAGGAAATCATCACATCCGGTGAATGTCATGGACAATAAACCGATTGCAGAAATAAATAAAGTTTTTAATATATATTTTTTCATGATGTTATAATATTACAAGTTAAAATGTAAGGTTCAAGCCCAGACTGTAGATAGCAGGCATCGGATAAGTTCCGTTGTCGATTCCGAAAGCAATGGCCGATCCTCCGATTTCGGGAGTATATCCGGTATTTTTACTCCAGGTTTTCAGATTTTGTACATTGGCATAGATACGCAATGATTTTACATAGATCTTTTTCAACAGTTGCGGATCGAACGAATAGCCGAGTTGCAGGTTGCGGATACGGAAGAAGCTTCCGTCTTCGATGAAATAGCTGGAATTCATCTGGTTCAACGATCTGGACGGGTCGAGGATCGGTTCCCAATTGGAGGTTCCTTCACCATGCCACCGGTCCATGCGGGAAGTCAGATAGTTTAACTGAGCATAAGTAGGATCGTCCCAGGTACGGTAGATTTCGTTTCCGTAAACACCCATCATATCGACTCCCAGATCGAAATTCTTATAGCTGAGGTTGACATTGAAACCGTAGGTAAACTCGGGCGTCGGATTTCCGATCATGGTCCGGTCGGCATCTGTGATTTTCCCGTCTTTGTTGACATCTGCAAATTTCAGATCACCTGGAATCACTGTTGCCAATGTATTGACCGGAGCTTCTTTGATATCCTGAAAATTTTGATACACCCCAATCACTTTGTAGCCGTAGAAATAAGATATTGGGTATCCTGCAACCGATTTGGCGATACTTTTATCTCCGGAATAGATGGCATCGGCCTCATCCCGGCCCAGCGACAGGACTTCATTGTCGATGGTGGTCAGATTTCCTCCCAAGGTATAGCGGAATCCGGAATTGCCGATTTTGTCCGACCAGGACCCGGACAATTCGATTCCTTTGTTTGTAACCTCTCCCAGATTCTCCAGCGAATTTTGAGCTCCTCCACGTTTATCAAGCAAAACAATAATATCGCTGGTAAGTTTATTATAATAAACAGACTCCAATCTTAGTCGATCATTCAGTAAGGTCATTTCAAGACCGGCTTCCCACGATTTTGTTTTTTCCCATCCTAAATTCTGAACGTGGTATTCAGGGCTATATCCGGTAATGATCCGGTCGCCGAAAACGGCGCTACCTGAGCTTGTCAGTCCAGGGAAAGACGGATATCTCCGGTCACCGGTATTCTGAGATCCGAGAAGTCCCCATGATCCTTTGATTTTCAGGTAATCGATTACAGACTGGCTTTTCATAAAGTCTTCTTCAGAAG
Source organism: Bacteroidales bacterium (assembly GCA_031548005.1). Lineage (GTDB taxonomy): Bacteria > Bacteroidota > Bacteroidia > Bacteroidales > Azobacteroidaceae > BNXB01. The sequence goes on from JAVBRK010000115.1 coordinate 13,212, forward strand.
CTACCCAGCCACCCCCTACAGAATAAAAATTATCCCAGGTATTGCCCACGGCATAGAAAGCAGACGAACCATCCCTCCGGTAAGAGGCATTCAACAAGTAGCGGTTCTTATAGTTATACAATCCGCGCAGCAGGTACGACATCAGGTAGCTGTTATACTGCTCTCCTCCGTTGGTCATTGCTGTTTTATCGATTGAGGTAATCCACCATTTATCGGGATTGTCGTTGGGAATAGAGAACCGGATATCATCCAGATTTTGACTGCGCCCGGCATCGATTTTAGAAAATGCCGTATAGTTAGTGGTAATACCAGTCATCGCAGTCAATCCGTGGTCTCCGAATTTGTTATCATAGGTCAGAATATAGTCACTCTGAGCCGATAAGCGGGTCGATTTCGACTGGGAAACTGTTTCTTTGGTCGTCAGGTTTTCCGGTCCAGAGATTGAGGGATTATAAACAGTAATGATCGGATCATATTTTCTGGATTCTTCAGAAGCAAAGTCCATCGAATAGGTTACTTTAAAATTGAAGTGCTTTAAGAAGTCTACTTCTCCATAAACATTACCGGCTCCCCGGTAATTTGTTGCAATATTGTGCGCTCCTTTTGTGACTACGTCGATCATCGGATTCCATACCTGTGCACTCTGGAAGCTGGGCAGAGTCTGGAACAGACCGGAAGCTTCATCTGTTACCGGGGCAATCGGGGCCGCTTTAATCGCTCCACCCACGCCTTTAGCATCGGGCGGCAGCGTTCTGGCGCCATTGAATTTAAAACCGAACCGTAAAAAATTGGTAACCGAATAATCGCTTCCCAGATTAATGGTCAAGCGTTCGTATTTTTCAGATTTGATAGAGCCTTCTTCCGTAGTATAACCGACTCCCATGTAAAATTTATTTTTATCGGTTCCTCCGGTGATACTGACATTGTTGTTAGTCAGAAGTCCGGTCTGGAAGATCTCATCCTGCCAGTCGGTATTGGCTTGCCAGTTCGTGTAATCGAAAGGATTCCGTTTCTGGTTGGCCAATTGCTCATTGTATAATTCTTTGAACTGAGCGGCATTCGTCACATCCATCCGGTCGTTGATATTCTTCCAGCCCACTGAAGAATTGATATTCACGAGCGTTTGTCCTTCCTTAGCTTTTTTAGTGGTGATAATGATCACACCATTAGAACCCCGTACTCCGAAAATCGCGAGGGAAGAAGGGTCTTTCAATATATCCATGGTCTCGATGTCCGAAGGATTCAGGTAGTTGATGTTATCAGAGAACAATCCGTCTACAACATAAAGTGGTTTATACCCGTTGATGGAGTTGGTTCCACGAACCCGGATTTCCGGATCTTGTCCGGCCCGGCCGGTATTCACCACCTGTACTCCGGCTACTTTTCCCTGGATAGATGCCAGAGGGTTGGTCGAAGGCCGGTCGATTACTTCCGATCCTTTGATGCTGGCGATAGATCCGGTCAGGTCTCTCTTTTTGGCGCTACCGTAACCGATTACGACCACTTCATCCAACAATTGAGAATCTTCTGTCAGTTGTATTGCCAATGAAGCCTTTCCGTTAACGGGTACTTCGATGGATTCCATTCCTAAATAGCTGACATGCAGTACAGCATTGGAAGGTACATTTTGCAGTGTAAAATCTCCGTCGATACCAGTCGCTGTCCCGTTCTGGGTGCCTTTTACTACGACTGAAGCCCCGATCACCGGTTCGCCAGTTGAAGATTCTGTCACTTTACCCGTAACTCTTATACCATTCTGTGCGAAAGTATAACAGCTTACAAGTAGCATAAATAATAATGCCAAGTGTTTTTTCATGCTAAATAATTTTAAATAATTAAACAATTTTTTTTCTCTTTTATTTTTTTAGTATTTGATTTTTTCCACTGAGATGTTGATTTCTCCCCACATTTTCTTTCTCTCCATCTCATAATGTTTAAAATCAAAATTACTTTCTATTTACTGGGAAAATACGTTTGACACCTCACTACAAATACAGAGTGGTCAATTTTTAACAAAAGAGTACCTCATGATTTCTACTTAAAAAGTAATAATTAATTTATAATCAAATAATTATGTTGTATATTATGGAGGGCTTCAGAGGTTCAGAAAGTAGTCATTGAGGTTCTGGTTCGGAGATAAATTCAACTTTTTCCGGAGTCTGTAGCGGCTATTTTCCACTCCTCTCAGAGAAATATTCATCAGAGATGCAATATCTTTTGATGATAAATTGAGTTTAAGGCAGGCACACAATTTCAATTCGTGTGAGGTAAGATCAGGCTGGATTTCTTTCATCTTTTTGAAAAACCCGGTATGTTTTCGTTCGAACTGGATTAAAAACATTTTCCAGTCTTCTTCCATATCCAGATTTTTATTTAGCAAACTTTCTATTTTAAGATACAAAGGCCGGAGTATTTTATTGCCCGAGTAACTGTTGTAAAATTCATCGATCTCATGTTTCACTTTCACGATCAGATCATTCTTTTGAATGATAAAAGATGTTTGGGTAAACAGTTCTTCATTTTTTGCTTCGATCTCCTGTTGCAGGTTCCGGTTTTGTTTTTTCAGGCGTCGCTCTTCGCGCATCCGGACTTTCAGGAGATGAGCATTGCGGTAACGTCGCAGCACCATAAACCAAATTCCGGCCATAGTTATCATAAACAGGATGAAATAAACAAAGTAGGCCAGACTGTTGGCATACCATGGGGGAAGTATCCGGAAATGAAGCGACGTGGGAGGAGATGCATTCCCCAGGTTGTCGACTGTTCTCAGCATGAATGTATAATCGCCTTCCGGCAACCGTTCAAAAGTAACTTCATTGATTTTTAAAGGACTGGACCATTCATTGCCGACTCTGCTCAGTTGGTATTGAAAATGAAGGTTCTTTGAAAACACATCTTTTGCAAAAAAATCGAAAGTCACATTATTTTCCGAATAGGGAATATAGACCGTTTTTCCTGACTGGAGAATCAGGTTTTTTTTCTTTTTCCCGGAATAGTTTGAAGTGACCGTACGGATATAAGGAGCCTGAAGTTCCATATCGACCGCTGTATGTTGCCTGAATTTGTGTAACAGAAAGCCGTCGTCTAAGCAAATCAGGGCTAAAGAATCATCCAGCGCGACCGCGTTTTCATACCGGTTTACCAGTGACAGATTGTACGAACTGATGTTATATTTATCGACCATCTGCAAATGATGCCCATCGTAGTGTATTTTGTAGAGGCATTCGTTTCCGATGGCAAAGCTGTAATGGGCCGGGAGCTGAACCAATACTTTCAAATCGTTTACATCTTTCAGAAAAGTATTCAGCTCTTCAAATTTCATGATCCTGTCTTCAATATCGTTGTATATATAGAAGTTATTGTTGCCATAAAAAACGATCCGGTTTCCTAACTTGAATAATTTCAGGTGGAAGGGTAGGGTGTCGTTTGGAACCCCGCCAAAGGATTCGATATAGCGGACACTGTCGATCTTTTCCGTAAAATGCCAACGGTAGATTCCCTTGTTGGCATGTTCCATCCAGATATTGCCCAAATGATCCGGCTCGATCCGGTAAATAGGTTCCCTGAAATTGTCTAACCGGTGGAATCGCTTAAAATCAGGAAAAAACTGTCCGGCCGATGTATACGTTCCGAGGAAAATAGTCTCGGAATTCATGTAATTGACCGGACAAACATTGTAAACACCCGATACGTCATGTAATGTGAATTTTAAGGATTTGTCGATAACCAGAAGTCCTTTATTGTGGCCGCACATCAATTTCCCTCCGATAATCTTCATATCCCAGACCTGCCCTTGTGTTCCATCGATAATTTCCAGGTAAGATAATGCATTGGATGATTCCAATTTCGATTTGGGAAGGTAATACACTCCCTTGTTCGTACCTAAGAATAACTTATCCTCAAAAAAAGCCGCCGTATACACTGCTCCCACTTTTCCGGAGCGATCGGTATAACAATCCATGTCGCGCAGGTACTGGATATACCCGATCCCCCGGTCGAGGGCGGCCCAGATATTGTTATTCCGGTCTTCAAATAATGAAAGTACCGTATTATTCTGTAACGAGTTTTCTGTTGAGAAATGGTTGATTATAGCGCCCTGTTTGTCAACTTCATAGATCCCGTTGAGGATTGTTCCGAAAACATAATGTCCGTTTTTCAACAATATCCCGTTATTTAGCTCGTAGGATTTGATGGTATTGGAAAATTCAATGGCCCAGGGAGTAAAATGTTGTCCATCGAACAAATATAATCCCATGCCGGAGGTTCCTATCAAACAGCGGTTTCCATCATAAGGCAGAATAGTCCGGATCTCGGTACTGCTGAAAATTTCACTGCCGGGTATGTCGACTAACTTTCCATCGGCCAACCGGCATAACATTCCTCTGATTTTCTGGATATAAAGATCTTTTCCGACCTGCATCAGAAACAGGATAGGTCCTCCTTCAATCTCAACGGTCCGGACTTTATGATAATCGTACGTATAAATATGGCCGAACGATTGAAAGTATACTCCCTGGTCTGTAGCAATGATCTTCCAGATATCATCATTACGCAGTCCGTTCCCTTTTTTCAGATCTTTACTCAGCGAAGTGTAGACCAATTCTCCTGAAGCATCCCGTTCCCACAAGCCGAATTCTTCATATCCTCCCGTAAAAATCTGATTTTTAGAATTAACAGCTACAGCCCGGACTACCTCGGCTTCGGGCAATGTATGCAGTTTCCACCGGATACCGTCGAATTCCAGCAGCCCTTTGTCGTTCCCGAGGTACATCACTCCGAAAGTGTCCTGGGTAACCGCCCAGTTTTTATTGGCAGCATCGTAAACAACCCGGTAAAAATTAACGACATTAGGCTTATTAGCTACAGAATAGTAACAGCAACCCAGAAGCAATAGTAGGATAAAAGAAACTTTTATTCTGAAGTCCCTGATGTTTTTCCCATTCATACTTGTTGATCTGTTCATAAAACAAAATTAGGAGTTTTTTTGAAATTAGTCAACCATTTTGCAATATATTCGCTTAGTTATAGTAACTTTGGGAAATGGATCTGAAGCACCCTCAAACCATGGAAATTGCTTTACAGAATATTCGTAACGCAATTCATTATAATGATCAGAGCATCGATCTGGTAGTCGGATTGTTTTCCAGGATCCGGCCGACTTATTATGGAGACTACCAGAAAGCGGAGAAAAAACTCTGGGAATTGATTTCGGTACTTAAAAACGATCCGACCACTTTGCGGAAACTACGGTATTTGATGACCCGGATTGTTCTCCATTCGGAAATTCTGGAGATCTTTACTACCAGCGGAATAGAAATGGAGCCAAACTTTTTTGTCGAACTCCGGAGCCGTCTGAAGCATAAAATCCTTCCTGCTCAGCGTGATAAAAAAAGCCTTCTGAGGGTTATCGATACGATTTTTTATAAAAGTACAGACATTCAATGGATTGAGAAGATAGATTTGAAACTTTGGAACGAGTTCTTTACGTTGCTTCGCTTGCAGGTTAATTTTACCGATAGCCAGACGCTCGAAAAACTGAACGAATCGCTACATATCGTGTCCTGCCGGATTGTCACTCTCGGGATGAATAAAGAAATCCGGGAATGGCTTCTCCCGGATGAAATACCGTTTTTTACACTCCAAAACCGACTTTCCCAGAATATTCTCAGTTTTTCGGATCTCAGTCCGGTGGTCGAGCAGAAGTACGATTTGATCCGGGATCAGTTGAACCGGGCCCTCAAAGCTTGCCATGAAGCTCTGCAACGGATCAGAGAACAAAGTGTTTCCGATGGAACCAGCCTACAGCAAACTCACCTTTTAAAGCAGGTTTTTCAGTTGATCGACCGGATGTATATTATTCTGGAAATCTCTTCAGATCGTGGTAATTCGGTTGCTTCTTCCAGGCTCATTACACTTTTTGAGGAAATTGTCCGGAACGAAAATAAGAAAAACAGCCTGAGAGAACTTTTCCGTTCGAATATCCGGGTGCTGGCTTACCGGATCGCAGAGCATGGGCACGATACGGGGGAGCATTACATCACGACTTCCCGGAAACAATATTTTACGATGTTTAAATCGGCCATGGGAGGAGGGGTTTTTGCTGCATTCATGGCGCTTATCAAATGTTTTTTGCATAAAATAACCCTGGCTCCTTTCTGGCAGGGCTTTGCTTACAGTATCAATTACTCTGCAGGTTTTGTCGGAATTCATCTCACCGGCTCTACTCTTGCCACCAAACAACCGGCGATGACAGCATCGGCCATTGCCAGCGCTATGGATAAAAATAAAAATGTAAATTCCATGTCGCAATTAGCGATTCTCTTATCGAAAGTCTGGAGAAGTCAAACAGCCTCTTTTGTCGGAAATCTTCTCATTGCATTTCCGGTGGCCCTGGCGGTTGCTGCACTTTATCGCCTGATTGCGGGAATCCAGATCGTGGAAGGAGAACATGCACAGGAGTTGTTGGATTGGCAGAATCCGCTTCGATCACATTGTTTGTTTTATGCCTGTAATACCGGAATCTTTTTGTATGTGTCGGGTTTGGTTACAGGATTCTTCGACAACCGTGTAATTCATGGGCATATTCCAGAGCGCATAGAAGACCATCCGTTTCTAAATCGTTTTTTCAGAAAAGGAAGAATTCACCGGTTTGCAAAATTTGTTGAAAAAAATGCCGGACCTGTTATCGGAAACGTTTTCTTAGGTTTTTGCCTGGGTATGGCCGGTTTTTTTGGATATATTTTTGGAATTGATTTCGATATCCGCCATATCACGATTTCCACAGGTCAATTCGCGATCGGGTTACAGGGCTTGAATTATCAGGTGCCCCGGGCAGATGTGATCATGACGGTTGCCGGGATTCTTCTCATCGGTTTTCTGAATTTTGCGGTGAGTTTTTCCCTTGCATTTGTTACGGCCTCGATCTCCCGGGGAGTGCAAATTCAGGAATACTCGCATCTGTTTACCTACCTCCGGCGACTGATTGTTCGTTATCCTTTCGATTTTATTTACCCTCCTAAAAACGGCCGGAAACCGGAAGATCTGTTAAAGAAGGATAAAATCGGTTAGATCCAGCAGGATAGGACATATATTTAATCATTGCTGTCCCATTAAAATCTAAAATCGATCTTTGAAATATTTGAAATTTAGTTAGTTACAGAGTTTTCTCAATTAAACGGATTTCAATTCTCATCTTTGCGTCCTAAAACAGGCGGCATATGCATAAGGATAAATT
>JAVBRK010000077.1:0-14487 GCA_031548005.1 Bacteroidales bacterium
AAAGCATCGGCATCCAAAACAAGCGGTTTATCCGATTTATTCAGAACATGCAGCAGCAATTCCCGGGATTCTTTCGAAACACCGATCCCCGGACCGATTCCTGTAAAATCATATGCTCCTCCCCCAGCCGACTCCACCATCGCTTCCGGGACTGCCACCTGAACTACCGGGATCCCATCCACAGGCACTTTGAGCGTCAGTAACCCCACTCCTGTACGCAGGCAGGCACGGGCTGCCAATACAGCAGCTCCCATCTTCCCACGGCTTCCGGCCACTAATAACGCATGTCCGAAATCTCCTTTATGAGCAAATCGACGACGTTTTTTCAGTAGTAGAGCGATGTCTTTCTTTTCGGTGTAAACATATGGAGATTCAATCCGGCCGGTGGTTCTGGCATCCAATCCGATATCCAGGATTTCCAGTCTCCCTGTATACAGCTCATTTTCAGCAAATAAAAATGCTATTTTCGGAAATTGAAAGGTGTAAGTATAATCAGCCCGGATAATTGTTTCGGGATTATTCTGGGTATTGTCTTCTCCCAATAATCCGGAAGGGACATCGATGGCTACGACCCGGGCCTCCGATTGGTTGATATGACGGAATAGCGGAATATATTCGTCCGACAATGGACGGCTCAAACCGGAACCGAAAAGCCCGTCGATCACAACACCACAGGAATCTAAACCGGGCAGCTCGTTCAGGGAGGTATACTCTGTATAACTGACCACCTGCTTATTATAAATGATCCTTTCGCGGTTTACCATACAACCGGCGCTTAATTTCCCGGAAGTATGATACAGATAAACGTTCACACGGTAGTTCATCGCCGCAAGAAGCCGGGCAATGGACAGTGCATCTCCGCCGTTGTTTCCCTGTCCGGCGATTACTGTAACCGGAACAGAAATATCGAAATGCCGGGAAAAAGTATCGACAAAAGCCTGGGAAGCACGTTCCATCAGGTCGACAGATGCAACCGGCTCATTCTCTATGGTTCCCTGATCGATCAGCTTGATTTTATCGGTAGTAAACAGTTTCATCTTACAAATGTACAATAAAAACATCCAACCGGACAATTCGTCCGGTTTCGGACAGCAAAAACACATATATACAATTGATTATAAGCAATTTAAATTTTCGGCACAACTCTTGGAATCAGGATTGTAAAATGAAATAAATTATTAGGAAATGGACAAGGAAATCCCTTTATCAGAACAGCGCAAAGCACTACGAAAAACAATAATCAAATACAGCACCATTGCTTTGATTATCATTCTATTTTTTGCTTTCATTTATAATTTCCTGAGATCTTCTATCGATCTCAAAAATGTTCCCCTGTCCGGGGTCGACAGGGGAACCATCGAGGTCAGCATCACCGCCTCCGGGAAAGTTGTTCCGTTAACAGAAGAGATCATCATATCGCCCATCAGTTCCCGGATACTTGAAGTGTATAAAAATCCGGGAGAAAAAGTAGCGAAAGGAGAAGCCATTCTGAAACTTGAGTTAGCAAGCATTGAAACTGAGTATCAAAAAAAGATCGATGAACGGGAAATGAAAAAGAGCAAATTTTCGCAATTTGAAGTTAACACCAATGGAAAACTCTCTGAACTGAAAATGCAGGAGCGGATCCGGGAAATGCAGCTCCGGCAGATATATACTGAACTGAAAAATGAGAAATACTTAGATAGCATCGGCGCCAGCACTTCCGACAAAGTCCGCCAGGCTGAACTGAATTACGAAGTGGCTAAGTTGGAACTGGAAGATCTGAAAGGAAAAATAGCCAATGAAAGCAAGAATATCGATGCGGAGCTAAGAGTTCAAAACTTAGATCTCGGAATCTTCGATAAATCATTATCAGAAACACAGCGTTTGCTGAAAGATGCCCGGATCTTATCGCCGCTCGATGCCACACTCACGTTTGTCAACAACCTGATCGGATCGCAGGTGAATGCCGGAGCTCAGATCGCCATTGTTTCCGACCTGAGCCGGTTCAAAGTGGAAGCCGAGATGGCCGACAGTTATGCCAGCCGGATCGCTCCGGGAACAAAAACGATCGTAAAAGTCGGGAATGAAGAATTAGAAGGATCGGTACTGAATATCGTACCATCATCTAAAAACGGAATCATAAATTTCACTGTGATTTTGAATAACGCGGACAACAGTAAGTTACGGAGCGGTTTGAAAACGGATGTATATGTTATGTGCGAAATCCGCGACGATGTACTGAGAATCAAAAACGGAGCCTACTACATCGGGAAAGGAGAATATTTCCTCTGGGTAGTCGATGGAAAGGAAGCCAAACGAAGAAAAGTCCAGCTCGGGGAAAGCAATTACAATTATGTGGAGGTAACCGACGGATTGAAAGAAGGAGAACAGGTCATTCTTTCGGGTTTATCCGAATTCGGAAATACGGGAAAAATAAAAATAAAATAACAATCTAAAAGTCAATCATATGTCAATCATTCAATTAGAAGAAGTATATAAAGTGTACCGCACAAAAGAAATCGAAACGGTTGCACTGGAAAATGTGAACCTGCGGGTCGAAAAAGGAGAATTCCTGTCGGTGATGGGCCCTTCGGGATGCGGAAAAAGTACCATGTTGAACGTTATCGGCCTGTTAGATAAAGCGACAAAAGGCCGGGTACTGATCAACGAAAAAAATATCAACCAGATGGGCGACAACGAGATCGCACTGTTCCGGAATAAATCCCTCGGATTTATTTTTCAGAGTTTCCATTTGATTAATTCGCTTAATATATTGGATAACGTGGAGTTACCCCTACTCTATCGTCCGGGGATTTCTGCATTGGAAAAGAAAAAGAAAGTCAGGGAAATTTTGGAAAAAGTCGGATTATCCCACCGGATGAAACACTTCCCAACCCAACTTTCGGGCGGCCAGTGTCAGCGGGTAGCCATTGCCCGGGCCATGATCGGACAACCGGAAATCCTGCTGGCCGACGAACCGACCGGGAATCTGGATTCGAAAATGGGAAATGAGATTATGGACTTATTGTTCGGATTGAATCAAGAGGGTACTACCATTGTGATGGTCACGCACGACGAACACATTGCGAAACAAACCCAACGGACAATCCGGTTCTTCGACGGTCGACAAGTTCAATAAATGAAATCATACCAATATGTATAAAATATATCTGAAACAAGCCTGGCAGATGCTGAAAGAAGATAAAGTAATCAGTATCATTACCATCCTCGGAACTGCTCTGGCCATCACCATGATTATGGTGATCATTCTGACCCAAAGGATCAAAACGACTAACATCGGCCCTGAAACGAACCGTGAGCAGACCATGTACATAGAATACAGGGAGATATCCGGCAATAACGGCGGCTGGATAAATATAAATCCTGTAAGTATCAATGAATACAAACAATACTTAAACCAGTTGCAGACCCCGGAGCATATCTCCATGATATCCAGAGAATCAGATGATATCTGTACCGTTGGAAGCGACATTTACATCAGGACGGATATTAAGTATACCGATGCTACTTTCTGGAATATATATCATCTTTCGTTCCAGGATGGACGGCCTTTTTCGAAAGAAGAATTCCAGTCTGGAATTCCGGTAGCGGTTATTTGCAAAAGTATTGCCCGTAAATTATTCGAACAGGAAGATGCTGTTGGAAAAGAATTTGTCCTGAATAAAAGAACATACAAAGTCGCCGGCATCGTGGAAGACGTCCCAACGCTTTGTTATTATGCTTATTCCCAGATCTGGGTTCCTTACACATCCGACAATTCCAAAACAGACAATTACAAGGCGATCCTGTTAGCCAAAGACAAAAGTGATTTTGCAAAAATCAAGGAAGAAGTCCGTCGAAGCGAGATTGCAAATAACATTGAAAAGGACAAGGAAAAATTTCATTTCTGGGGCCCATTTTCCAATGAAGAACTATCCCTCAAGGAGGGTAACAATTCCAATACGGATGATCCGGATTTAACAGCCGGACGACTGAAGTTTTACCTCTCAATAGGTATCCTGTTACTGATACCGGCCATCAACTTATCGGGATTCAGTTTATTCAAAATTATCCGCCGGACTCCGGAAATCGGGATCCGGAAAGCATTCGGAGCCAACAAAAAGACCATCCTGATACAAGTCTTGTATGAAAATCTATTGACCTCGCTTATGGGGGGAATTATCGGTTTGATCTTATCGTTTATTGTAGTTACAACAATCAAAGACCGCTTATTCGGAAATAACAGATGGGATCAGGTATTAGGTGAAAATACCATTCCGGTTTCCGCTTTCCTTTCCGTCAATGTCTTTATTTATGTATTTTTCGCCTGTGTCCTGTTGAACCTACTCTCGTCCGGGATTCCGGCCTGGAAAGCTTCCCGGATGAACATCGTAGATGCGATCAGAAGTTAAAAATTAAAAAATTAAAGAAGATGATACGACATTGTTTAAAAATGATTTGGGCCGAACGTAAAAGCAATACCTGGATATTGGTCGAATTGATCGTGGTATTCAGTATTCTGTGGTTTTGTTCGGGGTTTTTATATGTCCGGACGAAGCAGCTTCTCGAGCCTGTAGGAGTAGACATCAAGCACACTTATACACTCCGGTTCAATTATGGAAAAAACGTAAATGAGGAGGAATATCCCGAAGATTATGATTTTCCTCAGGATGGGATTACGATACTGGAACGGTTGAAGCAATATCTTGCCATTGAAAGCGCTTGTTTCTCGCACGACCGTTCAACTCCTTATTCGGGTAGCCTGACAACAAGTTCTGTAGAGAAAGATTCTGTTCATTATTCATACGAAGACCGGCCGGTCGATCCGGGGTATTTTGATGTGTTCAAAGTTAAATTCCAGGCAGGAAAACCGTTTGATCAGAACCCGGTCAACTCTAACAACCAGGTGGTAGCATCTCCTCAAGAGGATAATACTTTTTATAAAAATCAAGACATTACTACCCTGAAAGAAATTATCAAACGGGAACTCGAGCCCGGATATAACCCCAAAAACAGGGAAGAATGGGAAAAGGCGCCGAAAGTCGATGTGATCTGGAAAGTGACCGGAGTGGTAAACAAAATAAAGCGAAGTGAATTTGAACCCTATAGAAGAGTTCTGTTTTTTCCGATGAAACGAAACGACTTCAATCCCCAAAATACGGAATTCTGTATCCGGGTAAAGCCGGAGGCCGATAAACAGTTTATCGAAACTTTCCGGAAAGAGATGGGAGAACGGCTAAAAGTAGGACCTTTCGAACTTACATCAATCACTCCAATCAGTGAAAGACGCACGGACTTCCTGCAGCAGGAACAGGGGAAAATCGACACCATCCTGGTCGTCGTTTCATTCCTGCTGATTAATGTATTTCTGGGAATACTCGGAACATTCCGGTTCCGCACCAATGCCCGGTTGGGAGAAATCGGACTGCGATGCGCCCTGGGATCCAGTAAAAAGAAAATCCGGCAATTATTACTCGGAGAAACATTCCTGATGCTTTTATTAGCCAGTATTCCGGCAACAATCATTGCTCTGAACATCGAATTGAGTGGAATACTTTCTAAATTAGGAGTTTCCATACTTGAGGGTGTGCAATTGGATATATTTGATAAGCAAAATGATTCGGTTGCTTCGATGTCGCCGGTTCAACTCTGCCTGATCAACTATTTTATTACGTTTATAACCATGCTGATCATTGTCTGGCTTGGGACCTGGTATCCTGCCAAGAAAGCATCGGATGTACAACCCGCTGAAGCATTGCATTATGAATAACAGATCTGGTTTTCTATTCGTCCTGGTATTCTTCTATTCATTTATCCCGGTTTCCGCCCAACAGGATACAATCCGGATTCCACTCGACCAGGCCATCTACGAAAGTGGAATCCACTCGTTGGAGGCCATGGTGGCCCGCGACGAGTTCCGGTCGAAATACTGGGAATACAGGACCTACCGGGCCGAGTTGCTACCGGAAGTGATTCTGGACGGAACTCTCCCCTATTATTCCAAGTCGTACAACCGGTTTCAGAATGCCGACGGAAGCTATACCTTCGTCGGCAATGATTACAGCCGGCTGGATGCCGCCCTATCCATCAACCAGAATATTCCCTGGACCGGAGGAAAGTTATCGGTAGAAAGCAGCCTGCAACGATTGGATCAGTACGGCGATAATACAACGACACAGTACATGGGAATTCCTGTGGCTGTTACACTCGAACAACCCATTTTCGGATTTAACCGGGTAAAATGGCTCCAAAAAATCGAACCGGTCAGATACCGGGAAGCCAGGGCCCGGCTGATGGCTTCTCTGGAACAGGTAACCATTACCGCCATCCAGTATTATTTCAGTCTCCTGCTGGGGGAAATGAATTATAAAATCGCCCTGCAGAATCATCAGAACACAGAACGGATATACACCATTGCCGAAGCGAAACGGAAAATCGGACAAATTTCGGAAAACGACCTGCTCCAATTAAAAATCAACAGCCTGAAAGCCGAGGCGTACCTCATAGCATCGGCATCAGACCTGAAAGCCGCCATGTTTCAACTGCGATCATTTTTAGGGTATGGAGAAAGTGTTGTACTCGTTCCGGAAATTCCTCAAACCTTGGATCAACTTAAATTAAATTACGACGAAGTGCTGGGCTTTGCATCGGAAAACAGCGCTTTCATCCAGGAAATCCGTCGCCGGCAACTCGAAGCCGAACGGAATGTGAGCCAGGCAAAGGGAGAACGCCGGAACATCAATCTGTTCCTTTCATTCGGACTTTCAGGACAGGACGACCACATTCCCGAAATATTCGACAACCTTCGGAACAATCAGATTGTTAATCTGGGAATCCGGATCCCAATCCTGGATTGGGGAAAAGGGAAAGGGAAAGTCAAAGTGGCTGAATCGAACCGGGAAGTGGTTCATTCAAAGATCGAAAAGGAAAAAATTGACTTCCGGCAGGATTTATTTTTGAAGGTCGAAAATTTCAACAATCAATCGAAGCAATTAGTAATCGCCGAAGAAACCGACAATATGGCTCAAAAAAGATATGAAACCGGCATTGAAGCTTTTATATTAGGTAAAATCGATGTACTAAACCTCAATGACGCCCAATCGTCGAAAGACGAGGCCCGGAGGAATTACATCAACCAAATGTATATTCTGTGGACTTATTACTACCAGATACGTAGTATTACACTGCATGATTTTACAAACAAAAAGAATATATATGTGGACTTTGACGGAATTATACGGTAAATTTTATAAATTTGTGTTTTTCAAAAATCAATCAAAACAGCAGTAATTAAATTATGATACTGATCTCCGACGACGATTCCGCTGTTTGCTCCTCATTAAGCCTGGTTCTCAGCCGTGCAGGATATGAAGTCGCTGTGGCCAATAATCCGCAGGAAGCCATCGGGTTTGTCCGGAATCACCCCCCGGAAGCCATCATTATGGATATGAACTATACCTCAGGAACCAGCGGGGAAGAAGGGCTCACTTTACTGCGCCAGGTGAAGGTATTCCGGCCGGATGTCCCGGTTATCCTGATCACTGCATGGGGATCCATTAATTTGGCAGTCAGAGGAATACAATCAGGGGCTTTCGATTTCATCACCAAACCCTGGGACAACCGGGCGCTGTTGAAAATCGTTGAAACCGCCATCAGCCTAAATACTACAGAAAACAACGATCCGGAAAGCCTCCGGTTCGATAAAATCATCGGAGAATCTCCCCAGATCAAGCAGATATTCCACACCATCTCCCGGATTGCCAAAACAAATGCTTCCGTGCTGATTACCGGGGAAAGCGGAACAGGGAAAGAACTGATTGCCGAAGCAATACACATGCACAGTAACCGGAACAAGAATCCCTTCGTAAAAGTCAACCTCGGAGGAATTTCCCAGTCATTGTTCGAGAGTGAAATGTTCGGACATAAAAAAGGGGCTTTTACCGATGCCCATTACGACCGGGCCGGACGCTTCGAAATAGCCGATAAAGGGAGTATTTTTCTCGATGAAATCGGAGATTTGGATGCCGGATGCCAGGTAAAACTACTCCGGGTATTGCAGGATCAGACTTTCGAACCGCTGGGAGACAGCAGAACCAAACGGGTAGATGTCCGGATCATTTGCGCCACCAACAAAGACTTGTTCGAAATGGCAGCCAACAGAACCTTCCGGGAAGACTTGTTCTACCGGATCAACCTCATTACTATCCGGATACCGGCACTGCGTGAACGGGTGGAAGACATTCCGCTATTAGTGAAACATTTTGCTCATTTACAAGCGAAGCAAAACGGATGGAAACCCATCGAAATCACTTCCGAAGCCATGACGTTCCTGCAAACCCTACCTTATTCGGGAAATGTACGGGAATTGAAAAACTTAGTGGAACGAACCCTCCTGATATCCGGGAAAACGGTGGTAACAGGCGATGACTTCAGAAAACAATATGATGAAATTCCCAGAAAAATGACGCCGGATAGCGACCGGGGTATCTTCCCACTCGAAGAAATGGAAAAAGAAATGATAATCAATGCGCTCCGGCTTTATGGAGATAACTACACGAAGGTTGCAGCGGCATTAGGTCTGACCCGACAGTCGCTATACAGGCGATTGGAAAAATACCAGTTGATTCATCCATGAAAACCGAAACCCCTTAACAGAAGAACATGCGATTCAAATTCATTTTCTGGCTGATTTTTGCTCTGGTATTCGGGTCTCTGGTAGCCCTGGGCATTTATTTTACAACGACCAATATCACCCTGTTCCTGATCATCGAGGGAATTACCCTACTGACAGGGATCCTATTCGTTCTGTTCTACCGGACGCTGCTGAAACCCTATCGAATTATCAGTGAAGGGATGGACCTGTTGAAGCAACAGGATTTTTCTTCCCGTCTGCGGCCGGTGGGCCTGAAGGAAACCGATCAGATGATCGAGGTTTTCAACCGGATGATGGACCAGCTCAAAGAGGAACGGTTACAGGTCCGGGAGCAAAACCGGTTCTTAGACCTGTTGATTAATGCATCCCCTATGGGACTGGTTATATTGGATTTCGACGAACAGATCACTCAGATCAATCCGGCCGGATTGCGGCTGTTGAACATCGAATCGCCGGATCAGGTGATCGGAAAAACACCGGAAACCTCCGGAATCAGTATCGGGAAACAACTCAGTGCATTACATCCGGGTGAAGATACCGTACTCCGGATCTCGGGCATCATGCGCTACCGCTGCATTCGCTCTTTTTTTCTCGACCGGGGGTTCTCACACCCGTTCATCCTGATCGAGGAACTGACACATGAAGTACTCGACATAGAAAAGAAATCCTACGAAAGTATCATCCGGATGATGGCGCATGAGGTCAATAATTCGATGGCAGCCATCAGCTCGACCCTCGATGTCATGTCGGATCATTTGCAGGGACAGGAAGACAACGAACCGTTGGAATTGCTCCCGGCTGTCCAGGCATCTTTTGAACGATGCCTCCACCTGAGCCGTTTTATTACCAATTTTGCAGAAGTAGT
The DNA here is from genome assembly GCA_031548005.1 of Bacteroidales bacterium. Lineage (GTDB taxonomy): Bacteria > Bacteroidota > Bacteroidia > Bacteroidales > Azobacteroidaceae > BNXB01. The sequence goes on from JAVBRK010000077.1 coordinate 9,501, forward strand.
AAAAATTCCGGCCCCTGTACGCTCCCTAACCGATCTGAACGCTCTGGCGCAATCGACCCGGGCTTTCTGGAGCAGGGAATGTGAGCTGCGAAATATCAAACTGGAGTTGATTACAGGCAATACCCCTCATATGGCCAACATAGATGGGATTTTATTGGAGCAGGCATTGATCAATATTGTGAAAAACGCCTATGAGTCGATCGGAACCAACGGAGCCCATTACCATCGACAGCCACCCGCTCCGGATTATCGTAGAAGACGATGGCCCCGGCCTCCCGGAAGTTTTGAAAGAAAAACTGTTTACTCCTTTCTTCTCCACAAAACCACAGGGACAAGGAATCGGATTGATGTTTGTAAGGGAAGTACTGCTCAATCATCAGCTTGATTTTTCACTGACAACAGACGACGACCGGAAAACAAGGTTTACGATCTTCAACTTTCATTAACGAAGGGTGATCTTAATCTAACTTGAGAACAGCTAAGAAGGCTTTTTGCGGAACTTCCACATTTCCCACCTGTTTCATCCGTTTCTTCCCCTCTTTTTGTTTCTCAAGTAACTTGCGTTTCCGGGAAATATCTCCTCCGTAACATTTTGCCGTCACATCCTTCCGCACAGCCTTAATCGTTTCACGGGCAATAATTTTAGCTCCGATAGCCGCCTGGATAGCGACATCAAATTGCTGACGGGGGATCAGTTCTCTTAATTTTTCACACATCCGGCGCCCAAAATTAACAGAATTGTCGGCATGGGTCAATGTAGACAAAGCGTCGACCGGCTCACTGTTGAGGAGAATATCCAGCTTGACGAGCTTGGAAGGCCGGTAATCGTGCATATGGTAATCAAAAGAGGCATACCCTTTGGAGATACTTTTCAACTTATCATAGAAATCAATCACGATCTCACCCAACGGTAAATCGTAAATAATTTCGATCCGGTCGCCCGATATATAGTCCTGGCGTACCAGGATTCCGCGTTTACCGAGGCAAAGTGTCATGATAGGACCGATATAAGCAGTACTGGTAATCACCGAAGCACGAATAAATGGCTCATCAATATGATCGATTAACGTAGGATCGGGTAATCCCGCCGGATTATGGACTTCCTTGGAACCACCCTGTTTATCGTATACTATATAGGAAACGTTGGGAACCGTAGTAATGACATCCATATTAAATTCCCGGTCGAGACGTTCCTGAATAATCTCCATATGAAGCAGTCCCAGAAAACCACAGCGGAATCCGAATCCCAAAGCTACAGACGATTCCGGCTGAAAAGTCAGCGATGCATCATTCAACTGGAGCTTTTCAAGAGAAGCCCTCAGGTTTTCAAAATCCTCGCTATCGATGGGGTAAAGTCCGGCAAAAACCATTGGCTTAACTTCTTCAAATCCGTCAATTGCCTTATTACAAGCGCGTTTCACATGCGTAATCGTATCTCCTACTTTTACTTCTTTTGAAGTTTTGATCCCGGAAATAATATATCCTACATCTCCGCAGCCCACGACTTCCCGGGGCGACATATCCAACTTCAGAATCCCGACCTCGTCGGCATTGTATTCTTTTTCTGTCGCAACAAACTTAACCAGGTCTCCTTTACGGATCGAACCGTTAACGATTTTATAATAAGCAATAATCCCCCGGAAAGGATTGAATACGGAATCGAAAATCAGGGCTTGTAAAGGGGCCTCGGGGTCGCCTAACGGAGGTTTGACCCGTTCGATCACAGCATCCAGGATCTCGTATACGCCTTCTCCTGTTTTTCCACTCGCCCGGAGGATGGACTCTCTCGGGCATCCCAAAAGCTCTACAATCTGATCTTCTACTTCTTCGGGCATCGCACTGGGCAAATCGATCTTATTGAGCACCGGAATGATCTCCAGATCATGCTCCAATGCCATGTAAAGATTCGAAATCGTTTGCGCCTGGATTCCCTGGGCAGCATCGACAATCAACAGAGCCCCTTCACAGGCGGCAATAGAACGTGAGACTTCATAAGAAAAATCAACGTGTCCCGGAGTATCGATCAAATTCAGGATAAATTTCTCACCCTGATATACATACTCCATCTGGATCGCATGGCTTTTAATGGTAATCCCTCGCTCACGCTCCAGATCCATATTATCCAGCACCTGCGCCTGGAGGTCTTTTCCTGAAACAGTTTTGGTATATTCAAGTAAACGGTCTGCCAGGGTACTTTTCCCATGGTCGATATGAGCAATAATGCAAAAATTGCGGATATGTTTCATCGATATGAAGTCGGTTCTAATTTTTGAGGAACAAAGATACACGAATTCTTTTAAACGACAAAAAGGTCTATTTCTCAATAGACCTTTTTATTCAGTTTTTAATAGGCATTAGTCTTTTAAGGCAAAAAGATTGTTTTAGGTTATCGTTGCAAAGGTGAACGTTTTTTTATGATTCTCCAAATAAAAAAACATATTATAGAACATATTTTCCTTGGTTCTTCAACCCTTATTTCAACTCTTTTTTATATAAAAAACTAATTTACAGCCAATTAATATTTTTTATAATTACAAATCTTTTTTAAATTATTTTAATAATTCATTCAGTTTATTGGCTAATTTCTCACCTCGAAGCTCTTTCGCAATAATTATTCCTTCCGGGTCCAGTAAAATGGTATACGGAATTCCTGATACAGCATAGTGTCTTACCGGATCGGATTTCCAGAATTTCACATCCGACATTTGCGGCCAGGTCATCTTCAGTTCCTGCAATCCCTTTTTCCAGGAATCTTCATCCTTATCGAGAGAATAACCTACAATTTCAAATTTCTTACCTTTATATTGATTGTACAAATCTACCAGAACCGGCATTTCTTTGCGGCAGGGACCACACCAGGAAGCCCAGAAATCGACCAACACATAGCTTCCTTTCCCTGCAATATCAGATAATTTGATCTCTTTTCCATCCGGAGTTTTGGAAACAATATCGACAAACTTCTGTCCCACAGCCGTTTTCTGGAAAGCATCCAGGCGCTCCTGATAGTTTATACCGACCTCACTGGCTTTGAATGCTTCATTTCCTTTACTCATAACAGCAGCTAACTGATCCGGATCCAACCGCCTTCCATAACGGCTGAACTCATCCAATCCCAGCGGATTATTGATATTTCCGGAAAAATAACGGACATATAAATCTTTCTGCTTGGCATAAACAGCCTCATATTCCTGATCCAACTGGTCCTGAAGTTCCGGAGTCAACAGACTGTCTTTTTCTGCTTTCTCATATTTTGCAATGACTTCCCCTTTCTGATTTTCAATAAGAGCCAGATCATCGATATATTGCTGATAGGCGTCATTCGCAGGAGTTCCCTTCACGCTCAGCTCTTTACCGAGAGCTACGACAAACACCCCTGGCTCCAGCAATATCGCCCGTTTTTTCATAACATCCCCTTCTTCTGCCTGGATATAGTATAGCTCCGGCAATTCCTGCACTCCTTCAAACAGGAATTTTCCGTCTTTGACCACGACAGAATCCGACTTTTCAATTCCTTCCTCGTTATACTTTACAAGGTAAATGTACTTTCCTTCCAGTTCGGGAAGGGAAGTCGTTCCCGTTATTTCATATTTCCCTTTCTGGGAACAGGAGCAGAAAACAAAAATCAAACTTAAAAAGAAAATTAACTTTTTCATAAATCAAACGGCATTTAAATTACAATGGTACAAAGCTAAGGTAAGTTATTGATACTTGCAAATTAATAAATCTTATTTTACATATTTTTTGCATCCAACTGATCCAGATTTTTTTTCGCATCGGAATTCCCGGCTTCAACTGCCTTTCCAAACCAGAACCGGGCAATCATTCCTTTTCCGGTCATCATATAACAAATACCGATGGCATTCCAGGTCCTCGGATCATCGGTTGCAGGAAGTAACAGTTCCAACGCCTTGCCATATTCTTTTTCTCCGATAAAACCGATCGCCTCATTGATCATGCCGATCGCAGGCTCATTGATCAGTTCATAATTTACCGCTACATAACAAGCATTCCGGAGCAAAGGATAGAAATTATTCAGCATGTAACGATAGGGTTCTCCGTTTTTTAATTGCTTCAGCCGGTCTTTTGCGGTTTCCGGATTCAACCGGTCATTTAAAACGTCATCTAAAATATGCAACACTTCCTTTTTGTTTTCCATATCCGAGGCAGCAACCATTTCCCGCAATCCCAGCCAGTTTTCGCCTCCGTTCGTAACAGAAAATTGGTCATCATTCAATCTGAAACCTTGTATTTTCCGCTGTAAATATCTTTTCAGAGCCCCGGCCCGGTTTTTACTTAATGTTTCATTGTACTCGAACAAACCTTCTGGCGAAGCATATCCCTCGATCTGAATTTTAGAAAGGCGGTTATCTGTATTTTTACAGATAAGAGTCACCGCATCGACAATCTCTTTCAGAACACTTTCGTTTGAAAGAAACCCGGCATCGATTTCCGTATGTGAAACTCTGAAATCGACGATCAGCCTCCGGCCGATAAAATCCCATTGTTTTCGTTCCCCCTCTCCCAGCCGGCTAAAATGCGGGACAAACCAGGACTCCACTCCGGTTTTATTATCCGGATTTGATGTTCCGGCATTTATAAGTTCTACTTCCCGGTATTTTTCAGGAGTTCGGGAATAGGCCTGTTCAACTATAAAAAACAAGGCTATTATTAGTACACAACGAAACTTCAGGTTTATCATAAAGCCAGAAAGGTAAAATTTAAATTTAAATTAAGTATGTTGTATTTAGATCAAATATTATACCAAAATTCATCCCACAGATAACTCTATATACAACAAGATCAAAAATACGAAATTTCTCTTTTAATAATCAAATTTATAAAATAAATCACTAGTGTCCCATTAAAATTGGGACGTTATTAAAAATCAAATAAACTTGGCCCATCTGGTCCAAATCGTTCTTTGTCATTTTGAAATTTAGTTTTATCAAAGAGGTCTCGAAGAGGTGTTTTATCGGTCAACGAGATG
>JAVBRK010000002.1:0-14657 GCA_031548005.1 Bacteroidales bacterium
CCCCCCCCCCACCCCCACGCCCCCCCCCGACCCCCCCCCCACACAACGCGCCCATGAGTCAGCCGAAAAAGAATTTGGAGAGGAAATACGCTCCGGAAAATTAATCGTAAACGATGTCATAGCAGATGCTTTTCTGCAGGATACTTTGCTGAAACCGGAACGGTTTTCGGTAATCGCCACCCTAAATCTGAATGGTGATTATATCTCCGATCAGTTAGCAGCCATGGTGGGAGGAATCGGGATTGCTCCTGGAGGTAACATCAATTATGAAACCGGGCATGCCATTTTTGAAGCAACTCACGGAACGGCTCCTGATATTGCAGGAAAGAATATGGCAAATCCGTCTTCCTTACTCCTTTCTACCTCTATGATGCTGAATTATATCGGTTGGAGTAAAGCCGCAAAAACAATAGAATCGGCAATGGGGCAGCTATTTATGGAAAAGAAAGCGACTTCCGACCTGGCCCGGTTCATGGAAAACGGAATAACACTCTCTACTACAGAATTCGCAAGCGAATTAATAAAAAAGATCAAGATTAAATGAAAAACTAATTAAAAGAAAAATAGGCCATGGATAGAAAAGAAGAATTCATGATTTACAAATTATCCGAGTCTGTGAAGTCTGCATGCAGAATAGATCCGGGATTATTCAAACAGTTTGGCGTTAAGCGGGGACTTCGGAATGAAGATCATTCGGGTGTACTGGCAGGGTTAACCGCCGTTGGGGATGTCGTCGGCTACGAGCGTGTAGAGGATGGCTCCCTCAAGCCCATCCCTGGAAAACTGTTCTACCGGGGCATCGATGTAGAAGATCTCGTTCATGGTATCCAGGGCGAAAGCCGGACCGGTTTTGAAGAAGTGGCGTTTCTGTTACTGTCGGGTTATCTGCCCGATAATGAAGAATTGTCTATTTTCTCTGATCTGATCAACTCGAACATGCCGCTGGCCCAGAAAGTGAAAATGAACATCCTCGACCTCGAGGGGAACAACATTATGAACATTCTGGCCCGCTCGGTACTCGAGATGTACACTTTCGACGAGAATCCCGACGACAACTCCCGGGAAAATCTGATCCGGCAATCGATCGAACTGATCGCCAAATTCCCGACCATTATTGCCTATGCATATAATGTGATGCGCCATAGTACTTACGGACTTTCATTGCACATCAGGCACCCGATGGAGGGAGCTCCTCTGGCAGAGAATTTTCTCTTTATGCTCAACGGGCGGCATGACTATACGGAACTCGATGTCCGCACACTCGATCTGGCCCTGATGCTGCATGCAGAACACGGAGGAGGAAATAACTCAACTTTTACCGTTCGTGTTACCAGTTCCTCGGAAACGGATACCTACTCTTCTATCGCAGCGGGTATCGGCTCCCTGAAAGGCCCATTACATGGGGGAGCCAACCTGGCAAGCGTCAATATGTTCAACCACCTGAAAGAAAATGTCAAAGACTGGAAAAGTGATAAAGAAATAGACAATTACTTCAAAAAAATACTGAATAAAGAAGCCTATAACCGTACCGGATTGATTTATGGAATCGGCCACGCCGTCTATACGATTTCCGATCCAAGAGCGATCCTGTTGAAGGAAATGGCCCGGAAATTAGCTGCAGAAAAAGGCCGGGAGCGGGAATTCGAGTTTCTCGAACGATTGGAAAGCCGGGCAGTAAACGCTTTCATGAATTTCAAAGGATCTAAAGTCAACAAGCAGGTTTGCGCCAATGTCGACTTCTACTCCGGATTTGTCTATGAACTGATCGGGCTGCCTCAGGAAGTGTATACTCCTCTGTTTGCCATGTCGCGGATCGTAGGCTGGGCCGCCCACCGGATCGAAGAACTGAACTTCGAAGGAAAACGGATCATACGGCCTGCTTATAAATGTGTCGCAGGGATCCATCCATTTACACCGTTAGACAAACGTTAATCATATTCGGGGATTAAACGGTAAACATCGGGAGCTTGTTGTTTTGTTTTTTTTGCAACAAATCATCAATAACTCCCGATGTTTACAATTTTTATTTATATTTGCAACATTATTTATTAAAGTAACATTTATGAAAAAAATTTTATTGTGTTTCCTGATCGCGCTTATGGTCTCTTCCTGTGGAACAGAAGAGTATTATTATACAGCCGATACCTTCGAAATCTCCTACACGGTTGAACAAAACCCCGCGAGACCAAACCATTGGGAATTATATGACGGCGAAGACGGACTATATTATTTTTGTGAGTTTAAAGAACCGGCACTGGATTGGGAAATGTATGCAAACGGAAGTTTCGTTGGCTATATCGTTAAAAATCTGAGCGTCGGAGAAACCCTGACCCCGCTTCCTTATACTGAGTATGGTATGGCCAGTGACGGTTACCGTTGGTCGGAACAATACACCTGTGAATTCAGACAAGGTTACATCACCTTTATATACCGGGTGAACGATTTCGACATGAGTTTTGTTCCGGAAGGAGCTGTCTTTGCGGTTAAATACCAGTACAATCCCTAATCTAAAGGCATACCCGAAAAACAATAATTATTATTTATTTTCCGCCCTATATCCAATAAAAAGCCGCGTCATCCCTGGGATGACGCGGCTTTTTACATATATTACCAATAGAATAAAGATGAAAATTACTTACTAAATAATAGCATATAAATTAAAAAATAAATCAATTTATATTTGAAAATAATAAAAATAAGCTACATTTGCAAAAATAAGACCACAGCATATAAAAAACATTACTATCTGTATATCAAGAATAAATAACAGACAAATCAGAATACATATAACTAAAAAGATCGCATTATAAAACAAATAAATTATGGCGCCAGAATTGAATAAAGTAGAAACAACCATTTCAATAGCGGGAAAAGAATGTCATTTTATTTACCTGAGGCTTGATCAAAGATTTAACTGGCATCATCAGTTTGAAATGCATATCGACTTCGAAGAACTGGAAACTCAGTGGATGGACAACCCGGTACAAATCATCAATCTGATGGGAGAACCCGTAACCATCACCATGAAGCACAAAGACGGCGGTGGCACGAACTCCTTCGCCGGAATCATCACCCATGTCAATATGTCGGGATACCACGGGCAGCAAAATTCGCTGATTATTTCAGGATGTAGCCCGACGATTAAATTAGATGGTAAAGACACGATGGATTCTTTCATGGATAAACCGCTGAAAATGATCGTAGACGAAGCGGTAAAGAATTCCGGGAACGGAGGAAGTGTAACATCCAATCCTAAATTCGGCGGAAAAATCGATTATATTTGCCAATACAATGAAAGTTGTTTTGAACTGTTAAATCGTTTGAGCTGGCTCTATGGAGAGTGGTTCTTTTACGATGGGGTCGATACCTTTTTCGGGAAACCGGGTTCAATTCCCACCGAAACAGTCACCTATGACAAAGAAATTACCCAATTCGGATTGATGGCCAATTTATTACCCCCGAAATTCAACCGTTATACATTCCTGGTTCACGATGCCGACGAGAAGAAAGACGAAGATGCCCCGGACAAAGTCCCCGGTATACGGGGATACATCCAGGCTGCATTGAATAAATCCCAATCGATATACACATCGGATGCTTATCTACCATTAGAATCCCTTGTTTCTTCGAAAGACGAACTGAAAGAAATGGTGAAAGCCGAGAAGACACGCGCAGTAGCCAACATGCTTGTATTTCAGGGCAGCAGTCAGACTTGCAAAGTAAAAATCGGAACCATCTTAGACATAAAGCTCCCGTCAAACATGAAAGTAGCCAATAAAGATGTGGAAAAATTTCTGATCACAGAGGTAACGCACACGGTAGATCAGGAAGGACACTACTCCAATCACTTCAAAGGCATTCCTTCAGACATGGAAAATGTACCGATGAGTCCGGTCAGAGCTCCGGCAGCTAATCCTCAGATAGCAACGGTCAAAAGTAATGCTGATTCGAAAGGCCGTGTAAAAGTGGAATTTCAATGGCAAAAAAAAGTAGGAAAAACTACAAACTGGATCCGGGTACAGACACCGGATGCCGGAAAAAGCGGTAAAGTAGCGACCAACCGGGGGTATGTAGCCATTCCGGAAGAAGACGATCTGGTCATGGTAGGATTCGAATACGGAGATCCGAACCGTCCGTTCGTAATGGGTTCGATCTTTTCCGAACAGACAAGCACCGGAGGAGGAGACGGAAATAAATCGAAGAGTATTACAACAAGGAGCGGAGCTAAGATTACGGTAGACGATAATAACGGAAAAGGAAGTGTTACAATCTCCGATCCAAGCGGGAACACCATCGTATTGAACGGAGACAGCACTATGTCTATTATCGCACCGGATAAAATAACCATCACTTCCAAAGAAATCATAATCAACGGCAGCGATTTGGTAAATGTCAAATCGGATAAAATGATTAAAGAAGAAAGTCAACAAGATATAGAATCAACAGCAACTCAAAATGTCAAAATACAAGGCGCCAACAAAGTAAAAGTCAACAGTGGAGGCGTTATCGAGGAGAAAGCCCCTAAGATTTCCATTTCAGGTGAAGCTCAGGTCGATATGGAAGGTACATTGGTCAATATTACCGGAAAAACAATTACAAATGTAAAAGGAACGCCACTAAATTTAAATTAATAAATTTGGAATGAATAACAATCATAATCCAATTGCACGTATAATTGAAAACCTGCAATATCGTTGGTCTCAGGCTACTCGAAAAAATCCTGACTATAAGCTTATTTGCTGGTCTATCAAACCAGAAGAAGCGACTTTATTCAGTGGGTTTTACAAATTGGAATCGTCTTCATACGGCAGTCTTCCCGAATTCTTTATTGTATTATTGACTCCTTTTGAAAAGTTGGAAAATTATTCCGGACAATTAATTTCAGATTGGATTGAGATGTGGCTGCAGGATGAAACGGTTAAAGAAACCAAATCCTTTTGGGACACGGACTCCTATAGAAGAAAAGTCTCATCCGGAATTGATCCGGACATCGTGCTCCTGAGTATGTTGGCCGATTTTCAAAAAAAGTTTTGCGAGGAAAAACAGGACTTAGTGCTGGGTCTTTTACCCCGTTCAATCACCAACTTTGACGAATACAATTACTGGCTTATCAAATTAGCGGAGAAATTGCCGGATCGGGTCAAATTGAGTCTCACAGACCATTTAGATAAAGGCTATCTGATAAAATGCTGCCATTTTTTCAAAGAAAAATCAATTACAATCGAATGCAGGGATTTAAATCTTCAGCAAGTCATCCGTCAAATGGCAACATCAGGAGACAGCAATGATCCTGGTATAAATTTCAGGAAATGTTTGTTTGAGATGGCCGATGGAGTGGTTGCCAAAAAAGAAAAACAGGTCATTGCATGGGGAGAAAAAGCTATTCTGATCGGACAAAAGAGCGGATTGAAAAGCCTGTTAGCCACAGCTTATCTGGTTTACGCCGGATTTCTGTTGCAACTGAAAAAAGAAAAAACCGACGAACTTCTGAACAAAGGAATTCTGATTGCAAAAAGCGCATATAAAACAGGAGATCCGGAATCCACAGGCATTTTATTACAGTTATATGGTTATAAATCAGCTTATCAAAGCATCTGTGGAAGCAAAACCAAGGCATGTCACTGGATGTTGAAGCAAGCGCAACTTGCTGTCGAAAATAAAATGGGAATTTATGCCATTAGTACTTGCCGCATGTCTGCCAGGCTGGCAAAAAGAGCTTGGGAAAATGACATTTATATTGAAAGCCTCCGGTTGGGTTATCACGCAGGGGGCGAATTGAGTGACGAAGAACTTCGAACATCCGAAATAACCATTCTGGCTTATTACTATGCTAAAGAACTACGATCAGAAAACCAAATCGAAGAGGCAAACGAGATTGACAAAAGAATGAAAACTGTTTTTGGTAATGATTGGTCAGAAACCGTACCGTCTTTCTCCGACAAACACGGGCAAACAATGCCGGATATCAAAGAAACCATAAAGAATCTGAATATAAATTCATAGTTTGATGTTAGTAGCAAGCAAACACTTCACAATAGTTGTAGGTATTGATTGTCATTTCACGACAATAACGCCCTGGAACCCAATTCATCCCTACATCGGGATTGTTTTCGACGTAGGAGATTATATTCCCTTTATCGGTTGTAATACATACGTGAACAAGATACCCCGCGGAGCATCCGACACAAGCGGAGTACTGGGTATCCTCTGGCATTTTCCCATTGCAACTGGGCCCTTTGCCATGACTCCGATGATCGGGCATGAAAGCACCAATTTTTTCGGAGGATTGAATACTTATGCCGAAGGTTGCCGCCTGAGTCCGGCAGCGCATATACTGATGACATGTAATGACATCGGCATTCCCCTGAGTTTGCAGCCGGGAAAGAAGTTTAAACCCATACCCACTCTTTTTGCCCCGACTTCGTTCAGTATTCCTATCCCGACAGGTTCTCCTGTAATTGTTGGTGGACCTTACGTGCCGGATTGGGCGGCCATGATACGCAACATGATAATGGGATTCGGACTGGGCTGTTTGACGAAAGCAGGTGGAAAACTAATTAACAAACTGCTGAAAAAGCTGGACTTCAAATGGACGAAAAAACTCAGCGACTTTTTATGTAAAAAAGGATTTGAACCGGTAAACCTGATTACCGGAGCCGTAGAATATGAAGGTATTGATTTTGAATTTCCAGGACCGCTGCCCCTGGTATGGAAACGGGTTTGGTATAGCGACAGCCTTTGGCAGGGAATCTTGGGCCACGGATGTCATAATTGTTTCGATATGCGGCTCGAAAAATTCGAAGAAGACGGCATACTAATTGCTACCCTTTCCGATGGCCGGCCGGCCGCTTTTGAAGTATTGCTTCCCGGAGAAAGCGATTTCAACCGCCAGGAAAAACTGACATTGTCCCACCAGGGCGACTGCTACGAACTGTTCGACCACAACGACCGTAAAACCTATACTTTTCCCATCGGAAAAGATGAAAAAGAACACCTGCTTTCAATAATCAGAAATGAAGCCGGACATAAGATACAATTGCAATACAACCGCGGACACCTTCAGGAAGTGATTGACAGCTCCGGACGACGGCTGCTGGTTGAAACCGACCGGGAAAAACGAATTACGAAAGTAGAATTGTTTGTCGATATCCATACCAGGGAAACACTGGTAAAATATGCTTACAATGAATCCGGAGATATGACTGAAATCACCGATGCATTGGACAAGACAACCCATATCGTCTACCAAAACCACCTGATGGTGAAAAAGACCGACCGCAATGGCCAGTCATTTTACTGGGAATACGATGGGACAAAGCCCAAATCGCGCTGCGTCCATACCTGGGGCGACGGCGGAATCCTGGAAGGCCGGATTGAATATCACCAAGGTTACAACCTGGTTACAGACAGCTTGGGAAACACCACCCGGTACGAATTTACCCCCGAAGGATATGTAACTTCCGTCACTGACCCGTTGGGTAACACGGAACTGACTGATTTTACGGACTACGGAAATATTTTACGTGAAATCGACGCTGAAAGTAATATCACAGGTTACGACTACGACCCACAGGGACAACTTACAGCCATTCATTATCCGGATAACTCATCCCGGAATTTCGCCTACGATGAAAACGGACGGCTGATGTGTGAAACCACCCCTGAAGGAGCTACTACCATTTACCTGTATAACAAACAAGGCTTGTTGGAAAAAGTGATTTCGCCTGACAACCAGGTGACGGAATACATCTACAATGAACAAAACCTGATTGAAGAAATCTGGGCCCCGGGAAACAGGCAAATACGATTGAAATACGATGAGCAGCACAACCTGACAGCAGCACAACTTCCCGACGGGCTGAAATCGGAATGGAAATACGACCATCGGGGAAAAGTAATCAAAAGCCGCAATGCCGCCGGACAACTCAATAATTATACCTACGACGCCTTGGGACGGATTACACGAACCATCGCTCCGGATGGAAATATCGTAAAACTCACCTACAATGCCTACGAAGAAGTAATCCGGGCAGAAGACCGAGAACGACAGGTGGAATTTGAATACACGCCACTGGGAAGCCTTAAAAAAAGGAAAGAAAACGGGAAAATACTCCGGTTTGCCTACAATACGGAAGAGCAACTTACAACCCTGCGCAATGAAGCCAATGAACGTTATTTGTTTGCGCGCGACCGGGCCGGTAGAATTGTGCAGGAAACCGGATTTGACGGATTAACCCGTAATTACCTGCGCTCGCCCAATGGACTGGTGCACCGCACCGAACGTCCAGGTGGCCGTTTCAGCGAATATGTCTACGACTCTCTCGGACGACTTTGCGGGGTAGAATACCACGACGGGACATTCGAACAATTTGCCTACAACAAGGACAGCTTGCTCACCGAAGCCCGCAATCCAGACTCACACCTGAAAATCACTCGCGACAAGCTGGGACGGATTATCGAGGAATGGCAGGATGGGCATACCGTTACCAGTTCTTACAATGAACCGGGACAACGCACCAGGTTGCTCTCCAGCCTTGGGGCCAACCTGACCATGGATTATGCCCAATCAGGACTGTTGCAGGATATGAAGTCCGAAAGCTGGACGATGCAGTTGAAATACGACGACCGGGGATTGGAAATCGAACGGGTATTGAGCGGAAACGTGGTCAGCAGCAGTGAATACGACGGAGTGGGACGTATCTACCGCCACAGCGTTACTGCGAACAATCGACGTACGCGGCAGATGCGTTACCAATGGTCGCAAAATGACCGCCTGATAGGAATTGTCAATGAACTGAACAGTAAAAATACCTGGTTCGATTATGATACCATGGGAAATCTGGTGGGATCCACATTCAACGAAACGGAAAAACTATTCCGGGTTTCAAATGCTATCGGCAACCTCTACAAAACCTCAAACCGCAACGACCGAAAATACGGAGAAGGTGGACGGTTGCTGGAAGCCGAAGACACAAAATATCATTATGACGAAGAAGGTAACCTCATTGAAAAAACCAACGGCAAGGGCGAATCCTGGCAATACCAATGGAATGCCAACGGCTCACTACGCGAAGTGATACGCCCCGATCGAAAAAAGGTTAGTTTCGAGTATGATGCACTTGGGAGAAGAACTGCAAAGATTTTTAACAAGGGAATAACCCGCTGGCTATGGGATGGCAACACCCCGCTACACGAATGGAGTTACAAACTTGAACAGCGCCCGAAAGTCATTAAGGACGAGTTCGGACTTACCCATAAAGAAGGTGAAGAACCCATTGAAAATCTCATCACCTGGGTATTTGAAGAAGGATCCTTTAAACCTGCTGCCAAGTTGACCGAAAATGGAAACTATTCTATTATTACAGACTACCTGGGTACACCTGCCGAGATGTATGATGAACAAGGAAATAAAACCTGGGAGGCCCGCTTGGATATTTACGGAAAGATTGCTAACTTTGAAAGTCGTTCTTTGAGTGAGTGTCCTTTCAGGTATCAGGGGCAGTACGAAGACAGCGAAACGGGACTTTATTATAATCGGTTTAGGTACTATGACCCAAGTACTGGAAGTTACATATCACAGGATCCAATTGGTTTATTAGGTGGGATGGAATTATACAATTATGTATGTGACCCAAACTTTAGAATTGACCCGTCTGGATTATCAGAATGTAAAATAACCAAGAAATTACAAGACTTAGCAGATGAAGCTAAAGCAGAAGCCAAATTAAGCAAAAAACAACAAGCATCTATTCAACGTTCTCGAGATAGGGCTGCTTCTGCGACGGATCCTAAAGTCAAGGCATATCATGAAATGATGGCTGGTAAAAAAGAAAAAATGTACATGGGAACGCAGGTAGATACAATATTCAAGAAAAAGGTGGAAGCTGATGAAATGTTAAAAGGAGCTGGAGTTAAAACCACTCCAAGGGGTAAGCCTGGACCAGATGTATTTGATCCTGACAATAAACGATATTGGGATTTAACGACAGAGACAGATTGGAATAAAGGAACTCACCAAACTAAATATGATCCTGATTATGGTTCTGGCACAGGAATATTTTGGTAAAAAGTTATATATCTATGAATGATACTTACAAAGGTTTTACATGGGAAAAACGTGTCAAGTTTGAAAATGAGACATTTCAAGATTGTGATTTTACGGAAACTATATTCGAGAATGCCTCTTTTAAAGATGTTACATTTGAAAATTGCTTATTTTTCAAAAGCAATATGAATCATATTGGTCTTTGGGGTTCTCGTTTTTTTAACTGTAAATTTATACATATTGATCTACGTAATATGCCAATGGGAGCAGACGGAGGATTATTTGAATCTTGCTTATTTCAAAAATGTGATTTTAGAGGACAATATTTTTGGTATCCTCATTTTAATAAATGCATTTTTGAAAACTGTAAACTTAAAAAAATAGATTTTAATGATTCATCATTTCATTATTGTAAATTTATTGGAAAGATAGAAGATGTGACTTTTAATGGAATATATCATAAAAAAGAAACCGGAATAAAGCCTTTAGATTATGTCGATTTTTCTGAGGCAGTTTTTGGGGAATATGTGGGATTTGAGAATTGCGATTTGTCCTCATGTATTCCACCACAAGGAAGTACTTTTAAAGAAATACTTTATGTTGTTGACTTAAATGAACCAAATCATTTAAGCACAGGATCAAAAGATAGATATGTAATTCCAAGAAGATAAATAATGCCATTTTCACAGGCTGAATTATAAAAATTAGGGGAGGTTTTCGCCTCCCTTTCATTTTTTTTGTTACTTCCCGCATTCTAAAAACACATTCCTCAATTCAAGGTAGTTTTCCCCTCAAAACGTCCTTTTCTCCAAAAAATCCCTAATAAGCTATGGCTTTTGGGGGGAGTTATTGGCAGATTTTAGGTCTAAATATCATCTTCAAAAAAAGTTATCAACAGGTATTTTGCTCCTCTGCCTCACTTGTTTTAGGTTGGTTTAAGGAAGGGGAAGGGCAACCAAAAAAAAGAAAAAAGCCCTCGGAAAAAGAAAGAACTCAAAAAGAGAAATCGAGAATGAAATTAACCGGAACGGGAAAGTTTTGCCCCTCGCGAAGCGGAAAAAGCCCCCGAAAATAAAATTCTGTGTGAACACAGATATAAAAAAGAAAAAAGCCCCCCGACCGCCGGAGGCGGAAAAAAAGCCCTTTGTTCCTGCCTTGCAGGAATATAAAAAGAAAAGCCCCCGAAAAATACATGCCAAAGGCATAAAAGAATCTTTTATTTTCTCGTAGCGGAAACAAAAACGACCACTAATATAAATTAAATCCTTTTAATAATTAGGTGTTGTAAAATTTTCTGTATCAATTATTTAATGCTGTTTCCTGTTTGTTTTTGATGTTGCGGGCTTTCAACTGATACGTGTAACAATCAATTTATCCTTACTAATCTTTTGGGTAGAAAATCTTTTATTTTCCAGTTTGTTTATCCGGGAAATATGCCTGACGATGTTTATCCGGTCGACCAGTTCCGCTTCGACAAATTCGCCTTTTCATAACTCGCAGGGTTTCCGTCCATGAAACGCGCATGATTAACTTTGCTCTTTTCTGTACAATCATTTTAAGTCAGTGTATTATTGCTTGCAAGTCCCCGGCAAACAGGTTATTAAATGCAAGAAGCGCAGGACTGAAACCTGTCCGCTCACAAGGTACTGGTATACCTAACAGCCAAACAAGCACAGCCTGCGCCCTTAAACGCAGACGTTGCACTTATTATTCTTGGCTATTGTAAAAATTACCAGTTTTTGTGAGCAAGAATAAAAGCTTACGCCTCAAATTATTTATTTCCTAAATATCGTAATCTATGTTTTTTAATGATTTTTGTTTGATGTTTAATAAACAAAATTACAAAATCAAATGGATTTTTCCTATCAAAAAACAGACTTTTATGAATCATTGGTCTGTTTTTTAGGAAAAACAACGAAAAAGCCCCCGAAAAAAATGTACGCCGAAGGCGTAAAAAAGCCCCCGATTGCCTACGGCAGCAAAAAGAGAAAAATCAAAAAGAAAAACCAATGGGAATACCCGATTAAACATTAGAACAACAAACAAGGAGAAACGCCGCCACGAACCCAACCCAAGCAACATCCAAAAATAGCAGCCCTTCCCCTGCCTTAAACCAACCTAAAACAAGTGAGGCAGAGGGGCAAAATACCTGTTGATAACTTTTTTGAAAATGATATTTAGAACTGAAATCAGCCAATAATCCCCCAAAAAAGCCATAGCTTATTAGGGATTTTTTGGAGAAAAGGACGTTTTGAGGGGGAAAACTACCATGAACGATATAAGCAAGCAGGGATTACACAGGGTGTAATCACGCGAAAATAACAATCTGATTATTAGTGATATAAGAAATACTATGTTACATATTTGTAACATTCAGGTAACAAATTGCATTTTAATCCGCTGGATATTGGAAAGTTAATCGTGCTACAAATAGGAGTACATGGGGCAAATAGGCAAGAGAAAGGGAGACTCGAAAATCTCCCTAATTTTTATAATTCAGATTGTGAAACAATGTGGAGAATGGTATATTCCATCAACAAAAAGCAACATCACCTGCGCCTACTTTGACAATCTCAAAGTTACCGTTTTTTCCCTTAATTTTTAAGCCACAACCGTGCTCAATATCAAATTCCGCCCTAAATTCCAACCCAAATAACTCTTCTTCATCTTGCTCAAATAGAATGAAAATATTTATTAATCTTATGTCTTCTTGCTTGGCATCAATATTATAAGTTTGGTTGGCGTCTTTTAATATAGCATTAACCGATTTACTATACCAATCTTGAATATCATTGATGAAATTGGCTATTTTTTCTTTATACTCATCGGTTAACTCCTCATCCGATGCAGCCAAGCCATCTGAAAGAGTAAGACAAATCTCTTTGTCAAAATCATTTAGATGAACATACATTTCTAAATTTTCGTCAAAAATGATTTCATTTGATTTCATAATGATTATTTTTTAACTTAATGACAATGTTTATTTAATTCTTTTGCCTTTGCCTTTGCATCAGCTTCACCATATGTTGTACCTGTTGCCGTTTCAAATTGTTTTACAGCCCCTTCATGTGGAATTTCTGCTTTATGGTCAGGTGTTTTCACGAGCTGCATGACACATTCATTTGTATCGGCATTGTAACTTGCATGATGCCATACAACATCCCCGTATTGTTGTGTATGTGCGTCAATTGTAGCCTTTCCCCTTACACCTGTAATGCTTGCAGCCTCATTGGCTGCTCTGTAATCCCATTCTCTTTTTCCCTGCATTTTAATAGTTACCTGTGAAATTACCTTATCTTGCGGGAAAGTAACTGTTTTATACAACCCCAGAATATCCGTCCACGTATTGGGGTCATGTACATACCCATAGAGGTTTGTTGTTCCTCCATTCAATCCTATCGGGTCTTGGCTCAAATATGAACCCATGTTAGGGTCATAATACCTGAATCGATTGTAGTACAGCCCCGTTTCACTGTCCTCATACTGCCCTTGATACCTGAATGGTTTGTAACTACGCTTAGTTAAACCGCTTCTCTATCGGGGTCAGTGCTTTTTAAACATTGTTTTTACACAAGTTTTAAAAAATAATCGGGATGCGCCACCGCAAGCAAAAATCAAAGAACGTTATTCTGCAAAAATACAAAATAATTATTAGCACCGGGTACAAAATTTGATTTTGTCGGACAAAAATACATCTTGCAATGCAAGAAACGGCTGTTTTAACGGTTAATGATGTGGGTGTAAATTTGGGTACTGGCAAGGCTGTTATGACCGAGGAAGCGGGCAATGTTTTCGATGGTCATGCCGTTTTGCAGTAAATGGGAAGCTATGGAGTGGCGCAGGATATGGAACGTCAGGCGTTTGTTTTGGATTTCTTCGCTTTGGCATTGGCGTTGCAGGCGTTGTAAATCTTTCAGCATGGTAGTAGGGTCTTGTATCAACAAACGGTTATGCCCGCATTTAACGAGGTTACGGAAGTTGTAGATATAATCCTGCAAGGTGTTGTAAATATTATCGTTCATGGGGATAATGCGGTCTTTATAGCCCTTTCCCTGACGGATAAATATCGTCCGGCGGTTAAAATCAATATCACCTTGCGTAAGGTTGCAACCCTCGCTTAAACGCAGCCCGCAACCGTAATTAAGTGCAAAAATGAGTTTCAAGTGGTAATGTTTTACTTCCCGTGCCTTGAGGTTCCTATTGGGAAAGGTACTTTCTATTTCGTTTTGCAGGGTTTTTATTTCTTCGATGGTAAACGGTTCTATTTTGCGGATGCGTTCGTCCTTGTCAATAGTAATGCGGTAATTGGTAGGTGACGGCGCATTATCCATGCCCATTTGATGCAAAAACTCCATGAGTTTATCCACTGCCGTATAATAGTCGTTCAGGTATGTATTGCTTAGGATTCCGGTAAACCGTTTGTTAGTACGGGTTTGCTGGCACTCAAAGAATGCAGGGATATGTTTTTGTGAATATCCTACCTTTGCTCGGACAAAAAGTTAAGCGGCCGGTTTTACATTATTGTTAATTGCTCTATATCTTTCCCAAAATTCCGGAATAGTGAGATATTTCAGGAAGGAATGTCTTCTATTTTGATTATACCAAATTTCCA
>JAVBRK010000092.1:0-26800 GCA_031548005.1 Bacteroidales bacterium
TGAAAAAATATTAAAAGAATTAATTAAAGGACTTAAAGAAATAGAGAAAGTTAATTCTCATCCGTTTTCTAAAGGACTACTGAAATCTGCACAAATAGCGTTATATAAGGGAAAATCGCTTTATTGTTTTTCAATATGATAGATTATTAGTAATTTCTACTACCTATAAACAGAAGAAACCAAAAACAACGAGAAGCAAACCACATTTGTTTCTCGTTATCATTTTGCACAATCTGTGTCATATTTGTGTCATTAACAATAAAAAAGAGGCTCACAATTCCTTGTAAACCTCTCTTTCTAAGCTGTCGGGGTGATACGATTCGAACGTACGACCACACGCCCCCCAGACGTGTACTCTAACCGGGCTGAGCTACACCCCGAAAAAACGGTGCAAAGATATGAAAACCGATCCGGAATATCAAGTTTTTCGCAAAAAATAATTTTTACGTCCGGGTTCAATCAGTTTCAAAAGCAATCGGAATTTGTCTGCGAAAAGCCTCTTTGAACGATATCAGGGTTTCTGTACGCGCCAATCCCAGAGGTTGCAACTTTTTATGGATGATCTCCAGAAGATGTTGGTTATTCCGGGCAAACAAGCGGATAAATAGGTCGTATTGTCCTGTGGTATAATGACATTCCACTACCTCCGGAATTTTGCTTAACGCTTCGACCACTGCTCCGAACTGCTCCGGGTCTTTCAGGAATAATCCCATATAGGCCGAAGTTTCATACCCGACTTTCGAATGATCTACAATATATTCGGAGCCTTTGATTACCCCCAGGTTAACCAGTTTCTGAACACGCTGATGGATCGCAGCACCCGAAACGTCGCATGTCCGGGCTACTTCCAAAAATGGAATCCGGGCGTTACTAATAATCATATTGAGGATTTTCTCATCCAATTCATCCAATTGGTGATGTCCCATAACAAAATAAATTTTTAATAATATACTACAATCAGACTTTTATTTGTTACAAAAATATACAAAAAAACAAGAAAAAGAAATAAAAGTATAAAAATATCTTGGTAACTCCGATTGGAATTATAAACTAACGGATTGTTTTTCAGCAGAAAAGTGAATCATCGTAACCCCGGAATTGCGGATTATTTGCCGGATATCGTTAACCAATCCCATTTTAGCATCTTTGTCAATTTTCAAAGCAACTACCATTCTCTCCCGATTGCCGGGACTGAGTTCTTCCCGTTTGGATACGATTATTTTTTCAATGCCATCCAGGCTGACCATGGTACGGTCTAACTGGATTTCTCCCGCTTTATTCACAAACAGATAGGTAACGAGCGATTGCTTGTCCAACTCTTCCAATTCGGTTGCTGTGGGAAGGCGAAACTGGATTTTATGGGGCGCTTCCCTCATATTGGATACGATCAGAAAAAAAAACAAAAGTGTAAAAATCATATCCGGCAATGAAGCAGTGTTCAATGACGGTACAGTCCGGGTATTATTTTTTTTAAAACGACTCATCTCCGGCCTCCCCTCTCCGATCCATTATAATCCGGTTTCTTTCCGGTTGCTGCAGATACCGGACTTTCTGTGATCCGTTGTGGATAAATCTCCCGGACAGCTTCCTGTTCGTTGGCCTGTAATGCCGCATACGGCTTCCTGAACCGGCGAATGGAGATTTCATTCCTTAAATCATTGTAGGCAGCTATCAGTTCGTTCTGCACCGATATATACGTACTATAGCTCGCATTCCGATCGGTTTTCAGGGAAATAACATGCTCGGCTGTTACCAGAATTTTTCCAAAAAACAAGATCTCTTTTACTTCTTTTCCGGGAAGTGTATCGTTGTTCTGTGGATTGTTGATAAATTCCTTTGCGGCAGACTTCAGCCGGCCGACCTCTTCCGGATGATCATTAAGATAGATCCGGTTTCCGGAATCAATGAAAATGACCATCAGATCCCTCCGGAGAATTTCTTTTTTCTGTTTTGCCGGAAGACTGGCTTCCGGAGGAAGCACCCGTTTGAAGATGCCTTTCTCAGTTCCCATAGAACTGGTTATCAGGAAAAATACCAGCAACAGAAAGGCAATATCGGCCGATGCACTCGAATTGACCTGCGGAATATCCCGTTTCTTGCTGCGAATCAACATATTACCTGATCTTTTTAATATAACTCCAGAAAATTCCGGCAAAAACCGCCAGGATCGTCAATCCCATCAGCACATAAATGGCATAGAGCCACATGTCTGTAAGTTTAAGCCATACAGGTGTATTTTCTTTTCCATCGTAACCGGAAATCTGCACCGGGGTATCGTCGCCCAGGCTATACCCGGCAACCATCAGGAGCGTCAGAAAAATGATCATCGCCAGCGACTTCCAGGCCGATTTTGGATCTTCTTTTATCTTACAGTAGAAACGGTAAGCGGCAAAAAGCAATAAGGCGGCAATGGTAATGACCAGAATGATATCCACCCAATAAAGCAGCGCCGATACATGTTTTGGTTCCGGGATATCCGAACCGGGAACCTCTATGGTTCCGGAGAAATAAAAAAAAGCAAAAATACCGACGGTTACCATCATGCACAACCACAGGATACTGTTCGATATTTTACCGGAAGATGAGCGCATAATCTTAATTATTCGTATGTTTATACTTGATGATCATATCCATCAAAGTGATGGCGCAATCTTCCATCTGGTTCTGGATCTCTTCTTCTTTTGCCAGGATATAATTGTAAAACACCTGTAAAATCAAGGCAACAATCAATCCTGCTACCGTAGTGATCAAGGCCACTTTCATTCCTCCGGCAACAATCGAAGGACTGATATCTCCGTGCATCTGGATCTTATCGAATGCCCGGATCATTCCGATCACCGTGCCGAGAAATCCCAGGGAAGGCGCACTCGCAATAAAAAGGGTGATCCAAGAGAGGTTCTTTTCCAGCAAGCCGGTTTGAACACTGCCATAAGACACGATCGATTTCTCGATCTCATGAGTATCCTCCCGAATGCGAAGCAAAGCCTGATAGGCCAGTGCAGCAACCGGGCCACGGGTATCCCGGGCCCGGTCTTTTGCTTTCTCTACATTATTCTTTCCCAATTCAACCTCGATATCCGATAATAGTTTTTTGGTATTCACCTGCGACAGATTCAGGTAGATGATCCTTTCCAGACAAAAAGCCAATCCTACTACCAGCACCAGGGCGATAAAACTCATAAAAAAGGCCGAGCCCTCGATGAATTTCGTTTTTAATACCTGGTGAAACCCGGTATCGGCACTTCCGGAAGCGGTAGAATCCATCACTCCCGGGTCCGGGATAAAATCCTGAGAAACAACAATACCCGGAATTACTACCGAGAAGGTAAAGAATATGGACAGTAAAACTATGATTCGTTTCATGAAATACGCTCTATTATTGCGTTCAAAGTTAAAGCTTTTGATAGTGAAATCAAAATGATGGTTGCAAAAAAAGCCGTACGAAAATTCGCACGGCCTTTTTCAGCTATCATCATACTTCGACTGTTCAATCAATATTCATCGGCCGGGAAGCCGGTACGTTTGATTCCGCAAATGCGGTAAACTGTTCCGGGATCATCCGAATATTCCACATGCATACAGATACTGTCGGTTACTGTTCCCGACAGGGCGGTACCGCCTTTGGGGAATACTTTTCCATCATTCACTTTGAACGGATAAGCTACTCCCTGAGAAAGATAGTAATTTTCTGTATCTCCATCGGTTTTAAAGCTCAGACCGGAAACATCGACTTTTACCTTGCCTTTCATCGGCCAGGTATTGTTATCATCGACAAACATCTCGGTCGCCAGATTGGCTGCGGTATTATAAGTTTCCAAACGATAATACCCGATGTCGTAACCATCAGTCCAGTTCCCGGAACCATCGTCAAAAAGTAACCGGACATACCAGTCGCCTGCCAGATTCTGCACCTGGGTTCCTCCCGGCTCCACCTCATTATCACAACTATACAACGAAAAGCATAAAGCGGTGATTATCAAATAAATATATTTTTTCATATTCATGAGTCAATTTTATTTTAGTGTTACATAAAAAGTCATCGCTCCTGCATATCCGGCCTCCCAATAAAGCTGGCCCTTGTCCGGATCGAACTTCGCATTATCCAGGAAATTCAATGAATCTCCCCAGCCCTTTACACTACTGGAAATTAATCCAATCGTATTATCCGTATTCAGCTTCATGTAACCCGTCATAGCATAACTGGCTCCATAGGCAGCTCTCTGGTCGTAATATCCTGCAAAATAATCGCTTACATAGAACACACCCGGTGCAAGCAGGTCTATCTTAACAGAAAATCCGGGATAATACACCTTAGCAGAGGTAGAATAGTATAAGCGATAAGTATCAGCATTAGTCGTATACGTCCCCGAAAGGTCGGTAGTAACAGCAGGATCATAGACCACGACCGTCCGGGTCATAGAACTCGGGAATCCGTCTTTATTGATCGCCGAGTAAGTAACGGGATAGATACCCACCTCGTCCGAATCGACCGTGCCTGTAACAGTCATTGTTGAAGTCACGTCGGTTTCTCCTTCATAAGCGGTGACTCCCGGATCTACATAAGCTGTTCCCAGCGGGACAAGCATTGTTTCGTCTCCTTCCATATCGAATGTGATATAATAGGTAATGACAGAAGTATCTTCTGTTGTTATGTCTTGACAACCGGCCCAGGAAATTCCTGTAAGCGCTATCAGAAATAGATATAATAATCGTTTCATATCATCCAGGTTTATTGTGATTAACGTTTATCCCACCAAACGGGAGTTGTAAGTCCTTTTTGCTCGGGGGTGTTGTGATTGAGCGTCCGCGCTTTCTCCGGGAAAGGTAATCGTTGCATCAGGTTACCAAATCCCAGTTCGTTGACTATCGGACTGATCAGTTGGCCCGGAGTATATTTCGTTTCATCCTGATCAATTTCCTGTCCGGTAAGTGTTGACAATTTCGGATAACCCGTACGGCGAATCTCAGTCCATGCCTCAAAATGGTTCACCATACACAGGGCCACCCACTTCTGAAGCATAATTTTTTCCATTTTCTGTTCCAGGGATTGAGTAGAGATCCATTCTCCGGAATTCCCCAGATCATAAATACTGCCGGGGTTCCCTACCTTTTCCATAGCGAAACTTGCATCGATTGCACGTTTGTAAGCTCCCTCTGCAGCAGCGTCATCATTATAAAAACGCAGTTCGGCTTCAGCTATAAAAAATTGGAGTTCGCTCTGAGTGTAAAAATAAACCGGAGTGGTTGGATTCATCACCGGGAAGCTGTAATCCTTGGTTTTTGCTCCCACAAAATAAGTTTTACCTCCGGGAATTATACCTGCATATTCATTTTTATTCTCCGATAATTTGAACTTATTCGAGATACGAGGATCGCTTGTCCGACTCAAATAGGTAATTATCGGATAACTGGCCACATTATTAACAGCTTTCAATCCAATTGGATTTGTTTCATACCAGGGATTTCTTTTTCCTGACTCATTGGAATATGCAGAGAACATCACATTGCCGGTAAAAAACCGGCCTGCATCGATCAAAGCTTTGACCTTGGCGGCATTGTCCTGTGCATAAGAGGTACGCATGTACATCTTTAATTTCAGGGCATTGGCAAAACCGATCCATTGATCGACACTTTTATTCAGCATCAGGTCTTCCGAAATCCTGGCATTCTGCTCCAATCTGGACAAAGCATCGTCGATCTCGGCAATTACACCGCTATAAATAGCGCTACCTTCTTCCCAAAGCGGAGTCGGATTTGATGATCCCTGAAGCGCTTCGGTATAAGGCGCCATATCGATCAGGTCAACTAATATCTGAAACGTATACGCTCTCAGTACGGTAGCTACAAAATAATCTCCCGAATTATTTTCTTCAGCGGCTTTATTCCTGACATCTTCTAAATCTTCCAAAGCTCCGGCATATAAGTAAGTATAATCATTGTTAAAATACTCGTCTTTAATCCGGTATTCGGATTCTGCATTGTACTGGTTTGCCTCAGGGGCCTGATCCCAATACTGGGCAAAGAAACCTCCGTAATTGAAGATGTTTCCTCCCATCCGTGTGGCGATAAAATTCTGGGCCGAAGGCAGTACAAGCGACGTAGGGACATCCGTCGGGTGATTCGGGTCCTCATTTACGTCGAGCCAATCGCTACACCCCATAACAACTACCGACAGTAGTAATAAATATATCTTTTTCATAACCATTTCCTAATTAAAACTTAACCTGTACATTCAATCCATATTTCCGGGTGGTCGGATTCGCCGAATATTCCCCGAATTTTCCAACTAAATCGTTGCCGAAAGTAGAAACTTCCGGATCGATAAATGAATTTTCTTCGGGAGTCCACAACAAGAGGTTGGTTCCATAAGCCGACAACTTGACCGCCTCAAGAAAAGAACCTTTCAGCCAGGATTTCGGAAAATCGAATCCCAGAGTCACCGAACGTAATTTAATATACGATCTCGGAACCAGGAATTCGGCATTTAACCGGTCGGCTCCTGCTGAAAAATAGTCGTCCATATAAGAAGTGGCTATCGGAATTGTATTCTCCTGATAGGTTCCATCTGATAATTTAACGACCGAATTCGGAACAATAAACGGATTGCGGTCATTATAGGTTGTTTGGGCTGCATTACCGGTAAAATAATTTATGTCTTTGGTGCGGGAATACATCACCCCACCCTGGCGAATGTCGATATCGAACCCGAAAGATAAAAATTTATATTTGAACATATTTCCGATTCCCATTTCATAATCGAAATTCACATCGCCCGCCACCTGAGCTTCTCCGGCTGCCTGAGGCAAACCGGTAGTCGGGCTCACAACAATTTGCCCATCCGGACTCTTTTCTACGGATGTTACTTTGAAAACACCGATTGGATACCCCACTTTAGCATAGAGATAAGTCGAAGCTTCGGTCGTTCCGAATCCGTATAACTGGGCTTCTCCACCCAATTCCTCCGGAAGGCTCACCACCTTGCTATTATTCTTTGTATAGTTCCAGGACAATCTCCACTCAAAATCGCGGGTACGCACCGGAATCAAATTCACCAACAGTTCCACTCCTTTATTTGAAATTTCACCCAGGTTGATATTCTGTTTGGTATACCCGGAAGCCGGATCCATATTCAGACTGAAAATCTGTTTATCGGAAGTCCGGTCGTAATAAGCCGCATCCAGACCGATACGTCCATTGAAAAAAGCGAGGTTCAAACCGACTTCATACTCGCTGGTCATTTCCGGACTGAGGTTCATATTTCCCAACGTATTCCCTACGGAGAATGCATTGACTCCGCCCAACGGGAAAGATATGTCCCCGAACTCATTATAAGCAATACTCTTGGTATAATACGGATCGATCATATACACATCTGCATCGTTCCCTGTTTTTCCATAAGCCAAACGGATTTTACCGAATGAAAATGATTTTTTCATATGATCAGGCAACAATTCTGTAAATACAAAACTCAAGGCCGTTCCCGGATAGAAAAATGAATTATTATTTTTGGGAAGCGTAGACGACCAGTCATTTCTTGCCGTCAGGGTCAGATACAGAAAATTTTTATATCCTAACTGGGCTTCTCCGAACAAACCTACCATACGGCGGATCGCGTAATATTCTTCTACAACCGGACTTGCAGCCGAGTTACTCAGGTTGTAATAGGTCGGGATATCCAGGCCTGTCACTTCTGCATTCAGACTGGAATAGGTCCTCTCATTTAAATTTGTCCCAGCAATTACACTGATATCCAATTGATCGTCCCAGGCTTTTTTCATGTAATTGATGAGGAAGTCGTGATTGAATTCAATTCTCTTCGACATTTCTTCTTCCACCGAACCTTGCTGATTAACCAATCCGGCATTGGGAGTACCTGGAGTTGCAGTAATCCTGGGGCTTCCGAGTTTCATCTGATTATCGGTAGCATCGTATCCGAACCGGTAGGTAATGAGGTAATCGTTCAGGAACTTGTAATCAAGTTGCAATTTTCCGAAAAATTTACTTTGTTTGAAATTATTTTCTACGGTTGAGATCAAATAATACGGGTTGGTTACTCCATATGGAGTATAGTAATAATCCACGGTATTGAAAGGATCGGAAAGATCCTTCAATCCAACGATACTGATATCGCGGGGTGTCTGGTACAGGGAGTTGATAATAGTCAAACCCTGGCCGGTAGGTGCAAAATTATTTTCCTGTGTAGAATAGTTAACCGAAGTGGAAACTTTCAGGTTCTTCACTTCGTGGCTGCCGCGGAGGGAGAAAGTATATTTATCGTAAGTATCTGCACTGGTAGGAATGGCCCCATCATCGCTCAATTGTGAAAACGAAACGAAATAATCGGTTGCATCCGATCCTCCGGAGAAAGAAAGGCCATTGGAATACCGGATTCCGTTTTCGAAGAAATCCCGGACATTATTCTTCATCGGAGAAAATGGTTTCATCTTTTGAGAATTATTGTAAACATTACCCCAGAGCTGCATGGATCCATCCATCCGGGGTCCCCAGCTACCATTCTCGATCAGGGTGTGGGTAGCATCCCATCCCATTCCGAATTCATTCTGGAATTGCGGCAGACGCAGAACATCAGATATCTGAAAACCACCATTGTACTCGATATTGAATCCGCTTCCTTTTTTTCCCGATTTGGTGGTAATCACCACCACCCCGCTGGCAGCACGGCTACCGTAAAGCGCAGTCGCCGAAGCGCCTTTCAGAATGGTCATCGACTCCACATCGTCCGGATTCACCAGATTGGCAGAGTTCCCGTAGTCATAACCGTTGTCCAGCGCATCGCTGGACTTTACCGAACTGTTATTCATCGGTACCCCGTCGATAACAAACAACGGTTGGTTATTTCCACTTAAAGAACTGACGCCACGGATGATGATCGAATTGGAAGCTCCCGGATCAGACGAAGTCGACCCGATCTGAACCCCGGCAATCTTACCGGATAAAGCCGATACGACATCGGCACTCCGGGCTTCGGTAAGTTCATCCGAAGAAACCGCTGTAGCAGCGTATCCCAACGATTTTTCCGACCGTTTGATACCCATAGCGGTCACAACGACTTCATCCAGCAAACGGGCATCTTCTTTCAGGACTACCCGGATATTATCGGAAATCGTTACTTCTTGTTCTATCATACCCAGAAATTTAATCTGAAGGGTCCGGGCAGATTCAGGAGCAGAAAAAGAAAAAGTACCGTCCACTCCGGTAGTAGCTCCTGATGAAGTTCCTTTGACAATCACAGACGCTCCGATCACAGGCTCGCCCGACTCATCTACGACAAGTCCCCGAACCTGTTTAGTCTGTGCAACAGCCAGCCCCACACTCAGGAGAAGGCATGTCAGTAACAAAGTAAATTTTCTCATAAACATCACTATTAAATAAATAATACAAATTTCATTTTATAACTAACTAAAATGTCTCTTTCAATAGGAAAACATCCAAAAGGTAAATATAGTTTAATAATATAGTCGTAATTTCAGAAAAAGATGATTTCCTACCTGAATTTATGTTATAAAATTACAAATTTATATATTATTTTATTAATATCATATCTTTTCACATAAAAATAAACAAAAAAAAGAAAAATTATCAATCAAATACACGTAAAAACAAACAAAAAGCACGATAAAAAAAATCAGGAACCGAAGCGCTGAAACAGGAATGCAGAAAGGTTTTTCAATGATCTCTTTCCATGGGGACAAATCGTAAAAAATTTACTAAATTTGCCGCCAAGTATTCATTCAAAGTAATATCATGAAATAAAATTACGTGTATATGAAAAAAATCTTCTTCTTATTGACAGCTGTCCTGTTCTGTTCGTCTTTTTATGCTCAGGATAAAGGAACCTTGCGAGTTGCATCTTATAATGTACGTTTAGGAACTGCCGACGATGGCGTGAATGCCTGGCCCAACAGGAAAGAAATGATGAAAGACCTGATCCGGTACCACAACTTCGATATTTTCGGTACTCAGGAAGGATACGATTTCCAATTAAAAGCCATCTGCGAATTGGATGATTACGCCTATACCGGACATGGCCGGGACGACGGAAAGGACGGAGGCGAACACTCGGCCATTATTTACAAAAAAAGCCGCTTCACCCTGCTGGCTTCAGGTGATTTCTGGTTAAGCGAAACTCCGGATATACCGGGTAAAGGATGGGATGCTCAATGTTGCAACCGCATCTGCTCCTGGGGAAAATTCAAAGATAAAAAGACAAAAAAAGAATTTTATTTCTTCAATGTGCACGTCGACCATGAGGGGGTTGTTGCACGAAAAGAATCCGGAAAACTGATGGTCCGGAAGATTCAGGAAATTGCCGGAAAAACACCGGCGATCTGCACCGGTGACTTCAACTCGACTCCAGAAACCGAACAGATCAAAACGATGCAGACCATCCTGAATGATTCGTACCTGATCTCCTCACAAAAACCTTACGGGCCGGTCGGTACTTTCTCTGCATTCAAACTGACGGCTAAACTTCAGGAACGGATCGATTACATTTTTACAGACCACCGGCTGAAAGTACTGAAATACGGGGCGCTGACCGATTTTTACGACGGACGCTTCCCTTCTGATCACTTACCGATCGTCGTCGACCTGACGTGGTAAATATCCTGTACCAAGGATAATCACCTTGTTTTTTTCAGGGTAAATAAGAACTCTAAACCGCCTTCGGGGCGGTTTTTTGCTATAATTTCCCCCCGGTGAAATAGGACAGCGTTTTTAACGATCGACAGTCCCAGTCCCGATCCTCCGGCATCACGGGTACGTCCCTCGTTATCGACCCGGTAAAACCGTTCGAACAGGCGGGAAAGATGGCGCTCATCAACTCCGGCTCCAGTATCGCTGAAAGAAAAATAATAATATCCTTCGTCTTCCATATAGCTGCATACGGTAATTGTGGTATTATTTCCGGCATAAGCAATAGAATTATCCGCCAGATTCCGGAAAATAGAGTACAGTAAGGTACGGCTGCCTTCCAACACAACCGAATGATCGACCTGAACCTCCAGTTTCATTGTATGTTTCCGGAGGTTATCCGAAAGATCGGCTTCCAGTTCCTGAAGTAACCGGGAGATACTGACCGTTTCAATATCAAATTTTCCGGAGGCTTCCTCGATGTGGCTGAGGGTCGAAATATCCTGTATCAACTCCGATAATCTCAGAATCTGGGAATAAGAGCGGTCTATAAAGTACATTCTCTTTCCCTCGTCGATGGAAGGCTGATCTTTCAAGGTTTCCAGATATCCGCGGATACTGGTAACCGGAGTTCTCAGTTCGTGGGCGATGCTGTTGGTCATTTCCTGCTTCATCAAACGTGTCTTCTCCATTTTGGTTATATTTTCGATCGCAATTTCAAAACTGAGATCATCGAACCGGATGAACTTCAGTTGGAAATACTTCTTATTCTTTTCGATTTTTTCCTCATAAAAAGAAGATTTTCCAGGTTCCGGATGATCGAGAAATTTCTGTAATCCGATAAAAACCAGCTCATAAAACACCGCATCCACATTCAGGGTAGGCCTGTCGCAAAGAATATTAAGGTACTGCATGAAATGCGAATTAGAATAAATTTTCTTCCGCTCAGGAGTAAAAAAACAAATGCCTTCCCCGGCAGAATAAAAGTGCTGGAGCAACTTTTCCCGTTCTACGGACAATTGCTTGCGGCCTTCATCTAATTGCTTGTATAGCAATACAATTTCCTTTCCAATCTCTCCGAGCTCATCATCCTGGAAATGAACTGATTGCAATCCGGGATTTCCCTCCCGGGCCGAAATCAGAAAGTCCTTTAATTGAGCAATCGATTTTCCAAACCGGCCGGAAAGATAAACCAAAGCAATCAACGCCGCGAAAAACAGGAATATAATGAAATACAAAAACACATTGTCCGACTTGAAAAAATTTCTCACAGTGACATCATAAAGCGATGCCACACGAATGTAATACCCTTCATAATGAATAGCATAATACAGATATTCTTTATTAATGGACGCCGATTTGCGGATATCCGATCCGAAATCTTTCAGTTTGGCTTTCTGTATTTCAGGTCTCAGCAGGTGATTTTCCAAATGTCCTACCTGACCAACACTGTTATCAAAAATAACTTTTCCGTCTTCTCCGACAATCGTCACCCTCAATTTTTCAGGTAATAAAGGTAAAATGTCATTTATTCGTTGCATATCGTCGACTCCGATCCGGTTCTGTACAATGTACCGGTGAATAAACTCCGTATAGGCTTTCTGATCGGACTCAAAGATTTCCATTTTGTACTTCTTTTCCCGGGATTGCTCGAATACCACCACCACACAAGTAAACAATACAAATACGACAAAGAAATAAAGGAATAATTTTTGTCTGTAATTCAACTTCATAGCGATCAAGTAATTTGAGGGTTAAAACAATATCCATACCCGGAACGATTCGTAATGTACACGGCATAATCGCCCATCTTTTTCCGGAGGCGGGTGATATGGACATCCACCGTACGTTCAAGCACATAACTGTCGTCTTTCCAAATCGTATCCAGAATTTCACCCCGGGTAAAGACCCGCATCGGATTACTCAGTAATAAATGCAAAATTTCGAACTCTTTTTTAGTAAGAAATACCGGCAATTCGTTGATATGAAACTGTTTGGTCTGTGAATCAATGGTTAGTCCGTCGAACTGAATCACTACATTTTCGGGCTTTGCAACTTTCTTTTCCGAACGTTTCAGCACAGCTTTCACCCGGGCAATCACTTCCTTGATAGAAAAAGGCTTGGATATATAATCATCTCCACCGGTAGAAAAACCGGTCAGCATATCGTTCTCCGTATCTTTAGCCGTCAGGAAAATCACCGGAGTGGTATTACCGGATTTCCGCATTTTCTCAGCCATCCGGAAGCCACTCATTCCCCCCATCATCACATCGAGCAACACCAGATCGAACGAATCTCCGGAAAGTTTTTCCAGGGCCTGCTCGGCCGACCCGGCAACATCGACTGCAAAACCTTCACTTTCAAGGTTAAATTGCAGGATTTCACAAATATCCTGTTCGTCGTCTACAATCAATAATCTGTTCATTGCTTTTACTTTTCAATATTCTTATGCCTGATATCCCGTCCCTCAATCAAATAAATAGCTGCCTCGGCAATATTCGTAGCGTTATCCGCGATCCGTTCTATATTGTAAGTCATACTATTGATACACACAATATTTATTAGATCCTGCGAACTTAATGATTTTCCGGTAAATGACTGTAGAATTTTTTCGTTTATTTCATTTAAAAGCCGGTCCACTTTATCGTCTATGGCAATGGTGTCATGAGCCATCGTATTATCCTCACAAGAAAAGGCGAACACAGCATTCCGTACCATCTTTCCGGCCGATTTCAGCATTTTAATGAGGTGCAGGCAAAATTCCGGAAAGATGTCGTAATCCAACCGGGTCTTTTTTGTAAAATTGGAAATATTCAGAACCAGGTCGCCAATCCGTTCCAGGAAAAAAGTCATGTCGATGTAAGCTATGAGTTTACGCATATCGGTAGCTTTCGGGGAGAACAAGAACATGGCATTGATGATTTCATCCCGGATCATCACATCGAGTCCATCGATCAGTTTCTCGGTTTTTTCCACATCATCATGAAGTTCTCCCGAGTGACTGTTGGTCTCCAATATCTGGTGAGTAGTCTGTAATTGCTTCAATACCAGCTCTGATAATAGTTGAAAATCACCGGCAAGCTTATCTAAATATTTCGAACGTATAGTTGTCATCTTCATTTTTAATTCTTAATTTCTAATCTTTTACCCGAACACTCCCGACAAATATTCCTCGGTACGCTTGTCCTGCGGCTTTGTAAACATCTTTTTCGTTGCATCATGCTCGATCAGATCTCCCAGATACATGAACATGGAATAATCCGAGATTCTCGCCGCCTGCGACATATTGTGGGTTACGATCACAATCGTATATTGCTCTTTCAATTCCAGCAACAATTCCTCGATCCGGTTGGTCGAAATCGGATCCAGAGCCGAAGTAGGCTCGTCCATCAACAGTAATTCGGGCTTCAGGGCGATGGCACGGGCGATACAAAGCCGCTGTTGTTGTCCGCCGGAAAGGAAAGAGCCTTTTTTATTCATCGTGTCTTTCACTTCCTCCCACAGAGCCACGTTTTTCAGACTCGTTTCAACGATTTCTTCCCGTTCCGTTTTATTTAGCTTAATATTATTCAATTTGTATCCGGCCAGCACATTTTCATAAATGCTCATGGTTGGAAAGGGATTCGGACGCTGAAAAACCATCCCAGCCCTTCGCCGGACCTCCATCGGGTTCATTTCCAGTACATTTTTTCCTTTCAACAGAATCTCCCCTGTGGTTTTGATATTCGGATAAAGCTCGTGCATCCGGTTAATGGCGCGTAGCAACGTACTTTTTCCACAACCGGAAGGTCCCATAATAGCCGTGATGGTGTGTTCGGGAATATTGGCAGAAACATGGCTCACTGCATTTTTTCCCGGAGTGTAGGACACACACACCTCTTTTAATTGTAATATATCCATATTTTATTGTATCTTCCATTTATTTGCAACCTGTCTGGCAATCAGGTTCAGAGTCAGTATCAGCAACAAGAGCAAGAGTGAGGACGCCCAGATCAGGTCGATCAGATTGGGATCGTTATAAAACTCCCAGATCAGCAGCGGCAGAGAACTCGTAGGTTTCGACCAATCCCAATTCACGGCTGTCGCTCCCAGAGCTGTCAACATCAGAGGAGCCGTCTCCCCCATCACCCGCGATACTGCCAGCAGGATTCCGGTAAATAATCCCCCAAAAGCAGAAGGCAGTAAAATTCTCAGGATGACACCCGTATAGGATGATCCTAAGGCCAATCCGGCTTCTTTCAAAGAGCCCGGAAGCAGATTTAATGTTTCTTCCGTAGACCGGACGACCAACGGCAGCATCATGATCGCCAGAGCCAGACTTCCGGCTAAAGCGGAATAACTGTGCATTGGCTTCACAATCCAGGCATAGGCTACAATACCGATCACAATCGAAGGAATACCCTGCACCAGATCTGTAAGAAAACGAATGATTCCAGCAAAGAATCCGTCTTTTTTTTCAGAAAGATAAATTCCCGCCAAAATTCCTACCGGGATAGCCAGCAGCACCGCCATGCCGATCATCAACAAACTTCCGGTGATTCCGTTCAGTACTCCTCCCGGAATCGTGGTATCGCTCATTTTAGCCAGCATGGCATCCATAGAAGTCGGCGCCACTTCGGTAAAGAAACTGAAATTAAGTTGCTTGTATCCTTTTCTTAGTAATTCCCAGATAATAAAAAATAAGGGAAGCATGGTGATACCCGACATCAGGCAAACAAAAACATAGAATGCCTTATTTTTTGCATAACGGAAACGCACTGAACGGTCTGTTATCCGCTCATTCCGGCGCTTTCCTTCTTCTATTGCTTCTACTGCTTTCATTTACACTATCTGATTTAACTCCTGATTTAACTATTATATCCTTTCATTGCTAACTTCGCAATTGAATTGATGATCGCTGTAATCAGGAAAAGTAACAGTCCGATGGCCACCAATGAACTGAGTTTTAATCCGGAAGCTTCTCCGAATTGATTCGCAATAACACTCGCCATGGTATTTCCCGTATCAGTCAGCGAGCGGGGAATGTTATTTGTGTTTCCAATCAGCATCGTCACCGCCATTGTTTCGCCCAAAGCACGCCCTAAAGCCAGAATGTAAGATGCCAGGATCCCGGAGCCAGCAACCGGAAAACTGACCTTTCCGATCACCTCCAACCGGGTGGCTCCCAAGCTATATGCCCCCTCTTTCAAGTCGTTCGGAACCATTCCCAGAAATTCCGATGTTAACGAAGAAGCATACGGAATGATCATAATCGCCAATACCAACGACGCCGTGAGGATTCCAAAGCCCTGGCCATTTAATCCCAAAGCAACAATAATGGGCCGCAAGGTATAAAATCCCCATAAGCCATAAACAATGGAAGGGATTCCGGCCAGCAGATTGACTACCGGCCCAACAAACCCGGCAATTTTCTTTCCTCTAAAATATTCTCCGGTAAATAAAGCCACCGGAAATGAAAAAGGAATACAAAAAAGCAGCGCCAGCACCGAGGTAATCAGGGTTCCGGAAATGAATGCCAGGGCCCCGTACAGTTCCGATTCCGGTCGCGGGTCCCAGGCATCCGATGTGATAAAATTTCCGAATCCAAAGTGGACAAATGCCCCTGCAGACCGCATCACCAGAGTGTAAACGATGCCGGCTGTCAGCAACAGAATCAGGGCTGCAGCAAGAAACAGAAAGGATTTAAAAATTTTATCTTTCATGATCATCCCCTATTTTATTCAAACTTAATCGAGCTGACTAAGTTTTTTGCATTTTGTAAAGCTGTTGCCGGAAGCGGAGAATAATGAACCTTTTCCGCAATTCCCTGTGCGTCAGTACTCAGCATGTAGTCGAGTAAGGAAACCAAGGCTTTGAATTGAGCTTCTGTCCGGTTTCCGTAAGCCTGGTTCTTATAAACCAGCACCCAGGTAAAGCAACTGATCGGATAAGCATCGGGATCGGACGAATTGGTTACGACAGCACGCATATCCGCAGGCAGTTCAATATTAGCGGCAGCAGCGATACTGGCTGTATTCGGCTCGACTAATCTTCCGGCAGCATTTTGCAGACGGGCAACCGGAATCGACAATGCAAACCCGTATTCAGAGCCTACATACCCGATAGCCCCCTCTGTTTGCTGAATAATACCGGCAACTCCCGGATTTCCCTTGGCCGCAATACCGGCAGGCCATTTCAAAGATTTTCCCGATCCTATTTTTTCAGCCCATTCCGGATCGACTTTAGTCATATAATCGCTGAATACAAAAGTGGTTCCGCTGCCATCCGACCGATATACCGGAACAACAGGCTTATCCGGCAATGCAACATCCGGATTCAGCGCCTGAATGGCCGGATCGTTCCAGCGAGTGATCTTCCCGAGGTAGATGGCAGAAATCAGGTTTCCTGTCAGGTTCAATCCCTTTATATCCGGCAAATTATACGCGAGTACCACGGCCCCCATACAGGTAGGAATATGCAATACTTCGGCCGGAGCGGCATTCAGTTCTTCATCCGACAAAAATGCATCCGAAGCTCCGAAATCAACGGTCTTATCCATCAGGCTACGGATACCTCCCCCGCTTCCAATGCCTCCGTAAGTGATTTTACTCCCTGTTTTACTCATATAATCCTTGAAAACAATATTATAATACGGCAAAGGAAAAGTAGCTCCGGCTCCTGTAATATCTACATCCGAAGCGCCCGGATCTTTCTTTTGTTTATTTCCACATGCTGTAAATAACATGATAACCGTCAACAGATACAAATAATTTTTCATTGAGTTCATGATTTAATAAAACATTTTTGACGATGCAAGATTACGATGAACATCCTATAATATTATTACAATCGTGTTACATTTTTGTTAAGTTGTTTTTTATGTGTGCGCACACATAAAATTCAAAAAAAAATTCTATATTTGCCCTGAAAATGTAAATTCAATTCAACCATGCAAAGACGCAATTTTCTAAAAAATACGTTAACAGGAGCCGTCGTTTTAGGCGCTTCGAACTTTGTTCCCGGAGGAGTTTCCCATGTTTTCGGACAGAATGCACCCAGTAACCGGATCCGGATCGGACTCATCGGATGCCGGAATCAGGGATTCACGAACCTGCTGACTTTTCTGGAATATCCGGGTACGGAATGTATTTCTATCTGCGACATCGACGATGAATGGCTTGAGAAACGTTCGGCCGATTTAGAAAAGAAAACCGGGAAAAAACCGGCGCAGCGAGTGAAAGACTGGCGCAAAGTGATCGACAATAAAGAGGTGGATCTGGTCATTATCGGAACACCCGACCACTGGCACTGCCTGCCACTTGTAGCTGCCTGTGAAGCCGGGAAAGATGTATTTGTAGAGAAACCGTTAGCCAACACCATTGAAGAATGCGACCTGATGGTCAAAGCCGCCCGGAAATACAACCGGATCGTTCAGGTAGGCCAATGGCAGCGAAGCGATCCGCACTGGGACGAAGCGGCTGCATTTGTTCAATCCGGAAAAATCGGACGTGTACGCACTGTCAAAGCCTGGGCTTACCAAACCAGTAAATGGACTTTGCCTAAAGTTCCCGACTCCAATCCTCCTGCAGGAGTGGATTACGATATGTGGTTGGGGCCAGCTCCGAAGCGGCCCTTCAACGACAACCGGTTCCACTATAATTTCCGGTTTTTCTGGGACTATGCCGGAGGATTGATGGCCGACTGGGGTGTTCACCTGCTCGATTATGCCATGAAAGGCGTGAATGCCGGATTACCGGATTACGTGAATGGCGCCGGCGGCAAACTAGCCTATCCCGGCGATGCGATGGAAACACCCGATACCCTGATGGCTACTTATCAATATAAAGACTTCAATATTATCTGGGATCATGCCTGCGGGATCGGAAACGGATTGTTCAACCGGCGGGAGGGAGTGGCTTTCTTCGGAGAAGATGGAACCTTACTGTTAACCCGTGGAGGATGGGAAGTCATTCCGGAAGCGGGTAACTCGGGACGCAATTTCCCATACTGTTATCCTTGCGATACGGAACGCATCACCCCTGTCCCGCGGATGGAAGCCGTGAAATGGAAAAAAGGAGAAGGAAAGGGGCTATACCGGCATGCCGGAAATATGCTCGAATGTATGAAAACACGACAGTTGCCGAATGCGGATATCGCAGTCGGGGCAAAAGTAGCCAAGATGGCTCACATAGCCAATATTTCCTGCCGGTTGGGACGCGGATTAAATTGGGACTCCCAATCCAATAACTTCGGAAACGATGCAGAAGCCAATGCATTCATTGCTGCACATTACCGGGAACCCTGGAAGCTACCGGTAGTTTAGTGAATAAACCATAAAAACCGGTAGATTTTCATCTGCCGGTACGTTTTTTTTATAAAAATCACTATATTTGTACCCAAAACATTAGGAAATTTAGTTTGTTGGCACAATCTATGACATTAAATGAACTAACGGCGATATCCCCCGTTGACGGTCGGTATCGTAATAAGGCTTTTGAACTTTCGGCATATTTTTCCGAATATGCGCTGATGAAGTATCGGGTACAGGTGGAAGTGGAGTACTTTATCGCCCTTTGTGAACTTCCGTTACCTCAGCTTCAGGATGTTCATAATAACCGTTATGAGGATTTGCGTCATATCTACAGAAACTTCACCATAGACAGCGCTTCCCGGATCAAACAGATCGAACAAACGACCAATCATGATGTAAAGGCTGTCGAATACTTTATCAAGGAAGAATTCGACCGGTTGGGTTTGGAAAAATATAAAGAATTTATTCATTTCGGACTGACCTCCCAGGATATCAACAATACTTCGGTTCCGTTATCGGTTAAAGAGGCGATGGAATCGGTTTATTATCCCTTATTCCAGGAAATTATCGAATCTCTGCTTTCTAAATCGAAAGCCTGGGAATCGGTTTCCATGCTTGCAAGGACACATGGTCAGCCAGCCTCTCCCACCCGGTTGGGGAAAGAGATCATGGTATTTGTCAGTCGGCTGGAACAACAACTGAAATTACTGAAAGAAGTGCCGGTATCCGCCAAATTCGGAGGAGCTACGGGAAATTACAATGCCCATTATGTTGCCTATCCGCAATACGAATGGAAAGCTTTCGGTGACCGTTTTGTGAGCGACAAGCTGGGATTGGTGCGTGAAGAATGGACTACCCAGATTTCGAATTATGATAATTTAGCAGCATTATTCGATGCTTTAAAACGCATCAATACCATATTGATCGACCTGGCACGCGACTTCTGGCAATATGTTTCCATGGAGTATTTCAAACAAAAAATTAAAGCCGGAGAAATCGGGTCTTCCGCAATGCCACACAAGGTAAACCCAATCGATTTTGAAAATGCAGAAGGAAATCTCGGGTTAGCAAATGCCATTCTGGAACATTTAGCAGTCAAGCTCCCGGTATCCCGTCTGCAACGGGACCTCCCCGACTCTACCGTACTGAGAAATGTAGGTATGCCTTATGCATATACAACTATTGCTTTTCATAGTATCTTAAAAGGCCTGGATAAGCTGTTACTCAACGAACAGGCCATTCGCAACGATTTGGAAAATGCCTGGCCGGTAATAGCCGAAGGAATTCAGACTATTTTACGCCGGGAAGGTTATCCGAAACCCTACGAAGCCCTGAAAGCGTTGACCCGTACAAATGAACAGATTACGGGAGACTCTATTCGGGAATTTATTGATAATTTGGATGTTAGTAATGATGTCAAAGCAGAATTAAAAGCCATCACGCCTCAAAACTACACCGGAATATAACAGAGAATTAAAAGATAACCGTGAGGTTAAAAGATTAAAAAAACAATTTCAATTTACAAAACAATGGCTACAGAGAGAGAAGAATGGAAACCTCGCAACGACAATTATGGCGAGAAAAGACCTTATCAAAATTACAACAACGAAGAAAGATCCTACAATCGGCCAAGTAACTACGGAGGCGGATATGATAACCGCCAGGGAAATGAAAACTATTCCCGGCCAGGAGGAAGTTCAAACCGCCCTGCCGGAAATTCTTATGGCCCACCAAGACAAAGAAGGCCGTATGATAATCAATATCAATCGCATGGAAATTCCTATAACTCGTCTTCTGAGGATGACGGCTCTCCAATGAAGAAAAGGAGAACCCGGATCGGGGAATCTCAACCAACAAGAAACCCAGGCGGAGAGTATGGAAATTACCAGCAACAAGGAGAAGGATATGGAAACCGTCAGCAAGGTGGTGGATACGGGAACCGTCAGCAAGGCGGTGGATATGGAAACCAGCAAGGTGGTGGATACGGGAACCGTCAGCAAGGCGGTGGATATGGAAACCAGCAAGGTGGTGGATATGGGAACCGCCAGCAAGGTAGTGGATATGGAAACCAGCAAGGCGGTGGATACGGAAACCGTCAGCAAGGTGGTGGATACGGAAACCGCCAGCAAGGTGGTGGATATGGGAACCAGCAAGGCAGTGGATACGGAAACCGCCAGCAAGGTGGTGGATATGGGAACCGCCAACAAGGAGGATCCTACCAGACGAGAGATCAAGGATCTTACAATCCAAACGCCAAGTACAGCATTCAGAAGCAATTGAAATACCGCGAAGAAAATTTCGATCCGAACGAACCGATCCGCTTGAATAAGTACCTTGCAAACGCCGGAATTTGTTCGCGCCGCGAAGCCGACGAATTTATACAGGCCGGTCTGGTAAAAGTGAACGATGAAGTCGTTACAGAACTGGGAACAAAAGTCAAACGCTCCGATAAGGTGATATTTCACGAACAATCGGTACAACTGGAGCAGAAAATCTATGTACTACTCAATAAACCGAAAAATTGCGTAACAACAGCCGATGACCCGCAAGAACGTCTGACTGTGATGGATTTAGTCAAGAATGCCTGTCAGGAACGTATTTTTCCGGTCGGACGTCTCGACCGCAATACCACTGGAGTACTCCTGCTTACAAATGACGGAGATCTGGCTTCAAAACTGACACATCCTAAATTTCTGAAAAAGAAAATCTACCATGTGTGGTTAGATAAGGATGTAAAAATTGAAGACATGCAAAAAATAGCCGAAGGCATCGAGTTGGAAGATGGAGAAATCCATGCAGATGCTATCAGCTATGTAACAGAGACAGATATTGATAAAAAACAGGTGGGTATCGAAATCCACTCCGGTCGCAACCGTATCGTTCGCCGGATGTTTGAGAGCTTGGGATACCATGTTATGAGGCTCGACCGTGTCTATTTTGCAGGGTTGACGAAGAAAAACCTGAAACGCGGACAATGGCGCTACCTGAATGAAAGAGAAGTGAATATGCTTCGCATGGGAGCGTTCGATTAAAAATAAAAGTATTGTACACGTATGAAACGAACAAAAATAGCTGATTTGCTGAAAAGTGGTGCACCCGGTGTTGTTGTAGATGTAAAAGGCTGGGTCAGAACGCGCAGAGGAAATAAACAAGTTGCTTTCATTGCCTTGAACGATGGTTCAACTATCCATAATGTTCAAGTGGTGGTCGATATAGAAAAATTCGGAGAGAATTTTCTGAAACCGATTACTACAGGATCCTGTATTCATGTCAACGGGCTGTTAGTCGAATCACAGGGACAAGGCCAATCCATTGAAATACAAGCCACAGAAATCGAGATTTACGGAACAGCCGATCCCAATACCTATCCTTTACAAAAGAAAGGCCATTCGCTGGAATTTTTACGGGAAATTGCGCACCTGAGACCGCGTACCAATACTTTCGGAGCCGTGCTGCGTATCCGTCACCACCTATCGTTTGCGATTCACAACTATTTCAATAACCAGGGATTTTACTATTTCCACAGTCCGATTATTACAGCTTCGGATGCCGAAGGAGCCGGAGCCATGTTCCAGGTTACAACGCTCGATCTGAATAATCCGCCTAAAAACCCGGAAGGTAAAATCGATTATACCCAGGATTTTTTCGGTAAACCGACTAATCTGACTGTTTCCGGTCAGCTTGAAGGAGAGCTGGCAGCAATGGCTTTGGGAGGTATTTATACTTTCGGCCCGACTTTCCGCGCCGAAAACTCCAATACTCCACGCCATTTGGCCGAATTCTGGATGATCGAGCCTGAAGTCGCTTTTTACGATATCAACGACAACATGGACCTGGCGGAAGATTTCCTTAAATATGTTATCGGTTATGCCCTGGAACATTGCAAGGACGACATCGAATTCCTGTGCCAGATGTACGACAAGGAACTGATCGACCGCCTGAAATTTGTTCTGGGAAACAAATTTATACGCCTTACCTACACCGAAGGGGTGAAAATCCTGGAAAATTGCGGTAAGAAATTTGAATTTCCGGTCTATTGGGGAGCCGACTTGCAATCGGAGCATGAGCGCTACTTAGTAGAAGAACATTTTAAATGCCCGGTAATTATGACCGATTATCCGAAGGAAATCAAATCATTCTATATGAAACAAAACGAGGATGGTAAGACTGTCCGCGGAATGGATGTACTCTTCCCGAAAATCGGAGAAATCATTGGCGGATCGGAACGTGAATCCGACTACGACAAGTTGATGGGCCGTGTCGACGAACTGAAAATGTCAATGGATAGTCTGTGGTGGTATCTCGATACCCGTAGATTCGGTACAGCCCCCCACTCCGGCTTCGGTCTGGGTTTTGAAAGGTTGGTACTATTCATTACCGGCATGTCGAACATTCGTGATGTAATCCCATTTCCAAGAACCCCGAACAATACGGAGTTCTAAACTCATAGATCTATACTATGCAAAAACACGACCTCTGTTGCATCGGGCATATCACATTAGATAAGGTGGTAACACCTAAAAAAACGGTGTATATGCCTGGTGGAACATCTTTTTACTGCTCTCAGGCCATCTGCCGCTTCAACGATATCGACTTCAAATTAGTTACTGCTCTGGCAGAATCAGAAATGAAGGTTGTGCACGATCTGAGAGACCTCGGTATCCGCGTACGCGCCATTCCTTGCAAAAACTCAGTCTATTTTGAAAATATCTACGGAGAAAACCAGGATAACCGGACCCAGCGCGTACTGGCAAAAGCCGATCCGTTTGCTGTCGGGCATCTTGACGGGATCAACTCCAAGGTATATCTACTGGGAGCCTTGCTGGCCGACGATTTTCCGGTAGAACTGGTCGAGTACCTGTCGAAAAAAGGATTGGTGGCCATCGATTGCCAGGGATATCTCCGCGAAGTACGCGACCAGTGCGTTTTTGCAATCGATTGGAATGATAAGAAAGAAGTGCTCCGCCATGTGCATTTCCTCAAAGTCAATGAAGAGGAGATGGAAGTCCTTACGGGTACGGATGACATCAGGAAAGGCGCCCGTCAACTCTACGACTGGGGTGTGCGGGAGGTACTGGTGACTCTGGGAAGTATGGGCTCCGTAATCTACGACGGAACGACCTATTACAGCATCCCGGCTTATGTTCCTTCTGAAATAGTAGATGCTACCGGTTGCGGCGACACTTACCTGACGGGTTACCTCTACCAACGTTCCAAAGGAGCCGGAATAGAAGAAGCCGGCCGGTTTGCAGCCGCCATGGCAACGATTAAGATCGAATCGTCGGGACCATTCAAGGGCAGCAAAGAAGAAGTGATTGAGCGGATCGATACCGCAGAACAGCATCTTCCTGCATTATAAAATATCTTGATGGGAGTTATTGTTTCACTTATTTTTTTACAGACTAAGAAACTGTTTTTGAATTTATTGGATAATTTTCTTAAGTCGTGGGAATGACCACCTAAGCCGTTCTATTGTTGTAACTGCCCCTGCCTGTCATGAATATTTGTAGCATGGACTTTGGCGGACATAAACAATCCAAGCATATCCTCAATTATATTGTT
Organism: Bacteroidales bacterium; assembly: GCA_031548005.1. Lineage (GTDB taxonomy): Bacteria > Bacteroidota > Bacteroidia > Bacteroidales > Azobacteroidaceae > BNXB01. Next base: position 24,506 of record JAVBRK010000092.1, read on the forward strand.
CTTTTCTACCTTTGACTTCCTTACCTCCATCGATTCCATGTTCACTGCTGTCTACATGGTGGCGGTCCGTATACTTCTGGAATCTATGTGTCCAAATGTGACTGTTCCACTTTTTTATCCTGTGCCCAATCTTTCTCTATGCCCAAACATTCGTGAATAGAGAGGTTTAATGATATTTTTGACATTTGAAAATAATTTCTCTGTCGCCATTGCCTAAGGAATAGTGGTGCATTGTTTCTTCGCTTAGTGTTTGGGCATAATTGATGGGGGTGACGGAGAAGCCTTCTTTTTTCAAACGATCAGCGAAGTCGGCACCGTGGAGTCTTTCGAGGTCGGGTTCGGAGTATTCTTTTAGTTTTTGTTGTGGGGTTTGGACTTGAGGGGATTCGTAGGTGACGGGGCTGTTCCAGTTGATAAGGGTGAGGATGAGGGCAGTTCCGTTGGGTTTCAGGACGCGGCACATTTCGCGGATAGCTAAAGGTTCGTTGGGGACATGGCCTAAGACGTGGGAGCAGATGATGTAGTCGAAGGTGTTGTCGGGGAAGGGTATGGAGGTGATGTCCATTTGCTGGTCGGCATAGGCTTTGTTGATGTCTCCGCTTGTGTAGTGGATGTTTGTTGATTGCTTGAATATTTTCCTTAGTTGCCAAAAGGGGGCAATGTGGAGGAGGTGGTTTTCTTTTGTGAAAAGGTCTGTTTCGTTTTGCAGATAGAAGAGTAGCAGGCGGTTTCTTTCCACGGATCCGCAGTAGGGGCATTCTGCATTGGATCTGATCTGCCAGTTACCTTTGGGTTTGAACTTGCTAAAGCTTTTGCCGCAGAGGTTACAGGAAAAATTATTTCCTTGGTAGAGGATGGATTGTATTTTGTTGAGACTTCGTCTGATGGTGAGCCTTTGCTTTTCGGGGACGAGTTGTTTGTATATTTTTTTGAGCATGGATACTGTTTTTAAATAGCTGTTTTGAATTATAAAATGCATCAGTTATGAGTCGCTATCCAACCAACCTCACGGATAAACAGTGGCAAGTTATAGAAAATATAGTAGAAATCAAAGCAAGGAAGCAGAAACATTCTTTACGAGACCACGGCTTAAGAAAATTATCCAATAAATTTAAAATAGCTTCTTATATAATCTGGAAAGAATATTATCCTTATTTAGTAGAAAATAAGGGACTAATTTACTTCCAAAACCTTCATAAAAGCGAGCAACATTCGGAACTGAAGAACCTTCAAAATCTAATATAAAATTAGAACCGGCCTGTTTTTGAATAAAATTCGTTATAAGAAAAGACATGCTTTGCTTTTGTTTACCAGAAGCAGTAGACATTGGTTCCAAATAATAAAAAATATTTTTCCATTGAATAAAAGCTGCGCACGATAAGAGAGTACTTTCGTCTGACACCCCCCATATTTCTATTTTTGCATATTTTTGAACTTTTATAATCAGAGCATTCCATAGAGGAATAGAGATTTTTATTGGACGATTTCCATAAGATTCTTTTATCATTTCTAAATAAACTCTTTTGGAAACTTGTTTATCAATCATGAGTTTCTCATTTTCTGCTTTCTTGATGTTTCTCAGGCAATTTTTGCTAAATTCAGTTTTAATCTCTTCATAAGGTCTATTTAAATCTAACCTATAATTAGATTTCGGACTCATGCCTGGACAATCGTCTAAAATGTTTCCGGCATTAAAATGTAGCTGATAATAATTATAAGGAATACTCTCAATGAAAAGTTTACAAACATCGGATGGGAGTTCTTTTAATGAAAAAACGCCTAATTGTTGGCAAAACAATGGTTGTGTGGCATATCTAAAAAAATATTTCTTTTTAACCGGAACCGGCATGACGTAGCTATAATCATCAGCCATTAATGCGTCCCAACCCGGCGAAACAACATCCAAGTACCAGGACATCGCATATACCGTACCCTGAGATGAGTTTTCAATACAATAATCATATTTTTCAAAATCAATATTATGATGTTTTATGTATTGAATATTCATTTTTATTTCTGTTTATTTTTAGCAAAGATAACCAAAAGCTTTGAATCCATTCCCCAAAATGATTCGCCAATATTAAAATCATTTCCGAATTACTTTCGTTACTTTTCCCTTGATATTCTCAATGGGGATCGGCCCGATGTAGCGGCTATCAATAGATTCGGTGCGATTGTCTCCCAATACAAAATAATTATTTTGAGGAACAACCAGGGGAGCCATATTTGAGAATTTCGGCAAAACCATATCGTCCGTATTTCCTATATACAACATTATTTTTGTACCATTAAATA
>JAVBRK010000006.1:0-16376 GCA_031548005.1 Bacteroidales bacterium
AACTATTTTAGTTATTATTTTTCGTTGTCTAAAATAATGACAATAATAAGATAATGACATAAAAACAATCAAGTTTTCAAAACAGGTCAATATCATCGCCATATCATAATAATCCATATAATCACCCTTAGAAGGTTCAAGATAAAAGTTTCCAAGAGCACATATAACCGGAAGAATACACATCCTAAAAAAATAAAATATAATAAGGGCCCCTCCCCCCATTCCATATCGAAAAATCTCATTGTCGATTATCAAAAGAGTAAAAATAAAATATGCCAAAGGTAGAATTGCAGTTAGCTTAAAATCTTCATCATAATCAATAGTCAACATTAATATAAATGAAATAAACGCAGCAAACAAGAATCCTAATTTGGTCTTACTTGCTTTGAGTGGTCGTGTTCTGAATCTTATTATTTGCATACTTCTCTCCATTATTACAATTCTTTAATAAATCGTCTCATTACTGCTAGCATGTGCTGAAAAGAGATCGCTTTCTGAGCAGAATCATATGCATTTAACCGCAGATTACCCCATAAATCTTCATTGGCAAGTATCTCTTTCACTTTAATACTGAAATCATTCGAATCATTATCTAAAGCAATAAGTCCATTGTAATTATCCACGACAGTATAAGGTATCGCCGAATTATCAAAAGCAATAACTGGTAAACCATACGAGAAAGCTTCTACTATTACCATTCCGTAGCCCTCGTGGGAAGAAGGGAATACAAACACATCCGCATCCTTATATAACTTTTCTAATTCATTTGTTTCAACACGTCCCCAAAGAGTGATATAGTCATTCAAACTATTGTTATTAATATTATCTTTTATCGATTTAACATAATCAATATCAGAAAGATTTCCCACAATATCAATGTGAAATTTTATATCTTGATATAGTAAAAATCGGGCTAAATAGACTAAATGGTGAATGCCTTTACGTTGTTCAACGGTTCCCACAAATAACAAATTATGCAAATTCAATTTATTCTGATCAAAATAAGGTTGCAGATCAAAACCTATTTCAATATACCTCATGTTTACGTTAGGTAATATTTTTGTCATCTCATCTCTAACATAAGGGCTTGGAATAATAACAACATCAATTATTTTCAAAAAAAACAATTCAAAAAGTTTATGCACATATCTTAATACTCCTTTCTGAGTATAATAGTTGAAATGATGATGATATGCAATAATCCGAATATCCCTATAAAACAATTTAAGAAATAAGAAGCAAGGTAGAAGCCTGGTATATAGTCGGCTATTAGTAAATATTAAACGATGACAAGCTATTTTTCTGATATTTAACAAAGTAAAAAAAATATAGCCGAGTATAGAGGTATCGGGTATCATAGAATCCAATAAATATTCGCAACTCAATTTATCCGAGGTTTTTAGTTCTTGTATAAAAGCAAAATCAATAACTTGCCCCCCTGAATATGCTTTTTCAAGTTGAGGATAAATAATTAAAATATCTTTATTATTAGCAAACATGAATCATTAATATTTTGTATCAGATATAAATAACTCCTACTTTTCCAATATTTGGATAAAATACTCACACAATTTTCCCCAATTCTTATCATTCATATCAATGGTATATTTTACCGTTTTTTTAGATATATTGTCTTCAACTGCATCTATAAAATCCTGGTATGAATCCGTTGTTATAAGGCCATATTTAGAAAGATGCATCGGTATCATGTAAGTCACTATCGGTTTTTTGGCAGCCATAGCCTTATAATTTTTAGCTGTTAATCCCTGACTTTTTTTATTGTAATTTTCCATGGTCACAGGAAATGGCTGCATAATCAGATCTGCATTCGTTATCCATATAGGAACTTCTGCTGGGGAAATCCCCGGTATATATACTATGTTAGGTATGTTTTTAATAAGCTGTTGCGTTTCTTTGGGCAATTTATGAGGTGTAATAATAATAAAATGGATATCTTTCAACTGTTTAGCAGCTTCTACTATCAATTTCCAATCAACAGAGAAAGACCCGATATACAGAGCTGTTTTTTTATTTCTCAACCCTTCTGGTATCGGATATTCTTTTAGATATTCCGATACTGAAACTCCATTTGAAACAACATAAAATTTACTTTCGTCATAAATATCTTCATACTTTTCCTTATATAATGTCCCTGATTCATCGTTCACTAGTAACACTTTATCAGCTACAGATATTATTTTTCTCTCTGCTTCAACAAGACATTTATCTTCATTATTGAAATCGACTATCGGATCAGAGGGCCGGTACACTATTTGTGCTTTAGGAAAATACTTTTTTATAATATCCAAAAGGAATACAGCGTCACAAGATTCAAATACGAAACAATCCGTTCCCTTAAGCCATTTTTCTGAAACTTTTCTAAAAGAAGTTAAAGAGTGACACATCAACCACCGATTAACCTTGGAAGATACAAATTTTCTTAGAAAACCGGGCAAAGCTAAAGTTGGCCATGTAATATTTATTAAGCTACCAGAATCAACTTTATATGAAATCCCCTTATTAAGCAATTTAAGAACTCTATAATTAAGCCGTTCTTCTTTTTTAAAGATAATGTAATATGGTCTGCTAAAACTAAAAAAAATAGTTTCTATACCCTTTCTAGAAGTATATTCAGCAAATTGGTGAAATCCTCCATGACGTTTAGTTATCCAATTATGATAGGTAATAAAAGTAATCTTATTTATTTGCATTATTTATTTTTTTAATAATCACAGCTGGATTACCAGCAATTATACATCCCTCATCAAAGAAACTTTTAGTAACAACACTTCCAGCTCCTACAATCGTATTGTTTGCCAAATGTACTCCCGGTAAAACCATAGAATTCATCCCAATCCAACATTTTTCTCCAATCACAATAGACTTTGCTTCCATTCCTTTATCTAAGTCTGAAAAATCATGATTTTGAGTAATTAATCCGACATTAGGCGCAATATATGTGCCTCGCCCAATTGTAATTTTACCAAAAGATTGAAAATAGTTTCCGCCAGTTTGAAAATTATTTAAATCGTCCATATGAAACGATATGTTTTCATGGTTAGATATAGATATTATTCTACTGGAAACAGGCCATGGAACATGCCGATTAATACCAAATATTTTTTGCCATATAAAACCGTCCCAAATCCATTGCCATCCCGTTCCTCCAAGGCTTTGAAACCATCTCGAATTATAATCCAGTTTAGGAAACAATAGTTTACCAAAAAGCTGTCCAAATACAAAATAAAATACCAATCTAGCGTACAATAAAGGACGTTTTATTATCTTTTTAATTTCCATGATTTTAAGCTAGTAACTGTAATACTCTTGAACTCAGATATATATTTGTTAAATATTACATAATATATTATTCCAAAACACATAACACCAATTCCAAATCGATATAAAGGCAAAATATCAATAAGTAAAATAGGTGAAACAATGATACCAATCAATAACGACAATAAAAAAATAAATCCAACACGCCTTAAGGGAAGAATATCCCAAAATTTACAACAAAACGCTTTACTTAACTTGTGCCAATTATATGGTGTAGTCCAAAAATATAACGTTACAACAATTGCAATAGCAGCGCCATTAACACCCCAATAAGCAACAAAAAAATAGCAAAGTATAACAGATATTAATAAAGAAAAGAAACTTCGATACATTATTTTCTTAGATTGTCCCAATGCAATAAATGCAGAGCCGTAATTTACTATCCGCACAGGCAAAAAAAGTAAGTATATACGAAAAGGCAATACGCTTTCAGAATACTTATTAGTAAACATCACATGGATAAAGTCATTAGCAAAAATCATAAAAAAACACATAACAGGAAACAAGAAACATGAACTTACAATTGCAGATTTTCTAAATAATAGAAAGGCATTTGCTTTATCATTTTTTTTACATTTCTCTGACATTTCTGCCATAATTACAACAGAAATAGAACCCGTTATTATTCCGATTAATGGAATCTCTTTGGCTCCAGTTGCATATATAGCAAAATCTTCAGGTGACGTTAAAGATGATACTATTATATTAGCCATTTGTAATGTAAGTGTTTCTAATATTGTTGCCAAGCCAAGTGGGATTGCAAATTTTAAGATATTTACCATTGATTTAAGATTCGGTTTCTCAATTCTGCCGGGAATATATTTGAAACATAGAAAAATAGCAACTGGAAAAAATAAAACAGGGAAAAAAACCCTCACTAATACTGGGTATTCATAACCTTTTGTAATTATTGCAGCCAAAATAATACAAGAAATCAATAAAACTCCTGTTGTAACATTATATAATGCATTAATATAAGTTTTATCTCGAATAACAAGTACTGCACTGATAATCAATACAGGAAACGTATACATAGGATAAAAAATCATCCATTGTAAAGTCTCACTAAGATCTGTATTGTCAAATCTTTTAATCAACAAATCTGTACCTCCAAAAATTAGGAAAAGGCTGAAAATACTCCCTGAAACAAACAGTATTATCATTGTTTCTAACACTAGTGTCTTCGCTCGTGAAGAACTCGGAAGAAAATAATAGAGAGCCGAAGGTATTCCGAAAGTCAATAATGGAACTGCTATATCATAGGATAAAAACGTTTGCAAATATGTACCATAGTCTCTTACTGAAAGATACCTAGCCAGAATCATTCCAGAAATAACAGAAACAATAGTCATAACTCCCTGAGCAATAGACAACGATAAAACTTTTGAGCTACGTGATGCACCCATCAATTAAGTTGATTAATGTTTTCCCCCATTTCATACGAGATGGATATAAATTATTTCATAATCACCTCACATACTCTTTCTATATCTTCATCAGAAATATAAGGATGAAGCGGAAGAGACAGTACCGTTTGGCAAAGTTGCTCCGACACTGGACAACCTCCGTAAGACATGTCAGCGTCTTTATATGCTGTTTGTCCATGCATAGGCGTAGGATAATAAATCATGGAAGGAACTCCTGCTTCTTTCAACCGGATTTGTAATGCATCCCTTTCCTCTTTACTGCTGAGTTGGATAGTGTATTGCGCCCAACTGGAGTAATAGCCTTCGGGAATGGCCGGTGTTTTTATTTTTCCTTGCAGCCTTTCTGTATACTTAGCAGCAGCCTTGTTGATGTCTGTCAACTCATATTCCCTGAAAGCCTTGAATTTGATTTTCAGTATAGCGGCCTGCAATGTATCTAAGCGGGAGTTCATTCCAATACGGACATTATCATACTTTTCCTTCCCCTTACCGTGCACTCTGTATGAATCCATCAAAGCAGCCCATTCGTCGTTGTCGGTAAATATAGCTCCGCCGTCGCCATAACATCCCAAGGGTTTTGCCGGAAAAAAAGAAGTCGTAGAGATGTCCCCGAAACTGCACGCCCGTTTGTTGCCAATCATTCCGCCAAATCCTTGCGCACCGTCTTCTAAAATATACAATTGGTATTTATCGGCAATTTTCCTTATTTCCGGATAATTGGCAGGCAACCCGAACAAATCTACGGTAATAATCACTTTGGGAGAATATTTACCTTCAGCTACAACTTTTCTTATTTTTCCTTCCAAATCAATTGTATCCATGTTGAAAGTGTCTTTGTCCACATCCACAAATACAGGAGTAGCGCCTTCCAATGATATGACTTCAGCCGAAGCGAAGAACGTAAAATCCGGAACAAATACGGCATCTCTTTTGCCGATATTCCACGCCTTCAATGCAAGCGTCAGAGCATCTGTCCCGTTAGCACACGAAACACAATGTTTTACGCCCACGTATTCTGCTAATTCCGCCTCTAAATCCTTCACCGACTTACCCATGATAAAAGCGCCCGAACCCGCCGCATCTATCATTGCGGCATCTATTTCTTCTTTCAATACCTGGTATTGTTTATTTAAATCTCTGAATTGCATAAAATTTATTTTACTTGAGTTAGAATGTCTTTTTCCTTTACATATTTTCTGCCACACTTGCAAATAAACGAATCGTCTAAACGTTCGCCACATTCGCATACCCAGCCTATTTGCCGCGCAGGAACCCCGGCCATCAGCGCAAAATCTTTTACATCCTTAGTCACAACCGCACCTGCGGCAATAAGTGCGCTCTTCCCAACCGTATTTCCACATACGATCGTTGAATTAGCACCTAAAGAAGCCCCCTCTTTGATCAGGGTTTTTGCATAAATACCATGAACGGGAAAATGCGCTCTTGGAGTGGTTACATTCGTGAAGACACAAGAAGGACCACAGAAAACATTGTCTTCCAACTCAACGCCTTCATATACCGATACATTATTCTGAATTCTTACGCCATTACCTACTTTTACATTATTGGCAACATTCACGTTTTGTCCTAACGAACAATTCTCTCCGAGTATTGCTCCCTTTTGGATATGACTGAAATGCCATATCTTCGTTCCTTTCCCTACTGATGCTCCTTCGTCTACACAACTACTGAAGTGAACAAAATAATCTTTATTTTCCATTACCTTCTATTAATTTTTGTACGGTTTCCAATACCTTGACAACCTCATAACCGGCCTCTCCGTTGTTTACCTCAATCGCAGTATTCAGATGCTCCACAAAATACTTCAATTCTTCTTCCAACGGCATTTTCTTTTCGTATAGAATAATTTCGTCCGGATTTTCAATTTTAATGGGAACGCCATTTTCAAAATCAATTCGTTTATCATAAAAATAAATTGATTTTTCTTTTGTGGAATCGTCAAAAGACATCATTCCCTTGCTACCGATTACCACCAGCAACTGTTGCTTAAACGGATGAAGCCAGGACACATAAACATGCGCATGCACATTGTCTGGATATTCCAATTGCGCTAAAGTACTGTCGTATATCTTATTCTGCAGAAATGCCGTTCCCTTTGCTTCAATCTTACAGGCAGGACTTCCAACCAAATAATCAAGTACAGAGATATCATGCGGCGCAAAAGAGGCAAATACGCTTTCTTCCGTTCTTACCGTTCCCAAATTGAGCCGGGTCGAGTAAAGATACAATAATTTTCCCAATCTTCCGCTTTCAATAACTTCTTTGATTTTACGAATGGCGGGATGAAACAAGAGGACATGGCCTACCATTAACCGGGAACCGGTCTTTTCTGCAAGTTCAACCAATTCTTTTGATTCTATGGCAGTCAGGGTCATCGGTTTTTCCATCAGCACATTGAACCCTCTTTCTATTATTTTCTTTCCTATGGAATAATGATATTCTGCCGGAGCCGCAACAGTATACCCGTCATAACAGGCTGCAATTGCCTCATCCACATCAGTATATCCATCCACGCCCGGATATTGTTTTAAAAGTTCATCCAATCTTCCGGAGTTAGCTTCTACAATTCCGGAAAGACAACCAAGACCGGCCAAAGTTTTAATGTGGTTTTGTCCCCACCGGCCGCCTCCTATAACACAAATTTTTTTCTTCATCAATCCAACTCTTATAATACTTCTATATTACTTTTGTTTTTTACATCTTTCATTACATTTTTCGTATCAAAAACAGCCGCGGCATTTTGCTGTACGAATTCATAATCAACATTGGAATGCGACGCAGTAACTACAACCAAATCCGACTTCTTTAATAAATCTGCTGTCAGTTTTTTCTCCCCTATGTGAACTTTACCATGTTCTTTATATTCAGATATGTATGGATCGTAAAAAGAAACACAAGCGCCTGTTTTTTCCAATTCTTCTATTACACGTAGAGCGGGACTTTCACGATAATCATCAATATCCTGCTTGTAAGCTACTCCCAAGACCAATATTTTTGCACCGTTAAGCGATTTCCGGTGACGATTAAGGATCTTTCCACAACGCTCCACAGTATATTCCGGCATGCGGTCGTTGATCATCATCGAGGCTTCGATCATAGATGTGTGAAAACCATATTCGCGCGCTTTCCAACTTAGATAGTAAGGGTCTAGCGGAATACAATGCCCACCCAATCCCGGACCAGGATAAAATGGAGTAAATCCGAAAGGTTTGGTTTTAGCTGCTTCAATTACTTCCCAAATATCTATATTCATCCGGTTGCATAAAATAGCCAATTCATTAATAAGGCCAATATTTATGTTGCGATAGGTATTCTCTAAAATTTTTGTCATCTCAGCTATGGCCGGAGAAGAAACCGTATGTACCTTATCTCCAAGCACAGCCCCATACATGGCAGCAATTACTTCCCGGGCATCTCCTCCAATAGCTCCCACTACTTTGGGCGTATTTTTCGTTTTGTAAATCAAATTTCCGGGATCAACCCTCTCTGGAGAGAAACCCAGATAGAAATCTTCATTGCATTTCAATCCGGAACCTTTTTCTAAAATAGGCTTTATAAGTTCCTCTGTAGTACCCGGATAAGTAGTAGATTCCAATACTACGATTGTATTTTTCGCTAAATGTTTAGCAATTGATTTTGATGATGATTCAAGATAACTAATATCCGGTTGTTGGTGAATATCCAATGGAGTAGGAACACAAATAGCTATAAAATTTACATCTTTAATAAATGAAAAATCGGATGTCGCTGAAAGTGTTCCAGATTTTACCAATTGTTCCAAATCGGAATCAACCACATCTCCTATATAGTTTTGACCTTGGTTGACTAATTTTACTTTTTCTTCCTGCACATCAAAGCCAATGGTTTTAAAACCCGCTTTAGCTTTTTCTACTGCAAGCGGCAATCCAACATAACCAAGTCCGATTACACCTACAACCATTTTTTTTTCAGTTATTAGCGAAAGTAATTTCTCTTTCATAAAAAATCATTTATTTACAGTTTATGTGAATTCTATATATAATACACGTCATTCGATGTCAATATCCGCTTTAGTAATAATGCTTTCCTGATCCGTTTTTACTCCGTACTCCTATTAATAAATTACATATTTTACACAAAATTATGTCTGACAAAGATAATATTTTCCAAACATAATTATCAAATTCATATTTTTTTTCGGATAAGATTGCAATTTTAACAGTGCGGTTTTTTATAAAAACGAACTATTCAAAGTGTAATTTTTCGATTTATCCTATTTCCGATATTGAAGTTTGTCGATTCAAACACGATAAAAGTTGGTCACCCCCAAAACAGAGCAACTAAACAGCTATCCATAAACAATTTAACCTACTTCACTTTGATCACATGATCAATCTCTACACGAACAGTAAGCCCTAACTGTTCAAGGTGTAAAAGGTACTGAGTTTTTCCTATTTTTTTAATTTTACCCGAGATATCTTTCAATGGGCCATAGGCGATCAACACTTCATCATCAATGGAAAAACTCAATTCCCTGGAACGCGCCTGTTCCAAAAAATCGCGAATTGCCTGAATTTCTTTTTCTTTCACCACAGCCGGAGTTCCATTGTAAAAAACAATCCGCGAAACTCCCGGGATCATCAACAGTTTGCGAAGCTCCGGATCGGAGGTCTGCACAAAGATGTAAGAAGAAAAAAGAGGCACCTCTACCATTTTAATCCGGTCCGACCACCGGCGGGGCGACAGGTGTAAGGGTAAAAAAACGTCCATTCCCTCTCTTCTTAATCTCCATTCAACCTGCTTTTCAGCACGTGCTGATGTATACAAGACATACCATTTTTTACTACTTATCGTCATGATAATAATCCGGTTACATCGCCCTCCTGCCGGCAGCTACTGCTGCCGTTGGAATCCAATGTTTCATTTCCCTATCGCTTTATACACAAATCCTTCCAGGGCTAATTCTTCCCTATCATAAATATTACGTCCATCCACCACCACGGGAACGCGCATAACGCTCCGGATTACCGGCCAGGACGGCATCCGGAACTGCTTCCATTCCGTTAGCAGAGCGATGGCATCGGCATCGATGACGGCTTCATACATATCCTTACAATAAACAACAATGTCTCCGATTTTTCGTTTACATTCATTCATTCCCACAGGATCATATACTTTCACTATTGCTCCGGCTTGAATCAGCCTATCGATCACCACCAGGGCCGGGGCGTCCCGCAAATCATCAGTCTCCGGTTTAAACGATAGCCCCCAGATGGCAATGGTTTTACTTTTCAGATCTCCGAGCGCTTCCCGCAACTTATCGACCACCACCAATTTTTGGCGTTCATTAACCGCATCCACCGCTTCAACCACCTGCATGGTATACCCCCGCTCCTTAGCCGTCCGGGCCAGGGCTTTCACGTCTTTCGGGAAACAGGAGCCTCCGTATCCGCAACCGGCGTACAGGAATTTATTCCCAATACGGGAATCCGTTCCGATACCTTTACGAACCATGTCCACATTGGCTCCGACCAGATCGCATAAATTGGCAATGTCGTTCATAAAGGAGATCCGGGTCGCCAGCATCGCATTGGCCGCATATTTAGTCATTTCGGCAGAAGGGATGTCCATAAAATAAACACGGAAATTATTCGTCAGAAAAGGGCGATACAATTTAGTCATCACCTTTTCCGCCCGTTCACTTTCAACACCGACCACCACCCGGTCGGGAGACATAAAATCTTTAATCGCAGCGCCTTCTTTCAGAAATTCAGGATTAGACGCCACCTCGAATTCAATTTGTTCTCCACGCTTGTCCAACTCTTCCTGAATAACAGCCTTTACTTTTTCAGCAGTACCTACAGGAACAGTAGACTTGGTTACCAGAAGGGTATATTTTTTTATATTCTGTCCAAAAGTCTGTGCAACTGCCAACACATATTTCAGATCGGCAGAACCGTCTTCATCCGGAGGCGTTCCTACCGCAGAAAAAACGACTTCTACCTGATCTATACAGGAAGTCAAATCGGTCGTAAAATGCAACCGGCCGGCTTCGACATTCCGTTTAACCAATTCATCTAATCCAGGCTCATAGATCGGAACTGCTCCGGTCAGCAAACCTTGAATCTTCAATCGATCGATATCAACACAGGTAACATCGATTCCCATCTCGGCGAAACAAGCGCCCGAGACAAGTCCTACATAACCCGTACCAACAATTGCAATATTCATATTTTACTCCATTCTCTTTTTTCCCACTTTCAGAATCTCCTGCATCAGAGGAATTTTTTATTTTGATTTTTCCGGATACATTTTTTCATAGTATTTCTCATATGCTCCACTGGTTACTTCATCCAACCAATTTTGATTATCCAAATACCACCGGACTGTTTTTTCAATGCCCTCTTCAAACTGCAAACCCGGCTCCCATCCCAATTCATTTTTCAATTTAGATGAATCGATGGCATAACGAAGGTCGTGTCCGGCCCGGTCTGTAACGTAAGCAATCAGTTTATCGGAAGCTCCTTCCGGCCGACCCAGCAGTCGATCGACTGTTTTAATAATCACTTTGATCAGATCGATATTCTTCCACTCATTGAAGCCCCCGATATTATAAGTTTCCGCTATTTTGCCCTGATGGAAAATCAGGTCGATCGCCCGGGCATGATCAACGACATAGAGCCAATCCCGGACATTCTCCCCCTTCCCATATACCGGTAAAGGCTTATTATTCCGGATATTGTTGATAAATAAAGGGATTAACTTTTCCGGAAACTGATAAGGGCCGTAGTTATTGGAACAATTCGTGACAATAACCGGCATTCCGAACGTATCGTGAAAAGCCCGGACAAAATGGTCGCTCGATGCCTTGGATGCCGAATAGGGTGAATGAGGATCGTATTTTGTCGTTTCTGTGAAATAACCGGCATTTCCCAAGGTTCCATACACCTCATCGGTCGAGATATGATAAAAAAGCTTTTCATTCCAATCTCCATTCCAGAAATGCTTGGCAGCTTGCAACAATGACAAAGTGCCCATCACATTGGTTTGTGCAAAGGTAAACGGGTCTTTTATCGAACGGTCGACATGGCTTTCTGCCGCTAAGTGGATCACTCCGTTTATATCGTATTCCTCAAAAACCTGAAGCATCCTGTCAAAGTCGCAGATATCGGCTTTGACAAAATGATAATTCGATTTATTTTCTATGTCTCTTAGATTTGCCAAATTACCGGCATAGGTCAACTTATCCAGATTAATAATGTTGTAGCCGGGATATTTATTAACGAATAGGCGTACGACATGCGATCCGATAAAACCGGCTCCACCGGTAATCAAAAGGTTCCTTTTCATCTGTTAAGACGTTTTTTGTAAGTGATTAATACATTTAACAAGGGAATCTTTCCAATAAGGGATTTTTATACCGAACGTTTCCTTGACTTTGGTTTTATCCAATACGGAAAATACCGGACGTTTTACCTTCGATGGAAATTGGGAGGAGTGACAAGGCCGGACATCGCATCCAGAATATCCTGCTATTTGCGCGATTTCGTGTGCAAAGTCATACCAGGAGCAAACGCCCTCATTAGAATAATGGTAAATGCCTTCCCGCCCCTCATAAGCCTTATTTTCCAATATCAGGCAGATCAACTCCGCCAGATCGCCGGCATAAGTCGGAGTCCCGACCTGATCGAAGACCACCTGAATCTGTTCTTTTTCAGAAGTCAACTTCAGCATGGTTTTGACAAAATTATGTCCGAACTGCGAGTATAACCAAGCCGTCCGGAAAATTAAATATTTACAGCCCGATTCCTGAATGGCTTTTTCTCCCGAAAGTTTGGTCTGTCCGTAAACCCCCAAAGGATTAGCAGGATCCTCCTCCCGGCAAGGTAAATTTTTATCTCCCCGGAATACATAATCAGTTGAAATATGGATCAAAGTAGCCCCCGATTCTTTACATGCCAAAGCTAAAAATGCAACAGCCTGATGGTTAATCAAATCAGCCAGATCGCCATCCTCTTCCGCTTTATCTACCGCAGTATATGCAGCACAATTGACGAGCGCATCGATTTCTTTTTCCTTGAAAATCTGCCGGATAGCATTCAAATCCGTGATATCCAATTCTTCAACATCGGTAAAAAAATACCTGTTTCCGGAATGGGCGCAAGCAACCCGGATTTCATTTCCAAGCTGGCCATTGGCTCCCGTAACCAGTATATTATTCACCATATTCTATCTGTAACTAAACTATTTTTCTAAATAATAATCGTGTTTATACGCCCCGTAACCATACCTCCCCGACGGATTCGCACCATTCAGTACTACCGTCATGTTGTGCAATTTTTTATTCCGGTATAGTTCCTGAATCTCCAGCAACATATTTTTATGGGTGTAGTCGGCCCGGGTCACGTAAATCGTGGCATTGGCAAACTGGTTGAGCCGGTAAGCGTCGGCCACCAGGCCAATGGGAGCGCTGTCGACAATCACACAATCGTATTCTTCCCGTACCACTTCAAAAAGCCGGTCTAACCGCTCGGAAGCCAACAGCTCGGCAGGATTGGGCGGAAAATATTTGGTAGGGATAAAGTGAAAATTCTTATGGAAAACTCCGGAGGTATCGATAATGTCTTTCACCGTTGTTTCCGGATCGGACAGGTAGATGGCCACCCCTTTTTCCGGATGCAACTCTAATTTTTTAGCCATCACCGATTTCCGGATATCTAAGTCGATCAGCAGCGTCTTTTTCCCGGAAGTCGCCATGCTGAGCGCTAAATTCTGGGTAAAAAAACTTTTTCCTTCTCCGCTGACAGACGAAGTAACCAGAATGACCGGATTCTTCCTTCCCTCAGTGATAAAACTCAGATTGGACGCCACCACCCGGAATTTCTCGGCAATCCCCGAGCGCAGATTCTGAACAGGCAACGGTTCATCGGACTTGGATACCGGAATCTCACCGATAAAGGGCGCTTTGATCACCCGGGTCAGATCGTCTTTCGTATGGATCTTGGTGTCGAAAAGATCCCGGATGTAAATAATCGCGACCGGAATAATCACACCCAATAACAGAGCCGCCAACAGAATGACCGGTATTTTCGGTTTCACCGGGCTAGGGCTGAAGTCGGCCCGGTCGATGATTTTAGCATTCGGGGTAGCCATGGCCAACGACAAGGCTGTTTCTTCTTTTTTCTGCAACAGGTAGATAAACAGGGATTCCTTGATTTCTTTCTGGCGGTAAAGCTCGCGCGATTCCCGCTCCTGAGTCGACAAGTGGCGCGCCTTTCCGGCATACAGGTTTTCCTGCCGGTTCAGTTCTCTCAACGACACTAACATCCCGCTTTCGGCAATGTTAATCCCTTTCAGGAGGTTTTCGCGGAGCGAAGCGATACGCGCTTCGTATTCCATCAGAATGGGGTTGGTTGATTTCATTCCGGTGGTGGTCCGGGCCTTTTCATTCAACTGGGTATTGTATTCCTGTATAAGGGAAATAATGGTCGGGTCGGTCAGCCCCACATTTGCCGGTACGAGGTTACTTTTATTCTCCGGACTCGTGATAAATGATTTGATCGAGCGCAGAACATCCAATTGAATTTCTCCATCCGTCACTTTCTTACTGTATTCGCTGGTGGTGGAAAGAAAGAGTTCGGCTTCGGCCTTGACATCCGTCAATCCCTGTTGCTGCCGGTACTGCTCCACGTTCTTTTCTGCGGTCTTCAACTCGCCTGAGATATCCCCCAACCGTTCTTCAATGAAATCGATCGTATTTTTCGCTGCGTAATTCTTCTCATTGATCGCCTGCCGGTTATATAAATCGACTAACATATCGATCATGTCCTGCGCTTTCTCGGGACAAGCCGTAATATAACTCAGATCGACCACACTGGACGTTTTACTGGCCGAAGCGATGGTTAGTTCCGGAAGCGCCTGCGGATTATGGATCGTTACCACGACCGGAAACTCCGCACTGCCCCAGGGATTTTCTTTCAAGGCCAGCAGTCCCCAAGGGGAATCGAATTCTTCATTTAACTTTACCGTACGCTCAAAATCATCGTCTTCCGACTTGATCCGGAATGTATTATCCGCGCCCTTTTCAATGATGAATTTTCCGGGCCGGGTATAATTGAGTACGGAAACAAACAGCGGGGATTTTTTATAAAGTTCCGTTTGTATAATTTTTCCTTTCTTAAAATAACTGACCCCCAGTCCCAGACTATCGACCGTTCTTTTCATCAGGGTTTTGGAACGCAAGACTTCCAGTTCGTTATCGACATTGCTGTTCTGCGTCAATATCCCCAAATCGCTGAAAGCCGTCATATCCACTCCCGTCTGACCTTTCTTATCATCCTTGATCACCACCGAAGAAACCACCTTGTATTCTTTAACGGTATAACGAAGGTACAGGATCGCAATTCCGAGACAGAGGAATATCGAAATCAGGAACAACTTCCAGTAACTGAGGTAATGAAAAAACAGTTCGACCAGCGATAGTTCATTTTCAGCGCTGTCGTTATTCGTATTATTAATATTATTTTCAATCATGAACAATATAATTTACAGTTATGTTACTTGGAAAATAAGGCAATGGCCGTGATCAGAACAGAAATCAGAGAAACCACGAGCGGCAGATTCTGGTTGTAAGTCGAACTTCCGGCTTTGGTGCCATTGGGAGAAACATACACGATATCGTTTTGTTCCAGATAATAATAAGGAGAAAAAAAGACTTCCGAGTTGGTCAGGTCTACATGATAAAACTGCTTCTCCCCATTTACGACCCGGGCCACCATCACATCATTCCTCTGTCCGTAAATAGTCATATCTCCAGCAAGCCCAATAGCCTCAGGCAACGTTACTTTCTCACTTTCAACCGTATAAGTTCCAGGTCTGTTGACTTCTCCAAGAACAGTCACCTTATAATTCATGAACCGGATGTTCACCACCGGATTTTCAATGTATTCCGAAACCTGTTTCTGAAGCATGGAGATGGCTTCCTCTTTGGTCATTCCGCCAATCTTCACTTTCCCGATTACCGGGAAATTAATATACCCCTGCTGATCGACCAAATACCCCTGCCAGGTCAGGTTAGCAATACTGGTAGTACGATCCAACTGGATTGTGTTGAACATTTTAGCCGCCTCCGGATTGAATGCCGATACGGTGATCAGCAGGTTATCATTTGGCATGATCCGTATTTCATATTTGGATAAATCATTGTCCCGGACATACTGAGGAACATTTTGGGCGTCCTGAAAATAGACAACGTCCTTGCTGGAACCGCAAGAAAACATCAGAAGAGCAAGCAATAACACGCTCAGGGCAGATTTGAACTTCATATTTTATAAATATTTACGATTTAAGCAACTTATACTCATCAAAAATCAGGCCAGCTTACAATAACCACTTTTTAGAGCACACAAAGATAAGACTAATAATTCATTTTTCAAAGGAAAGTATTTAAAATAAAAAAGGCCCGGGAGAATTGTATCCTCCGGGGCCTTCCCTTAAAACGGCAGCTACCTACTCTCCCACTAACGCGCAGTACCATCGGCGCAACCGGGCTTAACTTCTCTGTTCGGAATGGGAAGAGGTGGAACCCCGGCGCTATAACCACCTGAATTT
>JAVBRK010000049.1:0-4823 GCA_031548005.1 Bacteroidales bacterium
TATCTTACACTGAAGGATTTAGCGAACAAATGTTACGTTACAGTAAAGAATACTCCGTTTTACCAACATACAACTAAAAATGGATAAACAGGAGACAATCCGGCAGATACGAAGAAAAATTTTCCTGGCGCGGGATGGGGAAAGCGCCTCATCCCTCCGGGAAAAAGGCATCGTTTACAAAACAGTACTCGGAGTTCCAATAGTAACCCTCCGGAAAATTGCCGCCAATTATCCTCCCGATTCATCTGTTGCCGATGAACTGTGGACCAACGATCACCGCGAGCTGAAGATACTCGCCACCATGATCCAGGATCCACAATCATTTGCCGGATCCGGACAATGGGTTAAGGACATCCAGAACCTGGAATTGGCCGAACAGGCCGTTATGAACCTGTTCTGTAAACTTGAAAATGCAAAGTCATTGGCTTTAGACTGGATCCGTTCGGAGAATTTATACACGGCGATTTGCGGATTTCTACTCCTGACCCGGCTGTTTTCGCAAAATATTCCGGTCGATAACGAAGAAGCCATCCTATATTTCAACGCCCTGGACCAAGCCCTGAGCAGCGAATCCATTCTCTTGAAAAATGCAGCGCTGGCATCGTTGAAACGTTTGGGAAGGCAATCGGTACTCCATTCCAAAGAGATCCTGGCCCGGTATTCAGGCACCCCGTTTCTCGACGAACTGAAATTCGATTTTGATTTTTATATGGCCTGATTCGCTACCGCTTCTAATTGCTTGTACCATTCCTCTCCGAACTTACGGATCAACGGCTCTTTCAGAAACTGATATACCCGCAAATTCTGTGATCTTCCTAATTTTACAGCCGCCTGGCAAACACTCCACCGGTGATAATTCACGGCCCTGAACCCTTTATACTGCGCTACCCGTATAGGATACAGGTGACAGGAAACAGGCTTATAGAATGAAACCCGCCCTTCGCGGTAAGCCTTCTCAATCGCACACTTACAAGTTCCGTCCGGATCGTAGCAAGTGAACACACAATCTTTTCCGTCGACAATCGAAGTCACATATTCCTCATCTTCATCCAGATAGACAACCCCTTGTTTCCGGATCACTTCCTGCGCTTCGGGAGATAAATCGTCCCAGACATGCGGCAACACCTCTTCCAATAACGAAAGTTCGTCATTTTCTACCGGAGCCCCCGACTCACCTTCTACACAACAAATCCCTTTGCAGACCCCAAGATCGCAAAGAAACATTTCTTCCAACACATCCAAGCTGATAATCGTATCGTCAATTTGAATCATTTTTCTAATTCTTTTCCTTTATATCGTTCGTCAATTATACCGTTATTGTACACCAGATGCCCGTTTACAAAGGTCTTTACCACCTGGTGAGAGAATGTCTGCCCTTCTAAGGGAGACCAACCGCATTTGTAGAGCAGGTTCTCTTTCGTCACAGTCCACGACTGTCCCGGATCGACCAACGCCAGATCGGCATAATAGCCTTCACGAATAAACCCACGCCTTTTCAGCCCGAATAATTCGGCTGGAGCATGACACATTTTCCGTACCACCAATTCCGGAGTAAAGATGCCCTGCCGGCACAATTCGAGCATCGCCACCAGCGAATGCTGTACCATCGGTCCTCCCGAAGCAGCTTTCAGACAGGAACCTTCTTTTTCGCTCATCAGGTGTGGGGCGTGATCGGTAGCCACTACATCCAACCTCCCTTCAATCAAGGCCTTTCTCAATGCATCGCGATCGTCCCGGGACTTAACCGCCGGATTCCACTTGATCCGGTTGCCCAAACGAAGATAATCTTCATCCGTAAACCACAAGTGATGAACACAGACTTCTCCGGTTATCTTCTTGTCTTTTAAAGGCTTATTGCTTAGCAAACTCAACTCTTTTGCAGTCGACAAATGAAATAAATGCAAACGGGAACCGTGCTGCTCCGCCAAAGCTACAGCCTGGCTCGAAGAAGCATAACAAGCTTCCTCACTGCGGATTTTAGGATGAAAAGAGACATCCAGATCCTGGCCAAACTGAGTGGTATAGCGCTCTATATTCCGCTTGATCACCGGTTCGCTTTCACAATGAGTAGCAATCAGCATTTCCACCTCACTAAAAATTCGCTCAAGCGTAGAACGACTGTCCACCAGCATATTTCCAGTCGAAGCCCCCATAAACACCTTCACTGCCGTAGCCCTTTGTGCTCCGGACTTCTTCAGCTCGTCAATATTGTCATTAGTCGCCCCGATAAAGAACGAATAATTAGCCACGGAAACAGCCGCTGCACGATCAAATTTCTCATTCAAAGCATCAACCGTAACTGTCTGAGGATTGGTATTGGGCATATCCATAAAGGAAGTAATTCCCCCAGCCACAGCCGCCATCGATTCCGTCCGTATATCAGCCTTGTGAGTCAGTCCGGGCTCCCGGAAATGCACCTGGTCGTCAATAACCCCGGGCAATAGCAACAATCCTTCCGCTTCGATAATTTCGGAGGAAGAAAGGATATGATCCGGCACCTCCTGATCATAATATATTTTTTCAATTTGCTCATTATTAATCAATAAAGAACCTACAAACCGTTTTTCTTCATTAATTATTTCAGCATTTCTAATTAAAATCATAGCTCAAAATTTTTCTACAAAGGTAATAAACTATCAGAAAAAAAATTACACCTACAGAAGAAGAAAAGTGAGAAAATACAATAATTTTCCTTAACTTTGATGCTTCAATTTTATTTATTCAGATAACTAAATCTTTCCCATTTCATCATGAACAACACTCGTAGAGATTTTATCAGGAAAGCTTCTGCTTTAGGGTTGGGAAGTGTCGCTGCCACGGCTATGTCTTCCGTATCGGCCAACACTTTGGAAACTCAACAAAAATCAAAGAAACAAGCAGCTCCCAGAAGCGCTAACGACAAGTTGCGTATCGGGCTGATCGGAGCCGGAGCACGCTCAAGAGAGCATGTCAGTAATATCCTGGCTTTAGGCGGAGAACTGGTTGCTGCCTGCGACATTCTGGACTCGGCCATCAAAGCGACCCAGGATCTGGTTGCAAAAAAAGGAGGAAAAACTCCTAAATTTTACACCGGACACGACCGCGCATTCGAAGAAATGCTGGAAAAAGAAACTTTCGACGCCGTGATCATCGCCAGTCCCTGGGAATGGCACGTCCCGATGTCGGTTGCCGCTATGAAGGCCGGAGTTCCCTATGTGGGCGTGGAAGTCTCCGCTGCCAATACCCTGGAAGAATGCTGGGATCTGGTCAACGTATCCGAGCAAACCGGAAGCCACCTGATGATCATGGAAAACGTATGCTATCGCCGGGATGTGATGGCCGTACTCAACATGGTTCGCGAAGGATTATTCGGGGAACTGCTGCATTGCCGTTGCGGCTACGAGCACGACCTGCGAAGTGTGAAGTTCAACAATGGGAAAAACTATGGTTACAAGGAAGGAGATCCTCTTTATATGGGCGAAAAAGCAGCATATGAGGCTCACTGGAGAACACAACATTCCATCACCCGCAATGGAGACCTGTACCCGACACACGGTGCCGGTCCGGTGGCCAACTGCCTCGATATCAACCGGGGGAACCGCTTCCTCAGCTTGTCTGCAATGGGAACCCAGAGCCGGGGCCTGCATAAATTCATTATCGATAACGGGGGGAAGGATCACCCTTACGCCAATGTTCAATTCAACTGTGCTGATATCGTAACGTCGATGATCAAATGTGCTAACGGACAAACAATCATCGTAACACACGACACCAATTCTCCCCGTCCCTACTCCCTCGGGTTCCGGGTACAGGGAACAGACGGCCTGTGGTACAACGACGGAAATACAGTCTACGTGGAAGGAAAATCGAAGCCTCACGAATGGGATAAAAGTGAAGAATGGATCAAAAAATATGATCATAAACTGTGGAGCGACCTGGAAGCTAAAGCAAGGGAAGCTGGACACGGAGGTATGGATTTCATCATGATGCACGACTTATTTCAGGCAATCAAAACGAATACTCCTCCTCCACTCGATGCCTATGATGCAGCAGCCTGGAGCGCTATTTCTCCTTTGTCGGAAATGTCCATTGCTAACGGTGGCGGACTGATCGATTTTCCAGATTTCACCCGGGGACAATGGATCAAACGGAAACCCTATTTTGCAATCGATACAAGATACCCTGTACCCCAAAAACCATATTAATTAAAAATATTCAACCCGATGAAAACATGGATTATCCCAATGCTGGCATTCATCTTCGCCATGAATACCTCTGCTCAGAAAAGTCCGGAATGGAAAGCTCTGGTCGCTAAAAGCAAGTTCAAAGACTGGCCGGGATTTGCCGACGATCCGGCCAAAGAAGGTTGTATCGGTCTGCAAGATCACGGTTACGACTGCTGGTATAAGAATGTAAAATCCGGGAATTAAAATAATCCGGCCGAAAAGATTAATATTTTCCTATCAACATTTGGAGGTTTACGGAGATTTTATTACCCTTGCACCCGAAATAAAAACGTCTCCGTAACTCAGTTGGTAGAGCAAATGACTCTTAATCATTGGTATCAGCATTGATTTTTAAATAGTTATGGTAAAAATCAATGCTGTTTTTTTATTTATATTGGAACTTACTGTCACAATAATAGTTGTGTGCACGCAAAAACAAAAGAGAGTCACAATCTCTTGTAACTCTCTGATTTTCAAGTGGTCCCACTTGGGCTTGAACCAAGGACTCCCTGATTATGAGTCGTAAGACCCCCTGTTTTTTCTATTTTCTTCTATTTTTAACAATTTAATAAAACGCTGTATATTAGTAGTTAATGTAATTTTTACATTTTATCTGAT
>JAVBRK010000037.1:0-4523 GCA_031548005.1 Bacteroidales bacterium
TGGTATTGACTTTAACAGGAGCTGATACCGCTCCAATCCGGGTATCTTCTAATCCGACGAACCAGGGAGATACTGTCAGTTTTACTTCGGGAGGAGTAGCCGGGATGGTATATCCCGTCAACTCAATGGTGAGCGATGAAGAATACGTCCTCTCCCCGATGGAATTAGTAAAATAAGCTCCGGGAGAAGTGATGGTAAGAGTAGCATGGTACTCCCTTTCCTCTGTCGGATTAAAAGTAATGTCCAAATGGCCGCCCGAAGAAGGATTCCAGCGATAATCTTCTTCTTCCGAACCTTTTGTAGTAAAAAAGGAAGCATCCGGACCTGATATTTCATAACGGATATCTCCAGACAAATTACTTCCGGATAAATTAATATATGAAGTCTTTTCCGAGGGGATCTGTTCTTTAGGATCATTAATGACTGCCGCAAAGTGCATTTTTCCTTTCCCGGATGTCTTAAATGGACCCCAAACCGGCTGAATTGAACTGCACATTATTACTGGTGCACCTTCTGGTGGAGTACCATTCCCTTGGAGTGCAACATTAGGAGTACAATTCATATAGCTACCCATGTCAAAACTAACCCTATCGTAATTCCTTGCTTCTGTCGGGCTGAACGTAACATTCAACTTCCCTGTCATTGTAGCATCATCATATGATAAAATAGTGACATTGTAAGCAGATGAATCGTCACCATACCATCTGATAAAATCAAGATCATTCATAGGGATTCCCGCAACATCGATCGTTTGAGGCGCTGATGTCGTATTAATCGGCACATTATCAAAAGTCAGACTTCTTGTGGAAACGACTATCTTGGAAGTTCCAAGATTGATCGTTTTACTTTCTGCTCCTGCACTGCTAACAGTAAGTGTAGCTGAATATCTTCCACCTCCATGCGTGGCATTAAAAGATACAGTAAACATACCTCCGGTTCTGGCATCCCAACCGGATTCTTCTTTTATTGAAAAAGAAGAAGCATCCGGACCAGTGATTGCACACTGAATATTAGCCGTTAAACCGGTTCCATTCACGGATACTATCCAACGATTTTTAATGCAAGGACCCAAATTGGATGCATCTACAAATAGGGATTGGGCGTTCGCATCTCCTGCAAATGGCGTGAAGAAGCAAACTACCCATAAAAGAAGTAAAGTCGAAATTTGTTTCATAAAATAAAATTAATGTTAATAAACCAAGCAATACGAACTATCATTTTTTTAACTATAGGATATAACTACAAAAACTTCCTACAAATTTTGTGCAAAAATACAGTAATTTATTTGAAAACAGCATTTTATTTAATATTTATTTGTAATAACTCCTATGAAATACTACTTTTGCTTTCCATTTTTAACATTAAAAATAATTGCACATGACTGCCAAGTTTATCCTCGAAGAGCTCCATTCTGTTTCAAATCCTGAAAAGGCCAAATTTCTGCAAAGGTTCTTCAAAACCGACAAAGGACAATATGCCGAGGGGGATGTATTCCTGGGGATCGTCGTTCCGCGGGTGCGGGATATCGTTAAAAACAATAAAGGAATACCTTTATCTGAGATTCAGATTCTGTTGGGTTCGGAATATCATGAGGCCCGTTTAGCCGGATTACTCTTTTTGGTGCAACAATTCAAAAAATCAAAAAAAGAGGAAGAACGCAAAATAATCTATCATTTTTACATAAAAAATGCCCGGAAAGCGAATAACTGGGACCTGGTGGATGTGACCTGCCGCGATGTGATCGGAGGGTTCCTGTTAGATAAAAACGACCGCAGCATGCTCTATAAGTTGGCAGAAAGCGATAATCTCTGGGAGCAACGTATTGCTATCGTATCTACCTGGATCTTTATAAAACACAAACAATACGACGATACATTGGCCTTATCTGAAAAATTAATGGATCATAAACATGATTTAATGCACAAGGCCGTGGGATGGATGCTTCGTGAAGTCGGAAAAAAAAACAAGGAAACCCTGGTGGATTTCCTTGAAATACATTACAAGAACATGCCCCGTACTGCTTTAAGATATGCTATCGAACATTTTTCTCCCGAAGAACGGGCCTACTTTATGAAAAAATAAAATAGTCCGGAACCTCTGCTTTATTTCATTTCTTAGCCTTGATACCACAGCCGATCGCTTTAGTTGTAGCAATCGCTACCGGTTGACCCGCCAGTAAAGCATCCACCGCATCGGCAACATAGGCTTTCTGAACACCTGCAGGATCTTCATAGTTATCATCGATAGTTCCGGTATAACGTACAACATTCCCTGCATCCGTTTTCTGAAGCACAAAAACATGAGGCGTTTTGGTAGCTCCGTATACCGGATAAACTTTCTGACCTTCGTCTACTAAATAGGGAAAAGTATACCCTTTTGATTTAGCCAATTTTTTCATGGATTCAAAATCATCGGCAGGTTGGGCGACAGGATCGTTCGGATTGATTGCAATGACCGGATAACCCAGTGCTTTATATTTTTTATCGAGAGCAATCAACCGGTCCTGATAAGCCTTGGCGTAAGGACATGCATTGCAGGTAAACACCACAATAAATCCCTTTGCATTGGTATAATCGGATAAAGAAACCATTTTTCCATCCACATTTTTCAATTTAAAATCCGTTGCCGTATCTCCTGTTTTATAACCTTGAGCCAGCGAAGCGGTAAGCGACATAAAGATCAATATTGAAAATAAACTCCATCGTTTCATAATTCTAAAAATTTACTTGTTAATAATCGTAATTCATCATACGTGAATTCTTTTGCATAAAATTCTCTGTTGTTTCCTTTTACAATCAAGGTGGATGGAATAACTCCATCCCAGTCCGGATCGACTTCTCCGATCCAGGCATTGGCATCCGGATCGTTCAATACAACGACCGGTAATTGAATAGTACGTTTTTTTATAAACGGGATCACACTTGTTTGGATTCTAGACCTGAAATCCAGGCTAACCAACACTATTTTTAATTTTTGAGTATTCAACTCTTTTCCAATCCGTTCAAAATAAGGAATTTCCTGAATACACGGAGCACAATAAGTTGCCCAGAAATTGAAAATATAAGTCGTATCGTTATTTTCTGATGGGTGAAACAAGTATTTTATCTGAGCGAAGTTATAAACAGGAACAGCGTACCCTCCCGATTCGACCAACTGTTGAGCCCGAACCGGACAGATAAAAAGAAAGAAGAAGAAAACTAAAATCATTACATTTTTCATAGATCCTGCCTGTAGTTATTTTAAAGAAACAGAGCAGTATTCAAAATGTTTTCCGAAAAAATCACCTGTAAATCAATATTGTATTTTTTTCTGTTTTTTTAGAGTTTTAAGAAAGAAATAAAAAAGACCACCTGAAAAATCAAATGGTCTTAAGCCGGTTACAAACAGAACCGGATAAAATGTACTCACTTTATAACACTTCTTTGATAATTTCTCCCACTGTAGGATGCGGAAATACCATGGCTTTCAGTTCATCGGCCTTCATTTCTTTTTCAATGGCTATCCCGGCAATCACAATAATTTCCGAAGCAGGATTACCCAAAATATGAGCTCCTACAATCACATCATCGTCCGTTAAAATCAGTTTACACACTCCCGAACCCTGTTCATTTTCGGCAACAAACCGGCCCGAATAAGCCATAGGTAACTGTTTCACACGATATGAAACCCCTTCTGCCTCTAACATTTCTTCCGTTTTACCGACCCCGGCAATTTCGGGATTGGTATACACTACGCCCGGAATTGCTTTGTAACTCATTTTCCTGTTGTGGCCAAGGATATGTTCGATGGCCACCTCAGCTTCGCTGACAGCGGTATGTGCTAACAACGAAAAACCGGTAACATCTCCACAGGCATAGATATCCGGATGGGAAGTTTGCATAAATTCATTTACTTTCAGTCCGTTACGAAACTTTTCAAGATTGATGTTCTCCATCCCGAACCCTTCCAAAACCGGTCGACGCCCAACGCTCAACAGAATTTTCTCAGCCTCGAGTACCGATTTCTGTCCGTCTTTTTCAATTTCAATCTGGTTACCGTTAGCAGCCATCACCTTAGTTCCCAAATGGAACTCCACTCCTTTTTTTGCATACTCGGCCCGCAATAAAGCCGACAATTCCTTATCCATTCCTCCCAGGATCTCGTCCAGCATTTCTACGACAATCACTTTCGTACCCAGCGATTGAAAGAATGAAGCAAACTCGATCCCAATCACCCCGCCGCCGATCACAATCAGCGATCCGGGCAATTCTTTGTTTTCCAAAGCCTCCCGGCTGGTCCAGTATCCGGTCGTTTCGAGTCCGGGAATCGGAGGTACAACCACTTCCGAACCGGTACATAACAATAATTTATGAACGATATAAGTCTGATCATTACAGGAAATACAAATACCGTTTTCGTTTGCCTCGGTAACAAAAGCCTGTCCCGAAACCGCCTCAACCCCGGCATCCTGTACCTTGGCACGTACTCCGGCATTTAATTTCCGGACGACTTTATTTTTACGTGAAATCATTTTGGATAAATCG
>JAVBRK010000030.1:0-3808 GCA_031548005.1 Bacteroidales bacterium
CAAAGATTCTTTGGAACTCTCGGTTACTGACAGAATATGGGGAGCCCTTCAGGAAATCGTAATAGCCATAGCCAACCTCTTCGGTTTGGTCGATGAGGAAATATATGATGCCATTATCAACAGGTCTGAGGAGTTGGGCCATATATGTGATATTTACAAATTAAAACTGGCAAGTTAAACTTGCGAAACATAAATAAATGAAAAAATGGTCGAAAAAAAAATCTTCCGACCACCCATGGCCCGCGGGCCCCTTTCACTTTTAACTTAAATTCTAAACGATCACCGGTTTCTGTCGGCTCTTATTTGTTTCTGTTCGATCAGGTAAGCGATCAGTAATCCAACACCACCGAAAATGGAGATACAGGACAGGTAGATCGTTCCTTCAGCACGGTAAGAATCAAATTGGCTGTAATACATTACGATGAAAAAACCGATCAAAGCGCCGATCCCGATCCCGATCAGCAGCAAGGCCAATCTCAGCGCCCAGGAAGTTCCCCTATTGGGTGCAAAAAACGACAGGTTCATATCCATATTCACATCATCGGGCTTGAGGTTGCTGGTCAGTTTATCGATAATGGCCATCCGTTCGTTTCTCCGGACAAATAATTCAATCATACGGTAAACACCGATAGTCAGTGTTGCGATTACTAAAATTGGAACTAAATCATTCATAACTTTAATTATTAATTGTTAAACATTTATTTTTTGTTCGTTTCTGATCTTTTGACGCAGGACTTCCGGAAAGGTTACACCCCCTCCGGAAATTATTGTTTTCATCATGAATTGAAAATTATTATTCCTACATTTGTAACTTGCTGTTCGTTTATGCGTCAAACAGGCAACGAACAAGAACAACATGGGCAAACCGAATAATCTGTACTGGGTGCAACAGGTGAAAGCAGGAGATACAAGCGCTTTCACGCATATCGTATCCACCTATCAGCGGTTGGTTTATAATGTTGTTATCCGGATTATACCGAACCGGGAAGATGCAGAAGATATCACCCAGGAAGTGTTTGTAAAAGTATTTAAATCGTTGGATACATTCAAGGAAGAGTCGGAATTCTCCACCTGGTTGTACCGGATTGCATACAACACGACCTTGTCGGAGCTCCGGAAAAAGAAACTGGTGTTTTCTTCTTTTGAAGATCATTATCCGAATCTGAAAGACGAGGATATCAGTGACGATGCAGACGATATTTCTCCGGAAGAACGTTTACAGTACCTCGAGCAGGCCCTGAAAACACTTTCTCCGGAAGATGCTTTGATTATTACGATGTTTTACCTGAATGAGCAGTCAATCGAGCAGATCGGTGAAATTACCGGACTGACCCAGGCCAATGTAAAAGTAAAGTTACATCGTATACGTAAAAAATTAGCTATAGAAATCAATCAATTGATGCAAAGATGAATCCATCAAAACCAAACGACAAACTGAAACTGTTCTTCCGGGAAATCAAAATGGAAGAACCCTCTCCCGATTTGATGAAAAATATCCTTCTACGTATCGAAAAAGAATCGGCAGTAGAAAAACGAAAGAGACGGACGTTGTACTGGCTCTCATTAGTGGCGGGAATTGCTGTCATAGTCCTGATCCCGGCATTGGCATTCCATTTTCTGAATGTTAGTATCCAGGCTCCAAACCCGAAGGAAGTCCAAAGCCACCTGTCTGTTTTCATAACCACCTTCAAGGACCTCCACATCGAACCATCTATGGTTGGACTGGGAATGGTCGTGTTGTTGCTGTTGGTTGGAGACCTTCTTTTCCGGAAATTTGCCGGAAAACATCACGAACTAAACGAATTATCAGATTACTAAATCAGATGCAAATCTTTCAGCAATGCGGGGATGCTTTGCTCGAAATTAACACCAAAACGAAGGTCTGTCCCGGCTTCAGCAGTGCGACGGATACTTGCGGTAGTAAACCGGACTGCAATAGCAGTCGACTGGTGTAAATCGAAATCATTCATCAGACCCGACAGTAAGGCGCTTCCGAACACGTCTCCCGTTCCGTGATAGTAACCCGGAATCCGTTTTTCAAAAGTATATTCCACTTTTCCTTCCTTTTTATCGTACGATGCCGCCCCGAGGTGTTCTTCATCGAAGAAAACACCGGTCAACACCACTTTATCAGGCCCCAAAGCCGTTAGTTTCTCCATCAGATCCAATACATAGGCTTCCGTGTAAGGTCCTGGATTATAAGGCTCCCCGATCAACAAAGCTGCCTCTGTCAGGTTCGGGACGATAATATCTGCTCTCTCACACACTTTCCGCATACCTACTGCAAATTCCGGAGGAAATATTTTATATAACTCCCCATTGTCGGCCATTACCGGGTCAACCAGGATGATATTGCCCTCATTTTTGAACGTATCAAAAAATTCCGTGATCATGTCCAATTGTTCAAAGGAACCCAAAAAACCGGTATAAATCGCATCAAAACTAATATCAAGCGATTCCCAATGCCGGGCAATGGGACGTATGTCTTCCGTCAGATCCCGGTATGTAAACCCTTCGAATCCTCCGGTGTGAGTCGACAAAACGGCTGTCGGGAGTACCGATGTTTCCACGCCTGCTGCTGAAATAATCGGCAAAGCCACTGTTAATGAGCATTTTCCAAAACAGGAAATATCATGTATTGCTGCAACTCTCTTCTGTCTGTTGATCATCGTTATTTATTTATTTTTCAGAGCTACAAAATTAATTATTTTATCAATACAACCGGTATTCCTGTCGAAAATTGTCGTCCTGAAAAGAACAAGCCGGAACACCGTATAAAAAATCCGGGAATTAAAAGCCGTGTAAAGTGCTCTTAATTCCCGGATCCTCAGATTTACTTCCCGGTTACGGATTTTGAGTTAATGTTCCGGGATAAGCATTAATTTCATTTTGCGGAATGTATTGAACAACCCGCTTAAGGCTACTTCTTATCATGACTATTACCACATGAAGCGCATGTTGAAGTACTCGTCGAGTTAGTAAATTGACACTTTGTACAGGTCCAATGAAAAGGCTCTCCACCTTCTCCTGGCTCAAAAATCTGACTAAGGGCATATAGTGCTAAATCGACATAACCATCTTCTCCTCTTAATGATTGTCCATTTATTTTAGTTACAACCAGCCTTGCTTCAGCAACCTGACCAGGAGCATTAAAATCTATACCAACATGAAAATGATTGACACCTTTTTTAAGAGGAACCATAACTGTCCGAAACTCCCCTCCATTGGTTGGCCGTAACGTCATAGACGAAGCTAAATTAGCATAATAGTTAACACCAGCATCCCCATTAAAAGCAAATATAAAAGTATACACAGCATCACTGGGACAGTATATCTTACCTTCAATATAACTATCACCACGACCTTCTATCACATAACTATCTATATTTTGGAAAAGAGTATACCCAGAACCACTGGAGCGAAGAGTTGGATCATCGACATTCTCAAAAGATTGTCCATGAGGATCAATAACATTATTATCACAACTTGACGTGATTAATAATAAAAATAAACAAAAAATGATTTCCTTTTTCATAATCTAAAATTTTAAATAATTAACAATGTAATATAGACTCTATTTATAGCAATCTTATTATATATTATATCCAAGATCAAATTCAATTTCTAAAGCTGATAAACTGGAACATCTTAGCTTATCCCTTAGAGAACAAACTTAGATAAAAATTTGCGATTTATAAGCGAGTCTCATAAAAGAATAGCCCATTTTATCCAAGACAAGACCACAGCGTATGCATCTATTCCAAGCTCGAAGCTTACATGATAATTAAATCATTATAATTGTAGGTTA
>JAVBRK010000063.1:0-9893 GCA_031548005.1 Bacteroidales bacterium
AGAAACAAATTCATGTTTTTCGTAAAGACAGGGATTTTCTTTTCAAGATAAAAAATGGCGATTTTTTGTATGATGAACTGGTAAAGATGGCTAATGATAAAATAGCCGGAATAGAGCAATTGTATGCTGCAAGCGATTTGCTGGATATGCCGGATGAAAAAGTGGTAAATGAGATATTGGTAAAGATGAGGGGATTCCTATATTTCTGATAAACCAGAGCATACGTATGGCTTGTAGTCTTTCATCAGATTTTGTAACGTAGAATCAAAATCGGTCAGATACGAGAAAAATCAAGAAAAGCTGCCGATTAATCCAAGTTATTGATTATAAATGTATTATAAAATATTTTGTTGTTTCGAAATATATCGTTACTTTTGCGGAAAGAGTTTTTTGAATATAGGAAATATAGTGCAGAGTAATGAATCTCGGTTGTTTCTAAGTCATTACCTATTCTTCTTAAGATACTGCTTAATTATCTGAAATACTGCTATATACATTTTAATTGCAGTGTCTTTCCGCAACCATTTCCGATTTGATCAGATGCGTAATGAAATACTTTAGTTTCGGGAAATACTTCATAAATAATCGTTCAAATGCGTCGTGGTTTCCATCCCGAAGTTGTCTCAGATATTTCTTCTCATCATCTGGCGTCATTTAATTATTTTTTACTCGACCGACTGGATCGTATTGAGGTAATGGAGTATTTGCTTCCCGAGTTCTGAAATCGTATGCTTATTTTTTGAATCCGGAAGGTTTGAAATGGAAAAATCGTATAACGGAAATTCATTCTTTTTCAAACCGACTTTCAGAGGAATTCCGGACAAGGCAACCAGGTATTCGATACTCATATTTTCGTTCAATGTCAGATCGACCAACAGGTCGTACTGATCCAGTATCCGCAAATCTTCCGACAAGTGACGGCGTGGAAATCCAAGCCGGTCGATGTCTGTTTTATTCGAAATCAGATGGTAGGACGTTTTGGAGTAGTTATTTTTATTTTCACTCGTTTTATAGCAATAAACCGTCACCTTCTTCTTCATTTGCTCCAACTGCTTTATGAAAGCGTGCGCTGCATCATAATCTGTGGCTTCAAAGATCACAAGTACCGTTTGAATTTTATCCAGACTTAAAAAACGTTTTTTCCTACGGTCATTCTTGCATAGCCTTAAAATCTTATATTTTAACCAAAACTTGAACATAACATGGGTAATTTTCAGATCATTTCCAGGAATTGATCTTCATTAATAACTTTGACTCCTAATTTTTGGGCTTTTTCCAGTTTTGAAGGGCCCATATTCTCTCCTGCCAAAATATAGTCGGTTTTTGACGAAACAGAACCTGCATTCTTTCCTCCATTAGCTTCAATCATTGATTTGTATTCATCCCTCGAGTGTTTTGAGAAAGTCCCGCTAATTACAAACGTCAGGTCTTTCAGTTTTGTTGTTCGTTCCGACAATATTTTTTCATCGATTACAAATTGTACCCCGGCATCTTTAAGCCGCTGAATCAAAGTTTTATTTTTATCATCCGAGAAGTACCGGATTACACTCTGTGCGATGCGATCTCCGATCTCATCGACTGCTTTCAGCTCGTCGATCCCCGCTGACTCCAAGCGATCGATCGAATGAAAAGCAGAAGCCAGTCTTTTTGCAACTGTTTCGCCGACATACCGGATCCCTAAGGCAAACAATACCCGCTCGAAAGGAACTTTCAGTGATTCGCGGATACTTTCGATAAAATTCCGGGCGCTTTTTTCTCCCCAACGCTCCAGATACATGATGT
Organism: Bacteroidales bacterium; assembly: GCA_031548005.1. GTDB lineage: Bacteria > Bacteroidota > Bacteroidia > Bacteroidales > Azobacteroidaceae > BNXB01. Next base: position 1,783 of record JAVBRK010000063.1, read on the forward strand.
CCTGGATGTTAATAGCGTACAGATCGGCTACATTTTTTATTAATCCAGCCTTGAAGAAGTGCTCGATGGTTTCGCTTCCGGCATTGATGTCCATTGCTTTCCGGCCTACAAAATGCTCGATTTTACCTTTAATCTGCGGTTCACAGGAATTTTCGTTTGGACAGAAATAGGCGGCTTCGCCGGATTCCCGGACGAGGGGTGTTCCGCATTCGGGACATCGATCGATAAACTTGACTTTTTCTCCGAGTAAAAACCGGGAATCTTTGTCCACACCCGTTATTTTGGGAATAATTTCGCCTCCTTTTTCAACGAATACCATGTCGCCGATGTGCAGATCGAGCGACTGGATGATGTCTGCATTGTGCAATGACGCCCGTTTCACGAGTGTACCCGATAATTGTACCGGGTCCAGGTTGGCCACCGGGGTCACTGTCCCTGTACGCCCCACCTGGAAGCTGACGGAGTTTAATCTCGTCAGCGCTTGCTCGGCCTGAAACTTATAAGCAATCGCCCACCGGGGGGATTTGGAGGTAAATCCTAAGTTTAGTTGTTGCCGTAAGGAATTTACTTTCAAAACAATGCCATCGGTTGCTATCGGCAGGTTCTTCCGTTCGGTGTCCCAGTATCGGATGAAATCGAATACTTCGCTCAACGTACTGCATTTGCGGGTTGCATCGGAAGTTTTGAATCCCCAGGACCTGGCTTTCTGCAAATTTTCGTAATGGCCGTCGCAGGGCAGATTTTCGCCCAGAAGGTAATACAGGTAAGAGTCTAATTTCCTGGAAGCTACAATAGCCGGATTTTGAAGTTTGAGGGTTCCGGAAGCTGCATTCCGGGGATTGGCAAATAAAGCCTCTTCCTGTTCTTCCCGTTCTTTGTTTAATGCGTCAAAAACATCCCAGGGCATCAGGATTTCTCCTCTGATCTCAAATTCCGGAGGGTAGTCGTTTCCTCTCAGTTTAAGCGGGATACTGCGAATGGTACGGACATTATCCGTTACCAGATCTCCTTTGGCGCCGTCTCCGCGGGTGATGGCCTGAGTGAGTACGCCATGCTCATAAATCAGGGAGATCGAGGTTCCATCGTACTTCAGCTCACAAACCAGTTCGAAAGGCTCGTTCAGAAACTTTTGTGTCCGGTTGTAAAAATCCGTGACCTCCGCCTCCGAATAGGTATTGGACAAAGATAGCATCGGATACCGGTGATTGACCTGTGCAAAATTTTTATTAATGTCGTTGCCCACCCGTTGTGTTGGCGAATCCGGATCGTAATATTCAGGGTGCTGGTTTTCCAGATCCTGTAATTCCTGCATTTTTGCGTCAAATTCGTAATCACTGATAGTCGGGTTTGAAAGTACGTAGTAATTATAATTGTGTTCGTCGAGCTCTTTCCGCAAATCCGCTATCTGTTGCTTAATACTGCATGTGGACATAGGTGTGTTGTTAACTTGCTGTAAATAATGAATCCTATTGCGTGTGGCGTCTTCTTGAATTAAGATTCCGTAAATGTAAGAACATATTCTGAATTGGCAATATACCGGATCAGAAATTTCTGTTTGAAAGAAGTTGCTGTTTCATAGGCTTCGAATGTACCCAGCAAACCGATTTCAGGGGTAAAAGATTGGATATGTAAATTTTCCCGGAAGTCGATATTTTCTTTTCCGATCACCTTGAATAAGGTTTCTTTGGCCGACCAATGCAGAAGCAAATGCGTTTGCTCTTGTTCCTGTACGATTCCGCTTTCTTCTTCCGGACTCATGAACCGGCGCCTGATTTTGAATATTCTGGAAGTATTCCGCTCGATATCGATTCCGACCGGATACCGGGGATTAACGATTACGGCCACCTGACCTGTTGTATGACTGATGCTCAGATGGTACGAGCCATCTTTGAAGCCCGGCCGGCCGGCCGTATCATAGACGATTTCTTTTTCTTCCCCCAGGAGCTCTTTTAGTAAAACCCTTACTGTGAGCCATTCCCGTTTCCGGACTTCCGATCCGATCCGGCGGATAAAAGGCAGGTAGGCGTCCCGGTATTCTAATCCGGATAAAAGCTCGTCGATTGTTGCCGTAATTTCCCGTACAGCCCAGATCGTATCGGGGTAGGTTACCGGATTATTCATGGCGATTCCGGTTAAAACTGGAAATTAGTTCCATGATGTCCTCTTTAATGTACGATCGAACCGGGGCGATCGAATCCTGGTTGGGCGTTGCATTGAAATATAGGCTTCCCCGGAGAAAATAGTGCAGACTGTCGGTAATCAGAAACTGTACCGGAGAAGCGGTGTTTCCCCGGATCTCGAATAGCCGGGCATAAACCCGGTTGGAAGGATCTGAGTATTCTTTCTCATCGATATCTTCTGCTTTTTTCATCTGCATGGTGAGCAGTTCCCGGGTAGCTTCCCCAATTACATGCAGATCTTCGGGGGTATTGACCGGCAACAGGCTGCAATAAATCCGGGCATCCAGATGAGGGTAAATAATGTTGAACCATTCTCCTTTGCCGTTAGTTTCAGGAACCTGTTCGATAAGCGCTGCTTCCTGAATGTGGAATGAATACATTCCGGCGGGATCGGTTGCAGTCCGGTAAACGGGACGATCCAGGTCTATCCGGAAATAACCGGCCGGTTTCGGGGTATAATCTCTATCAGAACAGGCAACCAGAAACAGGATGATAATAAGATACACGCTTTTCATAAGTTCATTCTTCCGGCTCAGTTTCCGGATTGACTGTTTCCTGGATATAAAATTTGACTTTCTTAATCCGCTTCGTATCCATATCCAGAATTTTGAAAGCATAGGGTCCCCAGTTTACGACTTCGCTCTTTTCCGGAAAATCGCCTTTAATTCCTAATACCAACCCGGCCAATGTGTCTGCATCTTCCGTTAATTTCTCAAAAGATTTTTCGGTGATGCCGGTGGTCCTGAAAAAATCTCCCAGTAGGATTTTGGCATCGAAAACGTAAGATCCGTCGGCTAATTTGATGTATTTGGCATCGTCGTCATCGTCGTATTCATCGCTGATTTCTCCGACAATTTCCTCCAGGATGTCTTCCAGGGTCACAATTCCCGAGGTTCCTCCGAATTCATCGACAACGATGGCTAAGTGAATCTTATTGGTACGGAATTCCTCCAGCAGATCGTCTATTTTTTTTGTTTCAGGTACAAAAAAAGCAGGACGGATCAGGCTTTGCCAGCGAAAGCTGTCGGGTTTATCCAGATAAGGCAGCAAGTCTTTAATATACAATACCCCTTTAATATTGTCGCGGCTTCCGGAGTAAACCGGGATTCTGGAATAGCCTACATTAATGATGTATTGGATTACATTACTGAAAGTTTCCCGGATGTTGATATCGGCGATATCGATCCGGGGAGTCATGATCTCGATGGCGGATTTATGGTATAGATTGACAATCCCTTCGAGCATTTCTTTTTCTTCCGAAATTTCTTCCGGAGCGATTTCCAATGCTTTCGAAAGTTCGTCGACCGAAACATTGGTGCTTCCTATTTTTCTTAAAAACCGGAACTTATACTTCCACAGGAAGAAGCCGAGTACCAGGAGAATTAAAAGTATCAGGAGGATTATTCCGGAAGCAGGTGTTATTTCTATCACGCCTGTAGTGATAAGATGGGGTTTAACCCGGGTGCTTCCCAAAAAAACGGATAAAAATGAATCTGCTTCCAAAATAAACCGATTTAGTTTAACAATCAGAATGGCAAATCGTCATTGTTGCCGGTATCGCCTGCAGGAATGGAATGATCCGGTACCGATATGCTTTTTGCCGGATCGGTTGCAGGTGGCGTTGTCGCAGTTCCGGGAAATGGCGCGGATGAAACTCCGTCCGGCTTGCGGTCGAGCAGTTCCATATTATCACCCCAGATTTCGGTGATGTAGCGTTTATTTCCAGATGCATCATCGTAAGAACGAGTGCGTATCCGTCCTTCAACGAAGATTTTAGATCCCTTACGTACATACTTTTCAGCAATTTCGGCTAAACCTCTCCACAAAACAACATTGTGCCATTCGGTGCGGTCCGGAACCTGGGTTCCGTTAGCAGCCGTATAGCCTTTCTCTGTTGTTGCCAGAGAAAAATTGGCAACCGCTCCCCCGTTGTCGAAATACCGGACTTCGGGATCTTTACCCACATTGCCAATAAGAAAAATTTTGTTAACAGACATAAATAATAGATTTAATTATAAGTTAAGATTCGGTTCAAAGTTATGGAAAAAGTGTCGTATATTCAAGTGAAAAACGGAAAAAGTCTTATAAAAAACGTTTCCGAAGCCATTGGCGGACCGGCAGATCGAAAAACTTCATCGATACATATGCCAGAGAGATTGCGACAACAATGGTCAATATCCCGTAGGGCCAGGATTCTTCCAACGTGCGGTTTCCGTTAATCACCCAGGCCATGTATACATATGCCAACGGATAATGAGTAATATAAATGGGGTAGGATATATCGCCCAGAAACTGACATATTCTGGACGATTTTTTCCCGGTAACTTTTCCACCGGCTCCCAGCCAGATGATAAAAGGGAATACGAACAGGATACAGAAGCACTCGTACAAACCGTTTATCCAGAACCGATCGGTTCCGCCTAAACGGGGCGCCGACAGCATGACAACTAATAAAATGCCGGCCGAAAGAAAAGCGTGTTTAGTATACCTCAATCGGCCTATACGGGCTAAAAATAAGCCGGCAAGGAACGGGAACGCCAAACGGGTGAACCCGATCCGGAGTTGTGTAGGATCATCAATAGTCCATCCTCCGATCAGATCTCCGTTCGGATTGGTAAGAGCGTATTGAATGGTAAATGCGGCAGCTACTATAACGAGTATTCCCAACATCACTTTTGAAATCCGGCGTAAAAACAGGGCATAGACTATATTGGCAATGTACTCGAAAAAGAGAGACCAGGCCGGGCCATTCAACGGATGCATCTCATGCCATCCTCTGATATCGAGTCCTTTGCCGACGGGAAATAACGTACAGCCGATAATCATTAATAACAGTACTTTCCAAACCGGGACTTCCTGAATGTTCCATCCCAAACCGGGAGAAGCCTGAAAATAAAACAAGAGCGCACCGATCATCGAGCCGGCTATAATCATCGGCTGGAGGCGTATAATCCGGCGTTTGAAAAAGTCTTTAAGAGACATGACATTCCATCGGTCATCATAAGCATAACTGATGACAAACCCCGAAAGAAAAAAGAAAAAATCGACCGCCAGGTATCCGTGGTTGATGATTTGCTTCGTGTGATCTCCACCTGAGTGTATCTCAAAGATATGAAAGAAAACAACCATGATGGCGGCAACGCCACGCAAGCCGTCAAGTATCTCATAATGGGGCTTGGAGTCTGATAAGTTCGTTAATTGCTGCATCCGGATCATTGAATTATTACCAAAATTAATATATTCTGTCAGTCTTTACTGATTGCAAAAGTAATATTAATTCGATGGAAGGTTATCCCACCCTCTTAGAAAACTCATTGTAACAAGCAAGGAGGATCCGGTATCGAACCCCCTTTTATCCCTTTGCCTTATTATTCTGAAAATGATATGCGCTTGTGGCTAAGAGAGATTTTTAGCGTAATTTTTGAGTTTATTTTTTCACGACATTACTGTTTGAGGCGATCAAATTCCCCGACGAGAGGAATATCTTCCAGTACTTCTTCGTCCACTATATTCTGGAGGTAAGTTTCCATCTGCATGAACTTGTACGCGTTGAGAGCGCCTACAACTTTTTTCATTTTATTGAAGTATGTTTCGCGCAGTTTGTCCATATCTTTGATGTTTTTAAATTCCTGTTTGCTCAGCGTTGCTGCAATTTCGTCGTTGAGGGTAGCGTAACTGTTGGTATACTGAATCAAAGTAGCCAACCTGTTTCGAACCAATTCTCTCCTTTTAGCCTCATATTCGTTGTAAACCGGCCAGAATGCAGTAGCAGCCTGACCTTGCAGATTCATGTAAACTTCGGTCATTTCTTTTTTGCTCTTCCCGAAAACAGATTGAATAATGTCCAGATCGTCGGGAGTTCTTGTTTGAGACTTTACTCCCATTAAAAGTGTTAATCCAATGATAATTAGAGAGATTTTCTTCATGATGATATTAAATTTAAATTATTAAATATGATTTTTTATTAAAATGTAAAAGTTCAGCAAATGTAAGAATAATTATAAAATTCACATTCTTTATTCTGGAGGAAATTTTATTTTATTTTCGAAATGAGTCATATTATACAATAATATATGTTTGTCTTATATTGGGTATTGAAAATGAAAATAAATTAGAATATAGCCTCGTTATTTTGAAAAACAGATTATCTTTGCAGCATGAAACAGTAATCGTAATTCAGATTATCTATGAGTACAACGTATTTAAGTCGGGCTATCGATCATGAATTGATAGAGTGGAAAAAGTCTGCCAAACATAAACCGTTGTTGCTACGTGGGGCGCGTCAGGTCGGAAAATCTTCAACAGTAAAAGAATTGGGGAAACAGTTTGATTCTTTTCTGGAAATCAACTTTGAGGCAAAGGGTAGTGAGAGCGCTAAGGCTGTATTTGAAAGAAGTTCCGACCCGAAGCAGATATGCGACGAATTATCGCTTATATACGATATGGCTATTGTTCCGGGGAAAACCTTATTGTTTTTGGATGAAATTCAATCCTGCATTCCAGCCATTTCTTCTCTGCGTTTCTTTTATGAAGATTATCCCGAACAACATATTATTGCAGCAGGTTCATTGTTGGAATTTGCATTGGAAGAATTGCCCTCTTTCGGGGTAGGCAGAATCCGTTCGCTATTCCTGTACCCTTTTTCATTTGACGAGTATTTACGGGCAATGGGAATGAGTCTGCTTGCTGATGCCATACAAAAGGCTTCCCCCGAAAAACCGCTTTCAGATGCGGTACATAACAAGTGTAAACAAGAACTTATTCGTTTTATACTTATTGGCGGAATGCCTGAAGTGGTCGCAACGTATGCACAAGGGGGAACGTTGCTCGAATGTCAAAAAGTTTTGGATGACCTTACAATTTCCCTATATGATGATTTTTCCAAATATAAGGCGCGAGTGCCTTCGTCGCGTTTACGGGAAGTCTTTGCATCCGTGATTCATCAAACAGGTGGTAAATTTACCTATTCTCAAGCATCGCAGGATTCCAATCACTGGCAAATCAAAGAAAGCGTCGGCTTATTGGAACTTGCAGGGATCGTTTATCCCGTAACACATACATCGGCAAACGGACTTCCGCTGGCCGCCGAAATGAATACGAAACATCGCAAATACCTGATATTCGATACGGGAATTTACCAACGTTTTTTGAAGTTGGATTTGGGGCGACTGCTTACTGCCGAAAGTCTGGAACAGATAAACAAAGGCGCTTTGGCAGAATTATTTGTCGGTTTGGAATTGTTGAAATCAGCGCCAAGCAACAGTCCTATACTGTTACACTATTGGCAGCGCGAAAAGGCGGGCAGCAATGCTGAAGTCGATTATGTGGTGCAATGCAACAGTGATATTGTTCCGGTCGAAGTAAAATCAGGCACGAAAGGTTCAATGCAAAGCATGTTTCAATTTTTATCCGAAAAAGAATATTCATACGGCACCCGTTGTTCTATGGAAAATTTCGGGATATACCAGAATGTGAAAATTTATCCGCTCTATGCGGCTTCACGGATTGGAAAATAAAAAACAAAAACTCATGCTTTACATTTCTTCAATACATCCCGTAATCTTTTAAGATGATAAAGGAAAATGCTTGTTTCTTCATGAATATAGAGGTTCGATTCGGTATTTGCCAGATGCAGCTCCATTATTTTCCGGGAATAATCGAAGGATAGTTCGTCTAATAAGCGGGCAAGTTGTTTGGGGGATATTTCTTCGGATAGAGAGGTAAAGGAACCAAAATTTTTAAAACCCTATATATCGGTCGATTGCAGCTGTTTTATTTTAGGTAGTCATGAATTCGGGAGATTCAGTAAATAACACAAAAACTGCCGAAGGATGCCCCCCTTTTCGGTAGTTTTTTGTTTTACAGCGTCCTGTTTTCCATTTCTGATTGATTTTTATCCATTCCTTCTCCTGCTTTCGTTTTTTTGTTGAT
>JAVBRK010000044.1:0-10011 GCA_031548005.1 Bacteroidales bacterium
GAACACTAACACCTGAGGTGGTGTATTCATTGTAGAGGATTCTGAAATAATCTAATGTCCAATATACCATAATCTTTGTTTTGCGGCAAAGATAGGAAGGACTGACGAAGATTAACAGACGGAGTTGGCCGATGGCTTACATCCTACTGACCTTTGTCGTTACGCTGTTTTCAATGAACGAAGATACAAATTTGAAAGCAATTCACAACTTCCTGGTTGCGTCTCGTGTTGTTGAAGGAGCTGTTTTCAATGAACGAAGATACAAATTTGAAAGCAATTCACAACCTGATAGGAATTGATTTAGAAACGGAGGAGGCTGTTTTCAATGAACGAAGATACAAATTTGAAAGCAATTCACAACCTGATTTCTATGGGTTCTCCTAAAAATTTAGGTTTTTTCCCTGCCAGCATGTCCAGAAATAACTTCACCCGTGCGAATTTTTCCCGGACTTTTGTTCGGAGTCCATTATATTTATCCACTTCCCGGGCATTGTACCCAATTGCGTTTAACCCCTCTGTGCGGGCAATAAATACAGCTCTTTCATTGTGGAATTTTTGCGAAATAATCGTAAAATTATTTTGTCCGAATATTTTGTTCATCCGGACTACCGAATCCAGGGTTCTAAAACCTGCATAATCCAGATATATCACATTTTCCGGAACTCCGTATTTCATTAAAGCGTCCTTCATATCCTGGGATTCGTTATAACTCATCCTGCCATGATCGCCACTCACAACAATTGCATTTATTTTCCCTGCTTTATATAACGCTACTGCTGCTTCGATCCGGTATTCAAAAATGGGTTGGGCTGTCCGGAGTGAAGAACTCTGGAGCATCCTAATAGTAAGCCTGCTCTATTTTCCGGAACTTCACCTAAATCAGAGTAAAGGTATTTCTTTGCTCCTTGTTTAATAATGATATCGGCGGCAAATATTGTTAGAAATATAAGCAATGCAATAAAAAAAACAATTTTGAAGACTGTTTTCCATTTTATCTTGGATTTGGTGGGTTTTGCCAAGAATCTGCGCATAAATTTTTTTCGGATTTTTTTTGACGATTAATTCTTTTCAATAAATGAAAATACAAAGCCTTAGGGTTATTGGGGATTTATATTATACCTGTTTTTGCAAGGCAAATGATAACAGATCATTATCTGAATAGGATTCGAATTGCAGGAGTTCTTCATATGAGTTCTCCTGCAACCCCAATAGTTTTCCAAATGCAGGTTCTGTTTTTAATCCTTCCTTCTTTAATTGGATGATTTGCTTTCTGAAACTTTCTCCTAACACATTTAAAAGCCGGTATTCAATCTGCATATGACGGTATGCATGTTGCTTCAATGTTGGAACCGGCTGTGCAAATATTTCGATATGAATATTCGAATGACACATATTTGCTACATAATATTCTATACCAATGGTTTCTGTAAAGTTGTTGAAGTGAGAATAATGCCGGTTTATTAACTGTTGAAATTCTTTCAGATCGTATGCTTCACATATGATATCCAGATCGCTTTCGGGGAGATCAATTTCTATCGGGATCGTACCGGCCAGTACCGGATAGTAAAGTTTCAGAACTTCTAAAACCCGGATGTCCTGCAATATGTGGTATGCCTGTTTTTGTCTTTCGTTTCCAGCCTTGAGGTATTCGATGGAGGTCCAGTCCGGATGCATTGATTACATATGATTATATTCTATCCAATACCTTGATGATCAGTTCTTCAAAATTATTTTTATAATCGGTATTCATTTTTCCGGAATAACGTCCGGCAATGATCTGGCATACAGTCATGGCTTTGTGCCCCATCATAGCCGACAAGCCGGCCAGTGCAGCGCTTTCCATTTCGTAGTTCGCAATTTGTAGTCCGCCATACTCAAAAGATTCCATTTTCTGATTTTGTCCCGGATCGGTTAATTTCAGGCGGACATACCGCCCTTGAGGCCCATAAAAACCATTTGCTGCACAAGTAATACCTTTTACCATATCGAAACCAATTCGCTCAACCAATTCACAGTCGGAGGGTACAAAATAGGGCTTGGCCAGCAATTTATTCCAGCCTGTATGCTTTACAAAAGCTTCTGATATTCCGGGATCGGAAATACTTTCTCCCTTATTATAGAAATAGATCAGTCCATCCATTCCCATACATATTTGAGATACAACATAAGTTCCGATCGGACAAAACGGTTGTAGTCCGCCGGAAGTACCGATACGGACCATGCTCAACTGCCGGAACTGGTACTTTTCTATCCGGGTATTCATATCAATATTGGCCAACGCATCCAATTCTGTGACAACAATATCCAGATTGTCGCATCCGATACCATGAGACAATGCAGTAATACGCTTCCCTTTGTAACTTCCGGTAATGGTCCGGAACTCACGGCTTTGCTGATCAAATTCAATTGAATTGAAATGATCGGCAACAGCCGGAACCCGTCCTGGATCACCCATCATTACGATCTTATCGGCAAGCTGATCAGCAGTGATATGCAGATGAAACGCCGAGCCATCGGAATTGATGGGCAATTCGTCGGGAGGAATGATTCTCATGATTTAGTCTTTTATCGGTTTATTTGCAGGCGTTGCGGGTTTGGCAATCGTTTCCCGCATATCAGTATCTGCCTGTATATTTTTCATTTTGTAGTAATCCATAATCCCCAGGTTTCCGGATTTGAATGCTTCAGCCATCGCTTTCGGAATTTCGGCTTCGGCTTCAATTACTTTAGCGCGCGCTTCCTGGGCTTTCGCTTTCATTTCCTGTTCCTGGGCAACCGCCATTGCGCGACGTTCCTCTGCTTTCGCCTGAGCGATATTTTTATCCGCTTGTGCCTGATCCATTTGTAATACGGCACCGATATTCTTACCTATATCGATATCTGCGATGTCAATGGATAAGATTTCGAATGCGGTACCGGCATCCAGACCTTTTCTCAGTACCAGTTTGGATATCGAATCCGGATTTTCCAGTACTGTTTTATGGCTTTCGTTCGAACCGATAGAAGATACGATTCCTTCTCCGACCCGTGCCAGAATAGTTTCTTCACCAGCTCCACCGACCAACTGCTTAATATTGGCACGTACCGTTACCCGCGCTTTGGCGATTAGCTGGATTCCATCTTTTGAAACGGCGGCAACCGGTGGGGTATCGATTACTTTTGGATTTACCGACATCTGTACGGCCTGGAATACGTCGCGACCTGCCAGGTCGATGGCAGTAGCCATTTGAAAAGTCAGGTCGATATTGGCTTTCTCAGCCGAAACCAAAGCATGAACTACACGTTCGACGTGTCCTCCGGCAAGGTAGTGAGCTTCCAACTGATCGCGGGTAATGTTCTTCAGTCCGGCTTTATGAGCCTCGATCATCGCATTGACAATGACAGGGGGGGGCACTTTCCTCAAGCGCATCAGGAACAGTTGTAGCAGCGAAATATTGACTCCGGATGCCTTTGCATTGATCCACAATACGAATGGCACATAGTAAAAGAAAATCGACAAAAAAATGATTGAAGCGATCAGCAATACAATCCATATTACAGCATTCATTTCCATAAAATAGTTATTAATTAATTGATTTCACAATAAGTTGAGTAGGGTAAACCTTGACTATGGTTACAGGAGTATTTTCGTCCAGAAATTCGCCAGAAGTCTTGGCTTCCATGGTAATCCCGTTCACTTTTACTTTTCCGATGGGGTTCAAACGGGAGATACTGATCCCTTCATCTCCTTCCCGGATATTTTGGACATCTTTCGATGCTACCGTTGAGTTGATGTCGGTGTCCAAGGCAATTTTGTTTAATGCTTTGGATTTTATAAGCCAGATAAATGAGAGTCCAAACAGGGCTAAGGTGGATACCAGAGTAATAGTTCCTCCAACAGCTCCCAGCTTCGAATAAGCATAAAATACACCTCCAATTCCGAATAAAATGCCGGAGATCAGGGCAAATGTTACCCCTGGAATCAGGAATATCTCTAACAGTACCAACAAGATACCGATCAGGCATAAAACAATGACGATAAAAATATCCATAGTTTTTGTTTATTGTTGTTGTCGTAAATATTTGATCTCTGTATTTCTTGCTTCTATCGCTTGTTTCCGATAATCGTTATAAAGCTTCTCCACTTTGCTTTCATTCGATAAAATGCCGGATGACAATGATTTGTTTCCTTTAGAATAGGATTGTCGCTGGCTATCCAGTTCGGCTTCGAGATGCTCGATTTGTTGCCTCAGGTTTTGGGATTGCACGAATAATTGCTTTGCTGATTCGCTTTCGAAATCGTTTAGTGTATTGTATACAATATGATCGTTTATGATGAAAATAAAATCCATTCTTTTTTCCGTTTTACTCTGGGAGGAAACGGAATCTTTTATTTTTTGCAACAGGGATTGATAATTCATTCCGGGAGTCCAGGAGTCTTTTATGGAAAGTACCTGCGCCCTGCTTATCAGTATGGAGGGATCGTCCGAGTCGATCGTTTTCACTTCTTCATTTGGAATATAAGTGTATATGATAATTTTATCCGGATTCTGGAAGCGATCGGTGGCAAAATAACCGACCCCGTTAAATTCATCGATTACCAGCATGTAATCGTTATAAATGGAGTTGAAAGGCATACCCATTTGTTCGGGAGCCAGATAGCTGTCGCTGTTCATATTGTAGCGGGTAACGAACAGGTCATATCCTCCTACAGACTCCCGGCCTGTCGATGCAAAATAAACCGTAACTCCATCGGACAGGACATAAGGATAGTTATCATCGGCGGTAGAATCTACAGGAATATTCAATACTTTCTCATCCGACCACACCCCTTGTAACTCGGTTTGTGTGTATAACCGGAAATGATTATTGGCTGCCGGTTTTGAAAAATATCTGCGGTCTTTCAACTGGTTCTCGTAGACTATGGTGCCTGGCAATTCGGGAAGTAATTTCAATGTGCCGGCCTCTTCACTTAATGGGTAGCCGGCCAGAAATTTCTCTTTGCTGATCACTAAGCTGTCGATAATCTGGATATTCTCACAACGGGACAACATTCTGGCAGCTCTTTTGGAGATATTCAGGTCTTTCTGGATGGTTGCCGCCTTGTCTTCTTCTTTCTTTTTCTTCAGATGAACGATCGATTCTTCGTAGGCTGCAACGGATTCATCGAAGCGGTATTGCAGGTAGTACAGTTTGCCTAATGAAGAATAAGCTTCCTGTATGTTTTTGGATGCAGCAAATTTCAGGTATTTTTCTGAATCTTCCAACTTTCCGGTTTCCAATAGGCTATTCCCGTACCATTGGTTATACGAAGCATTTTTGGGAGAGGACTTGATCGCTTTTTCAAAAGCCGGCAAAGCATCGGCATATTTTCCGGCCAGGTACATTTCTTTTGCTTCCTCCAATGTTTGTGAAAAGCACCGGGGAATTGCAAAAGAAAAGAGTAAGATAATAATTGCTATCCTGTATTTCATTTCAGGTTTAATCCATTTTGAAACTCAAAGATAGTAAATTTTTATAAAAGTAGAATATATCCGGAGATTTTGTCGTAAAATAACTACCGGATGCTCCGGATTTTTTCATTGGCAGGAACCGGAAATTCAAAAATATTGTATCTTTGAAGCCTTTTAGTAGGGAATAATGATGAATATATGAAATCACTCGAAAATATAGACTTTAAAAATATTGTCTGGTCCGAATTATTGGACGGGTTCTTTCACGAAGCTTTCAGATTTGGGATTAGGGTCGTAATTTGTATTGTAGTCTACATGATCGGGAAGAAACTGATCAAGTATCTGAATTCTTTTTGCGGGAGATTGATGGCTAAACGGGATGTAGACCCGTCTGTCAGGTCCTTTTTGAGAAGCCTGATTAATATTGCACTTACGGCGGCATTGATTGTGATGATAATCAATATATTGGGAGTCAATAACAGTTCGTTTGTTGCTTTGCTGGCTTCTGCCGGTGTTGCTATTGGTATGGCTTTGAGTGGTACGTTGCAGAATTTTGCAGGCGGGGTGATGATTTTGCTTTTCAAACCGTACCGGGTGGGGGATTATATCGAGGCTCAAAACCAGTCCGGAACCGTTAAGGAAATCCAGATTTTTAGTACCGTACTTGCTACTCCGGACAACCGGACTATTTTTATTCCCAACGGAGGGTTGTCTACCGGGATTATCATGAATTACTCCAACCAGGTGAACCGGAGGGTGGAATTGATTATCGGAATTGCTTATGGTCAGGATTTTGATAGAGCAAAACGACTTTTAAACAGGATATTGGAAGATGATAAAAGGATTCTTCAGGAACCGGAAACATTCATTGCATTGCATAAATTGAACAACAGTTCGGTTGATATTGTAATCCGGGCGTGGACTTTAAAAGAAGAATACTGGAATGTATATTTCGGGCTGAACGAAAAAATATACAAGTCATTTGAGGAAGAAGGAATAGAAATCCCATTCCCTCAAATGACAATTCATACGAAAAATACAGGCATGGATTAGTCTTTTTTATCTTTGTCTTTCTGTATGATTTTCTGAACATCTTCGGTCGTGAATAAGCCGGTGATCCGGATAATCACACATTCGTCGGATTGATCTACAAGCATAATCAGGTCCTTAAATTTGTCCTTGTCCTTTTGAGCATAGAAAGTTACATTTTGAGAACTTTCCTTGATTGTCATCAGATTTTCATAGGTCTTACTTTTGAATAGTTTTTGGGCTCCTGATTTCATCAGTTCCATCGCGTCTTTGTTTCCGGAGGTGTAAATTTCAATCTGGTCGAGTTTGTTTGCCAGGCTTTTGACGTCGGTTCCATTCATTTTCATGTCCGGCACCATATCTAATAAAGCTTTGGAGACATAGACAGTGGTGACATTTTTATTGTTCGAAAGCTCGCTGAATAAATTATCCTGAGACCTGACTCCCCAGGCATTCAAGATCAATACAATAACGATAAATAAACTTTTAGTATTCATAACTTGACGGATTTTAATGATTTATTTAATATAGCATTTGTTTTTTCTATGTTGGCCGATGCGGATTCTAATTTGTCGATCCCTTCGTTGAATTTGGATGATAAGAGAAAGAGAGCTTTTTCGGCTTCTGCCTGAGCCATTCGGGGATCAGTATAGGTGTCTTTTCCGGTTGGGGTTGTTGCGCTTCCTGTATCATTGATGTAATACAGGTAAAAGCCGGATCCGGCCAAAAGTGCAATGGAAGCTGCTATGCCGATCCACGACCGGAATAATTTTTTTGTTGTGCCTGAAAGAATTGTTTGCCGGTTCGTTTTCTTTTGGGCTAATTGATCGATCATGCTTTCCAGCCGTGTTCCCAGGCCTGCCGGCATTTCGGTTGGTTCGGGTTGATACATTTGTAGAAACAGAAATTTTTCATCCGCCAGATCCTCTTCTACTCTTGTACTTTGGAAGTAATGGAGCAGTATTTTTTCCTGTTCTACAGTAGTTTCTCCTTCATAAAAAGCTTCTAATAAAGCTTTTATTTGTTTCATATCCGGTTTTTCGTGCGTGTTCATAGTTGTTCAATTTTTAAAAATTGTTCTTTGATTGCTTTTCTGATTCTTGAAAGCATAACTTTGATATTTCCTTTTTTTAGTCCTGTAAGTTGCTCTATTTCTTCATCGGAGTAGCCTTCCCAGTGCTTCAGATGGAATACTTGCCGTTGCTTGAAAGGCAGTTTTCCGATTAGGCTATATACCAGATTCAGTTGGTCGCGTTCCTCAACCTGGGAAAGTGAATAAATACTTCCCGTAATTTCATTTTCATAATTAGAAGTGGTATTGTTTTTTTGTTTTCGCAAAAAATCCATACAGGTATTTTTGAGGACAATGATGGCAAAACCTTCCGGACTGGCAACTTCTACCAGCTCATGGCGCTTGTTCCATAACCTGACATACGTATCCTGTACAAGGTCTTCAGCATCATCGGTATCCTGAACAATCCGGCAGGCAATCCGGTACAGCTTCGGATAATACGGAAGATAGTTTATTTTAAATGTATCGGCATCCATATTCATCTTTGATTGATATTCCTGTTTATAACAGATTAATTGTGCACCGATTAACCTGTTTTCGATATTAAGACGAAATTGGTTTTCAAAAGGTAACAAAGAAAATAAAAATACGGGTGTCGATTAAACCATTACTCTCATTCACTTTTACGGGAAAAATTTTCGGAGATGCGGTTGAGGGAAAACAGAGAAACATTAATCCTGGAAATATCTTTAAAATCCTTATTATTTCTGATTGTAAAGAATAAATCTCTGAACCGGATATCGCATAACAATGTCATGATCTGACTGCAGACGAGTCGATGTAGTCTGATACCCATTGTCCCACTTCAGTCGTTTTATAGGCTTTCCCTTTTTCGGCAATGTCTTCGGTAACTACTCCTGCAGCTAAGGAAGCGTCTACGGCATCCCGGATGACTTTTCCTTCATCGTACAAATTGAAGGCATATTCGAACATCAATGCTGCCGACAGGATGGTAGCCAATGGATTGGCGATGTTTTTTCCGGCGGCTTGCGGATAAGATCCATGAATCGGTTCGAATACCGAAGTGTGGATTCCGATCGAAGCAGAGGGTAGCATTCCCAGGGAGCCTGTAATGACCGAAGCTTCGTCTGTCAGGATATCTCCGAACATATTTTCAGTGACCATGACGTCGAATCGCTTGGGCCATTGAATGATCTGCATTGCAGCGTTGTCTACAAACATATATTCGGTTTCTACCTGTGGATATTCTTTTTCTATCCGTTGGGAAACTTGCCGCCATAGCCGGGAAGTACACAGAACATTGGCTTTATCGACAATCGTTACTTTTTTACGCCGTTGTTCGGCATATTTGTAGGCTAAACGTACAATCCGTTCAATTTCTTCTACGGTGTAAACACAAGTATCATAAGCCGTTTGTCCATCTTCACTTTTTCCCTGGGGACGGCCGAAGTAAATCCCTCCGGTCAGCTCCCGGATGCACATGAAATCGGCTCCTTCTACCAGGTCGGGCCGCAGGGGAGACTTGTGGATCAGGGCGGGGAAAGTGCTTACCGGCCGGATATTCGCGTATAAACCGAGTTTCTTTCGCATCGCTAATAGCCCTTGCTCCGGACGCACTTTGGCCGTAGGATCGTTATCATATTTAGGAGATCCGATGGCTCCGAATAATACGGCATCCGACGACATGCAAAGTTCGTGTGTCGTATCCGGATACGGATTTCCTGTTTCGTCGATTGCACAAGCTCCTACAAGTGCGTGTTTGTATGTTAGTTCATGACCGAATTTTTTACAAACGGTTTCAGTTACTTTTAAAGCCTGCTCTATGATTTCCGGCCCGATACCATCACCGGGCAATACTGCAATGTTAAGTTTCATTTATTTTTATTTCTAAGTTATTCCCTGTTGAATTTGACATATTTGGGAGTGGAAGGTGCATAGTCGTCGTTATCCCATAAGGCGCTGGTAATCATTAGGTCTGCGCTGTAACGGTTGCACGCGATAGGCACGTTATGTATCCGGCACTGCCGGAGTAACATTTGAATATCTGCTTCGTGAGGCTGTGGATTGAGGTCGTCTATCAGGAAAATTGCCAGATTAACCTGGTGCCGTACCACCAGAGCTGCAATTTCTGCATCGCCGCCCAGCGGTCCGGAGTTCATACAGATGATTTCCGCTGTCACTCCTTTTTCTTCAAAAGCTTTACGGATCAGTCCACCCGTTGTTCCGGTGCATATTAACGTATGATTTGACAAAGTATCCGCATTGAATACCGCCCATTCTACCATGTCCGCTTTTCGTTGGTCATGGGCTACAAGTGCAATTGTAAGTTTTTTATTCATCTTGTTGACATTGGGTTTTATAAATAAATCATCTGATTCAATGGTTCGTTATAAAATTATATAGTGTTCAAGATATTCATGCTGCCCTGTAGGTGGCTATATCAATTAGTTCTTTGACAAGCTTAGCATTTATCTTTCTGTTCGGTTTAAACCCAGACAGCTCAAAAAATCTTTTGAG
>JAVBRK010000070.1:0-6839 GCA_031548005.1 Bacteroidales bacterium
TTATTTTACACTATGAAAGTCAAAGATTTAACACCAAATTTAATTTGGGAATTGTTTGATCAGGTAACGCAAATACCTCGTCCATCTAAAAAAGAAGGAAAAATCGTATCTTATTTACTTGATTTTGCAAAATCTCACGGGCTGGAAGTTAAGAAAGACGAAGCCAACAACGTGGTCATCAAAAAACCGGCTACTCCCGGCAAAGAAAATACAGTTCCAGTTATTTTACAATCACATACCGACATGGTTTGTGAAAAAAATAACGATACCAAGCATGATTTCGAGAACGATCCGATCCAAACTTATATCGATAACGGCTGGGTAAAAGCCAAAGGCACTACCCTCGGAGCAGACGATGGAATCGGAGTTGCTGCAGCACTGGCCATCCTCGCATCTAAAGATCTGGAGCACGGGCCATTGGAATGCCTGTTTACCACTGACGAAGAAACCGGGCTTACCGGAGCTTTCGCCCTTCAGAAAGGGTTTCTGGAAGGAAGTATCCTGATTAATCTCGATACCGAAGAAGAAGGACAGTTTTACATTGGCTGTGCAGGAGGTAAAAATACCCTGGCAACCTTTACCTACAAACCGGAAAATATCCCGGCCGGGTATTTCTGGTTTAAAGTGAGTGTAAAAGGGCTGAACGGAGGACATTCAGGAAGCGAAATCGATAAAGGCTTAGGGAATGCCAACAAAATTCTTACGCGCTACCTGTCGACTCTGAAAAAAGACTGCCCTGTAGCTCTGGCGCAGATCGACGGAGGAAACCTGAGTAACGCCATCCCACGCGAAGCCTGGGCCATTGCCGGTGTACCAATGGCAGACAAAGAAAAAACAAGTACATTCGTCAATATCCTGCAAGCGGAAGTGGAAGCCGAGCTGAGAGTCATAGATCCTGCGGTAGAAATCAGGATCGAAAGCGCCGATGCACCGGAAAAATGCATCGACAAGGCAACAGCAAATAATCTGCTCAATGCCCTGTATGCCTGTCCTCACGGAGTGATGGGGATGAGTTTCGAAATTCCCGGATTGGTGGAAACATCAACCAATCTGGCCTCTGTAAAGATGAAAGATGGAAATACCATCGTCGTAACCACCAGCCAGCGCAGTTCGACCAATTCACTGAAAGTCGATGTGGCCAATAAAGTAACGGCCGTATTCCTTCTTGCCGGAGCAGAAGTAAAAGCCACCGACGGTTATCCGGGCTGGAAGCCCAATTCCAATTCGGAGATCCTGAAGATATCGGAGAAAATCTACAAAAAACTGTTCGGTGTCAAGCCGGAAATCAAAGCGATCCATGCCGGGTTGGAATGCGGATTATTTCTCGAAAAATATCCTAATTTAGATATGATTTCATGTGGACCAACTATTTTGGGAGCACACTCTCCGGAAGAGCGCATGGAAATTGCAACTGTAGAGAAATGGTGGAAATTTTTAGCAGAATTACTGAAAAATATTCCTGCAAAATAAATTCCGTTATTTTACGTTTAAATTCCACACAGGCTTTATCCGGGTAATTAGGGGTAAAGCTTGTGTGAAACGTAAAAGCTATGCACAAACTACGACTGATACTTCTTTCTTCCGTGGTCCTGACGCTGGCCTCCATTATGGCCTGCACGGATAAATACGACGACTATTCCACCAATCCGAACGATATCCTGTCGTTCTCGGCCGATACCCTTTCGTTCGATACTATTATTTCTACCGTTACTACTCCAACCGGAACGGTACTGGTTTATAACCCCGGCAGCAAGCCGTTACTGATCTCCTCCGTCGGCTTGGTAAAAGGAGCCGGTAGTCCGTACAATATGGTAGTGGACGGAGTATCCGGAGAACGTTTCGAACAGGTTGAAATCGGAGCCAGGGACAGTATCTTCGTGTATATCAACGTTAAATTAGATGAAAACGGACAAGTTAAACCGGTATTGTATGAAGACCAGGTTGTATTTATAACCAACGGCATCCAGCAAAAGGTGGTTCTCCAAGCCTATGGACAGGATGCTTACATCTGGCACGGGAAGGTATTTGAAGAATCCGATACATTACCGAACAACAAGCCTTACCTCATTTACGACAGTCTGGAAATAAAGGAGGGTGCAACCCTCACAATACAGGAAGGAACTACGTTCTACATGCACAGTAACGCCCGGATTAAAGTTTTCGGAAAATTAACCGCCAAAGGATCCATTGACCACCGGATCGTTTTCCGGGGCGACCGGATGGACAACGACTACATGGTGAATATTCCCTATGACCGGTTGCCCGGACAATGGAACGGAATCCATTTTTATGGAACAAGTTTCGGTAATGAACTGGATTATGTATACATCCGGAATGGCTATTACGGGCTGAATTTCGATGCTTCGACCACCGGACAACTCAAATTGAAAATAAAAAACTCGATCGTTACAAATGTAAAAGGCACCCTGATTTCGGCAGCAGGTTGCTGGATTGAAGGGGAAAACTGTGAATTTTCGAATTCACAATACCACCTGTTATACCTGGAAGGCGGCAAGTACAATTTTACTCATTGCACCATGGCCAATTATTACTTCCCGCACCAGCAATGGGGAAGCTCGAGCAATCCGACCATCGGAATCACGAACCGGAAAGCTGAATATGACGAGGTAAACAAAAAGACCGCGTGGGTACCCTCTCCGCTGGAGCAGGCCGATTTCGTTAACTGTATTATTTACGGACCAAACTCACAAGGCGGGATCGCATTGGCAAAAGATACCGTAGACGCACCCTCGACTCCTTTTAATTACAGCTTCCTGAACTGCCTGGTTTTATATGACGAGAAAAAGACCAAAGACAAATTTACGGATTGCATTTTTAATGAGAATCCCCGGTTTCTCAGTACCACCATTGTGGATCAGAACGAAGTATCTATCCCCTACGATTTCCGGATCGATTCAATCTCTCCTGCAAGAAATGTGGCGAATGTGGAAGCAGCACAAAAGGCGCCATCCGACCTCAACGGAATTTCCCGCTTTTCAGACGAGGGTCCGGATGCCGGAGCATACGAATATACTCCCAAACAATAAAAAGAGCTGATGAAGTTATTTGTAATCCCGGTCTTAATCGTTTTCACCTGCTTATTTGATGTGCCTGCACAAACCGGTTTTCGGGTCATGTCTTACAATGTAGAAAACTTATTCGACACCGACAATGATCCTCAGAAAGATGATGACGAGTTTACTCCCGATGGTAAACGCCGGTGGACCTATGGTCGCTACACCAACAAATTGAATAATCTGTCGAGAGTAATCACGGCAGCCGGCGAATGGAGTTCACCGGCGATTGTCGGACTATACGAGGTCGAGAATGAAAAGGTGATGGATGATTTAACAAAAAATTCTCCGCTGAAAAGTAGTAAGTACCGCTACGTAATGACCAATTCGGGCGATGCGAGGGGAATCGACATCGCCATGATGTATCAGCGGGATCAATTCAGGTATATTGATCACCGGTCTTATAAAATTAAATTTCCTAAAAATCCGGGAAAGAAATCCCGCGATTTATTGCATGTTACCGGAACAGTCCTCACAGGCGATACATTAGATGTGTTTCTGTGCCACTTCCCCTCGAGAAGAGAAGGTGAAACACAAACTGAGCCCGATCGTATCCAGGTCGCATCGGTAGTCCGTTCCAAAATAGACAGCCTGCAACAGATACGCCGGAATGCGAATATTATCGTCATGGGAGATTTTAACGACGAGCCGGATAATAAAAGCATCATCAATACATTAAGAGCGAAACAGGATTTCAAAAATCCGGCGCCTGGAGATCTGTACAATTTATTTTATCATTTTACAAAGAAACAGAGTGCCGGCACTTATAAATATGGTAGAGAATGGAACCTGCTCGACCAGATTATTGTATCGGTGAACTTAACAGACAGAAAGAAAAAATTTTATGTCCTGCCCGAAACGGCCAACATATTCTCACCTTCATTTATGCTGACGGAAGACAAGTCAAACGGTGGAAAACGGCCGAAAAAAACATATCACGGATTCAAACACGAGGGAGGATTCAGCGACCATCTTCCAGTACTTGTCGATTTCTACGTGGAACGATCAAAATAATTCCGTCATTATAATATTTACACAAAATCTGTTTACTTATGTACCGGGAGATTACACTCGAAGAATTATTGCTCGACAAACAACTGACGCTCAGTACAGCCGAAAGTTGCACCGGAGGAAAAATTGCCAGCCTGATCACATTAATACCCGGCAGTTCCCGGTATTTCAAAGGATCGGTGGTTGCCTATTCAAACGAAGTGAAACAAAATCTGCTCGGAGTTTCCGGAGAAGATCTGGAAAAGTACGGCGCCGTAAGTGAAACGGTAGTTCTGCAAATGGCCAATGGAGTCAAGCATGCTATAAAAACCTCCTGTGCGATTGCCACTTCGGGAATTGCGGGACCCGATGGAGGAAGTCCTGAAAAACCGGTAGGAACTGTCTGGATTGCCGCCTCCTGTAACGAAAAAACGATTGCCCGGAAATTTCAGTTTACAGGCAATCGTGAAGAAAATATCCTTTCGGCAAGCCGGGCCGGAATAGAGCTACTGGAAGAACTTATTATCAGATCGACAATATTCTGAGTGTATTCAGGAGTTCCCGGTTGATCGGTTTATCGTTTTTAATCGCTTTGGAAAAGGGAACATAAGTTATCTGGTCGTTTTGAATCCCAATCATCACATTTCGCTGGTCTTCCAGGAGGGCATCGATTGCAGCAGCGCCCATGCGACTCGCCAGAATGCGATCGGCTGCAGTGGGAGATCCTCCACGCTGTATATGTCCGAGAATAGTCACCCGGACATCATATTGGGGATATTCTTTTTCTACCCGCTCGGCCATCCCGATAGCTCCCCCGGTAAGTTCACTTTCGGCAACCAGAACGATTGAACTATTTTTGGATTTACGGAATCCATTCTTAATCAACTCTTCCAACTGGTCTACTTCAGTAAAGATTTCCGGAATAATCGCAGCCTCAGCGCCGGAAGCAATAGCCCCATTCAATGCCAGAAAGCCGGCGTCGCGCCCCATCACTTCGATAAAGAACAAACGCTCGTGTGAAGTGGCTGTATCCCGGATTTTATCCACAGCCTCCATGATAGTATTCAAAGCCGTATCATAACCAATGGTCGTATCTGTTCCATACAGGTCGTTATCAATCGTCCCGGGAAGTCCCACGATCGGAATATCAAACTCGTGGGCAAAAACCCGGGCTCCGGTCAGAGAACCGTCTCCTCCGATAACCACCAGCGCGTCGATTCCTTCTTTCACGAGAGTTTCATAAGCCGTCCTGCGACCTTCTGCCGTCATAAACTCTTGACAACGCGCGGTTTTCAGAATCGTCCCTCCCTGTTGTATTATATTGCTGACATTGTTGGTTTTAAACGGGACAATCTCTCCCGTGATAAGCCCTCTATACCCTCTGTAAATCCCTTTTACTTCAAAGCCATTATAAATGGAACTGCGAGTCACCGCACGGATCGCGGCATTCATTCCCGGAGCATCCCCTCCGGAAGTCAGTATACCTACACACTTAATTTTTGCCATGATTTTACTAATGAATAAACACTACAAGTGATGAAAACAGAACCTTTCACTTTCCACCCTCTTCTTTCCTGTTAAAAACGCGGTAAAGGTACAATTTCTTTATAAAAAAATGCAGAAAACACCTTGGTTTTAATAGAGAGTGGGTGGTATTCATTAACTTTGCACCCTGATTTTAGAAAATTTACAAAATATTTAGAAATTATGCCGAATAAGGAAAGAATTCGTGTCGCTGTTTTATTGCTGTTTTTAGCTCAAGGGATCTGTTTCGCCAGTTGGGCCAGTCGCTTGCCCGACATCAAAGAAATTTTCGGACTGGCAAACTGGACGTCATTCGCATTTCTGATGTTCATCATACCGGTCGGTAAATTTGTTGCCATTCCTGTTGTTAGTTTTCTTTTCCCTCGGATCGGGAGTAAAAAAACCGTATTAATCAGCATTTTAGGATATATATTATCGCTTTTCTCCGTCGGATTGGTTCCCGGGATCTACTTCCTGAGCGCCTCCATGTTTCTGTTCGGCGCCTTCTGGAATATGACCGATATTTCCCTGAACACACAAGCCATTGAAATCGAGCGGATTTATGGTAAACCGATTATCGCCACATTCCATGCAACCTGGAGTTTAGCCGCCTGTATCGGAGCTCTGATCGGTTTTCTGATGATTAATCTGAATGTCGTTCCATTTTATCACTTCACTATTGTTTCAGTTTTAGCGATTATCCTGGTCGTATCGAATTACAATTATTTATTAAATCCTGTTATAGAAAATAACAACAAAACTAAAATACAACCGGAAGAAGCCCCCCATAAAAAATCGGTCTCTCTACCCGAAATTTTGCTTGTTCAGTTGGGAATCGTCTGGCTACTGACATTGGTCATCGAAAATACGATGTTCGAATGGAGCGATATGTATTTTCAATCGGTCATTCATGCCCCAAAATCCATGCAAATCGGATTCCTGGTATTCATGATTATGATGTTTACAGGCCGGATGCTCGCAAACCTGGCATACCGGAAATGGAGCAAACGTACCATACTCCAAATAGCCGGATGCTGTATCTTTGCCGGATTTATCATTTCTTCATTATTTGTCGGGATCTCGGATGCAGTTGCTGTGAAAGTTGTAATTAACTCCATCGGATTTATGCTCATCGGATTGGGAGTTTCCTGCATGGTGCCTACCATTTACAGCATTGTGGGAGACCAGGCAAAAACTCCTGTGGGCCAGGCTCTGACAATCATGTCGGGCATCAGTTTCATCGGACCTTTA
>JAVBRK010000083.1:0-10790 GCA_031548005.1 Bacteroidales bacterium
ATATTTACTCTTCAAATTGCTCCAGAAAAAGATCTTCGCCATCAAAAACAGCAAAAGAAAAATATTGCAGCCAGTCGCCGATAATCATCATGCGGCTGCGGTGAGAAAGCATCAAATCGAGCAAAATATGCCGGTGTCCGTAAATCAGATAATCTGTATCCGGAAATTGCTGAACATACTGTTTGGAATAGAGTACCAGGTGCTCTTTTTCTTCTCCGAAATATTCTGCGGGATTGGCCAATCCGGTTTTCCGGCTGTGTTTCGACCAGGCGTGGGCAAAGGCGAAACTCCAGCGGGGATGAATGGATCCGAAAAGCTTCTGACATACTTTATTGTGAAATATACTACGGATCAACCGGAACGAACGTGAGTCGTCTCCCAATCCGTCGCCATGCGCCAGATAGAACTTTTTACCGTTGATTTCGGTCGTAAAAGGCCGGGTATGCACAATCACCCCGGTTTCTTTCGGAAGGTAGTCGTAAACCCAGATATCGTGATTCCCGGTAAAAAAATGAACTTCGACGCCCAGGTCGGTCATTTCGGAGATTTTCCCGAGAAACCGCGTAAATCCCCGGGGTACGACATATTTGTACTCATACCAGAAATCAAAGATATCTCCCAGCAGATACAATACCTTTGCATCGTTTTTAATGCTTTCGAGCCAGCGTACAAAACGCCTTTCCACCTCTAAGGGAGCTTCAAAAACGTCCGATCCGAGGTGTATATCGGAAGCAAAGTAGATATTTTTTCGTCCGGCCATACTTTTATAGAAATCCCAGTTCCAGTTTGGCTTCGTCGCTCATCATATCAGGACCCCAGGACGGTTCGAAAACCAGGTTGATATCGACTTGCTCTACCCCTTTTACCGACTCGACTTTCATCTGAACGTCTTCCATGATGAAATCGGCTGCAGGACAGGCCGGGGCCGTCAGTGTCATGGTAATTTTCACCCGGCTGCCATCGACTTCCACTCCGTAAATTAACCCCAGATCATAGACGTTGACCGGAATTTCAGGGTCGTATACAGTTTTCAGCATTCTGACGATTTCTTCTTCTAATGCCATGAATTCATTTCCCATTTTTCAAAAAAAATATTGTAAACCAGGAGATTAACCCGGTTTAGTTTTTTAACCATTTGTTCGATAAATACCGCGCCGGATAAAGCGCTGCAAGCAACCCAAGGATCAATACAGTAACCAATACGATCAGTACATCACTGAATGAAACTACGATCGGATAAGCGGTGAGAGCCGACAGATCGCCGGGGTTCAGTTTAATCCAGCCGAATTGTTGCTGAAGGAAACAGAGAGAGAGTCCCAGGGCAACTCCTGAAATGGCCCCGATGATCGAAATCATCCAGCCTTCAAATAAAAATATCCGGTATATCAGTTTACTATCTGCTCCCAGATTTTTCAGAATAACAATATCTTCTTTCTTTTCCACAATCAGCATAGAGAGTGAACTGACCACATTGAATACGGCAATCAGGCAGATAAATGTCAGAATCAGAAAAGTCATCCATTTTTCCATATTGATCATCCGGAAGGTATAATCATGCTGCTGGGAACGATTGTCTACTTTGAAATTTTCTCCCAGCGCCTTTTGGATTTTGTCCCGGATCTTGTCGATATTCTCACCGGATTTTAACTTGATTTCGATCGCCGACACTTCCGTTTCGTAGTCGAAAAGCTCCCGGGTGAGGGCGATCGGAACAATCAGGAGTTGATTGTCGTAAATTTCCTGATCGGTTCTGAATACTCCGGTAACATAAACATAGCCGGGAGAAAAAGAGGCGGAAGGATTGGAAAGATTGATTTTAACATTCCGTTTGGGAGCTTCTATTTCCAGTGGGAAAGCAAAACCGGCTCCGATTCCTATTTGCATGCCCAATCCGATACCGATGGTTCCAAAATTGTTGACTTCGTCGTGGAGTTTGAATTCTCCGTCGAACAGGATACTGTCGATGGCTGTCGATTGGGAAAAATTATCGGAAACACCTTTCAGCCTGCCGAGCGCCTGTCGTCCCCGGTACTTCAGCAGGACATTGTCTTCCAATACTTCAGAGAATACTTCGATTTCGGGGAAGGATTCGATTTGGAGGATATTTTCTTCCTGGGAGGAGAACGTTTTCCCTTTGACAGCCGTGATTTTCAGTTCCGGATCGAGATTAGAGAACATTCCGCTCACAAACTCATGGAATCCGTCGAAAACAGACATGGCGCAGATCATCGCTGCTGTTGCAACGCATACTCCGCACACAGCCACCATCGATATGATGTTTACGGCATTATGCGATTTCTTTGAAAACAGATACCGTTTGGCTATGTAAAGTGACAGCTTCAAGATTCCGGGCTCTTTTTTAACAGGTTATCAATATTTTCCAGATAATCGATCGAGTCGTCGATGAAAAATGCCAGTTCCGGAACTTTACGCAGTTGACTTTTTTCCAACTGCCCCAGTTCGAAGCGGATCGCTTTCTTGTTCTGGTTGATGGCATCCAGAATTTGTTTCGATTGATCGGAGGGGAAGATGCTCAAATGGGCTTTGGCCAATCCCAGATCGGGACTGACATGGACTCTGGTGACGGAAACCAGTACCCCGGGCATCATCCGGGTTTGTGACAAAAAGATTTCTCCTAAATCCTTTTGTATCAGTCGTTCTATCTTTTGTAATCGCTTACTTTCCATGATTCAGCTAATTGATGGGGTCAAAGATGTTTTTTGTATATTAAAGTCAAGCCGTCTCGGATGGGAACAATCACCTTTTCGATCCGGTCGTCGGCTTTGATTTTTTCATTGAATTCCAATATTCCATGGGTCTGCTTGTCGTTATGCGGAACTTCTTCCACCACTTTACCATCCCAGAGGGTATTATCGGCGATGATCAGTCCGCCTGGACGCACTTGATCGAATACCCGGTCGTAATAAGCACAATACTCCCGTTTATCTCCATCAATGAATACCAGGTCGAATGTTTCTTCCAGTTCCGGAATAATTTCCAGGGCGTCTCCGATATGCAGCCGGATTTTTTGCCGGTCGGCCGATTCGTTGAATTGCTGGAGAATGAAGTCTTCCAGTTCGTCGTTGACCTCGATGGTGTGGATCGCTCCGTTCTCAGGCAAAGCCTCTGCCATGCACAGGGTGGCGTATCCGGTATAAGTCCCGATTTCCAGTATTTTTTCGGGAGAGGAAATCCGGCATATCATTTTGAGCAACCGTCCCTGCAAATGCCCTGAAAGCATCCGCGGACGCAGCAGGTTCACATTCGCTTCACGTCTCAGCCGGGCCAGCAAGGGCCCCTCTTCGTCGATATGCTCCAATATGTAGTTTTCCAGTATTTCCATCCCTTACTGTGTCCGTCCGTCTGTTTTTATTTGAATGAAGGAGGGAAGAATCGCTTGTTTCCATCCAGAATTTTTCCGACATTATTGATTTCCAGAAAAGAAGTGCCGCCGCCTTCCCCAAAACTTCCGCTCAGATAGGCCACCATGTCGGCACGACCGATCATTCCTTTCTTTAACAATTTTTCGAGCGCTTTGAGAAAATATTCTTTGGAATTGGATTTTTCTTCCTGATATTCGGCCCATACTCCATAAGATAATGCCAATTCGCGGGTGGTTTGCTCGCGGTAGCAAATGGCAAAAACCGGAGATTTTCCCCGGAATGCTGCTAAGTAGCGTGCGGTTCGTCCGGTAAAACTATCGGTAACGATGGCTTTTACAAGTAACTTGGAAGAAGTTCTCACAGCCTGTTTTGCTAAGAAAGACGTCACATCTAAGTCGTCATTGGGCATAGGAACCCGGATATCGTTTTCGGCTAATTTTGTTTTTTCGGCTTCGCCGGCGATGCGGCTCATGGTGAGTACGGCTTCGAGAGGATACTTTCCGTAGGCAGTTTCCCCGCTCAACATTAAGGCGTCGGTGCGATAATAAATTGCATTGGCGATGTCGGTTACCTCGGCGCGGGTCGGCCGGGGATTATTGATCATTGAATGTAACATCTGGGTAGCTACGATTACCGGCTTTTTCGCCGCCACGCATTTCCGGATGAGCACCCGTTGTAATCCCGGGATTTTTTCCTGAGGAACCTCGATCCCCAGATCGCCCCGGGCTACCATGATTCCGTAAGCTACTTCCAGGATCTCGTCGATGTTGTCTA
This sequence comes from Bacteroidales bacterium, assembly GCA_031548005.1. Classification (GTDB taxonomy): domain Bacteria; phylum Bacteroidota; class Bacteroidia; order Bacteroidales; family Azobacteroidaceae; genus BNXB01. The sequence continues at coordinate 4,158 of JAVBRK010000083.1, forward strand.
CCCCTTCCTGGTTTTCTATTTTGGCAATGATCTTGATAGAACTATTGTGTTCGTCGAGGATACGTTGAATATCGAGAACATCTTGCCTGGAGCGGACAAAGGAGTGAGCGATGAAATCAATCTTCTGTTCGATGGCATATTTGATGTTCCGGATGTCTTTTTCGGTCAGGGATGGCAGGTTGATACGTACTCCGGGTACATTGATACTTTTCCGGCTTCCCAGAGTCGCTTCATTAAGCGCTTCGACTACCAGGCAGTTATCTTTTTTCTCAATCACTTTCAGCTCCAGGTCTCCGTCATCGATCAGGATCATGTCGCCAAGTTTGATTTCGCTTGTGAAATTATTGTAATTGACGAAAATACAATCTTTAGAGGTCACCCCGTTCATATCTCCTTTGATGATTGTAGTATCTCCTGTTGCAAACGGGATCGGAGCTTCGGCAACTGTGGTTCTTACTTCCGGACCTTTGGTATCCATCAGGATCCCGATCCGGTTCGATACCTGCCGTACATTATGAATGATCTTATCGAATCCATCTGCATCCAGGTGTGCAGAGTTCATTCTGACCACATTCATCCCGGCTTCGAATAAACTGGCGATAAAGTCTGCATCACAGCGTTTATCCGAGATTGTTGCTACTATTTTAGTGTGTTTAAGCATATTGTTTATATTATTTTTTCATTTTTTTTATCGCTTCGACAGCCAAGCGATACGAATCCATTCCGAATCCTGCAATAATCCCTTTGCAGGCGGCGGAAATTAAAGACTGATGCCTGAAAGGTTCCCGGGCGTGTACATTCGAAATATGCACTTCGATTACCGGGGTTGTTACGGCTTTGATCGCATCGTGAATAGAGATGGAAGTATGTGTATAGCCTCCGGCGTTCAGGATAATTCCATCGAAACTGAAACCAACTTTATGAATGGCATCGATCAGTTCCCCTTCAATGTTCGATTGGAAATAGCAGAATGTAATATCAGGATATTGCTCCTTTAAGATTTCCAGGTGATCTTCAAAGGATACTCTACCGTACGTGTCGGGTTCCCGTAGTCCTAACAGGTTGAGGTTCGGACCGTTAATTATTTGAATTTGCATTGTCGTCCAACTGAATTACGGGCAAAGATAATCTTTTTTCTTCGAATGTCCGTATCGTCTGATGATTGTATTTAAAACATAGGATAGGCATTGTCCGGATTTCTTATTATTTTCGTGCTCGAATTTCAATGACGAACTATGATCGATATTCCGGATAATCCTTTAGTAGCCTCCTATTATTCTCATTTGCTGTTAGAGAAGTCTTTGTCGAAGAATTCTATAGCTGCCTACATGGATGATTTGTCCAAATTGTTGAATTTTATTTCGGTGATCCCTAAAGAACCCCGGGAAGTAACCCTGGAAGATTTGAAGGAGTTTCTCATCGTATTGCATGAAATGGGTATTCACAGCCGTTCGCAGGCCCGTATTATTTCAGGAATCAAGTCCTTTTACCGTTTCCTGATGCTGGAAGAAATGATCGAGGATGATCCTACCGAATTATTAGAAGCCCCGAAAATCGGGTTGAAGTTGCCCGAATTCCTGACTGTAGACGAGATCAACCGGATCATTGGAAGTATTGACCTGTCGCAACCCGAAGGACAGCGTAACCGGGCCATTCTTGAAACGCTTTACAGTTGTGGATTACGAGTCTCTGAACTAACCTCCCTGCGCTTTTCCGGACTGTATCTCGAAGAGGGCTTCATCCGGGTAGACGGAAAAGGAGGAAAGCAACGTTTGGTTCCGATTTCCCCGGTTGCAGTCAAAGAAATACAAAATTACCTGATCGACAGACATCTGGTAAAAGTTAAAAAAGGCTCGGAGGATATTTTGTTTTTGAGTCGCCGGGGAACCGGACTTTCCCGGATCATGATATTTCATATGATTAAAGAATATACTGAACTTGCCGGGGTGAAGAAAACCGTCAGCCCGCACACCTTCCGCCATTCTTTTGCAACCCACCTGCTTGAAGGAGGGGCCAATTTACGCGCCATCCAGCAGATGCTCGGTCATGAAAAGATCGCAACGACCGAAATTTATACACACATCGACCGCGATTATTTGCGCAGTGAGATTCTGGAGCACCATCCGAGAAATAAACGAAAAAATTAACCGTTGAAAAATATCCGGTACATTGCATTTGAAACGGATTAATTGGTATATTTGTGACTTCAAAAATCAAGGGGGAAAACAGATAGTTATCTAATATTACTTTCAAATATCAAAAAATTGGAACATGAAAAACAGTTATCCTAAAATTGGTATCCGTCCTGTAATCGACGGTCGCCGGCATGGTGTACGGGAATCTCTCGAAGATACCACCATGAATCTGGCCAAAAGTGTTGCCGGATTGTATTCCAAAACATTGAGGTATCCGGACGGAACGCCTGTGCAATGTGTCATTGCAGATAGTTGTATCGGGGGAGTCAGAGAAGCTGCCGACTGTGCGGAGAAATTTGAGCGTGAAAATGTCGGGTTGAGCCTGTCGGTTACTCCCTGTTGGTGCTACGGTTCTGAGACCATCGATATGAATCCGTTTATTCCAAAAGCAATCTGGGGATTTAACGGAACCGAGCGTCCGGGAGCTGTATATCTGGCTGCCGCATTAGCCGCCCATACCCAGAAAGGATTGCCGGCATTCGGTATTTACGGGCGTGATGTTCAGGACGCCGGAGATTCTGTGATTCCGGAAGATGTGAAAGAAAAATTGTTACGCTTCGCCCGCGTCGGTCTTGCCGTTGCTCTGATGCGTGGAAAATCCTATCTGGCGATCGGTACGGTTTCCATGGGAATTGCCGGCTCGATTGTTAATGCCGATTTTTTACAGGACTACTTGGGCATGCGTACAGAATATGTCGATTGCTCCGAAATTATCCGCCGGGTAGAAAAAGAAATTTACGATAAAGAAGAATATGTCCGGGCTTTGGAATGGACTAAAAAACATTGCATGAGTCGGGAAGGGGAGGATTTCAATCCCGGAAAAGTGAAGAAATCGCGGGAAGAAAAAGATAGAGACTGGGAATTTGTAGTCAAAATGACCCTGATCATGCGCGATCTGATGGTGGGTAATTCCAAACTGGCAGAGATGAATCTCATTGAAGAATCGAACGGCCATCATGCCATTGTGGGGGGATTTCAGGGTCAACGCCAGTGGACCGACTTCATGCCGAACGGCGATTTCTCCGAAGCCATCCTGAATTCCTCTTTCGACTGGAATGGGATTCGCCGCCCGTTTACCGTGGCAACCGAAAACGACCACTACAACGGACTCAGTATGCTTTTCGGGCAATTGCTCACCAATACATCGCAAATGTTTGCCGATGTAAGAACCTATTGGAGTCCCGACGCCATCGAACGGGTTACCGGATGGAAGCCGGACGGAATATTGAAAGACGGGGCTATCCACCTGATCAACTCCGGTTCCTGTACATTGGACGGAACAGGTATGCAATCGGAAAACGGAAAACCGGTGATGAAACCGTTTTGGGAAATAACTCCTGCCGAAGTGGAAAAAATGCTTGAAGCAACTACCTGGTACCCGGCTAATTGTGAATATTTCCGAGGTGGAGGCTTTTCGTCCAATTTCCTCACGGTAGAAGGGATGCCCATAACGATGTCCCGCCTCAATATGGTGAAAGGTCTGGGTCCGGTACTCCAACTCGCAGAAGGATGGACTGCACGCTTCCCCGATCATGTTTTTGACAAAATCAATAAGCGCACGGATAAGACCTGGCCGAGTACTTTCTTTGTGCCCCGGGTTACCGGTGAAGGCCGATTCAAAGATATTTATTCGGTCATGAACTATTGGGGAGCGAATCACGGTGCGATTAGCTACGGTCATATCGGAGCAGATCTGATCTCTTTAGCTGCTGCTTTGCGTATTCCTGTATGTATGCACAACGTGGAAGAAGCGAAAATTTTCCGCCCGTCGGCTTGGGCGGCTTTCGGCTCCGACTCCGAAGGTTCGGACTACCGGGCCTGTGCTGCTTACGGCTCTATTTATAAATAGCCGGGTTATAATAAAGAGAAACTCAAACCTCCGGCTATTCAGGATTCCTGTTAACAGGTTATCCCGGATAGCCGGGGATGTGAGTTGTTTTAAATGCGATCCGGAAATTATCCTCTTTTTTCTTTTAACAGGTCACGGATTTCTGTGAGCAACATTTCTTCTTTGCTTGGTGCTGCGGGCGCCGGAGCGCTTTCTTTCTTTTTATGGATCGTGTTGATGGCTTTCACAAACATGAAAATGGCGAAAGCCACGATGATGAAATCGAAAAGTGTTTGTATAAAGTTTCCGTAATTGAGAGTGACAGCCGGAATCACGGTTCCTGCAGCATCTACAGAAGCTTCTTTGAGCGTTAACTTCAGATCGGTGAAATTAACTCCGCCGGCCAGAAGCCCGATCGGAGGCATGATTACATCAGCAACGACCGAACTGATGATCTTACCGAAAGCTCCTCCCATGACCACCCCGATTGCCATATCCATCACATTGCCGCGCATGGCGAATTCTTTGAATTCTTTGATCATTCCCATAATAATGTTGAAATATTTAAAGATTTAATATTTTTTAATGCTGCGAAGATAATACATTTCCGGATAAATCGTTATCAACAAATATAAAGTTCTTATAATTTCCAGATAAAAATGAAGATGAAATTTGTTCCCTGTATCGTTCTTTTGTTAGGTGTGATTTTACTGTTAACCGCTTGTGCTTCGGCCAGTCCATGCGGTTGTTAGGTATTTGCAGAAACAATTGAAATAATTCCGTAAATTTATTATGAATTGAGGAAATAATTCCGTAATTTTGTAGCGCAAAAGGATTGGATTTATCCCCCCAAGCTGATAAATTATTTTCTAACTATAAAATTTATAAAAAGATGATCAAAGTAGGTATTAACGGCTTTGGCCGTATCGGACGTTTGGTATTCCGCGCAGCTCAAAACAGAAATGACATCCAGGTAGTTGGTATCAATGACCTGATTGATGTTGATTATATGGCATATATGCTCCGTTATGATACTGTTCACGGACAATTTAAAGGTACTGTGGAAGTAAAAGACGGACAATTGGTTGTAAACGGTAAAGCAGTCCGTGTTACAGCAGAAAAAAATCCCGCCGATTTGAAATGGAGTGCAATCGGCGCCGACTATGTAGTCGAGTCCACCGGTTTGTTCCTGGACAAGAAATCGGCTCAGGGCCACATTGATGCAGGTGCTAAATATGTAGTGATGTCTGCTCCTTCCAAAGACGATACCCGGATGTATGTTACAGGTGTAAATCACAATACCTATACAAAAGGCGAACAATTCGTTTCCAATGCATCTTGTACTACCAACTGTCTTGCTCCAATCGCAAAAGTATTGAACGATAAATTCGGTATCGTTGAAGCGTTAATGACCACTGTTCACGCTACTACCAACACTCAGAAAACAGTAGACGCTCCTTCTGCAAAAGACTGGAGAGGCGGTCGTGCTGCTGCCGGTAATATCATTCCTTCTTCTACAGGAGCTGCTAAAGCGGTAGGAAAAGTAATCCCGGAATTGAACGGTAAACTGACAGGTATGGCTTTCCGTGTTCCTACCCTTGACGTTTCTGTAGTCGACCTGACTGCCCGTCTGGCAAAAGAAACAACTTACGAAGATGTTTGTAAGGCTATGAAAGCTGCTTCCGAAGGCGAATTGAAAGGTGTATTGGGTTATACAGAAGACGAAGTGGTTTCAAGCGACTTTATCGGCGATGCCCGTACTTCTATCTTCGACGCCAAAGCCGGTATCCAACTGAGCCCGACTTTCGTAAAAGTAGTGAGCTGGTACGACAACGAGTGGGGTTATTCAAACAAGGTACTCGACCTGTTGGCTCATATGGCTAAAGTAAACGGATAATCAATTTTTCAAATAAAATAATTTTTTAGGGTGTGTTGCTTTTTTGAGGCCACTGAAAAAGTGTTCCATTAAAAGTTGATATTTCTCTTTTGAAAGAAAAAGGACAGTGATATTGTATAGATTTTCTATTTATATTGCTGTCTTTTTTTGTAATGAAGAAAGCATTCTTCCTCTTTAGATTGAGTAATTTGTATGTCTAAAATTAAAATCCCTCAACTTTTTACGTTGATCCCAAGTTTTAACGCTGATCCAGAATAGGTTTTTCGGCTTTTTTCGTACAATTCAGGGAATAAAAAAATCTCTGAAAACCTATTGATTTTCAGAGATTTGCATGATTTTTCGATTTTTATCAGTGCGGCTGAAAGCAGCAGAACCTGCTTGTTAACCGATTGAATATCGTCGTTTTACAAATTTCAAAAACCCATAGGGCTACGAATAAGTCACGATTTTAACACTTCGTTTTGCAACGCTTTGCTGAGTGGTTGGTGCATCAAAGGTAATCTTTTTACACATCTTTCAATGCCGCCATCATGTTTTTCCTTCGTTTATAGGTGATTCTATATTCTTGGAGTAATTGATTGACCACAGCATCACCTCCATCAAAGGTTCTCATACGTTTCAACATGCAGGCAACACGATCATAGGCTGAATAATGAGTAATTAGAGACTGTTTTTCTACATATTCGCGGTAAATATCCAATATTTCTTTTTCG
>JAVBRK010000111.1:0-17311 GCA_031548005.1 Bacteroidales bacterium
TAAATATTCATAAATTTTCAAAAACATCTGATTTTCATTATCTTATAAACAATAAATTAAATATGAAAAAAATTAAATTATCGGCATTAATAATCATATCATTCCTCGCGTCCGATCTGTTTGCAGGAGGTTTACTGACGAACACCAACCAGAGTGTTCATTTCCTGAGAAATCCGGCCCGGGACGCCTCGATCGAAATCGACGCAGCCTACACCAACCCGGCAGGATTAGCTAAGTTACCCATCGACGGATTTCATTTTTCATTTACCAACCAAAGTGCGTTCCAAACAAGAACCATCACGTCTACTTTCGCTCCTTTTGCTGGATTCGGAGGGAATCCGACAAAGGTTTTTGAAGGAGAAGCTTCGGCTCCATTTATTCCCAGCCTGCAAGGGGCCTATAAAAAAGGGAAATGGGTGCTTTCGGGAAATATCGCCATCAGTGGTGGCGGAGGAAAAGCGACTTTCAACAGGGGATTGCCTTCTTTTGAAGCTCCGATTTCCATGCTTCCTCTCTTGCTTTCCAGTCCGGTTGATCCTGCTACTCAGAGTCCCAAACTTCCGATTCCGACCAATCAATATGGAGTCGATGCTTATATGGAAGGCTCTTCCATGATCTATGGAGCGCAATTAGGCGGAACCTACGCCATCAACGATCTGTTCTCTGCTTATGCCGGATTCCGGATGAATTTCGTGAACAACGGTTATACCGGACACCTGAAAAATATCGAAATAAATCCGAATCTGACGAATGTAACCATCCCTGGGGTTCCGGATCCGGCGATGAGCGCCCTGCGAGCCAAATATCACGGGCAACTGACTAATGCGCAGGAGTTTTTTACGACTCTCGGTCAAACAGATAACGCCAACAACGTAAAAGATAAATATTTGGATTGCACTCAATCAGGCTGGGGTATTACTCCGATCCTGGGAGTCAATTTCAATTGGAACGACCTGAATATCGGCATGAAATACGAATTCAAATCTTCCCTGAATGTTGAGAACAAAACCAAAGTCGACGATACCGGGATGTTTAAAGACGGCGTCAATACTCCCAGCGACATACCGGCTCTTTTTACCGTGGGAGCAAGCTACCGGTTCCTGAATTGCCTGACTGTTTCCGCAGGATTCCACCACTTTTTCGATTCGGATGCTAAAATGGCCGAAGTAAAAGACCCGGAAACAGGAAAGATGACCGGAAAACAAAATTACATCGATGGAGGAACTACCGAATTCCTGGGAGGAATCGAATGGCAGATCAACAAAACATTCCTGATCAGCGGAGGATTTCAGACAACACAACAAGGAGTTTCAGATAATTACCAATCGGACCTGAGTTTTGCGCTCAACTCTTACTCTGTTGGCTTCGGAGGCGCTGTCAATGTTTCGGAATCCGTAAGAATCAACATCGGTTATCTGTTCACGAACTATGACGACTGGAACAAGTCGTCCAAAAGCTACAACGGCACAGGAGTTCCCGGGAAAGATATTTTCTCACGTACCAATAAAGTATTCGGAGCTGGAGTCGATTTCCGGTTTTAAATAAGCTGAAAATATGAGCGCTTCCCTCTATCTGATACCCGTTACTTTAGGTGAAACTCCGGTCGAACAGGTCTTACCTCCCTACAACAGGGAGGTCATTCTTCGTATCCGTCATTTTATTGTCGAGAATGAACGCAGCGCCCGGAGGTTTCTGAAAAAAACAGAACCTTCGATTCAAATCGAAGAGCTCACATTTTTTCCATTGAACAAGCATACTGAGCCGAAAATTATTTCGGATTATCTGAAACCCCTATCGGAAGGATATCCGATGGGAGTTATTTCAGAAGCAGGCTGTCCCGCCGTAGCCGATCCGGGAGCTGACATTGTGGCCATTGCCCAGCAGAAAAATATCCCGGTAGTTCCGTTGGTAGGGCCCTCGTCCATCCTGATGGCGCTGATGGCATCCGGATTCAACGGACAAAGTTTTGCTTTCAACGGCTACCTACCCATCGATGCCGATCAGCGAATCAAGGCGATCAAACTTTACGAACAACGGGTGTATTCGGAAAAACAGACCCAATTGTTTATCGAAACTCCCTACCGTAACGGAAAATTAGTCGAAGATCTTCTGAAAACCTGTAAGCCTTCAACAAGGTTGTGTATCGCTGCCGATATCAGTTGCGAAACCGAATTCATCAAAGCCAGAAGTATCGGGGAATGGAAGAAGCAGGTACCGGACATTTCGAAACGGCCCTGCATTTTCCTGATATATAGTTAATCGACTATCTATCAATAAGGATATGGATTTATTTTATATCAGATTCAGACAAATCCTGTTTCTAATCAGAAACTTACACGCTTATTTTGCATTCATCGTGCTGTTGGCAGGAAGTGTAATTTATTATCTGATGACGCCAGCAAACAAGCAATTCGCCCTTTGGGGAAGCCTGTTTTATTTATCATACGCGATTTCAAAACACCTGAAAAGAAAAGACCTTACCCTTGTGAAAAGAAATTTTTCATACCCATCACTACAGTTATGGGGAGAATTGATTTTCTTTTGTACTCCGGCATTATTTCTTCTTTTTTATCATTCGAATACCACCCTATTACTTATTTCCCTGATTGTATTGTCTCTGGCGGCCAACATCAGAATCAAACACGATCTATCCAACAGATTCGATTGCACCATCAATGAAAAAACTTTTTTCAAAATAATCGGTTCCTGCCAGGAATGGATCTGCCTCAGCAGGCGTTACCGGTTTATTCTTGTAGCCCTGATCGTTCTATCCATGGCCTTATGTTGGATTCAGTTTTTGCCGTTATTCTTTTTATACTGCATTTTTATACTCCTTTCAGATATTATCATCCGGAAAAATGAATCTTTGACTCTGCTAAGAGCCTCACTTTTATACCCCAACCGGTTTCTGATTGAAAAAAGCAAACAGTTATTGTGGCCGTGGACGATTATTTCACTTCCCGTATGTCTGGCTGGAGGCATCATTCACTATCAATTCTGGTATATTTATTTACTGATTTTCATCTATAGCCTGATATTATTATGCTTTTGTTTATTCCTGAAATATGCAGAATACTATCCTCGCCGTCAAAGTTACAATATTGTCATATATACCATGATCACTATAAGTCCGGTTATACCGATACTGATTCCGGTCAATATTGTATTGTGCTTTCTATTTTATTTTCAGGCGCTTCAAAATCTAAAAAAATATCTATGTTGAAAATTGAGAATATAACCAAAAAATTCGGGAAGCATCTTGTTTTGGATTCCCTGAGTTTGGATCTGCCGACAGCCCGGATACATGGTATCGTAGGATTGAACGGTAGTGGAAAAACAACACTGTTCAACATTTTATCAGGAACAGAGAATGCGACATCGGGGATATTCTCTCTATCATCACAGCCATTGCGCATGCAGGATATCGCCTACCTTGAAACCGATAATTATTTCTATCCGATGCTTACGGCACAAGAACATCTCAACTTATTTAAGCAAACGAATAAGAATTATAATGAACAAGCGTTACTGCAATTATTTCATCTACCTTCCAAACAACTAATAGAAGAATTTTCGACCGGGATGAAAAAAAAATTAGCCCTGATCGCTCTTCTGAAGCAAGATAAAAAATTATACATTCTGGATGAACCTTTCAATGGCATCGACCTCGAGGGCTCCATTTTATTTGAAAAAGTCCTGACCCAATTAAAAGACCAGGGAAAAACAATCCTCATATCATCGCATATATTAGAATCCTTGGAAAAAACAGCAGATACAATCTCGTTATTATCCGGAGGAAAAATTTCAAAAACATTTTTTCCAAATGAATTTAATGCGATTCATATCCTGTTGGGCCAGGAATTAACATCAAAAATGAATGACGAAAGACTTTTCTAAAATTATTTCATAACGACTGGAAGTTTATATTTTTTCAGGCTTCCTGCATCGGAATAAACCTCCATATAAATGACATAAAGTCCGGGGTATAATCTTTGTCCGGAAATGTTTTGATTATCAAACCGAAGGCTTCCACTCATTCCAAGGAGCTCATTGTTTGCAATCCGGCCAACCATCCTACCCATGGAATCAAATAATAAGACCCTGCAACGGTTGCCCGGAACATCAAACCGGTACTGGATCTCATAGCTGTCTCTTCCCAGCGAAACTTCAGGGTAGAGCACCGAAACCACCTCTTCACGGCCTGTTTGAGGACTCACGGCATATTGCGAATTTTGGTAGCCGGGCGTTCCGAATCCGGAAGCTGCTGTCGCCGAAGTCCAGTTTTCCGGATCGCCGGTATCTTTCTCCGGATCGACCCGTTCCAGCGCCACCCCTTTTTTGTCTTTTACAGCCGGATGGTGCATCTTTTCATTATAGGAGAAGCGATCGACCTCCTCGTCATTCCGGTTATTCAACAACACCAGGTCTGCGGAAGTATTATTCAGGACAGGAGCCTGACTCATACCTACCATCAAAGACTCCGGGCGACAGAAAAAACGGGAACAAACTGCATCTGCATTTTTTGAAACCACGACATACTGGCTTGGATGCAATAATAAGGGGCTGACGGTCAGAGGATACCCCTTATTCAGGCTTCCGTCCGACTTACGGGTAGTAAGACTTAAATAACGCAAATCCAGATCTTTATCCGACCGGTTATACACTTCGATATATTCCTCACTACCCTCCGGAGCATTGAACATGATCTCATTGATTATCGCATCCAAAGGTGCAGCTTCATAACCGGAGCCTATAAAAAATGAAGTATTTTCGGGCAAATAATTTCCCGAGGCATCCTGTAGTTCGAGTTGCACCTCAATCATCGTTCCTTCCGGAGGAATACTGCTCAGAGTTATCTGCACCTGATCTGCTTGGGGATAAGATGCTTTCAGACCCCGGATCCGATAGTAATCGTCTTCAATCCGAAAATTGGACAGCTGCTCCAATTGCCGGCGGTTCATCGGTTTTGTAAAAGCGAGGACGATCTCCTGATCTCCGGTGGTTGTGACCGATTTTATCCCCGGAGCTTCCGTATCCGGATTCCCACGATTTACCGAATTCTTTTTTCCGGCCGTATGTCCCACATCCGATACCGATGCCGTCCAATTGGATGCTGCATTGGAAATATTAGACAGATCGATACACTCCAGCGACCATCCTCCACTCTTTTTTTCCGCACTTCCATACATTCCGTCCGCATATTCCATCCAGGCTACAAGTTCCGAGTTGTTATTTTCGATGTATAATAATTTGCCGGTATTCGCCAGCACCGGAAAAGAAGGAACACCCAGTACTTTGATTCCGTTCTGGAAAGCAGTCACAACCGATGTTTTACACAACACAATATATTCCTCCGGAGATAAAATAGCTTCGGGAAGAAGATAGGGTTTATCGCCATAATAGAACTTCCAGTTTTTCAACTGTAAAGGCTTGTCCGAGCGGTTATACAGTTCTATGAATTCTGGATTTCCGGAAGCCGGATTCGCCATAATTTCACTGAACACCACATCACAGTATTCTGACTTTGATTCTGATTTGAAATCGTTCTGTGAATGGGAAAACAGAACGCACGAAAAGATAACAAATAATAAAACGACAATTTTTTTCATAATTAAAAGCGGTTTTGATTAATAATATCTATTTTTGCAGGAAAATTATTGGTTTTGGCGTCTGGCAAAAACAGTTTTACAAAAATAAAGGTTATTTTAGAATTTTCAAATTTAACTATTCGATTTTATTAAAATTTTATTATTCTTAAAGAGATGAAAGTAGCTATTGTTGGTGTTAGCGGAGCGGTAGGACAAGAGTTCCTACACGTGTTGGCAGAACGGAATTTTCCGATGGATGAGCTGGTATTATTCGGTTCATCACGCAGTGCAGGAAGTGTTTACGAATATAAAGGTAAACAATATACCGTGAAGGAGCTGAAGCACAACGATGATTTTAAGGGCATCGACATTGCTTTCACTTCGGCAGGCGCAGGCACTTCGAAAGAATTTGCCGAAACCATCACCAAGCATGGCGCCGTAATGATCGATAACTCCAGTGCTTTCCGCATGGACAATGATGTTCCATTGGTTGTTCCGGAAGTCAATGCGGCCGATGCCAAAAACCGTCCGCGGGGAATCATTGCCAATCCCAACTGTACCACCATTCAGATGGTAGTGGCCCTGAAACCGATTGAAAAACTGTCGCACATCAAGCGGATCCATGTAGCAACCTATCAGGCTGCATCGGGCGCCGGAGCTGCTGCTATGGCCGAGTTGGAAGAGCAATACCGCCAGATTATTAAAGGAGAGCAACCCACTGTCGAGAAATTTGCGCATCAATTGGCTTATAACCTAATTCCTCAGGTCGATGTTTTCACTGAAAACGGATATACTAAAGAGGAAATGAAAATGTTCCATGAAACCCGTAAGATCATGCACTCGGACGTGGAGGTAAGCGCATTATGTGTCCGCGTTCCGGCCTTACGCGCCCATTCCGAAGCGATCTGGGTCGAAACAGAACGTCCGGTATCTGCCGAAGAAGCCCGTCAGGCATTTGAAAAAGCCGAAGGAGTAGTTGTAGTAGACAAACCGGAAAATAAAGAATACCCGATGCCGCTGTTTGTCGCCACCAAAGATCCTGTTTATGTGGGACGTATCCGGAAAGACATCTCCAACCCACACGGTCTTACTTTCTGGTGCGTAGGCGATCAGATCAAAAAAGGAGCGGCGCTCAACGCGGTACAGATAGCAGAATACCTCCTGAAGGAAGGGCTGAAGTAAACAATCACCATTCCGAGCTGAAATGGAAGCGGATATCTTTAAAATCCTGCTGTGCCATTTGCAGAACATAAGAAGAGTCGGCCAGGAAAACATCCCGGCCCTCTTTGTCTTTGGCCATATACTGGTACTTGCGTTTCTTAAAATTTTCCAGGGCTTCGGGCAAGTCGCTTTCAATCCAACAGGCTTTGTAGAGGTTGATGGGCTCCCACTTACACTGCGCCCCGTATTCATGAAGTAGACGGTACTGGATCACCTCGAATTGGAGTTGTCCGACGGTTCCGATAATCTTCCGTCCGTTGAATTGATTGGTAAACAACTGGGCCACCCCTTCGTCCATCAACTGATCAATCCCTTTATTCAACTGTTTGGACTTCATCGGGTCGGCATTTTCAATGTATTTGAACATTTCGGGAGAGAAGCTGGGCAGTCCTTTAAAATGCAACTCTTCCCCGGCTGTCAGGGTATCTCCGATCTTGAAGTTTCCGGTATCGGGTAAGCCGATAATATCTCCGGCAAAAGCATCGTCTACAGTTTCTTTCTTTTGGGCCATGAAAGCAGTCGGCGAAGAAAATTTCATCATTTTACCAAAGCGGATATGCTTGTAATTCTGATTTCGTTCGAACTGTCCTGAACAGATCTTCAGGAAAGCGATACAGCTCCGGTGATTCGGATCCATGTTGGCGTGTATCTTAAATATAAAGCCGGAAAAAGGGTCTTTTTCGGGAGTTACCAAGCGTTCTTCCGCCTGTACCGGACGGGGGAAAGGCGCTATGGAAACAAAACAATCGAGCAATTCTTTCACTCCGAAGTTGTTCAGTGCCGAACCGAAGAAAACGGGAGCAATATCTCCCTTCAGGTAAGTATTTACGTCAAATCCGGGATAAACTCCTTCGATCAACTCCAAATCCGCCCGAAGTTTTTGCGACAATTTTTCACCGATATGTTTCTCCAGTTCCGGACTATTTACATCCTTGAATTCGACTGATTCTGTAACAGTCTGTTTACTCGGCGTATATAAATCTAATTTCTCACGGTAAATATTGTAAACTCCCTTGAAATTGAATCCCATGTCGATCGGCCAACTCAACGGGCGGACATGGATCTTCAATTCCTGTTCGAGTTCATCAAGCAAATCGAACGGATCGATTCCGTCGCGGTCCATTTTATTGACAAAAATAATCACCGGGGTTTTCCGCATCCGGCAAACTTCCATCAACTTACGGGTTTGTTGCTCCACCCCTTTGGCAATATCGACAACGATAATTACACTATCGACTGCCGTTAATGTACGGTAAGTATCTTCTGCAAAGTCCTGGTGACCGGGAGTATCCAGAATATTGATCTTGTAGCCTTCATATTCGAATCCCATCACAGAAGTGGCGACAGAGATCCCGCGCTGCTTTTCGATCTCCATCCAGTCGGAGGTCGCTGTTTTTTTGATTTTATTGGATTTAACCGCGCCTGCCACATGGATCGCTCCACCGAAAAGTAATAATTTTTCGGTCAGGGTAGTCTTCCCCGCATCCGGGTGACTGATGATGGCAAACGTTCGCCGCCGCCGGATTTCACTTACTAAATCGCTCATGATGTTCTTAAAATAATAAAATGAAAAGCAGGAAGTTATTCTTCCGGTTCTGCATCGGATATATCCGGATTGTCTTCGATTACCCCTCCGTCATTAAAATACTGATTCGGATCGAAGTGACGGGTTTTGATTTCCGTCCGTGTCAGTACCGGTTTCAATTCATCCGCTACCTTTTTCATCCGTTCGCAATCCTTTTTATCGTGTCCGTTGCTCAGGATCAGGTCGGCATATGGCGCAACATTGTCCGGCTCATCTAAGTACAAATAGATCTTACACAGGTTATAATAAGCAGCATATCTCAAACGGATATCTGCTTTCAGCTTCGGATCGGTATACTTCACCGGAATACTTTTGAAGTATTCGATCAGGCCGTCGACCCGCTCACGATTCATACCTTTCTCTCCGGTCATGGATTCCAATTCTTCTTTTAATGCGTTGGAAGCTGCCCGGAATGCCTCTTGTTCGTTGTGTTTCTTTTCATCGATCGTTTTGATGATATCATAACGCCTCATGACCGGAAACCCGAACAGCGAAGAAGCTCTTTCAGTGAGTTGTTTTACCGTATTCATGGATACCTGCCTCGTAAAATCAGAAATCAGGACATCCCGGTTATTATTCCAATAATCGGCTGCATCCTTGCGGGAACCGAATTCTTCACTATAATGATAATTTGAAGAGCCGGGCGAATAAGGCTCTCCCTGAATCAAAATTTCCTCTCCTTTCATCACCTTATAAGAGGATTCGAATTTATAAATAACCCGGGCTTTATACAGGTAGTATACATTGGTCACTTTTCCTTCTTTGTCTTTTTCCTCGACCTTGCGCTCATCGATACCACTATCTGAAATGACCAGGTTCCCAAGATTTACAAAAACCATCACATCATCGGATAAAGGCTTATCTGTTCTTTTCTGCCCCCGGATAGCAATGGCTTCTTCGACCTCTTCGATGTCGACCCGGTTCCTAGTACTCGGAGTGGCTTTCAATTCCACATTATAATGGAAAAACAGCGGATTCAAAGGCTTTGTCGGAGTATTTCTCGTCGTAACATACAATCTCACATTGTCGATATTGACATTCTTTGTCTGCCCCGAGACCGGTAAAATACAGACAACAGCTAATAAGATCAGAAATAATTGTTTCATCAGATTAAATAAAATTGGGTATAGTGATCATTGTTCAATTATCAAAAATATATTTGTTTCGGTAATAAGTCTATTTTTTGCCTGATTCATTATTTAATTACTAAATTTGTGCAAAAGTACAAAATATGCTTCAGTATAGGATCCTGGATACCGGTTTTTTTTATGCCGATGGCGGAGCGATGTTCGGCGCTGTTCCTAAAAGAGCCTGGAGCAGACGTTATCCTTCCGATGAACAAAACTGCTGCAAGATGGCTATGCGATGTCTTCTGGCCTGGAACGAGCAGCGAATTTTCGTTCTGGATACAGGAGTCGGAAATAAAGACCTGGGGGAGTTGTCGTATTACCATTTTCACGACCTGTACGATATCGCTCTTTTGGTCCGTTCACATGGGTTCGAACCAGAACAGGTGACCGACGTCGTATTGTCGCACCTGCACTTCGATCATGGTGGGGGCTGTACGTACCGGGACGAGCACAACCAGTTGAAAATCACATTCCCGAATGCAATTCACTGGATCGGGAAAAGGCAATGGGAATCCTACCTGAAACCGAATTATTTAGAAGAGGATGCTTTCCGGAAAGAAGACCTGATGCCTGTTTTTGAGGCCGGATTGATAAACCAGATCGAAGCAGACACTCACCTTTCTGAGGATTTTGAACTGGGACTTTACGATGGTCATACCGATGCTCAATTGGTTTCTTTTCTGGATACTATCGAAGGAAAGATTGTTTATCCCGGCGATGTAATCCCGACCAAAGCGCATCTGTCTACAGGCTGGATCTCGGCTTATGACATCCGCCCGCTGGAATCTGTGGCCGCAAAAATACGGTTAACCGAAAAATTGGCCGGAGAAAAAGGGAAAATAATACCCTATCACGATGCTTTTAATAAAATTTTAGATATTTAATGTTACAAAATCCTGTTTTATACGTTATTCAAAAAGAGAGCCTATAAACATTCACCAATTATAATTATAATTCAAAGAATATGAAACAATCTTCTTCCTGTTTTTTCTTCACAGTTCTTGCCGTATTATTGTTCCAATCCTGTATGGTACTGGATTCTCATCTTATAAGAGGAAATGGAAAAATCACGACAAAGGAAATCAAAATCCCGGACTACCGGGGCATCACGATTGCCGGACCGGCTGAAATCGTTTATGAGCAACTGACCAATAAAGAACCCTATTTGCAAATCAGGGTAGATGAAAATATCCTGCCGCTCCTGGAGATTAAGGTCGAAAACAACAAGTTGGTTATCAGACCAAAAGAAAAAAGAGATAACTTGCAACCCTCTCAATTTAAGATCTACACCAACTCTCTGAATCTGGAAGATATTGAGATTGCAGGATCCGGAGATATACGCCTGAAAGGCGAAGTCAACTCCAAGAAAATGGATATTGAGATCGCAGGATCCGGAGATGTGGTTGCCGACAGCCTTTTCTGCGAACGTCTCGACCTCAGTATCGCAGGATCGGGAAATGCCCGGTTGAAAGGAGCCGGCAATGAAGCCGAACTGGAGATTGCAGGATCGGGAAGTATCAAAGGATATGATTTTTCAGTACAGGATCTTTCATGTGAGATCGCAGGATCGGGAAATATTGAAATCACTGCCGGAAAATCCATCCGTGCAGATATTGCAGGATCAGGAGATATCAAGTACAAAGGAAATCCCCAGGTGAAAAAAAGTGTTGCCGGATCCGGGAACGTCCAAAAAGTCAATTAAAATCAAGGGATAATTGCCGGTCTTCAGGCAGCAATGTAAAACTTTTCCTGTGATAAGGAGTAGCCCCATGTAATTCAATTCCTTTGCGGTGTTGGATCGTGGGGTATCCTTTATTCCGGTCCCAGGCATAGCAATCAAATTCCTGATGCAGTTGGATCATGTAGTCGTCGCGGTATGTTTTGGCAAGAACAGATGCAGCAGCAATCGACAGGTATTTTCCATCACCTTTGATAATACAGGTGTGTGGGATATGGGGATAAGGCTTGAAACGGTTCCCATCGATCAGCAAATGATCCGGAGTCATCTGAAGTTGTTCGACAGCCCGGTGCATGGCCAAAAAAGACGCATTCAGAATATTGATTTCATCGATCTCATTCGGAGAAACTACCCCTACAGCCCAGGCCAGAGCTTCTTTTTCAATGATCCCCCGTAACCGGTAGCGTTCCTTTTCCGTCAATTGCTTCGAATCGTTCAGTGATTTACAAACAAAATCCGGAGGAAGAATTACTGTGGCAGCATATACCGCACCTGCCAGGCATCCGCGTCCGGCTTCGTCACAGCCTGCCTCGATCCTGTTTTTCTCTAAATAAGGAAGTAATCCGGCCATATTTTCCTGTTTTGATCCGGTAAAGGTATACATTTTGCTCTATTGGGAAGGTTATTTATTAACAACTATTAACAACTATTCGATACTTTTTTGTAAAATTGGAGTGTACTTTGTTGTCATAATTTAAAATCACCTGTTAATTTAAAACATCATGGGAAAATTTGTTATCAGCAAAAGAAAGAATGGAGAATTCCAGTTCAATTTAAAAGCCGGAAACGGCCAGATAATCCTGACAAGCGAGGGATACACGACTAAAAGCGCTTGCCAGAATGGCGTTGAATCAGTCAAAAAAAATGCTCCGGACGAAGCAAAATTCGATAAACTTACAGCTAAAAACGGTAAATTTTATTTTAATCTGAAAGCGACCAACGGTCAGATCATTGGTTCCAGTGAAATGTACGAATCGGAAGCTTCCCGGAACAACGGAATCGAATCCGTCAGGAAAAATGCTCCGGACGCAGAAGTGGTCGAAGAGTTAGACTAAGAAACTGTTTTATTTTCATTATATTGAATACATTTAAGGTTGAATATCCGTCCGTTTTTTGTGAAAATACAACGGGCGGATTTTTATTTTTAAAACCTGTGCCGGAAATCCGGTTTTAATCCTTAATTTTGCTCCTGAAATATAAAATATCCTATGCAAACTATCCGGATACCGAACTTGGAAAGCATCCATGAAGCTGCCCGTGAGTTCATCGCTCAGATCGACGATCACACGATTTATGCTTTCAACGGGGAAATGGGAGCCGGAAAAACCACTTTCATCAAAGCCATTTGTGAAGAATTGGGAGTCACAGACGTGATTAACAGCCCGACTTTCGCCATCGTCAACGAATACCGCTCAGATACCTCTGCCGAACTGATTTATCACTTCGATTTTTATCGCATCAATAATATCGAAGAAGCCTATAACATCGGTGTAGAAGATTATCTCGAAAGTGGAGCCCTGTGTTTTATCGAATGGCCTGAAAAAATCCGGGAATTATTACCAGACGATACCATTTTTGTTTCCATTGAAGAACAGGCCGATACTTCCCGGCTAGTTTGCTTCTAATCTGCTACAGAAAAAGTTAAGAACTCTAAACCGTAATATGAAGTTTTCTGCCCCTTGATTCTTGCTTTCAATGCAAAAAAATGCTAACTTGCAGTCGATTTATTATACCATATTACCCATGAAAATTCCATTCTCCAATTTTTGTGTTTTATTATTTCTATGCTGTGCATTAAATTCTGAAGCACAAGATTTTATGTACTTATGGAACGGGCTCCGGGCCAAACAAACCGAAGAGTATATGCCTCACGGGAAAGCCCCGCTTCAGTCGGCTGTTCCCAAAGCTAAAATCAATAAACCAACCCGGTTAATCCCGGTACAGCAAGGTGAATGGATCGTTTCCGACGGGTGGGAATTATCTTCTTCTACCCGGATCATAGAAACTGGAGAATCGCTTTTCGATCCTCAACTGAATACCGCGCAATGGTACAATGCCGTTGTTCCCGGAACCGTACTGACCTCGCTCGTCGAACAAGGAATATATTCCGATCCTTACTACGGATTAAACAACCTGGCGATCCCCGACACTTTATGCCGGATGGATTGGTGGTACCGGACCCTGATCGAAATGCCGGAAACGATCTCCGGGAAACAAGTCCGGTTACTTTTTAACGGAATCAACTACCGGGCGGAAGTCTTTCTGAACGGTAAAAAACTGGGCAATATCGACGGAGCTTTTATCCGGGGAGAATTTAATGTGACAAAATTAATAAAACCATCCGGAAAGAACGTACTTGCCGTACATATCCTCCCTCCCTACAACCCGGGAATTCCTCATGAGCAATCGATGAAAGCGGGACAAGGCCTGAACGGCGGACAATTATGCCTCGACGGCCCCACTTTCATTTCTGCCGAAGGGTGGGACTGGATGCCCGGCATCCGCGACCGCAATATCGGGATCTGGCAGGATGTGCGCCTGCTGACCGGCGGTAATGTGCAAATCGTCGATCCACAGATCATCACCGATGTAATGCTCCCCGACACTACCCAAGCCAAATTAACGATCAATACTACTTTGCGGAATACTTCTTCTTCAGCAGTACAAGGCACGTTGAAAGTTTCCATCGAAGGAACCGATATCAGTCAACCGTACAGCCTGAATCCGAACGAAACAAAAGTGATCAGCATGATCCCTTCTTCCCATAAAGGATTGAACATAAAAAACCCGAGGCTTTGGTGGCCCAACGGAATGGGGAAACAAAACCTGTACAATGCGGAAATCAGAGTCACTTCAGGATCAGACATTTCCGACAGGGCTAATATTCGCTTCGGGATCCGCGAGATGTCGTACGAACTGATGGTCGGCATGCCTGATAACAGGAATCAGCGGATCGAATACACCCCGGCAGAAACGGTTAAAGGCCAGCCGATCTTTGATTACGTGAACCGGGTCAAATATTCGAAAGAAATTCAGTTACCGACCATTCATAAAAACGTGGATATCTCTGGATTGAAAGAAATTGCGGCTGATGATCCTGTGGGGCCTTATCTGGTGATCCGCGTCAACGGTGTCCGGGTATTCTGCCGTGGCGGCAACTGGGGAATGGACGATGCGATGAAGCGCAGTACCCGGGAAAGACTCGAACCTTACCTCCGGTTACACCAGGATGCCGGGTTTAATATGGTCCGCAATTGGACCGGGGAAAGTACCGAAGAACTATTTTATTCCCTTTGTGATGAATATGGCATGCTGGTCTGGAACGATTTCTGGATTACGACCGAAGATTCCAACGTGGATCCGAACGATCACCAGCTTTTCCTTAAAAATGCGGAAGATGCGGTGCGCCGGTTCCGCAACCACCCTTCCATTGCCCTCTGGTGTCCGCGTAATGAGGGTTTTTCTCCCGAAGGATTGGAAGAACCGGTTGCTACCATGATTGCAAAAGAAGATCCAACCCGGCACTATCACGGACAATCGCGTTTTCTGAACATGCGTAGTAGCGGACCCTGGAGTTATTTCAAAGATCCGTCTTTATATTATACATCCAATGCCCAGGGATTTAATACCGAGATGGGGTGTCATGCCATCCCGACAGCCAATACCCTGAAAAAATTTATTGCTCCCGAAGACCGCTGGCCGATTAATGATGTATGGGCTTATCATGACCTGCACCATACAACACAGGCTTTCGGTGATTTTATGGATGCTGTAAAAAGATACGGAGAGGCAACCGGTTACGAAGATTTCTGCAAAAAATCACAACTGGTGACTTACGATGCCTGGCGCAACATGCTCGAAGCATGGAACAGCCATATGTGGAACTCCTGTACGGGACTGATTCTCTGGATGAGCCACCCGGCATGGCCGAGCATGATCTGGCAGACTTATACTTATGATTATGAAACTCCCGGATCGTACTTCGGATCTAAAAAGGCTTGTGAACCTCTTCATATTCAGATGAACCTGCCAAATCAGGATATTACCATTATCAATACCACCCGCAAGGATTATCCTTCCTGCTCTGTTTCTGTCATTTACACCGACCTGCAGGGAAAAGAGATCTACAGAAAACAAAGTAAGGCCAATGCTAAAGCCAACAGTGTTACTGCCTGCTTCACTCCCGACCCGGGAACTTTAGCCGGTTTGTATCTCATAAGACTGGAATTAAAAGATAATAAAGGAATTATCGTATCGATCAACGACTATTGGAAGGCCTCGGATAAAACGGCTTACAGTAATTTCAATACATTGGAATCTCCGGATCTGGAAATGACTTCTTCTGTTAAATACGGAAAAACAATCCTGAAATTCAGAAACAAATCGAAAATACCGGCAATAGCTGTAAAACCGAATGTTAAGGATCTCTCCAACGGAGAAATTGTCCTGCCGGCTTATTTTTCCGATGGCTATTTTAATTTGTTGCCGGGAGAAACAAGGGTCATCGAACTGGATGCTCTTTTATCCGGGAATCAGGGAATTATTGCAGAAGGATATAACTTTGCCTCTAAAGAGTTTTAACTGTTTTTTCCACAGAGGCAGAAGATTTTGATCGGCATGAAGAAAATACTTTTTTTATTTTTATTCTATTGTAAGTGTGCTTACATTTAATATCTTATCAATCTCATTCAATTGTTCTTCTCCCAGGTAATCCCATCTGGCAATAATCTTCCCCTGCTTGTCTATTAAAGTGAAATAAGGTATCATTTCTACATTGTATATAGAAAATATATTGTTAATATTTAATGTGGAATCGGCTTTTTTTTCTACATTCAGAACCTGACTCCAGGATTCCAATTGATGATTTTTTATTGCATTGAGCCAGGAGATCTTATCATTATCTGAAGATATGCTGATAACCGCAAGCCCTTTTTTACTATATTTATGATGTAAATCTTTTATTTTAGGGATTTCTCTTAAACAAGGGGCACACCAGCTTGCCCAAAAATCCAATAAAACATAACTTTTATTTTTGAAATCGGACAATCGGATTGTTCTTTCAGAAAAATCTTTCCTTATAAAATCAGGAGCAGAATGCCCCAGCAAAGTATCTTCTATCGGAAGATCTTTTTTACTTTCTACTAAAAAATCCTCCATTTGTTTCAAAGCAATGTTTCCCATTAAACTTATTTGTGACTGCTTTGGCAGGTTGTTATAAATGCATTGAATCGTGTCAATTGAGGGAAATTCCGATTTAGTGATCAGATATAATAAATCAGGAGCTATTCGATATATGTTGTGTCTGAAAATGAAATCAAGACGTGTTTTATTCATTTTCAGACCGGCAGTAGAAATTTGTTCTTTTGTATATTGCAAAAGATTAATCAGACTATCCAAAACAGAGATATTGTTGCTTTCAACATTTAAGTTTATCTGTTTTAATAAATCATCCATACATTCTAATCTTTCGTAGTAAATCTTTGCATCGGGCTCCAGGTCCTTTCTCAGCTCCATATTTTCTTTCTCAACTTTTGTTCCTGATAATTTATAGGTGTAGGGTTGAGTTCTGTTTATATGTAGTTTCATTGTTGTTGGTTCCAAATAGATTCGAACAGAAATCGAAACATGCGAATTATCAAAAGCTAACTCAGCAGCAGTCAAATCCTCAATATTTCCTTCGAATACAAACTTCCCATTTATTATTTTTGCTGTATCGGTTATTTCGCGGAATTCGTTATTTTCTTTTATCGGGTAATATAGCGTAATATTTTTGGAACTATCTGCGCCTTCTATAAAACCCTCCAACTTAAATGAATTGGAAGAAATGTTATGACATGCCGTTAGGCTAATAATACATATATACAGAAAAAATCTCATAACAAATACGTTGATTTAGTTATAATTAAATATCACTAGTGTCCCATTAAAATTGGGACGTTATTAAAAATCAAATAAACTTGGCCCATCTGGTCCAAATCGTTCTTTGTCATTTTGAAATTTAGTTTTATCAAAGAGGTCTCGAAGAGGTGTTTTATCGGTCAACGAGATG
>JAVBRK010000087.1:0-37609 GCA_031548005.1 Bacteroidales bacterium
TTCCACCCGGTCGCGTAGTTTTTCGGTACCGATATTCATACCCAATCCGTATTCGGCATTGTCTTCAAATAAGGAGTTTGCCCAGGCCGGACCACGTCCTTCTTCGTTTGTAGTATAAGGAGTGGATGGAGCGGAACCGGAATAAATCGAGGTACATCCGGTTGCATTGGCGATCATCTGATGGTCTCCGAACAATTGCGAAAGCAGCTTGACATAAGGAGTTTCCCCACAACCGGCGCAAGCTCCGGAGAATTCGAACAGCGGGGTTGCAAATTGCGAATTTTTCACATTCAGGGAAGTATCGACTAAATGTTGTTTGGACTTAACTTCTTTCGAACAGAAGTCCCAGTTAGCCTGGTTGTCGTATTGAGTTTCGATCGGCGCCATTTGCAGCGCTTTTCCGTTTTTGTTACCCGGGCAGACATCCGGACAGTTACCACAGCCCATACAATCGAGTACGTCGACCTGGATCCGGAACTGCATTCCTTCGAATTGTTTTCCCTGAGCTTTTAATGTAGTTAAGCCGGCAGGAGCCTTGGATTGTTCTGCAGTATCCAGAACAAACGGACGGATGGAAGCGTGAGGACAAACATAGGCGCACTGGTTACACTGAATACAGTTCTCCGGAATCCAGACCGGCACATGCGAAGCCACTCCGCGTTTTTCGTAAGCGGCTGTTCCCTGATCCCAGGTGCCGTCTTCACGACCGGAGAATGCAGAAACCGGAAGATCGTCTCCTTTCTGGGAGTTGATCGGACGAACTACGTTCGCAATGAATGCAGGTATATTTCCGGCGTTGGCATCCTTGGTTTCGCCGACGCTGGCCCATTCGGCGGGAACTTGTATCTTTACGATATCTCCGCCGCGGTCTACCGCCGCATAATTCATTTTAATAATATCTTCTCCTTTTTTACCATAAGATTTTACGATGGCTTTTTTCATTTGTTCTACCGCCAGATCGTAAGGAATGACTCTGGTAATCTTGAAGAATGCCGATTGCAGGATGGTGTTGGTGCGATTGCCTAATCCGATTTCTTCTGCAATACCTGTTGCATTGATGATATAGAAATTGATGTTGTTCTTAGCCAAGTATTTCTTTACGTTGTCCGGCAGGTTCTTTTTGACTTCCTCTTCATTCCAGATGGTATTCAGAAGGAACGTCCCGCCTTTTTTCAGTCCTTTGGTCACATCGTAAAGGCGCAGGTAGGCCTGAACGTGACAGGCAACGAAGTCGGGGGTGTTGACTAAGTAAGTCGAACGGATCGGTTTATCCCCGAAACGCAGGTGCGAGCAGGTAAACCCTCCCGATTTTTTAGAGTCGTAGGCGAAGTAAGCCTGGGAATATTTGTCGGTATTGTCTCCGATGATTTTAATGGAGTTCTTGTTGGCTCCTACCGTACCATCTGCTCCTAATCCGTAGAATTTGGCTTCGTATGGTCCGCCTTCAAAAACCAACTCTTCTTTTTGAGGAAGTGAAGTATAAGTTACATCATCTACGATCCCGATGGTAAATCCGTTTTTCGGTTCCGGTAATGCCAGGTTCTCATAAACCGCCAGGATCTGGGCCGGAGTGGTGTCTTTGGAAGACAATCCATAGCGTCCGCCCACAATCACAGGAGCCTCTTTTGTGCCATAAAAACAATCTTTTATGTCGAGGTATAAAGGCTCTCCGGTAGCTCCCGGTTCTTTGGTCCGGTCGAGAACCGCAATTCGTTTTGCCGATTTAGGTACGGCAGCCAGGAAATGTTTTGCAGAGAACGGACGGTAAAGGTGTACGCACACCAGACCTACTTTTTCTCCTTTTTTGTTCAGGTGATCGATCGTTTCCTTGATCGCTTCGGTTACTGATCCCATGGCAATGATGACACGGTCGGCATCCGGCGCTCCGTAATAATCGAATAAACCGTATTTCCGGCCGGAAAGCTCGCTCAGTTGAGCAACGTATTTTTCAACGATACCAACCACTTTATCATAGTAAACATTAGATGCTTCACGAGCCTGGAAGTAGATATCCGGGTTCTGTGCCGTTCCGCGGGCTACCGGTTTTTCCGGATTTAAAGCGCGGCTGCGGAATTCCCGTAAAGCTTCCTGGTTGATCATCGGAGCCAGATCTTCATTGTCCAGCATTTCTATTTTCTGGATTTCGTGCGATGTCCGGAATCCATCGAAAAAGTGGATGAAAGGTACACGCGATTCGATGGCTGCCAGGTGGGCAACGGCTGCCAGGTCCATTACTTCTTGTACTGATCCGGTAGCAAACATGGCGCATCCGGTTTGGCGGACCGCCATGACATCCTGGTGATCTCCAAAAATAGAAAGAGCATGAGAAGCCAATGCGCGGGCGGATACATGGTAAACCCCCGGGAGCAATTCTCCGGCCACTTTGTACATATTGGGGATCATCAGCAATAAACCCTGCGAGGCAGTGAATGTAGTCGAAAGAGTCCCGGCCTGCAAAGCGCCGTGCATGGCGCCGGCGGCCCCTGCTTCGGATTGCATTTCGTCTACACGTACCGTTTCCCCGAAAATATTTTTACGGCCGGCAGCAGCCCATTCGTCGACGTATTCAGCCATGGTCGACGATGGAGTGATCGGGTAGATCGAGGCTGTTTCACTGAACATATACGCTATATGAGCAGCTGCCTGATTACCATCACAGGTGATGAATTTTTTTTGCTTTGTCATAAATTCTAAATTTTATTGTAATACTTGTCTTTTTCTATGTTTGAGTATATTATTTCCGATTTCTCCGGGTCAGTACAAAAATCCGAATAACCACAGGGGAATCACGTTTCCACGGCCTTTTTCCATGCCATCGACCGCATAATAGACATCGGATTTGTATTTCCCGCCGAGCTCGCCCAAAACTTTGAAATTATATTTACCTTCGATCAGAAAACGGATATCTTTTTTTCCGGCATTAACGCGGTAGTCTTTATGCATCTGATTATAAAAAAAAGTTTCCCTGATAGCCTGATCGTTTACCTTGACCTGACGGGTTGCATAAATCAGGTTGGGATTCTGCATGTAAACCATCACCGGCTTTTTGGGAAATTCTTCATTTTCGGGGTATAGCATGTTGATCAGCCGGGCGTCTTTCAGATACTTGAGATAGTTCATAACTGTAGCCCTTGAAGTTTCGATTTCATTACTTAACTGACTGACATTCGGAGTCCCAGGGGTTGCTAATGAAACTAAGTACAACAGCTTCCGAAGTTTGGGAAGGTAGCTTTGTTCTATTTGTTTGATTGATAACACATCGACTTCAAGCATCATATTCATGGTTTTCAGCAGGTTCTCCGAGAAATTTCTCTTTTCTAAGAAAAACGGATAAAAACCGTGGTGTAAATAATCTGAAAGATAGGCTAATGGCTTGATCGATGAGCAAATATCTCCGGAAATTTCTTCATGGTGATTCAAAATATCTTCCAACGAGTAGGATGGAAAATCAGTTTCCGCCAGGAGGTTCAGGAATTCCCGGAAAGAAAATCCTCTGAGGTTGTAGGAAATGACCTTTCCCGATAGATCCGAATTTTCTTCTTTCAACCTCATGACCGACGATCCGCTGAATACGATTTTCAGATTCGGAAAACGGTCGAAACATTCCCGTAACTCTTTCGACCACTCCGGATATTTAAATACCTGATCGATCAGCAGTACCTTACCTCCCTTCATCTGGAACTCATCGGCGAATTCAATCAGGGACTTGCAGGTAAAGTAAAAATTATTCAGGTTAATGTACAGGCATTCGCGATCGTTTGAACTGAAATTTTCTTTGGCATATTGCAGTAAAAAAGTGGTCTTGCCGACCCCCCTTGATCCTTTTACTCCGATCAGGCGGTCGTTCCAGTCAATATCATCCATCAATTTCCTGTTTATTGGGGAGTTGACATGCTCTACCAGGTGTTGATGTGTTCTGTAAAATGTATCCATGCCGAAGATTAAAATCCAGGTGCAAATATAATTTAAATATCTACAATTGCAAACTCGAGATAGCAATTTTTGGCATTTTTGTAATATCAAAACAAAAATATAAGATTATCGGATGCTTATATTGTAGATAGTTATTCATCCGGAGGGGGTACGTTCCGTTGTTGAAAGCTCGGCTGTAGTATTGAAAGAAATAATCTTGGTCATGTCAACTCCTGCATGGCCTTACATGATTAGTACATTTTCTCCGGCGAATGCGTTAATTCACGATTTTTATGTACATTTGCAAGCCTAATAAATACCCATTTTCAGTATGATTCTTTTCTTTCAGACAAAAGCAAAAACAGTTATTGCAGTTGAAACGATTCAAAAGCTTTCAAAAGAGGATACAGATAAGTTGATCTGGTTGTTTGGCGCTGCCCGGTACTTACAGGATAATTGTCTGAACGGCTGGTACATGGGGCCTCGTTGTGAGATGATTACCCCCTGGAGTACCAACGCTGTCGAGATTACACAAAACATGGGACTGGCGGGGATTTCACGCATTGAAGAATTCTATGCTGTAAAAGGAAAAGATGCGGGTCACGACCCGATGCTTCAACGTATTTACGACGGTTTGGGACAGGATATTTTCACCATTAACCGGAAGCCCGGTCCGATTGTCGAAATTAAGGATATTGCAGCATACAATAAGGCCGAAGGATTGGCTTTGAGTCAGGATGAGATCGACTACCTGAACGAGGTGAGCAAGCGCCTCGGCCGGAAACTGACCGACAGCGAGGTTTTCGGGTTTTCTCAGGTGAATTCCGAGCATTGCCGGCATAAGATATTCAATGGCATTTTTGTTATTGATGGAGAGGAAAAAGAAAGCACCCTGTTCCAGTTGATCAAAAAGACATCCCAAACGAATCCGAATAGTTTGGTTTCGGCCTATAAAGACAATGTCGCTTTCAACCAGGGGCCGGTGGTCGAGCAATTCGCTCCCGCTTCCGGCGATAAACCCGATTATTTCACGGTTAAGCCGGTAGAAACAGTTATTTCCCTGAAAGCGGAGACACATAACTTTCCAACTACTGTGGAGCCTTTCAACGGCGCTGCCACCGGTACCGGAGGGGAGATCCGCGATCGTCTCGGCGGAGGAAAAGCTTCTTTGCCTATTGCCGGGACAGCTGTTTATATGACTTCTTATCCACGTACGGCGGCAGGTCGTTCTTGGGAAAAAAATACGATGAAACCCCGGAAATGGTTGTACCAGACCCCCGGGCAAATTCTTATCAAAGCGTCCAACGGAGCTTCCGATTTCGGAAATAAGTTCGGTCAACCTCTGATTTGCGGTTCCCTGCTGACTTTTGAGCACGAAGAAAATTATAAAAAATTTGCTTATGACAAGGTGATCATGCTGGCGGGAGGCGTTGGTTGGGGAACCAAACGTGATGCCCTGAAAGGGACGCCGGAAGCCGGAGAAAAAGTAGTCGTTCTCGGTGGAGATAATTACCGTATCGGAATGGGTGGAGGAGCCGTGTCTTCGGTCGATACCGGAGAATATACGAGTGGCATTGAGCTTAATGCTGTTCAGCGCGCCAATCCGGAAATGCAGAAACGGGTTTCGAATGTGATCCGTACTTTGGCCGAATCGGAAAATAATCCGATTGTATCGATTCACGATCATGGAGCCGGAGGGCACCTGAACTGCCTTTCCGAATTGGTGGAGTCTACCGGAGGAAAAATCGATATGTCGCAACTTCCGGTCGGCGATCCGACCTTGTCTGCCAAAGAAATTATCGGCAATGAGAGTCAGGAACGTATGGGACTTTTACTGGGGTACGGCGATATCGAACGGGTACGGAAAATTGCCGAACGGGAGCGCTCGCCGATGTATGTCGTCGGTGAAACGACCGGTGATATGCAATTCACTTTTGAGCAGAAAGATGGGAAAAGACCGCTCGACCTCCGGTTGGAAGATTTTTTTGGAAAACCGCCGCGTACGGTCATGAACGACCAAACGGTAAAAGAATCGTTCGATCCGGTTCAATACCATGAAAAAGATATTTTGAAATATTTAGAAAACGTGCTTCAGCTCGAAGCCGTAGCCTGTAAAGACTGGTTGACGAACAAGGTCGACCGCTCCGTTACCGGGAAAGTTGCCCGTCAGCAATGCCAGGGAGAAATTCAACTGCCGTTGAGCGACCTGGGCGCTGTGGCTCTGGATTACCAGGGCCAATCGGGAATTGCTACCTCAATCGGTCATGCTCCCCAGGCAGCCTTGGTCGACCCGGCCGCCGGTTCGGTACTGGCAGTTGCCGAGGCATTGACCAATATTGTATTTGCTCCCCTGAAAGAAAAAATCAAGAGTGTCTCCCTGAGTGCGAACTGGATGTGGCCTTGCAGGAATCCCGGAGAAGATGCCCGTCTGTACAGTGCAGTGGAGGCCTGCTCCGAATTTGCCTGTGAGTTGGGAGTAAATATTCCGACTGGAAAAGACTCGCTTTCGATGACTCAGAAATACGGAGAAGACAAGGTGTATTCGCCGGGAACCGTGATCATTTCGGCGGGTGCAGAAGTTTCGGATATTCGTAAGATCGTTTCTCCGGTAATCAAGAACAAGCGGAATTCAGGAATTTATTATATCGATTTTTCTTTCGATTCGCTGAAACTCGGCGGCTCGGCTTTTGCCCAATCCCGGAACAAACTGGGAGAAGAAGTTCCGACCGTCAGTGATGCAGTATATTTTGCAGCGGCATTCAATGCTGTACAGGAGTTGATCGGCCGGGGATTGATCCTTGCCGGACACGACATTTCGGCCGGAGGTATGATTACCGCCTTGCTGGAGATGTGTTTTGCCAATACAAAAGGCGGTTTGGAACTGAACCTCGATAAGATCCGGGAAAAAGACCTGATTAAAGTGTTGTTCAGTGAAAATCCGGGGATTATTATTCAGGTCGAAGATAAAAAAACGGCAGAGGCTCTGCTGAAAGATTCTGGTATCGCTTTCGCCCGCATCGGCAAAGTGATCAAAGAGCGTCAGATCCGCATCACTAAAAACAAGAACGATTATAGTTTCGATATCGATACCCTGCGCGACACCTGGTTCCGTTCTTCTTACCTGCTGGAGTGTGCACAAACGCCGGCCAAACTGGCAAAAGCACGTTTTGAAAACTACGGAAAACAACCGTTGAAATACCGCTTCAATAAAGATTTTTCGGGACAGTTAGCGCAATTTGGCCTGACTCCCGATCGTCGGAAATCTTCGGGAATCAAGGCGGCTATTATCCGGGAGAAAGGGACTAACGGCGAACGGGAAATGGCTTATGCGCTTTATCTTGCCGGATTCGACGTGAAAGATGTTCACATGACTGACCTGGCTTCCGGACGGGAAACGTTGGATGATATTCAGATGATTGTGTTCTGTGGCGGATTTTCCAACTCCGATGTTCTGGGATCAGCGAAGGGTTGGGCCGGCGTGTTCCGTTACAACCAAAAGGCCCGGATGGCGCTCGAACGGTTTTATGCCCGGAAAGATACGGTGAGTTTGGGTGTTTGCAACGGCTGCCAGTTGATGGTTGAGTTGGATCTGATCTACCCCGGACACAAAGAAAAGCCGGAAATGAGGCACAACGATTCTCATAAGTTCGAGTCGGAATTTGTAACTGTAACAATTCCTAAAAATAACTCCGTCATGTTCGAATCGTTATCAAACAATAAATTGGGAATTTGGGTGGCGCATGGAGAAGGAAAATTCAGCATGCCTTATAAAGCTTCCGAATATAAAATTGTTGCTAAATATGCTTATGATACCTATCCCGGTAACCCCAACGGTTCGGATTATGCTGTGGCTGCTATTTGTTCGGAAGATGGACGGCACCTGGCGATGATGCCTCACCTCGAACGCTCGTTATTCCCATGGCAGTGTGCTAATTATCCTTCCAACCGGGTACTTTCCGATGAAGTCACTCCCTGGATCGAAGCTTTTGTCAATGCCCGGAAATGGATTGAAGGAAAATAAATTATTATCTTTGTATTATTATTTTATAATAATTATAAGATTGTATTATGAAGACGATTAAAAATCCGTTTGTAACAGTTGGGTATGTATCGGAAGAATATTTTTGCGACAGGAAGGACGAAACGATCCGGCTGATCGATGAGGTAACGAATGGGAACAATTTGGTCCTGATTTCGACCCGCAGGATGGGGAAGACCGGATTGATCCGGCATAGTTTCCTGCAAAAAGAATTAGATAGTAAATACTACACTTTCTTCGTCGATATTTACGCCACTAAATCGCTTCGCGATTTTACTTTCGCATTGAGTAAGGTGATCGTGGAAAGTTTGCAATCTTTCGGAAAGAAGGCCCTGAAAGAATTTATAAGGACG
The DNA here is from genome assembly GCA_031548005.1 of Bacteroidales bacterium. Taxonomy (GTDB): domain Bacteria; phylum Bacteroidota; class Bacteroidia; order Bacteroidales; family Azobacteroidaceae; genus BNXB01. Next base: position 8,305 of record JAVBRK010000087.1, read on the forward strand.
GTTAAGTCTCTACAGCCGGGCATTACTTTCGATATTTCGGGAACCCCTTCTTTTAACCTTTCCCTGGGAGATATTCAGGCTCCGGAGGCAACACTCGATGAGATATTCAGCTATCTCTCGGCTGCCGATAAGCCCTGTATCGTTGCGATCGACGAATTCCAGCAGATCATATCTTATCCTGAAAACAATACGGAAGCTGTTCTGCGGACTCATATCCAGCATTGCAACAACGCCCGTTTTATTTTTGCAGGCAGCCAGCGGCATGTATTGGGAAATATATTTCTCGGCGCCGCCCGTCCTTTTTATCAAAGTGCATCCATGATGTATCTCGACAGTATTGCTTTGCCGGAATACATCCGGTTTGCACAGGATCACTTTTCTCAACACCGGAAAACAATTGATGCCGGGGTGATCGAGGCTGCTTATATCCAGTTTGAAGGAATTACCTGGTATATTCAAAAAGCGCTCCATGTATTGTTTAATGCCGTTTCCGAGGGAGATAATTGTAGCCTGAACCTGCTTCCGGAAGCGATACAAACTATTATCGGTTCTTATGAGTATGCTTATGTCGAAACGTTGTTCCGGCTCCCCGTAAAACAAAAAGAACTGTTGATTGCCATTGCTAAGGAAGGAAAAACAACCGAACCGACATCTGGAGCTTTTGTCAAGAAATATAAGTTATCGTCGGCCAGTTCGGTACAGGCCGCATTGAAAGGGCTTCTGGAAAAAGATTTTATTACCCGCGAACAGGATGTCTATCGTGTTTACGACCTTTTTCTGGCTGCCTGGTTGAATATCAATTATTGAAATTTAATTCTGCTCATTCGTTATTACCACAGTTTAGAGTGTGTTTTGATAAAATATTATATCATATCAGATATAATCTATTTATTATAAGGAATTGATCAGATTGAAGATTAATCACCTAAATTAATCGGACCTGATTTACTCCGCACTCACTTTTTTAAATAAAATTGATAAAATTTTATGTAAAACAGGCAAACATTAATTATAAAAATTAAAAAGAATCTTGTATTTTTGCATATTAATAATTTTATAATTTAATGAAACTACTTGAACAGATTGAAAGAATCAATCTTATCCATGAAATGATTCAAAGAGAATCGACAGGAACTTCAGATATATTTTCATCCATCCTTCATATAAGCCAACGTCAGCTTTTTAATATAATAGAGGAGTTGCGAATAATGGGTGCTCCGATTTTATATGATAAGTTTCGGAAGACTTATTATTATGAATACGATTTCGAAATAGAACTTGTTTTTAAACTACGTCCAATTAAAAATTCTGAAATAAATGAAATAAATGGAGGATTTTTAACAGACTGCAATTTTATTTCAGTGACTGCGCTTAACTTTGTATTACAATAACCACAATACAGAAATATCTCATTAATTATTTTGATATGGATCCTGTTTTTCCACCCGAAATTCTAAACTATTCCGCCGAATCTTACTATTCGAAAATCAATACAAAAAGCAAAGCAATTTACCTTTCTTCCTTGATTTTTGTTGTAATTGTGATCTTGTTACTTCCTATTATAAAGATCGATATCAGCGTTCAGAGCCCAGGAATCATCCGCGCTCCGTTTGAAAACACAATGATTCAGTCATCTATATCCGGAGAAATCGTTTTATTTGATTTATCCGAAAATAAAACGGTCTGTTCCGGAGATACACTGGTTGTTTTAAGCACCGAACGCATAGATGAGCAAATTGCTCTTGAAATACGAAAGAAACAGGATAATGAGCAGTTTATTCATAATATTGAGATCTTATTGCAAAAGAGTAAAGGGACGCTTGGTCCGAAATACAAAAATGAATACAACCGTTATTTGTCTAAATTGAAAGAACAACAATTCAATGTCGATTATTTGAGGAAGGAGTATGAGACAGCGAAAAAGCTTTTTGAAAAAGGGGTTATTTCCGAATCAGAATATCTGCAATGTAAAAATAGCTGGGAAATGGCATTGGGACAATCATCCTATATCCGGAATGAGTACTATGCTTCCTAGCAAAATGAACATACCCGGTTGGAACTGGAAAACCAGCAGATTGAATCGACTGTCAGACAATTGGAAAAAGAAAAACGAAATTATATTCTGGTAGCTCCTGCTTCCGGAGCATTGACTCAGGTTGCCGGATTTCAAACCGGAAATTTTATATCTCCAACTCAGGTATTGGGGTACATTTCGTCTTCGGATTCTCTTTTAGCGGAATGCTATATTTCTCCGATGGATATTGGGTATATTTATGAAAACCAGTCAGTTAATTTCCAGATTGGGACTTTTGATTATCGTGAATGGGGGTTGCTGGAGGGAAGAATCTCTGAAATATTGAAAGATGTGGTTTATATATCGGATAGCCCCATGTTCCGGGTACGGTGCAGACTACATGGCCATTGCCTGTCTCTGAAAAATGGATACCAGGGTTGTATTCAAAAAGGAATGACGCTTACCGCACGTTTTCACCTGAAAAAAAGATCCTTGTGGCAGTTGTTGTTTGACAAAGCAGACAATTGGATGAACCCTAAAATAATCACGGAATGAATATCAGAATCAAACAACGCGATATGACCGATTGTGGAGCTGCCTGTATTGCTTCAGTTGCTGCACACTATGGCCTGAAAATCCCAGTGTCCCGGATCAGGCAAATTGCAGGTACAGATGCTAAAGGAACCAATGTAACCGGTATTATAGAGGCTGCTGAAAAACTGGGATTTACAGCCAAAGGGGTGAAAGGCGTACGGGAATCCTTATCGAAAATCCCGTTACCATCGATTGCTCATGTTATAATCGACAAAAAACTTCACCATTATGTGGTTATCTATAAGGTAAAAGATAACCGGATCGATTATATGGATCCTGCCGATGGCCGGATTCACAAAACAACGCTTGACGAATTCTGTTCTCTGTGGACCGGAGTTCTCATAATATTAATGCCGGGAGACCATTTTCAGGAAGGAAATCAGGGAGTCTCCAATCTAAAGCGCTTCATTTACTTACTACAGCCGCATAAAAGTATTTTGTTTCAATGTCTGTTCGGAGCAATTATTTATACAGTACTGGGACTTTCCACTTCAATTTATATTCAGAAAATAACAGACAATATATTACCGGAAGGGAATAAAAACCTTCTCAATCTTTTGAGTGTAGCCATGTTGCTTATATTGGCTATACAAACAGTTATCGGGGTATTGCAAAGTTTTTTTATGTTGAAAACGGGGCAACAAATCGACACCCGGCTTGTATTGGGATATTACAAGCATTTGTTGAAGCTTCCCCAACGCTTCTTCGATACCATGCGGGTCGGGGAAATTATTTCCCGCATCGGGGATGCGGTTAAGATACGGGTGTTTATCAATGAAGTGTCGGTTTCCTTGATGGTGAACCTGTTTATTGTTATTTTTTCGTTCGGCCTGATGTTTATATACAGTTGGAAGCTGGCATTGATTATGCTGGTTGTGATTCCGTTGTATTCTGTCCTGTACTTTGTTGTTGACAAGTTGAATAAGAGGCAGGAACGGAAGATTATGGAATCGGCGGCCAATCTGGAAAGCCAATTGGTAGAATCGCTTAATTCTGTGAAAACCATCAAGCAATTTGGAATTGAAGATTTCTGTAATCTTCGAACAGAAGGCCGGTTTATTCAAATGATGGAGACTATTTATAAATCCGGAGTTAATTCTATTTTTTCGACCCATACATCAACCTTTATCAGCCGGTTGTTTACAATCATTTTATTATGGGTTGGTTCGTACTTTGTAATCGATACCTCCATTACTCCCGGTGAGTTGCTGTCCTTTTATGCAATTGTCGGCTATTTTACAGGGCCTGTGATTAGCCTTATCGGAGCAAATAAAACGATGCAGAATGCATTGATAGCGGCCGACCGTTTGTTTGAGATCATGGATCTGGAACGGGAATCGGAAGAACATAAAATAGAATTGAAAAAAGAGACCCTGGGAAATATTTGTTTCGAGCATATTTCATTCACTTACGGAACCCGGAAAGAAATATTTTCGGATTTTTCATTCGTAATCCCTGCCGGAAAACTGACAGCCATCATCGGGGAAAGTGGTTCCGGGAAAACGACCTTGTCTGCTTTGATTCAGAAATTGTACCTTTTAAACTCCGGAAAAATAAGCATTAATGGGCAGGATATCAATTATTTTACAAATGAAAGCCTGAGGAAGATGATCGGTTCGGTTCCGCAGCAATTAAACTTATTTTCGGGAAATATTATCGACAACATTGCTGTTGGGGAATTCAGTCCCGACATGGAACGGATTATTGGAGTGGTAAAAGAACTGGGACTGATTCCTTTCATAGAAAAGCTGCCTCAGGGATTTCATACCCAGATCGGGGAGAATGGCTCCGCCCTTTCCGGGGGAGAAAAACAAAGACTGGCTATCGCCCGGGCTTTGTACCGGAATCCGGAAGTGATTATCTTCGACGAGGCGACTTCTTCGCTGGATTCAGAATCGGAGTTTTATGTGAAACAGGCCATTAACCGTTTGAAAGAACAGGGAAAAACGATTGTGATGATCGCTCACCGTTTAAGTACGGTTTTGGATGCTGATAAAATAGCAATCCTGGAAAACGGAACGTTGGTTGAAGAAGGAACACATCGAACATTATACCTGGAAGGAACCCGTTATTATGAAATGTGGCAGAAACAATTGCCCCGGATGATATAAGTATGAAATATTTTCAATATATTTGAAAATATTTTGCAGACTGCAATTTTATTTCAGTGATTGCTCTTAACTTTGTACTGTCGACAGCAATACCGGTATTGCAAAATCAAAGAATAATTGTTCGAAACGTTAGTATCACAGGCGTTATGTAAAGTTGTGGTGAAAAAATTAATTGTTAATACATTTTTATATTATGAATAAATTTGATCTTTCTACTTACGAAGTGGAAGAAATGAAACAAGAGGAAATGGACAGGATTGATGGAGGATTAATCCCGCTAGCCGTTTTTGCCGGAATATGCGCAATTGAAATCGCTTGTTGCGCTATTGCATTGGGAATGAGAGAGGCTATGAAAGAACACCAATAAAAAAGCTAAAATTAATAATTATGGATACAGTTAATTTTTTAGAAGAACTTTCGGTGGAAGAGATGCAACAGATTGATGGCGGCTTCCTCGTGTTCGGATTAACCATATTGGGTGGAGTTCTTATTGCATGTGAATTATATGATTGGGGTTATGAATATGCATCAAGACATTATGAAAGAGCCTAAAAATTGTATTCCTCATTTTGAAAGGATCATTCCGTATATTCTTTCTTCGATGTTAATCTTATTTTTTCTCGTAAAATTATATGATTGGGGCTATGAATATGCATCAAGAAAGTTTACTGTTTCGTCCAGTCAAAATGAAAAAATACAAAAATAGGCTCATTATATTGCCGATTGTTGTATTTTGGATAATAGTACTCTTTTGTACAATTAATTTCTCTCATCTCATGGACGTAGGGATATTTGAAACACTATCCAAAATATTACGATTGTAATAGTTATAACATTGGAGAAGGGGCTGCCTCATTTTGAAACAGCTCCTCTCTAAACAAAGAAATCATGAATATTGACCTGATTTCCCGCTATTACGATTATAATACGGATCCGGATGCTTTTCAGTATCTTAATGACCCGACTCGCGATGATTTGGATCTGGATGCCCTGTTTTTCTTTCTGGATCACAACATCTCCTCTGTTGGACGGCAATATTTATATAACTTACTTTGCAATATCCCGTTGGAAAGTCCGGTAAAAAAACAGGAAGACTGGATCAGATTATACGAAAGTGACCGACCATTACAACAAAAAATTAACCGGCTACTGAAAAAATTGAATCATACCGATGCTTATTATATTTGTTCGTTGTTCCAGATTAAAAAGCCGGTAATCTCAAGTTTCCAATTCCTGATCTGGCGGATTTTACAGCTATTACCTTTTGCTTTTCTGGTAGCATTTTTACTCTTCCAGGTTCGTATTCTCCTTCTACTGTGTGGTGTTGTTTTTATTGTAAACCTGATTGTCCACTATAAAAACAAGCAAACCGCTTTTTTATATGCCGGTTCGATTCCTCAATTACTGAAGATGATCAACATCGCAAAAAGTTTGTTTAACCAAAATGCCTTAAAAGATTTGAATCCAACGATTGAACCGGCATTAAAGAATGTAAGTAAGCTGAAAAACAGCCTGTTGCTGTTTCGTTTTGATTCTAAAATCGATTCAGATATCTCCCTTATTTCTTGGAGCGTCAGCGAATTTATACGTATCTTTTTCCTATTGGAACCTATTTCACTTTTTAAGGCATTCCGATTATTAGAGTTGAAGTCGAAAGATATTGAAACGCTTTTTAATTATATTGGATTAATTGACAACCTGCAATCAGTAAGCGTATTAAGGAGAGAGCTCCCATATTATTGTCTACCCGGATTTGCTTCTGCTAACAAAATAGAGGCAGAACAATTATATCATCCCTTGATACATGATTGTGTCCCCAATACCATTACAATGAACAAAAAATCGTTGTTGATCATGGGCTCCAATATGTCCGGGAAAACATCCCTGATCCGTACGGTCGGAGTCAACGTTTTATCGGGACAAACTCTTAACACCTGTTTTGCAGAAAGTTTTCATTGTACCCGGATGAGAATTTACTCAGCAATTAATTCAAAAGATGATTTGGTTCAGGGTAAAAGTTATTATCTGGAAGAAGTTCTGAGGTTGAAAGAAATTATTACACAAACACAATCCGGAGCCAATCTGATTCTTTTAGATGAGCTTTTCAAAGGAACCAATACCATAGAAAGAATTGCAGCAGCAAAGGCCACATTAAATTATTTTGTACGCAACTCCCAAAATGCGGTATTGGTTGCAACACACGATCTGGAATTGGCCGGATTATTGAAAGATCAGTATACTTTATCTCATTTTACGGAACAGGTAGAGGAAGAAACTCTCTCTTTCGATTATAAAATAAAAGAAGGAATCCCTACCTCCCGGAATGCATTGCGGATATTGGAAATGAATGCTTACCCGGAAGCTCTGATTCAGGAAGCGAATGATTGCGTATTGAATTCCGGTTATCCGGATTAAATTATAAAAACTCAAAAGAATTTTCTATTTTTGTATAAATATTATTAATGTAAGTATGAACGGGTTAAAAAATATCACTTCACGTTTTGAGAGGATTATTCCCTGTATTCTTTCTGTAATATTCATGTTGTTTTTTCTGGTAAAACTATATGATTGGGGGTATGAATATGTATCAAGAAAATATACTATTTCGGCTAATCAAAATGAATAAACGCAAATCAAGCCTTAGAACTGCATAAAATACTCCATGAACACGATTCAATTTTACGAAAGTCTGATCCATGATTGGAATGAAAAGTGCCGTTTGCTGACAAAGAAACTCAGCTTGTATTTTTATCTGCGGTTGTTTGCTTTTATATCTATTGTATCTGCCATTATCTTCTGGACAGTGAAATACGACCAGGAGAATGATCTTTTTTTCTCCCTCCTGATTTTGAGTCTGCTTGTACTTGTTCTTTTCTTTATCATAAAGCACCGGAAAGCGGAAAAACAAAGAAGTGAGATCAGAAAATCTGTTGCTGTTTGTGAAAAGGAACGTTCGTTGTTAGTCAATCCTGATATTGCGCGTACATTTGAAAGTGGGAGTAATTATCAGGATCGTTCTCATAGTTACTCTTTCGATCTCGATGTTTTTGGAGCAGGATCTTTGTTCCAGTATATTAACCGGACGAGAACCCGGATCGGTGAAAACAAACTGGCATCCTATTTTTCGGACCGGGTGGATAAAAATGAAATATTAAGCCGACAGGAGGCTGTCCGGGAGTTGAAGAGCAGAAGCATCTCTTTAATTGAATGGCTGGCTAAAATTAATAGAGAAAAGTACCAGGAGCAAACAGGAAGTATCGAAAGTCTGAAATTATTCTTTTCTCAACCGGTCGAATTTAAAAAATCAAGAATACTACATGCTGCGATATACCTGTTGCCTTATATTAATATCCTGCTGTTTGTTCTGACTATTTTTCAATTCCGGCTGGCGCCTGTTTTTTCACTATTTATTATACTTCAATGTATTGTTCTGTTTCGATATGAAAAGAAAATTACAGAATCCGAATCGTTGCTCACGAATCATATTGAAAATATAAAGACCTACTCTATCATATTAGATATCATCCGGTCGGAAAACTTTGAGTCTGCTAAATTACTTTCTGTTAAGAGCAATGCAGTAATCTCCATTGATGCTATCAGGAGATTACAACGTTATATGAATATTTTTGATCAGAAGAGTCACCTGATTCCTAATTTTTTGGTCAATACACTTTTACTACAACATTTACATGCTGCCATTCGATTGGAAGATTGGAAACAGACGGAAAAAGAAAATTTCCTGAAATCTGTAGAAAGTATCGGGGAATTTGAGGCCCTGATGAGCATAGCCCTTTTTTCATTTAATCATGACAATTTCACATTTCCGGAAATTCTTTCTGAAAATAATGATCATCCGGCGCTCAAAGCAGAGAATATAGGGCATCCTTTAATCCCTGAGAGCAAGCGGGTCCATAATCATTTTAGTATTGGCAAATGGGGTGATTTGTCGATCGTTACCGGGGCGAATATGGCCGGTAAAAGTACATTTCTGAGAACAATCGGAGTCAATATTGTTCTGGCTAATTTGGGGGCTCCGGCTTGTGCCTCCTCTTTCTCATTTACTCCGGCTTTCATTTTTTCCAGCATGCGGATTTCCGATTCTCTGAACTCCGGCAGTTCTTATTTTCATGCAGAAATTATGAGATTAAAGCAGTTGAAAGAGGTGTTGGAAGAAGGTCGTCCGGTGTTAATCATTATCGATGAATTATTCAGCGGAACCAACTCAGAAGACCGGGAAACGGCATCGATACTCTATATCGAAAGTCTTCTCCATTATAAAAACATGGTGGGAATTATTGCAACCCATGATATAGCCCTGACAAAGCTTGAAGAAAAATACCCCCGGAAAATTACGAATTATTGTTTTGAAATAGATCATGAAAACCGGGAAATCGTTTATTCTTATAAGATTCGGAAAGGAATTACGCATAAGAAAAATGCGCTGATTTTATTGCGTCAGTTGAATTTAATATAAATCTTTATTGTTGATTTTGTGTGGTTTATCACAAAATTTCCCTTAAATCCCATGCCTGAATATGTTTTATACCGCCTCTTGAGGGCAGGGTAATGTCGTCAAGAGAAACCACTAACTTTTCAAAATTATCGTCAATGGCCTCAAGCGATGAATATTCCCTCTCAATGGTAGTTTCGTCAGAAAGTATGTAGGCGCTTTGCAGATAGATGATACGGTCGGCTTTGCGGGCGACAAAATCCACCTCTTTATTCCGCAAATTTCCGACATACACATCAAATCCTGCCCGGCGCAGTTCCAGATAGATCAGATTTTCGACAAGATAGCCGAACCCATATCCATAACCCGGGTAAAGATAATTTTTGTAAGCCAAATCGTTGATATAGAACTTGGCATTACCGGACAATGTATCTTTACCTTTAATGTCGTACCTGTCGCAACGGTGAATAAGAAACGTATCTTCGATATATCCTATGTAGGTAGAAATGGCATCGTAGCTTGTCCGGCGCCCCTGTCCCTTAAAATATTTGACGATGTTGGCAATCGAAATGAGGTTTGAAGCATTGTTTACCAGGAATATAAAGATATCTTCGAGCAATTGAGGGTCTCTTATACTATGCCGTTGGATAATATCACGCAGTAATACCGTATCCTTTATGGCTGATACATAATTACGTTTGAGTTCCTGTTTCTGCAGCATAAAAAGTTCCGGAAGTCCACCGCTGTTCATATATTCCGTGTAACTCTGTCGCCCGTTCTCTTTTTGTGTAATTCCCAAATATTCGGAATAACCGAACGGGAATATCTCGAATTTGACATATCGTCCGGAAAGAAGCGTTGCCAACTCTCCCGAAAGCATCTTAGAATTGGAGCCGCTAATGAAGATTTCGTAACTGTCGACAAAATACTGTGAATAGGAGTTGATAATCTTCTCCCAACCCTCTATTATTTGCACTTCATCTATAAAAATATAGACTTTGCCGGAAGGGTTCAGCTCTTTTTTGTACGACTGTACCAACTCGTCTAAATCCTTATAGGTTTTCAGAAAATCAAAGTCGGCAAACTCCCGGTTAATAAACAGTGTATTTTCCGGCTTTACACCGTTATCGATAAGCTGCCTGGCCACCTGCCTTAAGATGTAGCTTTTCCCGGAACGCCTTTGCCCGACAAGTACCTTAATAAGCCGGTTGCCTACATAATCGGTTAGTTTGTCAGTATATTCGCTCCGTTTGTACCCCAAATCAAAGGTATCAGAATCCCATAAATTGAATTTTCTTAAAAGCATTATTTTTTCGTCCATAGCCGAATGTTTTGCGCAAATATACAGATTTTTCGTTTATAAATGAAAAAAATTGCTCTTTCAACTTACTGGGTATAAAGTTTCATTTCTCGTATTCGTAGAATGTGAAAGAATATGGGTTCTTTTCGTCTGCCGGGTGTGTTTCCCGGAATGTTTCCCGCCAGTCCGTCCGGTCGATTTCCGGGAAGAATGTGTCTGCATCGGGAAATTCGGCGTGAACACGGGTCAGGTACAACTTATCCGCCAGGGGGAATGCCTGCCGGAAAACCTCTGCTCCTCCGATGATGAAGACTTCTTCTTCGTCGAGCAACTTTATCAGGGCCGCATCTAACGACGAGTATACCTCACAGCCTTCAAGCCGGGTGTTGGCATGGCGACTCAGAACGATGTTGCGCCGGTTGGGCAGGGCACCTTTGGGCAGCGATTCGAAAGTTTTCCGGCCCATGATAATGGTGTGTCCGGTGGTGATTTCCTTAAAATGTTTCAGTTCGGCAGGTAGTCGCCACAACAGGTCGTTGTTCCGGCCAATCTCGTTATTTTTGGCCATGGCGACGATGATGGATAGAGTCATAATTTTTCTTTTTTATACGGCTACAACGCCCGGAATATGCGGGTGCGGATCGTAGTTTTCCAATTGAAAATCTTCGTATTGAAAGTCAAAAATGCTTTTCACCTCCGGATTGAGTTTCATTTCAGGTAATGAGCGGGTCTCCCGGCTCAGTTGCAACCGCACCTGTTCCAGGTGATTGGTATAAATATGTGCATCACCTAAGGTATGTACAAAATCTCCTGCTTTCAGTCCGGTTACCTGGGCCATCATTTGCAGCAATAAAGCATAGGATGCAATATTAAAAGGGACGCCCAGAAAAATATCGGCGCTTCGCTGATAGAGTTGCAGGCTCAGCTTTCCGTCGGCTACGTAGAACTGGAAAAAAGCATGGCAGGGGGGGAGGTTCATATTTTTCAGATCACCTACATTCCAGGCGCTGACAATGATCCGGCGCGAATCCGGATTATTCTTGATCGCATTCACAGCTTCGGAAATCTGGTCGACATGTCCACCGTTGTAATCCGGCCAGGAACGCCACTGGTAGCCGTAAATATGGCCCAAATCTCCGTTCTTATCGGCCCATTCGTTCCAGATCCGAACCCCGTTGTCGTTGAGGTATTGAATGTTGGTATCTCCTTTCAGGAACCAGAGTAATTCGTAAATAATGGATTTCAGATGCAGTTTTTTGGTGGTCAGCAAAGGAAATCCTTCGCCCATATCGAAGCGCATCTGGTGTCCGAACAGGCTGATGGTTCCGGTTCCGGTCCGGTCTTCTTTTTTGGTTCCTTCGCTCAGAACCCGGTTCAAAAGATCTAAATATTGTTTCATCGGATGGGGTTTTACTATCTTTTAAATCTGCAATAAGTGCTCAACGGCAGTCTGTTGCCGTGGTTGTCGGTCAGATATAATTCTCCGGTTTCCCTCGAAACAGGCTGATTGAAATAATCCCGGATCAGATTATCGGCAATCAGAGCCGAAAATCCCATGGAATAAAGATTCAGGATGCAAAATGCGTTCTTTTCTTCCAACAAGGCGCCACAGGCTTCCATTAATTCGGCTATCTGGTCTTCCAGGATCCATTTTTCGCCTTCCGGGCCCCGTCCGTAGGCTGGTGGGTCGAGGATGATCCCGTTGTATTTTTTCTCCCGGCGGACTTCCCGTTTTACGAATTTCAGGGCGTCTTCCAGCACCCACCGGATGTTGTCGAGCGATGAGGCTTCCATATTCTGACGCGACCAATTCAGTACCTGCTTGACGGAATCCACATGGCTTACGTCTGCTCCTGCAGCCCGGGCGGCCAACGAGGCGCCTCCGGTATATGCAAACAGGTTGAGAACCCGGGGTTCCGGAATCCCGAACTGTTGAATCGTATCGAAAATGTAGTTCCAGTTTTCGGCCTGTTCCGGAAAGATCCCAATGTGCTTGAACGCAGTCAACCCCAAACGAAATTGCAGTTTCATGGATTTATAACCATATGGTATGAACCATTGTTGCGGCATGTCCTTTTTGAGTATCCATTCTCCTTTTTCGTTTCCCTCGGTGTTCAGCACTTTGCTTTTTTCTTTCCGGAAATAAGCGTCGGCAAGCCGTTCCCATTCCTTTTCGGGCAGGGATTTTCTCCATACCGCCTGAGGTTCCGGACGCCGGAGGGTATATTGGCCGAATCGTTCGAGTTTTTCGTAATCTCCCGAATCAATCAGTTGATAATCGGAGAAATGTCTAGGTGTTAATAATTGCATTCTAAGCGACAATTTATTGCAAATGTACGTTTTTTTACCGGTTTTTAAGAAAAAAAACGTAAGTTTGCGCCAAATCTTATTAATCTTCCATCATGGAAATAAAAGGAATCTTTAAAAATTCTTCTTTCTTTACCCAGGTTATTATTCTTCTAACGGCTTTTGTGTTGGGTAGTATCCTGTCGTCGGTGTTGTTTTCTTTGTTTGTGGCTATTAAATCCGGATTTTCAATTGAAGTCCTCAACGGGATCATTGAAAACCCGGAATCCATATACGACGATCCGAATGCAGTGCGGGTCATGAGTTTTTTCAGTTCCGTATGCTCGTTCTTTCTTCCGGCAGTCGTTCTCGGAAAGATGTTCAGTGACGATGAAAAAGTGTACCTGAAAACCGATCGTCTGATTTCTTCCACGATGGTTATTCTGATTGTTGTGAGTATGCTGGCCTTGCTTCCATTCCTGAACCTGACAGCGCAGGTCAACGAAATGATGCGGTTTCCCGAAGCCCTGAAACCTCTTGAAGACTGGATGAGAAAAATGGAAGACGATGCGCAGTCGATTACTCAGACCATGCTGCTGGCCCAAAACTGGAAAGATGTTATTTTCAATATCGTTATTCTCGGAGTCTTTGCAGGGGTTGGTGAGGAGTTGATATTCCGGGGTGTATTGCAAAATATTTTCCGGAAGATATTCAAAAACGAGCATGTCATTATCTGGGTGGTTGCCGTTTTATTCAGTGCGATTCACATGCAATTTTACGGTTTTATTCCCCGATTGTTGATGGGCGTTTATTTTGGTTATCTGTTATTCTATACTAAAAGTATCTGGGCTCCCATACTGGCTCATTTCACTAATAATACTTTAGCCGTATTTAATTATTATGGCATTCAGGATCCTGAAGTCCTGAAACAGGTCGATTCCGTAGGTACCGGAACTACCTGGTGGATAGGGATTTTATCGCTTCTTCTGTGGTTGTGGATTTTCCTGCGAATCATCCGGTTGAGTAAAAACGAAGTAAATCTAAAATAAAATAGATATTTTGTTTGTTAAATTTAACAAAAGTTTCTTACCTTTGCAAAAAATAAGTTTAACCAACTTTAATATTGATTCCAAATATGTTTAGCTATGAAAAAATCTCCAATTCTATTAAGGTATGGTGTAAAAGAAGTGAAATAAACAGGAAATTCTGTTTTATTTTTCACTTACTTATTTCGTTATTTCAGAACCAGATCGTTTTATATTGTTTTTTAACCAGGTATAAAACATTAACTTATTGTTTATGAAAGTATTGAAAAGATGCCATTCTTTTTGGTTTTTTGTGTACTTATTCTTTTTAACTTCTTGTTATCAAGAAACCCCGGTTCGGGTAGTTTCTGATTTTTCGGCAGAAGTCCGGGATCATAATTATGCAGCGCCTGTCGTTGTAGTAATTGAAAATAAAACTTCCGGCGCCGACCAATTCCGGTGGACTTTTGAGGGTGGAGAACCTGGATTTTCTACAGAGAAAAATCCGGGAGAGATTATTTACCGTGAAGCCGGAACGTATACTATCTGTCTGGAAGCCTGGAACCAAAACTACCGGGACGAGAAAACGTTCGAATTGATTATTGATCGGAAGGCAATTCTGGATTTTGAGCCTGAAATACAATTCAATGCCTTTGTTCCTGCGGAGGTAAAACTGATCAATAAATCGGTTGGCGCTACTTCCTTCGAATGGATTTTCGAGGGCGGTAATCCTGCTATGAGTCACGAAGAACATCCTCCGCTTATATATTATAATGCTCCGGGCGAATACAGAATAATCCTGAAAGCCGGCGCCGGCCGGAAAAATCACGAGTTGATCCGGACGATTGTTTTATTGCCCGGACTACAGCCGCATTTCGTGCTGTCTCCTTTCTTCGAATGCGAGGATATGCAAGCTCCCTGGAAAGGAAATGTACAAAATTGCACCGTAAGCGGATTGAATTATTCCTGGAAAACGTCCGGAGGAGCCCTGAAAAATGATACGGCGACCCATACCGAAGTATATTACGATACTCCGGGTACCTATACTTTACAGCTTGAGGCCCGTAATGGTAAACAGGTAAAGACGATTGATACCACCATCACTGTGCTGGAGAATACAAATCTGCAAATTCTGGAAAATGTGAGGTTGGGCATTAGCAGCGCAAAAAGTATAGGGAGTATTTATTCCTGCAGGCTTCGCCGGGTTTTGAAAGAGTCTGAGATCGACCGGGAAACCGGACCATTAATCGATTTTGTCTTTTTCGGATTGAATGATAAATTTTCTTATTGCCGTTTCCTTTCGCCCGATAGGGCCGGGGATTTTGTTTTTGAAGCTATTCCCGGCGCTTCTAAAACTTATATTGTCCATGATCCGGAAGCAGCCGGACTTTCTTTCGATTTTCAGGATTTCCAATCCATGAAGAACGATGCAAAACTACGTACGTTGGATGTCCGGTTGAACGATACCGGGGAGGCCTATTTTCGTCCGGAATCGTTGCCGTATCTGGTTTTGTTCGAGACTTCCGATGGCCGGAAAGGCGCGATTTGTATCAAAGTACTGGAACTGTCCGGAGATAATTCCTGCATTGTGGCGGATGTAAAAGTACAAAAAAGGAAAAACGGATGAAAAAACAGATTGTGTGTCTTTGTTTATTACTTTTTATGGTGTTAGCCGGAAAATCCCAGGAAATCGATCTGAATAAACCGGGAGATCTGATCTCGAAAGATAAATTACTGAAAATGAGCGGAGGATTTTCCGCCAGCACGATCTCTTATAGTGGCGACGAGCCTTCGGCCCGCGATCCTTTTACCTGGTATCTAAACGGAAATGTCAATTTCAATATTCTGGGAATGGTCGACCTGCCCTTTACGTTCAATTTTACGAATTCGGGGTCCAATTATACTTATCCGACCATGCCCAACCGGTTTGGGATTCATCCGACCTATAAATGGCTGACAGGTCATTTAGGCGATGTTTCCATGAGTTTTTCTCCCTACACTTTGAATGGACACCAGTTTACCGGAGTAGGGCTGGATCTCAACCCGGAGGGCCCTTTCAAGATAGGAGTGATGTACGGAAGGCTTCAGAAGGCTGTCGGATATGGGGAAGGCAACAGCAATGTACAGGCGGCTTATAAACGTATGGGAAGCGGGGTACAGGTACAATTCGAAAAACCGAAGTATCGTTTGGGAGCCTCGTTCTTTACGGCCCGGGACGACAAAAACTCACTGGAAATGCCTGTTCCGGACAGTCTGATGATCCTGCCTCAGGAGAACCTGGCAGCGGGTATCAATGCCGGTTTTTCGCTGATCGATAACATGCAGTTTACCGTAGAGTACGGAGTCAGTATCCTGAACCGGGATGTCCGGATTCCCGATTCCGAATATACGCGCACCACCTTCGATGCCTGGAAGATGTTGCTGAATTATACGTTTATGAATAATACCGTTGGGATCGGGTATGAACGGATCGATCCGGGATATAAAACTCTCGGAGCGTATTATTTCAATAACGATTTGGAGAATATCACCCTGAATTATGCCCGTCCGTTTTTCAATAACAAGGCGAATATTGCCCTTTCCGGAGGGATCGAGCGGGATAACCTGGATAGAAGCAAAGATCAGGATACCCGGCGTTTTGTTTTCTCGGCGGATGCCGGATACAATCATTCCGAAAAACTCAATTTTTCCCTTTCGTACAGTACCTTTCAGACTTACATGAATCTGAAATCCCAGTTCGATTATATCAATGAATTATCTCCTTATGATAATCTGGATACCTTGAATTACACTCAGTTGTCGCAGAATATCAATTTTGTGACGAACTACCTGTTACAAAAGGATGAAGTCCGGAGCCAGAACCTCAATTTTTACCTGAGTTATCAGGAGTCGGCTGATAAACAGGGAGATATGATTCAGGAGGGCGCCTTATCCCGGTTTTACAATGCAGCTTTGGGTTACGGTATCCAGTTTATACCGCAGCAGTTGAATCTGAATGCCAGTCTGAATTTTACTTCCAACCGGATGGAAAACCAGGATCTGTTTATTGTCGGGCCGACTGTGGGGCTTACAGCCCGGTTCTTAGATAAAAAGTTGAGTTCCGGCTTAGTCGCTTCTTACAATGCCGGCTATCAATCGGGTGAATTGCAGAACGAGGTCTGGAACCTACGGCTGAATGCTGGTTACTTGCTGATGAAGAAGCATAATTTTTCACTGACAACCATTTACCGCAATACATTATCTGAGTCGGCCATGCTCAAGAGGACCAACGGTCTGACCTGCACCGCCGCTTACAGTTACAGATTCTAAAAAAATGAAAAAATGAAACGAATTTTATTACCGCTCCTCCTCCTGATTCAGGCATTTTTATTTCAGGCTCATGCAGATAATCCGTTGGTTGAACAGGGTTATATCGGTAAAATATCCGATACCTTCGCGGATCTGGATAAGAAAAATCGTTATACCGATCAGTTGACTCATGTCGATATGAATGTCCTGCCTATCGGATTCAAGCAGACGATCAGTAATCAGGAATTCTCCATCGCTATCAGCAGTATCCAGTTTTTTGAAAGCCATGCTGAAGTGACTTTGTTTGCCCGGATGAAAACAGCAGAAGGAAAAACGCCATTATTTTTTGCTGCACAAGGAGTGAAATTTTCTTATTCCGGGAATATCATAGGAGATGCTTCCCTGATGTTGGTGCAGGATCTGGATATTCCCATTAACGGGCACATGCACTTAAAATTGTTGGGTGGTGGTTGGGATACGACAACCGGCAGAACGGAAGGCATAACATCCGTAACGGTCGATTGTGGAGGATTCAAGAAACTATCGATGGCCGGAAGTCTGATCTTTTCGAAGGAGGTTTTGACCAAAATCGGTCCCGATGGAATTCCGGCTGAAGATCCGGTATCGGCGAATTTCGAGTTTGAGGCGCAGGGATGGAACGATATGCTGATGGATATCACACTTCCTCCTTTTCAGGTGACAGGAATCGATGGATTTGTTTTTACACTTTCTAATGCCGTTTTTGATTTCAGCGATTTGCGGAATGCTTCGGATATTGTATTTCCCGATGGTTATCTCCGGAAATATACGATAGATGGAAGTGACAAACTCTGGAGGGGAGTGTATGCCGGGGCGCTTGCTGTTTCTCTTCCCCGTGAATTTTCTAAAGATTCGGAACCAGCCACTTTTACTGCACAAAACATGATTATCGACGACAATGGAGTAAGCGGATTATTTTCGGCCGAAAACCTGATTCCGATCGAGACCGGATCGGCCGGAGGCTGGGCTTTTTCGATTGATAAGTTTTATTTAGGATTAGAAGCGCATAAAATAAACCGGGCCGGATTTGCCGGGATGCTCGGGTTGCCGGTATCAGATACCACCTTGCTGAAGTACGATGCCCAGATATTGGGAAATAATAATTACCAGATGGTGGTGGTTCCGGAAGATACCATAGATTTTAATTGTTTTATGGCAAAGGCTCACCTGCTTCCGAATTCGTATGTGAAAATGACGATCAACGATGGGAAGTTTTTACCGGAAGCCTGCCTGAACGGTTACATGAATATGGATCTCCCGACTTCATCGAATACCACCCCTTCTGATTCGGTAAATAACAAAAAGAAAGCAAAACTGAATCTGGTGGAATTCAGGCAATTGCATTTGCGAACCTATGATCCTTATCTGACGGTCGAATATTTTGGATATAATGGTAAGATCCAATTACTGAATTTTCCGGTTTCCATTTCGGATATTCAATTCACCTCCAATGGGAAAAAGTATGGTTTGGGCTTCAACCTGGCCTTGAACCTGGATTCGCAGTTCGTGGCTGCTAAAACCCGGCTGACCATCAAAGGAAAATATCATGATACCGGTACAACGCGCGACCGGTGGGTGTTCGACGGGGTTGAAGTCAATGACATTGTATTGGATAATTGTGAGATCGCCGGAGTTCTTTCTTTGGATGGGCGATTGAAAATTATGGACAATGATCCGTTGTACGGAGACGGTTTTTTCGGTGAAATAGGTCTTGAATTCAAAAAAGTGATCAAAGGCTGTAAAGTAAATATGGCAGCCGCTTTCGGAAATAAAGACGATTACCGGTACTGGTTTGTCGATGGGTCTGTTGTCCTGCCGAAGCCGATCAACGTGGGCGGGGTTCTGGGTATCAAAGGGCTCGGAGGAGGAGTCAGTAACCGCATGAAACGAACAATTGGTAAAGGGCTCGGCTTGTCGAAAACAGGCTGCGGCTATATGCCACAGGAAAATATGGGGATGGGCTTTAAGGCGGCTGTATTTTTTGCTACAGATGGAGATGTGATGGGAGGTGACGCCTCTTTCGAGATCCAGCTCAACCGGCATGGCGGCGTCGATCTGATCGGATTTTATGGATATGTGGAGTTCATGGCCGCCATTCCCGGTTTGGATAACCTGACGGATCAGATCTCCGGAAAATTCAATGAATTGGTGGATCTGGAAAATAAATTTATAGCGGATAATCCGGGTATAGCCGATGCCTTGCGGAAAACCAAGCAATACGAGCCTTCAAAAGCAGCCGATCAGACGACTAACTCGAAAGAACGGGCCCAGCAAGCGAATTTTGCTGCTTCTGCCGGGATATTATACGATTTTTCACAGAGTACGTTGCATGCCAATTTTGTGGTGTACGTCAATGCTGCCGGCGGATTACTCCGGGGTACAGCGCCGGGCAACCGGATGGGAGAGGCTGTATTTCATGCCGATCCGCACGAATGGTATCTATATCTTGGAACTCCGGATGTTCCGTTTGGATTACAAGTCGGAATTCCCGGCATTGCCAGCCTGAAAACTTCAGCTTATTTCATGATGGGCGACAATCTTCCGGGTTCTCCGCCACCTCCTGACAAAGTTGCTGACATCCTGAATGAAAAAAGAGAGACATTCGATTATATGCGCGATCTGAATGCTTTGAAGGCAGGAAAAGGGATTGCTTTCGGTTCTTCCTTGGATTTTTCGACCGGCGATCTGCAATTCCTCATCCTGTATGCCCGGTTCGATGCCGGGGTCGGATTCGATATCATGTTGAAAGATTACCGTAATGCCCAGTGCCGGGGCCGGAGCGGACCGATCGGGATGAATGGCTGGTATGCTAATGGCCAGGCTTATGCTTATTTAGCCGGAGAATTAGGCGTGAAAGTCAATTTGTGGTTTGTCAAAGGTAAATTTACGATCATCAAAGGGGGAACGGCTGCCATTTTACAGGCGAAACTACCGAATCCGACCTGGTTCCGGGGGAATATGGGAGTCGATTTCAACTTATTAGGAGGCTTGGTGAAGGGAAATATGCGCTTCAAATTTACGGTTGGAGATGAATGTGAGCTTCTGCTTCCGGGAACCAGTCCGGTCGATGTCATGATGATCAGCGATCTGTCGCCTGGAACCAATGCCTCGGAGGTGGATGTGTTTACCGCTCCGCAATTAGCTCTGAGCATGGCTGCCGGAAAACCGTTCGATGCAGACCTGGAAGACGGCAAAAAAACATTCCGGATCAACCTGAATAAATTTGTGGTAAAAGACGGTTCCAGTGCTGTTGCCGGAGATCTGTCGTGGAATAAAGACCAAACCGTGGTAACGTTTGTACCGCACGAAGTGCTTCCACCAGTCAAAGATCTTAAAATGGAAGTCGCTGTCGGCTTTGAAGAACTTAAAAACGGACAATGGGGTATCGTGAAAACCGGAGGAGTGGTGGCGGAGGAAACCCGGGATGTTTCTTTTACAACCGGATCGGCTCCCGACCACATTCCGGCTCATAACATCGTTTATGCTTATCCGATGGTGGATCAGAAATATTATTATCCCGGAGAATCCAGAACAGGAAAAGGATATGTACAGCTGAAGTTCGGACAGGAATACCTCTTTCCTTCCAGTTGGAAATACAAAGTGGTGGTGGCGGACGAATCCGGCAGAAAAACCCAGGAAGCGCCGTTTACTTATGATAGCGCTACCAAACGCTTGAATTTCAGCATGCCTAAACCTGGTTTGGGATCGGGCTTTGAAATCGGCTTTGTATCGGAATCCGGAGCAAAGAAGACTTCTCAGGAAACGGCAACCACCAAAGAGACCGTATTGCTGAAAGAAGACGAGAGCCTGGTGGTTCAGCAGGGTGCGAAATCCAATATCGTGATCCGGGATTCTGAAGGGAAGTTGGTATTGAACTACCGTTTTTCATCCAGTAAATTCAATACGTTTGCCGATAAGGTAAAAAGTATAAAAAAACTGGGAAATTCTCCGGTAACATTCGGACCGTATATTTTTGAAACCACCCACTGGATCGATATTCCGGAAAGTTTTGACGAAACGGAAATCCTGGGAACCGATGCTTCGGGAGGAGCTCCTTTGGTGAGAGGCCGGGCGAAGATGACGGATAAGTTTTATAAACAACGGATCGCTCCAATGCTTTATAATGGCTATCCTTTGTTTGGAATCAGTTTGAAGAGGGAAGGGGGAACTGTGGAGATCCCTCCGGCCAATGCTATTACCGGCCGGATCGTTCCGGAATTTTTTCCGTTCTACTATTCGTTACCGTCGTATTATTATTACGACTTCGATGAAATCCGGACCCGGGCCGCCAATACTCCAGGAGGAGAGAACCATCCGGCTTTGCAGGAAACTTATTTTCCGGATATTGTGTCGGATCAATATCCTGTAGAATTGCAATACTACCTGCCTGGAGGAGAAACGGGAAAAAGCAAAGTCACATTCGATTATATAATCAAGAAATAACAGCCAGATCATGATAAAAGAGATGAAAAAATTAGGAGTCTGTATCCTGATGATTTTTACCGGATTGCAGGCTTTCGGGCAGCAGCAGGATAGCTTGACCGTTGTGTTACAGGCTAATCCGGGGAAAGAGTCGATCCGGTTGCGCTGGGCGGTTACCCGGCCTTACCAATGGGATAAAAGCCTGAAAATGGGGTATGTCATCGAACGATATACAGTAAAACGGGATGGGGTTTTACTTCCGGAACGGGAAAAAAAGGTGTTGACGCCTGTCCCTCTGACACCGGCCCCCTTAGATCAGTGGGAGCATGTAGCAAAAAATAATGATTATGGCGCCGTGTTGGCTCAGGCATTGTACGGTGAAACCTTTGAAGTGACCGGAATGGAATCGAACAGCCTGATGGATGTCGTGAATCTTTCGGAAGAACTGGAACAGCGGTATGCATTCGCCTTGTCGGCTGCTGATATGTGTTTCGAATGCGCCTGTTTAGCCGGATGGGGGTACGAAGACCGGGAGGCCGTGAAAGGGGAATATTACCTTTACCGGGTGATCCCTGTTGGCGATGGAATAGAAGCCTGGCAGGTGGAACCTGGCTTTGCCTATACCGGATTAGACGATTATCGTGAACTGCCGAAACCGGTATATTTACAAGCTGCGTTCGGTGATCGTATGGTTCAGTTGCAATGGGATTCACAATTATTCAATCGGATCTTCAGCGCCTGGCAGGTGGAGAAATCGGATGATAACCACAATTTTAAATCGGTAGGAATGCCTGTTACTTCCTGGGACGCCGGCTCTACGAATGTGGTCATGGCTGATTCGCTGGATGTAAACGGAAAGACTTATTATTACCGGGTACGGGGCATCTCCATTTTCGGAAACAGGAGTGAGCCTTCGGATGTCGTTTCCGGACAGGGGGTTGAATCTTTGAAAATTGCACCGGTAATTACCCGGAGTACGATTAATGATGAAGGATTTGTTGAGATCGAGTGGACGTTCGATGAAACGTCGGATCATTTAGTCCAATCGTTCGACCTGATGCATTCTGCTACCAGCAAAGGAGAATTCCGGCCGGTACTCGAATCGATTCCGGCGAAAGACCGTTTTTTGCTTTATGACGGGGCGTTGTTGCCTTCCAATTATTTTTCCATTGCGGTCAATCCTGTGCATGGAGAAAAAGTGCAATCGTTTCCGGTACTGATCATGCCGGTCGATAGTGTTCCTCCTGCCGCTCCGCAACAACTGTCGGCGAAGGCCGATACTTTGGGCCGGATGTACCTTACCTGGGCTCCGAATACCGAACCCGATCTGCAGGGATACAAGCTTTACCGGGGTCATGTAGCCGGGGAAGAGTTGATTCCGTTACCGATCGATGTCCTTACATCGGCACAATATGTGGATACGGTCGATTTGTCGAATCTCAATACCCATGTTTACTATGCAGTCAAGGCATTGGATATGCGTTACAACCAGTCGGCATTTTCCGAAACGCTTGCAGTAGAAAAACCTTTGAAAGTAAAACCCTCTCCTCCGGTTTTCAATAAATACGAGGCAAAAGACGATGGTATTTACATCCAGTGGATCAACTCTCCCGGAAGGGAAGTGGCGGAGCACATCCTCTACCGGTCCTTGTCCGATAGTTTGATTTATACTCCACTCTCCGTTTTTGAATCTGATACGGTTACTTCGTATACAGATTCTGCCGTGGAGGGAGGCCGGTCGTATACTTACCGGATCACGGCGAAAAGTCGCTGGGGAGTAGAGTCCGATCCGTCTCCGGATCTGCAGGTATCTGCTGTTCCCGGTACGAAACCGGTAGCATTGAAGCAATTCAGGGCAGTAGCAGATGTTGCCGGAAAGATCATAAAGTTGACTTGGAAGCCAGTGAATAACCAGGAGGTGAAGTCCTGGAAACTTTACCGGTCTGAAAATGATATGCCCCTGTCTTTATGGAAAAATCTGGAGTCCGGAAGCGATGCTGTTGAAGATCATAGCTCCCTGATCGCAGGGAATACGTATCATTATATGATTTATGCCGTGATGAGAGACGGGAGCAACTCCCTTCATGAAAAAATTTCCATCGTTTATTAACCTTAACAAAAGAAAAAATACTTCAGAATGAAACGGATTTATTTGTTGATCATAGCATTAATTGGTTTATGCCAGGCAGGTTATTCTCAGAATAGATATAGCCTGGATATCACCGCTTGTTTTATTACAAGTAATCATCATATGGAATGTGAAACCCGGATGGAATATACCATTTATGGAATTGAAAACAATTCGGCTGAAAAAATATTGTATTCAGGTACAATCTTGGTCAACGGAGAAATGGGGAATAATAGCAGTCAAACTCATCATCGTGATGTGCAGCTAAGGGGTTATCCTACGAAAATTCAGATTGTGGGCTATCATCAAGACAACCGGAGTGGACGTGACGGATGTGGTGATACAGAGGGTAAAGGAGTGGGGTATATCCGGTTCGATACCGGCGACTACTTATGTTCTACCAAGAGTGCAACTGATTTTTTCGGAAATTATGGGGGAAGTAATTCTTATTTCAAAGTCGATCTGCGTACTATTGGCCTGGATGATGGTATTGCTGTTACTCTGAATGGAAATCCGATAGAAACGCTGTTCGAATCGGAAAAAGTTAAGGTGGAAGTCCCCTCGGGTTATCATCCGTCGACTTACAAATGGCAGTACCGGATCGGCGACGGGTCGACCGGTGATCTTCCTTCCTCATACCAGGGTTTAAGCTCATTCGAAATTTGTTCGCGCGACTTACCTGGTTTGCAGGAAGTAGCCGGTAAACAAACGGTATACCTGATATTCGATGCCGGGTGTGCAGGTGTGTATACAAAGCCTCTGACGGTGATGTCCGATGCTCCGTCCATTGTAAGTGTGGATGCTTCCGGGCATCCTTTATGTAAAAACGACCTGGGAACAATCACGGTTCAGCTGAGCCGGGCATTATATCCGGGCGAATTTGTAAATTTTCATTTATATGACGGGGATAATCCTCAGGATGGATCTCCTGTCAAACTCAGTATTCCCCGGGATCAGATTACTACTCTTGGAAATAACAGCTATAAGGTAAGCGGAATTCCTACCAACGTTCTGCTGAGTGCTGCTGTTAAATCTTATTACGAAAACGAAGAGCAGACTTTTTATTCCGATCTTACCGATAAATACTGTTACAAAGGATTTACCGTGTTGCCTCCTCCTTCATTTACCGCAGAGATTCTTGTTTTTTCCGATCCCATATGCGTTGGAGGAAACGACGGTACTGTTACGGCCAGAGCTAAAGGAGGTTCCGGATTGTACAAAATGAAATGTGTATCTGTTGATGACGATACGGAAATCATCGAATCGGGAGAACTCAAATCCGGAAAAATGACGGTTTACGGATTAAAATCAGGAAGCTATTATGTCTATGTGTATGATTCGAATGGTTGTGAAATAGAAGGTGGTTTCCTTACATTCAATTTGTATGATCCTGAAAATACGGTGGAAGTCCTGGGTGTGGTCGACTACCGGGAGCCTTCTGTCGATGAAAACCGGGAGGATACGCCGAATGGCCTGCTCACCGCAGCAATCGGGAAAGGAGAAAGCCCTTATAAAGTAATCTGGAGAGAAGGAAGCGGGGAAGGAACGGTTTTGCACGAAACTACTATTACCGGTACGGATTCGGAAGGACGGTTTGTAACCTCGCTTGAAAACGTAGTTTCGGGGAATTATTATCTGGAAGTGGAAGATGCTTCGGGATGCCGTACAGGCAGTATCCTGAATCTTCCTCAGGCTCCGGAGATATACGTGTCTCTGAGCGTTTCTTCCGGCGTGCAATGCGCTGCCGATCAGGATGGAAGTCTAGATGTTACAGTCGATGGAGGATACGGTCCGTACAATCTGGTCTGGTACAAATCCTTTTCCCGGATCGGTAGCGAACCGGATATTGAAAGTTCGAGTTCCCGTAGTGGTTTGGGGATAGGGGAATACCGGGTGCTGGCTACTGATTCCCGGGGATCGCGGTCGTGGTCGAATACGGTCTATATTCAGGAATTAGTACGATTAAATATGAGTTTTGAAGTGCAAGCTTTGAAATGCCGGGGGGACGAAAACGGATCGTTGAAAGTGAATGTGACCGGAGGCGCTGCTCCATACACCTATGAATGGTTCGATAGTACAACCGGAGATCCGGTCGGTAATGGAAGTAATAAACTTGAAGGACTGGGTATGGGAACTTATTCGGTACTGATTACTGAAGCATCCGGATGTACCGGTTTGTCCGGTGAACGTATTATACCTCCTTTAGCGTTGGAGGTGCATCATAAAGTCACCCCTCCTTCCTGCAACGGAATGGACAATGGAGTCCTTGAAATCGGAGTAGCAGGAGGTACCGCCCCGTACACCATTCTTTGGGAAGACAGCACCGACGGGTACCGGAGGGAAGTTCCGGTTGGAAAATATACCGTATCGGTGACCGACCGGTATGGTTGCGAAACGGTCAGAAAGGAATATGAAGTCAAAGCTCCTGATCCGGTTTCCGCCCGGATAGTCCGGATTAAAAATCTTTCTGCTTTCGGGCGGAACGATGGAGTGATGGAAGTGAATGTAAGTGGAGGTACACCCGATTATCAGGTGGTTTGCATGAAAAGTACGGATTGGTCGGTGAAGTTTTTTCCCTTGAAAAATACATCGCTGGAAGATGGCTCCGAACAGTATGAATTCGGAAAATTGCCGGAGGGAACTTATGTCGTGGAGGTTAAAGATAAGAATTTCCGCACCGGAGACCAGTATTTACCTTGTCGTACGTTATTGGAAGGACTGAAAATTACCTCTCCTCCGAAATTGGAAGTAACGGCTTCTCTGCTCAAACCTGTGGCCTGTTATGGTGGAAACGACGGAAAGATTGTTGCCCATGCCAAAGGGGGAACTCCTCTTGCCGGGAAGCTGCCTTACAAGTACGAGTGGTTCCGGGTGGAAGGAACCAATAAAACCGGACTGCCATGTTCCGATAGTATTTATACCGAAGCATCGAAAGGACGTTACCATGTGCGTGTAACGGACGAAAACGGGGTTACGGCTTATACGGAAATAACTGTCGACCAACCGCGTCAACTCCAGCTCCGCTTGGAGACGAAAGACGTGATTTGCGGGAATCCCAACAGCGGAAGTGTCCGGAGTACAGTATCCGGAGGAGAATCTCCATACAGCTACCGGTGGTCGAACGGGGATACGGTGCCCCACCTTTTGGAGGTGCCCAAAGGCCGCTATTCCCTGACGGTAACAGACAAACTCGGGTGTAGCATTTCTTTGGATACAATCGTTAAAAATCCGACGGAAGTACGTTTTAACCCGACCATTTATACAGAATCCTGTTCCGGACACCACGATGCATCCATTTACCTGATGCCCGAAGGAGGAGAGCTACCTTATACTTACGATTGGTCGCATGGAGGAAATCAGATGTTTGCGGATAGCCTTGCCCCGGGAACATATACCGTAACGATCACCGATGCCAAGCAGTGTATCAGCGATACGACCTTTGTTATTCCGGAGTTACCTCCCATCACGGTGAGTCCGGATACCCTCGTCCAACCGCGGGCGTTCGGGTATTCCGATGGACGGCTGATTGTCGGAATTACCGGAGGGTATGATCCTTACCGGGTGATCTGGAGCGATCAAAATAATCAGGTGCTACTCGATGATTCGGCTCGTGTCGATAACGGGAAAGCGGTTACCCGGCTGGAAAATCTGCCTACCGGTACTTATTCTCTGAGAATAGAAGATTCGAATTATCCGAAAGGAAGTAGCTATAGACCCGATTCCTGTGGTTGTTTGTTCGAATTTTCGATCTTCCTGCCGGAGCCTCCCAAATTAGAAGTAACCATTGCGGAGTCGCATTTTATTTCCTGCTATTTATCGAATGATGGAGAAATTACGGCTGAAGCGACGGGAGGAGTGCCTTTTGAGGACGGATTACCCTACCGTTTTACCTGGTACCGGGATAATCTTCTGTTAGACGATTCCGGTTCTGAACTATCAGGATTGGGGCAGGGAATTTATAAATTGAAGATTACCGATGCCAATGGTATCGAATCCTGGTCGAACGAATTATCGTTGATGCAACCCGGCCTGCTCGAAATCGAGACTTCGGCTGCTGATCTGCGTTGCAGTCGTGATCAGGACGGATGGGTTTCGGTCAGCGTTAAAGGGGGTACGGCTCCCTATACCTACGAATGGTCGACCGGAGATACGACACCCCGGGTCGAAGGATTGCCGCGCGGAAAGTATATGGTCTGGGTCAGGGATAGTAGAGGATGCGAACAGATCGGAAACGTGAGAATCGTGAAACCCGATAGCATGACGGTTACCGCCACGCTCGTACCGCCTGCCTGTTACGAAGGAAGCGACGGGGAGATCCATATTCAGGTATCCGGAGGAATGGCTCCTTACCGGTACGAGTGGAATACCGGCCATCGGTCGGGTTCACTCTCCGGCTTATCCAAAGGGACTTACACGTTGGCTATTTCTGATGCCGATGAGTGTAATCATGAAACGTTCACTTACGAACTTTCCGAACCGGAATATGTGGCGATCGATCTGGGAGAGGATCGTACCCTGTGTGTGGGGCAAACGCACGAAGTCGTTGCTTTGTGTCACGAACCGGCCCATTCTTTCAACTGGATCTCTCCTCAGGGATCTGTTGTACACCAGGGAGAGATTCATACGCTGTCGGATCCCGGAACCTACCGGGTGGAAGCTGTGACGGCGAAAGGTTGTAAAGCCTCCGGGGAAATTACCATCAGCCGGGATCACCGCGAGGTGGCTGCCGATTTTATGGTAGCATCGAAAGTCCCGGTCAATGATAACATTTATTTTGTAAATATTACCGATCCGGCTCCGGATTCGATCGTATGGCTGCTGCCTGAAGAAGAAGCGGCGTACCGTGTTGTTTCGGCAGGAGAAGATGTCCTGGAGCTGATTTTCAGCGATTACGGCGAATACGTAGTCGGGATGCAATCCTATTCGGGCAGTTGTTATGAAACGGTCTACAAAACAGTGAAAGTGATGGATAAGATCGATATTGAAGGCTATGAAGATGCCGACGGTCCGATGTTGCGCTCCTTTTCGGTGTCTCCGAATCCGGCTGTGGAGCGTTTCACCGCAGAGATCGAACTGGGAAAAAATTCTCCGGCAGTCTTGCTGCTGATCGATTCCGGAACCGGTCGTACCCTGGAACGCCGGGTATTGTCTAAAGGCCACAAGTTCACAGAAACTTTTGAATTGGAAGGATCAGCTGCGGGAACTTGCGTGCTGCATTTAGCGACTCCCGAGGTAAGATCCTCTGTTAAAGTCATTGTAAAAAATTAAAAGCGAAGAAAATACAGAAAGTTATGGGGTGTATCAATCAGAAAATCAGGACGCTAATCCTGTTGTTTATCTTTTTTCAATTTTTTCCGGGTTTGTCCGTTTGCCAGTCCTTACGTTCGACCTATCCGGTGCAGGTGAGCGCTTTTCTGAAGCCCCCCTATAGCCTCCATTTAGACGACTACAGCCGGGGCGAAAGCCAGAAACTGGCAGTCAGCCTGTTGAACCGCGACCTGCAGCAGGGAGAAGTCGAAGTCCGGCTCCACCTGCGCCTCGATGCCGCCCGCCAGCTCACCCTCGAGACCCGCGGCTACCAGCCCCTGCCCACTTTCCGGCTCACCCCCGGAGCCCCCCTGCAACTCACCCCCACCGATCTGGCCCCC
>JAVBRK010000093.1:0-39321 GCA_031548005.1 Bacteroidales bacterium
TAAAATGAGACAATTATTGATTGTGCCTCGAGCACGTTATAAAGGTAAGAAAATCATGGACTCGATCTGGTGATGAGAGAACCAATCAACCCATTTTTATGCGTCTGTGTGGTTATCTGAAAATTATCATGTAAATTTGCAAAAGTAAAAAATATTTCGCAAATTCCACGTCAAATGAAACAACCTACTGATTCCCGGATGGACGGGGTTGAAATACCGAAATTCTATTTCCCCCGGATGAAACAGATACTGATAAAGAAAATTATCATATGAAAAAAATCATCGAATGTGTTCCTAATTTCAGCGAAGGGCGTGATCTCCATAAAATTGAAAAAATAGTCGATGCTTTCCGTAGAAAAGAAGGTGTTAAACTGTTGGATTATAGCAACGATAGAGACCACAATCGTATGGTTGCCACTATTGCAGGAGAGCCTAAGGCCGTTAAAAAAGCCGTATTGGAAGCTATCGGAGTAGCTGTTGAGACCATCGATCTCAACAGACACGAAGGCGAACATCCACGAATCGGAGCGGTCGATGTAGTTCCGTTTATTCCTGTAAAGAATATCGGGATGGAGGAAGCAATCGCTTTATCGCAAGAGCTTTCGCGTGATGTAGCGGCCCGCTATAGCCTGCCTGTTTATTTATATGAACAATCGGCAACAGCTCTCCACCGAAAGAACCTGGCAGCAATCCGTAAAGGTGAATTTGAAAATCTGGCAGCAAAAATGCAATTACCGGAATGGCAGCCCGATTTTGGACCGCAAACTCCACACCCTACGGCCGGAGCTGTAGTCATCGGCGCCCGGAGTTTTCTGATTGCTTACAATGTTAATCTGAACACTACGAATCTTGATATCGCAGAGAAGATTGCAAAGAAGATACGTTTCTCGGGGGGAGGCTTGCACTCCTGTAAGGCTATCGGAGTGAATCTGAAAGAAAAAAACAGGGTTCAGGTATCCATGAATCTCACTGATTTTACCAAAACAGCCATCTATCAGGCAGTCGAGATGATCCGGTTTGAAGCCGCCCGATATGGTGTGACGATCGCAGGAAGCGAACTGATCGGATTGATGCCGATGGCTGCACTGGCAGAAACAGCAGCTTACTATCTCGGATTAGAAAATTTCTCTGTAAACCAAATCTTAGAATCGCATTTAATGGAATAAACCCGAACAGCTTCAAAAACAAATCCCAACCTGCACCGGACTATCCGATAGGTTGGGATTTGCTATTTATTAAGTATAGTTACTGTCAACCAGTAATATGATTTATCTCTGTTGATCGAACAATCTCAAGACTTCTTTCGCTTTTGTATTTTCAGGATCTATTTCAAGTATCTTATTCCAATACTCCTTCGATGTCTTAGAATCTTCCAATGCAACATAATAAGCGCCGAAATAGGTATAGATATCGATAATTTCACGATTCAATTTACCGTTCTCATTGGATGAAAGCATAATTCCAAGAGCTTTCTCATAATAAGAATTGGCTAAGCCACCTACTCCTTTGTGATGAACGATATCTTTAATAATCATGGTCTTACCTAACCAGTAATACCCAAGATATTTGTCGGGCATCCGCTCAATCACTGTGTTATAAGCTTCTTCTGCCAATGCAATATATTTATCTCTCTGAAGGCTGTCCTGTACCAGTTGTTCAGAAGAAGCGGTCGCATCTTTTGCAATCATATTAGCAGCAGCTCTGTAGCAGGTAGTTCCGAAGTTAAAATAATCAATTGTAACTGATTCTGGATTGGCATTTAAAAACTTTTGTGCATAAGCAACCGATTCCGGATAGTTACCAACACCCTGATAGGCATCGGAAATCTCTTTCAGCAGTTCATGTTTAGTTGTGTCCATGCTATATGCCTTTACCAGATTCTCCACAGCCGGTTCCATTTGTTTGTTTTTCATCAACAAACGACCAAAGTAAGTATAATCCAGTGAGATCAGATTTTCCGGTTTGGTTTCACGCATAAATGTAGACATTTGTTCCAATCCCAAAGTGTAGTTTTCCAGTTTGAAGTTATTATAAGCTTGCAAACGTTTCATAACATAGTTGCTGGGATCTTTTTCCAACACCTCACGAATCTGAGCAACAGCATCAATATTACGATCGGTAAAAAACAGCAATTGAGCGTAACGAGCTTCCTGGGCAATAGGCACCCCGGGAATTTTCATAATTTTTTCGTAGGCTTCGATCGCTTTGTTATAATTAGGCTTTTTATCGATTCCGGTGTAATAAATATCTCCTAATTCTGCATATGCAGGCACATAACCGGGATCTACCTCGATCAAGCGATTCAGCAAGTCCAAAGAAAGGCTCGGATTAATCCCTTTATAAACGCGGGCTTCTTTTAAATAAGCCACTTTATCATTTTTATTAAAAAGAATGGCATTTTCATATTTGGCTGCTGCTCCTCCAACATCACCTTTAGACATCAGCATATCGCCTTCGGCAACATAAATTCCGGAAAAGTCCTTTTTTACCTTACGGGCACGATCCAACACTTCTTCTGCCTGGTCATACATTTTCATGTTGATGTACGCTTCTGCCACAGCCGTATGAATAGCCGGATCTTTTTTGGAGAAGCCGATCGCTTTTTTAAATAGCTCATTGGCTGCATCTGCTCCGTTTTTTGTTTTTTTGTTCAGTTCGAGCATTCCCTGTCCAATATATCCATATGGATACTCCGGATCGGAAGTTACAGCTTTATCATAATAATAGGCTGCCGAATCGAGTTGAGCGGTAGCAGCATAGCTCTGTCCAAGATAATAATAGTTTTCGGCTTGTTCTGTAGCGGTTAAACCTGTTTGTTGTTTAAAATAAAGCTTTGCTGCATCATAAAGTTCAGCTCTGTAATAGTCAATACCCTTTTCATTTTTCTGGGCACAAACAGATGAACAACAGAGGATTACGCTCAATGCGACAAATAAGATTCTCTTTGCATTCATTGTATTTAAAGTATTTAAAATTTAATCTATATGGGTTACAAAATATTTTCATTTTTCACGTTCACCAGTCTGATAGGTTGGGTAGCAGGCAAAATACCCGACTTCAGAATGATCCTTTGCCCGCGGTCACTCATCACAAAAGAAGTGAACCCCGTAGACAATCCACTTCTGGGATCTGATAAGAGAATAAAAACATCTCTGGTCATCGGATAATCTCCTAAAGCGATGTAAGCCTGATAGGGTTGGTAACTGTTATCTCTGTTGGCTTCCTCATAGGGGCTGACCGCCATCACCCTGATCTTGCCGCTAAAGCTCAGGTTGGTAGAGTCATTTTCATTACTGATCCAATTAACGCCAATAATTCCAAGGGAATTTGGTAACTTGGAAACCATATCTACAACATCCAGATTTGTATTTTGGGCATAAAGTTTGTCCGACAATTTTTCACCCCGGCAAATGGAATCGATTGCATAACGCACTGTACTCGAATTTGGATTATCAAACATCACATCGATCTTACCTAACTTGGAGGCCGGATAGATCTGACTCCAGTCGGTGATTTCTCCTGTCAAAATTTTCTTCAGGGTCGGAACACCAATAATAGAATCAGTATTATCTTTATTGATTATCAACGCAATGGCGTCAACAGCAATTTTTCTTTCACGCACTTGCATTTTTTTCGCAAGAAACGCCGTTTTTTCTTTCTCTGTAAGTCCACGGGATACAACAGCTAAGCGCACGCTATCTTTTAGGAGGAGATCGATCGCCTCCACTTCGTTTGTATAAATCGGTAAAATGGTGGCCG
Source organism: Bacteroidales bacterium (assembly GCA_031548005.1). Taxonomy (GTDB): domain Bacteria; phylum Bacteroidota; class Bacteroidia; order Bacteroidales; family Azobacteroidaceae; genus BNXB01. Next base: position 3,760 of record JAVBRK010000093.1, read on the forward strand.
ACTGGTATATTGACTCAAAAACATCAATCTCTGCACGAACGATCGGTTTGAAGCACTCATCGCAGGTAATAGGTATAAGTCCTGTTGTCGTGGTGTCCGACCATTTTGTGTTTTTCTGTTTTTCCTTACACGATGAGAAAGAAAAAACAACGGTTAAGATCAAAAATAAAAATAGTATTTTCCTCAACATAATAATATTTAAATAAACAACACCGGTTATACAAGCGTGCTTTCCATTTTTACTTTTACAAAGATATAACAAAAATATTTCTTATACCGTTAATTTAAGTAAAAAGTACTACGCTTTGTATAACCGGTGGTTATCCCGGGGTTGAAATCACTCCTTCTCTTTTTCGGATATCTTTTTCAATGCCCGGTAGATTCTAAAAATCCCATATATCCCAAGCAGAATGCCTACAAGCAGCCGGACGATTCCGGAAACCGTTTCATTAAAGTAACCGGTAAACAGGAATACACAGGCAAATCCCAAATAAAACACAGACATCACACATTCGAAAATGAAAAGCATCTGGTTTTGTGGTTTAGAATTACCTCTATCCTGCTGTGGCATAATTTTCTGTTAATTTTGTAATTGGAATTTAACCGGAACATTGTACCAAACAGCCACAGGACGACCATTTTGTTTTCCTGGGATCCATTTTGGTAGCAATTTCACAACCCGTATAGCTTCCTTATCCAGGCTGGGGTCGACTGAACGCTGCACCTGTACCTCGCCGACGTTACCGTCTTTATCGACAACAAAACGCAGACGAACCGTACCCGATACTCCTTGTTCTGCTGCAATATGAGGATATTTGATGTTTTCATTCAGGAATTTCATCAATTCTTTATCTCCACCCGGAAACTGCGGCATTTGCTCTACGTGATCAAAGACCTGTTCTTTCACCGGCTCTGCAACAACAGCTTTATGTTCCTGTAAGTCGGCAATATCGACTCCGGTTCCATCGGTTGTTCCTGCCACATCGGCGATAGAAATAGCAGCCTTCGTTTCAGTCAGTTCTTCCTGAGTTTTCTGCATATCCTCTTCCTTTACATTTTCATCGGCCGTAACAACCAACTCGGTCATTTTCACCGTTTCTTTGAGTAATGGAGGGGGAGGAGCTTCAATCTCCTGAATCTGGTTCTCTTCTTTCACATCTTCCTTTATGTTCAAATCCGATAATTCTACCGGACCGACTTCCATTTCGACTTCTTTTTCAGGAATTACTGATTTGATCAGCATCGGAAGAAAGATAACTGCCATTGCGAAAATAACAACAATACCTATCGCCCTTATATGCCTCTTAGAAGACGTTTTACGTAAGTAGTATGCGCCGTAACTTTTATTCTTACCTTCAAATATCAAGTCACACCACGCATCCGAGTTCAAATTAATATCTTTTGCCATTTTTTCTCAGTTTAATTTAAGTGTGACATTATTTTTTAGCTCCGGGCAAATCCACCGCATAGAATGGATCCTGAGTCTTTTTGAACATCAGGTACTTATCTCCGTCGCTCATGTCCATAATCTGATACACTCCGATATTACAAATCTGCATCTCGTCCAAAACGTCGATTACATTTTTATAACTCGCTTTTTCAGAAGGCTTTATGATTACAATTGGAGAACTACCCGTTAGTTTAGCCCCTTCGGCCCTTATCTCGGCCGCCTGCTTTTCAAAATCCTCAGGCTTCAATTCCTTATTTTCCAGTTTTATTTTCAGGTCTCTGACTTGCTTGAGAACTGCTGTGTTTTTTTCCAGCAAAATCTTGCGAATGCCTTCATCACCGTAACTGGTCTCTGTAAGGAAGTTGGGATCATCATAAATCTCAGCCTTCAATTCGCCATTGTAATAATAAACTTTATCATTAGCATCGAGCAAAAAGGTGTAAGTTCTGGAAGCCGGAGTTTTATTCATCGCATCCTTGTCCACTATTGCATCCTTCGAAGGCATATTAATTTCCATGGTTTGCGGCTTGCTCAATGAGGTACAGAACATGAAGAATGTGATCAAAAGCATGTTCATATCCACCATTGGTGTAAAGTCTACACGTAAACTCTGCTTTTTCTGTTTTACCTTACCGCCTTTGTCTTTTCCACTGTCAGTATTTACTTCTGCCATAATTCTTTACATTTTTTCGATTTAAATACTATTAATGAGATGAATCAAGGCCTAAAGCAGCATCTGCACTTGCACCCGCCTTCAAGCTGGTGATCAGGTTATACCTGTTTTCACGCAAATCGCGAAGGTCATTCATTACACTTCTGATAATCGGATAAGGAGTAGATTTGTCTGCCTTGATTGCAATCCTGAAATCAGGATTCACCTCGCGGGCATGTTTGATCCAATGCTTGAACTGATTATCAACACTGTCATTCGGAATACCCAGGGTTTTCAGGAGTTGATCCTGCTTTTCCTGAGGTAATTCAAGAAATTGCTTTGTTCCGGCGATAGGTAACCCGAAAGAGGGTAACAGGCTGAACTTTTTCAATTCAGGTTCCGAAAAAGTGATATTATAGTCCTCACCTACTTTCTTCAATACATCTTTAATATTATCCGGACGGTCCATCGACATAAAAATTTTACCTGTGGGTTCAATCAATATGGACAGGATGTTGGTGTCGGGAATCTTCCTTTCAGATACAGAGCTCGGTGTACTTACCTGAACCGGCTCCTTTTTAATAAAGGTAGAAGTTAACATAAAGAAAGTAAGCAAAAGAACCGTTACGTCACTCATCGCCGTCATGTCGATGAATGTACTTTTTCTTTTTACTTTTACTTTTGGCATAGTTGACTATTCTCCTTTATTAATTTTTGTGAGTAGCAGCGTAAGTTTGCACGATCGAGAATCCCATTTCGTCGATAGCATAAGTCATGTTATCGATTTTACCGGTAAAGAAGCTATAGGAAATAATAGCCAAGGCACCGGTTGCGATACCCAATGCAGTGTTTACAAGTGCTTCTGAGATACCGGCAGCCAACGCTACAGAGTCGGGAGCTCCTTCATTTGCCAGAGCCGAGAACGAACGGATCATCCCGATTACTGTTCCCAACAGTCCGAACAAGGTACCCAAAGTAGAAATGGTAGCGATTACCGGAAGATTTTGTTCCATTGAAGGCAACTCAAGAGCTGTAGCTTCTTCGATATTTTGCTGAATAGCGGCGATCTTTTGCTCTTTGCTCAGATCTTCGCTTGTAGTCTCCATATCGGCATATTTTTTCAAACCTGCAGAAATGATAGCGGCCACAGAACCCTTTTGCTTGTCACAAAGAGATTCAGCGCCTTTAATGTTACCTTTTTGCAACTCTGTTTTCACATCGTAAACAAAATTAATCAGGTTTCCTTTACCTTTAGCACGGCTGATTGCGAAAAACCGTTCAACGCTCAATACCAATACTGTCAGCAACAGAGTAATGATTATACACACAACTGGACCTCCTTTGAAGATCGTTCCAAGTATGTTACCACCAATCGGGTGATTGTTTCTATCTCCGCCTACGAAGTTATCCGGATTACCGAATATAAACCAGAAAATCGATACCGCAAGGACAAAACAGATTACAAGTACAATTGCAGCCGAAATCCCACGAGTTTTTTTACCTTCTCTTGTTTTTTTTGCTTCCATAAAAATGTGTTCGTTTAAGTTAGATAAATTTAAGTTAAAAATATATTTTATAATTGTTTTAGATGGTGCAAATATAGTTAATTTATCATAATATATTCACAAAAAGAACCATTTTTGAAAAGAATTCAACCTTAAAGTTTCGTTATAGTAGGGTTAACCTGTGATTTTTACTTTCTTAACATTTAAACTAACTATCTACAAAATAAACTTTCAACGGCTGTGTTTTTCAACTTTCGTCCTATTGCGCCCAAACATTACAGCCCCAAAGGTAAGGTTTTCTGTATTCCATGCAACTTTTTTAAATATTATTTTCATCTGTTAAAGTGTAAAGAATAAACAATCGACTGTTTTTCAAATAATTAGCTCTACGCAAAACAAATAGAGCCATTCTATCATTTCTCATCTTGATTTTTTACTGTACATTTGTAGAAAATATTAATAAAGCAACCTCATTTTAATATGGCAAAAGTTATCATTATCGGTGCTGGCGGTGTGGGAACAGTCGTAGCACACAAAGTGGCTCAGAACAAGGATGTATTTACAGATATCCTGCTCGCAAGCCGGACCAAATCGAAGTGCGATACAATCGCCAGCGATATCGGCGCAAAATACGGTAATAAAAAGATAGAAACTGCAAGGGTCGACGCCGACAATGTAAAGGAACTGGTAGAGCTGTTTAATAGTTTCCGTCCTGAAATCGTAATTAATGTAGCCCTGCCCTACCAGGATCTGACCATTATGGATGCCTGCTTAGAAGCCGGAGTCAATTACCTGGATACAGCCAATTACGAACCGCTGGACGAAGCTAAGTTCGAATATAAATGGCAGTGGGCTTATCAGGATAAATTTCGTGAAGCCGGGCTGACCGCCATCCTGGGATGTGGTTTCGATCCGGGTGTTACCAGTGTATTTACGGCTTATGCGGCAAAGCATTACTTCGGTGAAATGCAATATTTAGATATTGTAGACTGTAATGCCGGTGATCATGGGAAAGCATTCGCAACCAATTTCAATCCGGAAATCAACATCCGGGAAGTCACCCAGAAAGGGAAATACTGGGAAAACGGCCGGTGGGTCGAAACAGCGCCTCATGAGATTCATAAACCTCTGAACTACCCGAATATCGGTCCGAAAGAATCGTATGTTATTTATCACGAGGAACTGGAATCTTTAGTTAAAAACTTCCCGACCCTCCAACGCGCACGCTTCTGGATGACTTTCGGGCAGGAATACCTGACTCACCTCCGGGTGATCCAGAACATCGGGATGGCCCGAATCGATCCGGTACTGTACAACGGAGTGGAAATCGTTCCTATTCAATTCCTGAAAGCCGTATTGCCTAACCCGGGAGAACTTGGTGAGAATTACACCGGAGAAACATCTATCGGGTGCCGGATCAAGGGAATGGACAAGTCGGGAAAAGATACGACTTATTACGTTTATAATAACTGTTCTCACGAAGCAGCTTATAAAGAAACCGGAGCGCAGGGAGTAAGCTATACCACCGGGGTTCCGGCTATGATCGGGGCCATGATGTTCGTAAAAGGCCTGTGGAAAAAGCCGGGAGTATTCAATGTCGAAGAATTCGATCCCGATCCGTTCATGGAACAGTTGAATAAACAAGGACTGCCCTGGCATGAAGAATTCAATAAAGACCTCGAACTGTAATCGCATGAACATAGGAGAGCAAATTCCCGAAATTTTAGGGAAGGATCAGCATGGCAACCTGATAAAAGCATCAGACTATAAGGGCCGAAAATTGGTGTTGTATTTTTATCCTAAAGACAATACATCCGGCTGTACAGCCGAAGCTTGTAGCCTGCGCGATGGCTATGCGGAACTCTGCAAAGCCGGTTATGAAGTATTGGGAGTCAGTGTTGACGACGAAAAGTCTCATCAGAAATTTATTGAAAAACAAAATCTGCCATTCAAGCTGATTGCAGATACGGATAAAGTTCTGGTCGAAAAATTCGGGTTATGGAAAGAAAAAAGTATGTATGGACGTAAGTACATGGGAACTTTGAGAACGACATTCCTGGTCGACGAAAATGGCAGTATCGAAAATATTATCGAGCCAAAACAGATAAAAACAAGTGATCATGCTAACCAAATCCTAAAAATAATTTAATTATCATGAGTGAAAAGACAAAAGGAACAGTAATGAAAGAAAATGCAGCTCCTAACACGGAGAAACTGAAAGCGTTGCATGCCGCAATGGACAAAATAGAGCGAAGCTACGGCAAAGGCTCCATCATGAAAATGGGCGATAGTATCGTCGAAGAAATCGCTGTCATCCCTACCGGATCGGTGGCCCTCGATGCGGCATTAGGCGTTGGAGGCTATCCTCGCGGCCGGGTCATCGAGATCTACGGACCGGAATCATCAGGAAAGACAACGCTTGCCATCCATGCCATTGCCGAAGCTCAAAAAGCAGGAGGTATTGCAGCATTCATCGATGCCGAGCACGCTTTCGACCGTTTCTATGCTGAAAAACTGGGGGTTGATATCGAGAATCTTTGGATATCACAACCCGATTCGGGAGAACAAGCCTTAGAAATCGCCGAACAGCTGATTCGCTCGTCTGCCATTGATATTATTGTAATCGACTCGGTAGCGGCATTAACACCCAAAGCCGAATTGGAAGGGGAAATGGGTGACTCCAAAATGGGATTGCAAGCCCGTTTGATGTCACAAGCTATGCGAAAATTAACAGCGGCAATCAATAAAACAAACACGACCTGTGTATTTATCAACCAGTTGCGCGATAAAATCGGCGTGATGTTCGGTAATCCCGAAACAACTACCGGCGGTAACGCCCTGAAATTTTATGCCTCTGTACGTTTAGATATCCGTAAAGGTACAGCTATCAAAGAAGGCGAAGACGTGAAAGGGAACCAGACGAGAGTCAAAGTCGTCAAAAATAAAGTAGCCCCTCCTTTCAAAAAAGCAGAATTCGACATCATGTTCGGAGAAGGAATTTCCCGAACCGGTGAGATTGTCGATCTGGGAACCGAGTTGGGAATCATCAAAAAGAGTGGTTCCTGGTATAGCTACAACGACACCAAACTCGGACAAGGCCGGGAAGCCGCCAAAGATTGTATGAAAGACAATCCGGAATTGGCAGAAGAGATTGAAAAATTGATCATGGAAAAGCTGAAAGGCTGATTTGTATCCTATAATAACTCATGACGAGCAATTTTTAAACATTGTTTCGTCATGAGTTATCAGTCATTGAAATCAATGGAAGAACGCTTTTACGAACCGAGACGCCGCGGATCGATTGAAGTCATCTGTGGATCCATGTTCTCCGGAAAAACAGAAGAACTGATCCGTCGCTTGAAAAGAGCTCAGTTTGCCAAACAAAAAGTAGAAATATTCAAACCTGCGATCGACACCCGCTACGATGTGGAGGGCGTTGTTTCTCACGATATGAATTCTATTGCCTGCACTCCGGTCGAGAATTCAGGGAACATTCTGCTTTTATCGGGCGATATCGATGTGGTCGGTATCGACGAAGCTCAATTTTTCGATCCCGGTCTGGCAGAGGTTTGCAACAAATTAGCCAACCAGGGAGTGCGCGTCATTGTGGCCGGATTGGATATGGATTTTAAAGGACATCCTTTCGGACCGATCCCGGCATTATGCGCCATCGCCGAAAACGTGACCAAAGTCCACGCTATTTGTGTGGAATGCGGACAATTAGCCAACTACTCCCACCGCCTGATTCAAAATGACAAGTTGGTGCTTTTAGGTGAAAGAACCGAATATCAGCCATTATGTCGGACTTGCTATAACAGGCATAAAATTTGATCCTGATAATACAAAACAGGTATTTTCGGGACTATGAAAACACAGGAAATTCACCAATACGGCACACGGGCTTACGACTCCCTGGATCAGAAAAAGTTCAGGGATGCTTTTGAAGCATTATCTCCGGTTCTATCCGAACTGCAAAATTGGCAGTTGAACGAAAAGAAAAATGAACTGGAAACAACCTACAAATTCATGCTCCGGTATCTGACTGAGGGAGTGAAAGATCCTGAACAACGACATATTTACGAGGATCTGCTTAAATCGGGCTATGAACTCGCCGACGATACGCTCTGCCTCATCAATACAAAATATTCCCCTGAAGTATATTTTGAAAAGAGAAGAGCTTCAGATCATTTACCGGAAAAACAAAATCTGGCTCTTCTGACAGATAAAATGGAAGAAATATCCGAGAAAATCGCCCTCACCAGATTATTAGAAGAAAATGATCCTGAAAAAAGCCCCAGGATTATTCTGTTGGAAAAACAAAAAGAACAGTTATCCGGCAGTATTTTCCAGGCAATCTGGCTCAGCGATCGTCTTCTGGTCGAAGACTATCAGATTATTTCCGGCTTAATCAGCAACCGTACCTGTTCGTACATCATTAAAAGTCTGATCATTTCAGCCATCACTATGGGACTTCAATTCCGGTTCGATGGAAGTAAAGCGTTGTTGCTATTACAGGCGGCTGAAAATGAAGAAGCCGAAGTCAGTTTGCGGGCGATGACCGGGATCCTGATCTTCCTCCGGCAGTATGATAGCAGGCTGTGGCTTTATCCCGAAATCGGGAACCGGCTGTCTATTTTATCTGAAAATACCGATTTCCGTAATAATATCCGAAAGATTATCCTGCAATTCATTCTCAGTAAAGAAACAGAAAAAATCAGCCGGAAAATGCAGGAAGAAATTATACCGGAAATGATGAAAATCAGTCCGGAGCTCCGGAACAAGGTAAAGCTGGACGACCTGATGGGAGAAGCCGGAATGGACGATAAAAATCCGGAATGGATGGAAATGATTGAAAAATCCGGCCTGGGAGAAAAATTAAAAGAATTCTCCGAACTTCAAATGGAGGGAGCCGACATCATGCATTCGTCATTTACCCACCTGAAGGGCTATGCTTTTTTCAATGAAATAAGCAACTGGTTTGTTCCGTTCTATGAAAATCCGGCTGTTATACCTGCCAATTGTGATGACGGAAACCAGAAAATGCTGAAAACCCTGGAAGAATCGTCGATGCTGTGTAATTCCGACAAGTATTCATTTTTTCTGAGTATATCCCAGATTCCCGAAACCTACCGGAATATGATGGCCGGACAATTCACCATGGAGTCGGATGCGTTCAAGGAAATGCAGAAAGAAAGCCTTCCCGGAAATTTTAACAAATCTACCGTTATCATAAAACAATACATTCAGGATTTATACCGGTTTTATAAGATTCATCCGAAAAAAAGCAGTTTTACGGATATCTTCGACGGACCACCCGAGTACCCGCAGATCGGCAGCATCGGACAAATCATATCCGACCAGGACAGCCGGATGATTATCGGAGAGTACTATTTTAATCGTAATTATTATACAGAAGCGGTATTTATATTCGAAAAACTGATTGAAGAAGGGGTGAGCAGCGATGTACTATACCAAAAACTCGGATTCTGCCATCAAATGACAGGAGACCTCGAAAACGCCCTGCAATGTTACCTGAAAGCCGAATTACTCAATAGTCACTCGGCCTGGACCATCAAAAAAATAGCCCACTGTTACCGGATGCTGAAAAAACCTGAAGACGCGCTGGAATACTACCGGAAGGCAGAACTATTGAACCCCGACAACCTTTCGGTACAACTCAGTATTGGCCATTGCCACCTCGAATTGAAGAATTATCCGGAGGCGCTGAAGTGCTACTTCAAAGTAGAGTACTTAGACAAAAAAGGAGAACGGGCCTGGCGACCAATCGCCTGGTGCTCCTTCCTGACCGGAAAATACGGGCAGGCGTCGGATTATTTTGAAAAAATCATCGAACTGAAACCGGGAGCCTCCGATTTTCTGAACTATGGGCATACGGAGTTGGCCGGAGGAAATATCCAGAAAGCTTTGGAACTTTATAAATCATCAATCCATTATCCTGGAAACAGTATTGAAAAATTCAATGAAGACTTAAAAAATGACCTTCCCGAATTGTTACGGGCTGGTATTAAAGAAGATGATATCCCGTTGCTTCTGGATCGATTGATGTATGACCTTTCATAGAGGTTAAAAAAACATAAAATAGAGGTACTTTCATAAATTATTTGTTATTTTGCATCAAATTTAGGCATTTTGTATACCAAGGGCTATTCGAATATAGGATGAAAAGTAAGAATAAGATTACTCCTGCAACTTTTTTAAATTCAAGAATTACTGCAATAATCAGTATTTCATTGGTTCTTTTCCTGTTAGGACTGATTGTTTTATTGTCCCTGTTCACAAAAAATTTTTCAACCTACATAAAAGAAAATCTCTCATTCGACATCATTCTCAACGAAGATATTAAAGAAAGTCAGAATAAAGATTTTCAGGCAAAATTGAAAACGGCCTCATTCGTAAAGTCTGTTAAGTATATCTCTAAAGAAGATGCCATGCTTCAACTGAAAGACGAGCTCGGACAAGATCCCAGGGAACTATTAGGATTCAATCCTTTACCCTCTCTTCTGGAAGTAAAGCTGAATTCTGAATACGCCCATCCGGACAGCATCGAAGTGATTGAAAAAAGCATTCGCGGCATGTCTGCCAATATCCAGAATATCCAATACCGGAAAGACCTGATGAAGGTCGTGAATGACAATACGAAGAAAATCGGAGTTTCTATCCTGGGACTGGCAGGTTTATTATTGATTATATCTTATGCACTAATCAGTAATACTATACGTTTAATGATTTACTCGAAGCGCTTCCTGATCCATACGATGAAATTGGTGGGGGCTACAAGCGGATTTATCAGACGTCCTTTCATCCGGACCAATATCATTTCCGGGATTATCGCCTCATTCATCGCTATCGGACTAATTATTTGGCTATTGCACTATATTTCCAATGAAATTACGGACCTGACGGGAATGCTCGACCTGAATTCGTTGCTCATCGTATTTACATCCGTATTGATTTTTGGGGTTGTAATTTCTGCAGTAGCGGCCTGGATGGCCGTAGGCAAATATCTGAGGATGAAAGTTAATGATTTGTATTACGTTTAACTGAAATAAAATGGATCATAGGAAATTTGTATTCGGAAAAGAAAATTTTATATTGCTGGGAATTGCTATCCTGGTCATTATCATTGGATTTTGGCTGATGTCCGGCGGTAAAACAACGGAAGAAGGAGGATTCGATCCCAGAATATTCGATGCAAGACGTATCGTAATCTCCCCAATCGTAACCATGGCCGGCTTCTTTCTGGTAATCTGGGCAATACTAAAAAAACCAAAAGATACAGAACTCAACGAGAAAAATCAATAAGAAATGGAAATGACATGGTGGCAAACAATCCTCATCGCCATTGTTGAAGGATTGACTGAGTTTTTGCCGGTATCTTCTACCGGTCACATGATCATTGCACAAAAGATCCTGAATATTCCGAGTTCTGAATTTGTAAAAGCATTTACTGTTATTATTCAATTCGGGGCGATACTTTCAGTCTTGGTTCTGTATCATAAACGCTTTTTACAGTCAGTCGATTTTTATTGGAAACTATTGATTGCATTTATTCCGGCCGCTGTTTTAGGATTTTTGTTCAGTGATAAAATCGACATGCTGTTGGAAAGTGTCACAGTTGTTGCAATCATGCTGGTATTAGGCGGAATTTTAATGCTTTTTGTGGATTCCTGGCTCAACAAACCATCTGAAGACCAATCCATTACACCTAAAAAAGCTTTTATTATAGGTTTGGCTCAGTGCGTTGCCATGATCCCGGGAGTATCCCGTTCAATGGCGACTATCGTTGGAGGTATGTCACAAAAATTAACCAGAAAAAATGCAGCTGAGTTTTCATTTTTCCTGGCTGTACCAACCATGTTTGCCGCATCGGCCTATAAGTTATTGAAATTGCTTACTAATTCCGAGGGCCAGGCCATACTGATGGAAAATATAAATCTCTTGATTATTGGAAATGTAGTGGCATTTATTGTTGCCATTCTTGCTATCAAATTTTTTATCAGTTTTGTAACCAAATACGGTTTCAAAGCATTCGGAATCTATCGGATTGTTATTGGAAGTATCCTGCTTTTTTTATTAATGCAAGGATATGATTTAAGTATTATTTAAAGGCATGAAGAAAGATTTTCAAGGAGGAGAAATTCTATATTTTGATAAACCGTTGAATTGGACTTCATTCGATCTGGTGAATAAAGTGCGATACAAACTATCCAGGTTTCTGAAGCAAAAAAAATTAAAAGTCGGGCATGCCGGTACATTAGATCCCCTGGCAACGGGTGTAATGATCGTGTGTACAGGTAAGGCCACCAAAAGAATCGAGGAATTCCAGTATCAAACAAAGGAATATGTCGCCACCCTCAAATTGGGAGAAACGACTCCTTCTTTCGATCTGGAAACCGAAGTCGACGGGTACTATCCGACAAGTCATATTACAAAAGAACTTGTTGAGAAGACATTATTCCATTTTATCGGATCTATCGAACAGATACCGCCGGCTTATTCAGCTTGTAAAGTCAACGGAGACAGGGCATATGAATTTGCACGGAAAGGGGTCGATATAGAATTAAAGCCCAAGCAATTGGTAATCGATGAAATCGAACTTTTAGCATACACCATGCCTGAAATTACGATCCGGATCGTATGCAGTAAGGGTACTTATATTCGTGCATTGGCACGGGATATCGGACAGGCGCTCGATTCAGGAGCACATCTGACAAAACTATGCAGAACTCGCATCGGCAATGTCTCCTTAGAGAGCTGTATGAAGATTGAAGAAATCGACTCCATGCTTGAAAATGCCGATGAACAATGCAGAAAGCATAGCGTATCCATACCGTGAGTCCGTGTAAGCAACAAAAAATCCCGTACAGCAATTCCTTAGGTAAAAAGTAAAAAAATATACGTATGAAATTATCAAAATTTAAGTTTAACCTGCCGGAAGAATTAATAGCCCAGTATCCTGTCGATAACCGGGATGAAGCCCGGTTGATGGTTGTTCATCGCAAAAATGGGAAAATCGAACATAAGATCTTCAAAGATATTCTGAATTACTTTCATGATAAAGACGTTTTTATCATGAATGATACTCAGGTTTTTCCGGCCCGCTTATATGGTAACAAAGAAAAAACCGGTGCAAAAATCGAGGTTTTTCTATTACGTGAATTAAATTCCGAACTCCGTTTGTGGGATGTGTTGGTTGATCCGGCCCGTAAGATCCGGATCGGCAATAAGTTATATTTCGGAGAAGACGACTCGATGGTGGCAGAAGTAATCGACAATACGACTTCACGGGGACGCACCTTACGATTCCTGTATGATGGTCCTCATGAAGAATTTAAAAAAACCTTGTATTCATTGGGAGAAACCCCGATTCCACGATATATCAACCGCCCTGTTGTTCCTGAAGATGCCGAACGCTACCAAACGATTTATGCAAAAAATGAGGGTGCTGTAATAGCTCCTGCAGCAGGCCTGCATTTCAGCCGGGAGCTGTTAAAACGCCTCGAAATCAAGGGATGTAAGTTTGCTCATGTCACTGTACATTCCGGATTGGGTAATTTCAGGGAAATAGACGTCGAAGATCTTACAAAACACAAGATGGACTCGGAACAGATCATTATCGGAGAGGATGCGGTAGGCATCGTAAACAATGCCAAAGACAACAACAAGCAGGTCTGTGCTGTCGGAACTTCTGTTGTCCGGGCTATTGAAAGCACAGTCACCACTTTGGGGCATTTGAAACCATACAATGGTTGGACCAACAAATTTATTTTCCCTCCTTATGATTTTTCAGTAGCAACATCCATGGTTACAAACTTCCATATCCCTTATTCAACGATGCTCATGCTAACTGCAGCCTACGGAGATTACGACCTCATCATGAGTGTGTATGAGAAAGCGATAGAAGAGAAATACCGTTTTGGCTCGTATGGAGATGCGATGCTGATCTTATAATGAAGGTAAATCCATCGAACAATCATATTGTCTTTATTGCACTCGGAAGCAATTTAGGAGACAAAAAAGAAAATCTGGAGAAAGCCATCCGGGAAATAGCAGAAACAGCAGGAGTTGTTTCTGCTATTTCTTCTGTGTATGAAACCGAACCTTGGGAATTTGTATCCCCAAATTCCTTTTTGAATATGGTCATCCGGATAGAAACATCCCTTACTCCGGTTCAATTATTACGATTAACGCAAAAAACAGAGCGAAAGATCGGCCGGACATCCAAAACGACCGACTCTTATCACGACCGGTTGATTGATATCGACCTGATTTTATACGACGATCTGATACTTGCCTCTCCTGGCTTGACACTCCCCCACCCGCACCTACACGAGCGACTGTTTGTCTTAGAACCTCTTTGCGAAATAGCTCCCGAAGTCCTGCATCCGGTTTTAAAGAAATCCATGCGGGAGTTGTTGCTACGACTCCATTCGTAAGCTGTAAAATGAATTTATTCCGGACTTTTATTCCCATTGGTAAAACTTTTTACCGGTATAAAGCATTTATTATTCTATGAAAAATATCAATAAAACCGTCATCTTGGATGGCTACGCGCTGAATCCTGGCGACCTGGACTGGACAGAATTTAAAAGCCTGACCCCGTGCGAAATATTCGACTTCACCCCTCCCGGACTCACCCTCGAAAGAGCAAGTAAGGCAGAGGCATTGATCACGAATAAAACGCCTCTGAAAGCTGAACTCCTGGAACAATTGCCGAATCTCAAATACATTGGTGTTCTGGCAACAGGCTACAATATTATTGATGTAGATGTAGCAGCTAAACTCGGAATTGTAGTCACCAATATCCCGTCATATAGTACCCACTCAGTTGCACAAACAACCTTTGCTCACCTTCTGAATATCACCATGCAGGTCGGTCATCATGCAGATCAGGTACGTCAGGGCCGTTGGTCGAAAAACCGTGACTTCTGTTTTTGGGACACTCCGCTCATTGAACTGCACGGATTAACCATGGGGATCGTCGGATTAGGAAGCATCGGAATGGCTGTAGCCCACCTGGCTCTGGCCTTCGGAATGCAGGTTATAGCGGAAACATCGAAAAAGCAAGAAGATTTACCGGATGGAATCCTTAAAACAGACCGGGATACCTTATTCCGCGAAAGCGATATTATTTCATTGCATTGCCCTTTAAACGACAGTACCCGGCACTTAGTAAACGAAGAACGGATTGCAAAGATGAAACCATCTTCAATCATCATCAATACAAGCAGAGGTCCGGTGATCGATGAAAAGGCATTGGCCGATGCTTTGAATGAAAGACGGATTTACGCTGCCGGACTCGATGTTTTATCTTCAGAGCCCCCTAAACCCGACAATCCGCTCCTGAACGCCGTCAATTGTTTTATTACACCTCACTATGCCTGGGCAACAAACGCCGCACGCAGCCGTTTAATGGGAATTGCAGTGGAAAATTTCAGAGCATTCCTGAAAGGGGAAACGATCAACGATGTGACACAAAAATAAAAACTGCTCCAGGGAAAAATATTCCCGGAGCAGTTTCTACTATTCTTTTCGTTCTCCGACTTATTTTGCCGAGAACACCCTCAGTTCATTTTTATAAGCATAGAAAATATTATCAGTCACCGGATCTACCTCATAAAGAGGCTTATTATTATCGATCTCGATTTTGTCGACCTCTTTTCCGTCGGTTTTTCTTACTTTCACCAATAAGGGATTCTCTCCCTTCTCTCCTTTTGTCATCACAAAAGCATAGGCATTATTTTGTTTCATGGCATTGAAGCGTTCGGTAGCTTTTCCGGTTGCCGTAGCATCGAGCAAAGCGCCGGCCCAGGTAGATGCCACTCCTACATCATGCGTTTTTTTATCAAAAACATTGATATTATCATCTACGATATTACCATTTGCATCCCGGGAAGTATAATTGACCTCCAATCCGGCAACAGTCCCGGCAATTGACATCGCGCTTCCAAGAATACTGCCCCCATATCTCAATACTTTTCTCTTATTCCCCCCCGGTTCTTTATAGGTATTGTGATATTTTGTTTTTCCATCCATAGTCACTCCAATTACATCATTTTGTCCGGTCAAACAAATTCCCCAGTCGAACAGATCCAGTCCAGCCATCGTTTTGTCGTCTTTAATATCTTTCAGCTTAGCCACAGGTTCGGGCTTATCTTTAGCGTTCGGATCGAACTTGAATATCTCCTTATCATTGTAAACCAGGCATGCTTTGGTGGACGGATCGAAATCGAACAATAAAGGACGATCTTTATTGAATTCAATATTTTTCTTCCAGATCTTCTTTCCCGAAGTATAATCTACCATGTTCCCATAAGTTCCTGTAAGATAAAACACCCGGTTATTATCTACTTTTCCGAGATAATAAACAGGATCCTCGCTATTATCCGAAATTTCTATTTTGTTCTTCCACAATTTTTTCCCGTCTTTATCGATCAGATTCATTTCTTTATCAGCAATATACAGATAATCGTTTCCTACCGGAATTACTTGTTTGATATCGCTTCCATCGGCATCTTTTTTCCAGATTTTCTTACCATCGGCATAATTATAAAAATTAAATCCGCTGCTATGAGCAATTAAAATCCGGTCGGACCAATCTTCAATATAAGAAATATATTTTGTTTTGATATCTTCTTTCCAGATAGGCTCTCCTGTTCCAGCATTCACAACGTTGACTGCTTGTTTCATCGAAAGCAGGTTTCCGGAGTTTTTTATAATCACCAGATCCTTTTCACTCTGGGAAAGATAAAATGAATTGATCTTGAAAGGAGTATTCCAAAAAATCTTCCCGTCAGCACGATCCAGTTTATATAGATTTCCGTTAATCGAGGTGTAAATACAATTATTCGTAATATATAACTGGTCGGTCGATGCATTATTTTTAAAAGAAAAAGCACCAGACAACTGCTTCATAAAACCATCTACAGGGGCTAATTCAGTCGACCAGACTTCTTTTCCCGATTTCAGATCGTAAAGGATGCTGCTGAAAACTTTTCCATCGGTCGCAACAAAAAGCAGGCTTAATGTTTCGGACAGGAATTCACTTTTAACAACCCGGTAGTTTTTCTCTCCAGAGTTAAATACGATTTTCCCATTTTCTGCATTGATAATGACATCTTTATCGTTAATCACTCCTTCAATAAAAGGAGAATTGGGAATAAAATTCAATTCCTCATCCGATTCAAAAATTGCAGCCAGATTGGGATTCGATAACGCAGCATTAATTTTTCCGGCTGTTGCCAATGCCGAAGTTTTTCCAATCTCAGCTTCGCTTACCACCCAGGATACTTTATTGTTATCCGGATTATAACTTGAAATCTGATCCTTTTCTTTCACAACAATCTCTCCATTCAGAGGATTTAGCAAAATCGTTTCGATGTTCTGTTTAAATGGGATGGTCAGATCCGCTTTTCTTTGCGCAAAGAGGACTGTGCTCAGCATAAACAATGAGAGCAAAAGTCCAAGCTTGTTCATTCTCATAATAAAATTTGTTTGGATTAGTATTATATTCTAAAATAAGGGTTACAAAGGGTTTGATAATTCTTTGGCCAAAGCTTCCGCCATCTCCCGGGTCGGAGCTTCGGTATAAATCCGGATAATCGGTTCAGTATTCGACTTCCGGAAATGCACCCACTTATCCGGAAAATCTATTTTAACGCCATCGATATCATTGATGGGATTTCCGGCATATTTTTCTTTAATCGTATTCAAGATTGCATCAACATCGGTATCGGGAGTCAATTCCATTTTTTGCTTTGCCATGTAGTAGGTAGGATAATCAGCTCTCAATTCGCTGACTTTTTTTCCGGATTTAGCCAACTGGGTCAAAAACAAAGCGATACCAACCAAAGCATCCCGTCCGTAATGGCTTGCGGGATAAATAATTCCACCATTTCCCTCTCCACCAATCACAGCATTTACCGCTTTCATTTTTTCAACGACATTCACTTCTCCAACTGCCGAGGCAGCGTATTTTCCTCCACGGCGTTCGGTGATGTCCCGCAAAGCCCGGGTCGAACTCAGATTAGAAACCGTATTGCCTGGGGTATGCTGTAAAATATAATCGGCTACAGCAACAAGCGTATATTCTTCTCCAAACATGGCTCCGTTTTCGCAAACAATGGCCAAACGATCGACATCCGGATCAACAACAAAACCGACATCCGCTTTACCTTGTTTCACCAACCCGGAAATCTCAACCAGATGCTCAGGCAACGGTTCGGGATTGTGGGCAAAATGGCCCGTCGGCTCACAGTTGATACCAATCACGTTTTTAACGCCTAAAGCCTCCAATAATTGAGGGATAACAATTCCTCCAACCGAATTCACACAGTCGATAGCAACTGAAAAACCGGCCTTACGGATGGCTTCCACATCGACCAGTTCGAGACTTAATACATGCTCGATATGTTTCCGGGTATAGTTTTCATTCGTTGTCAGTTTTCCCAGACGATCGACATCGGAAAATACAAAATCTTCTTCACCGGCAATTTTCAATATTTCCTGTCCTTCCTGAGCGTTCAGGAACTCTCCTTTTTCATTCAATAATTTCAAGGCATTCCATTGTTTCGGGTTATGGCTTGCTGTCAGGATAATCCCTCCGGAGGCTCCCTCCATCGTTACAGCCAACTCCGTTGTGGGAGTGGTTGCCAAACCGATATCGACAACATCAAATCCCATTCCCATCAAGGTTCCAACAACCAGATTACGGACCATTTCACCGGATATCCGGGCATCCCGCCCTACGACGATCTTATTTGCTTCCGGATTTTTATTCCGGATTAAAGCGGCATAAGATGAAGTAAATTTCACAATGTCTAATGGGGACAGTCCTTCTCCTGCAGATCCACCGATTGTTCCGCGGATTCCTGAAATTGATTTGATTAATGTCATAAAATATCAGATTTAATAAAAACGGGTGTACTTTAATTGTTTATAGAAAACAGGTACAATATTAGTATTTTTATCGGCATAGTTACCCACATTGGAGGGAACTATCAGGCTAACCACGGCTTCCTCGCCGACATAGCCGAGTGGTTCCTCCCATCCTTTGCACCCATAAGTACCATAACTATACGTATTTCCATAGATAAAAGACATGGGGCCAAAGGGAGAAAGCTGATCTGAGTCGACCTCCTTGGTTTCCGACTTAAAATACAACATTCCTTCAAATCTCACTTGGATTTCATCTTTCAGGGGAGTTGCACGCTTACCATTTCCAGAATCTATAACATTGATATACAATCCGCTGGATGTTTTATAATATTCCTTTTCCTTAAAAACACCGTCTTGAGGATAAGCCGACAAAATGATAAAATCGTTTTTATCGATGAATCGCTGAATGGCTTTTTTTTCTTCTTCAATTTTTTCCTGAAGTGTCTCATTTTTGTCGCAGGAAGAAGCGACTACGACCAAAGCAATAAATGACAGTACAAACAAAATTGTTTTCTTCATATTTTAATTTTAAAACAAATTCGAGAAATCGTGACAAAATTAATGAAAGTCTCTCTAATCCATCTCTTCTCAATTCATTAACTTCCTTATCAAAACTTAATTTTTATTTAATAAACCGGCATATTGTGGTAGTACCGACTCAAAAAGAGTAATTGCATCTTCCAGCGTACCATAAAATTCGCCGCCTGAAGCGTTTTTGTGCCCTCCTCCGCCAAAATGGGCGGCCGCAAATTCATTACAGGGGAAATTTCCTTTCGACCGGAACGAAATTTTAATCAGATCTTTATCTTCCCGGATAAAAACGGAAAAAATAACCTTTTCGATACTCAGCGGAATATTCACAAAACCTTCGGTATCTCCCTTTTTCACATTGAACCGGGATTGCTCTTCGCATGATAAAGCCAGCAAGGCCGTTTTATATTCACTGAAAACTTTCATTTTCTCATATAGCAAAAAGCCCATCAGGCGCAGACGATCGAAAGAATAGGTATTGTAAACCCGGGCATAAATAGCATCCTTATCAATTCCTTTTTCCAACAATTCGCTGATAATATAATAAATTTCACCATTGTTGGAATTATAGGTGAACGACCCGGTATCTGTCATCATTCCCGTATAAATGCTTTCTGCACATTGTTTATTGATATCGTCGAAATATCCCATCCGGCAAATAAAACGAAAGACCATTTCGGATGTCGATGAGATCTGGGGATATGACATGGTAACATTACAAAAATCTTCCGGTTCCAAATGGTGATCAATCATCACCTTTTTAGCTTTGGATTGCACGACTAAAGTACCCAACTCGCCAATCCGTTTAAGGGTATTGAAATCTAAGCAAAAGATCAGCTCGGCCGCTTCAATCGTTTCCACGACTATTTCAGGACTCTTTTCATAATTGATAATATCGTGCGCGCCTTTCTGCCATTTCAGAAAATCGGGAAAATCGTTCGGAACAATTACATTCACCTGTTTGTCTATCTCCAACAGGAAATGGTACAATCCCAGAGAGGCTCCGATCGCATCACCGTCCGGCGATACGTGTGTAACAATGACAATCCGGTCGACATAATCGATGTATTTGTTTGCTTTCTGAATGCTTGCTTCTGCTATTATCTTTGTTATCATGCCTTCAATTTTGGAGCCAAAGGTAATAAATTACTTGCAATATTACAAGCAGAGCAAGCGAATGAAAATAGTGCGGCTGTCGTTTGATCAGGAGCATTGAAAATAAATAAATCCAAAGATACATGCTCACTACCGACCAGAAATCGACCCGGATTCCGGTAATAACCGAACAGGGAATCCTGTTCAGTACCTTAACAACCGAAACAAATAAATCTGTAAGAGCGCTAACCGGAGCGAACATACAATCCGGTAAACCAGGAATCGGATACAATAAAACACTCAACGGAATCAGTACCAGCAGGACTCCGGTCACTGGAATTGTCAACAGGTTGGCCAGAATAAAAATGGTAGGGAATTGTCCGAAATAAAACAGAGAAACCGGAGCCGTTCCGATCTGGGCTGAAACAGAAACGCAGGTTAATTCCCAGAAATAAGTCATAATCTTACTTTTGAACTCTTTCAAACCAACCAGGTACGGATTGATCAGAATGATGGACAGGACTGCGCCATAACTCAACTGGAAACCAACGTCGAATAGATACAACGGATTGTATATCAACATAAAAAATGCCGATGCAGCCAAAGTATTCAATGTAAACGAACGACGTCCGAACACGCCCCCAAAATTGATAAAAGTAATCATTACACAAGCCCTAACAACCGACGGAGGCAAACCGGTTATAAAAGCAAAGCCCCACAGTATCAATAGTACCGACAATTTTACAACCGGCCTTAAGTACGGAATACTCTCCAGGGGAGAGAATATAAAGCTGAGTACCGAAAACAGGATGGCCAGATGAAGTCCGCTGACAGCCAGAATATGAGCAGTGCCGGTTTCGGAAAAACTCTTTCTCAGCTCCGGATTCAGATCAGACCTGTATCCGACAATCAATGCCCCGGCAACAGCAGCATTCTCTTTATCCGGAATCATTTTTTCCAGCATACGGATAATTTGCTTTTGATACTTCAGCCCCTGAAAGTTGACCCAATCCTGAAAACCGACCGATACTGGCTGAACTTTCAGCAGTTGCCTGCCGGCAAATCCAGTGGCTGCAATTCCCTGTTTTTCCAGATACCCAGGATAGTCGAATGAGGGATTACTTCCCATTTCCGGCTTCTTAAACACAGTTTTTACACCAATTCCATCACCGGCTTTCAACTCTTTCGTTGCAGAATCCAATGATAAATAGAGAATTACATGCTTTTCCGAAACATCCCGGAAAATTTCAGGATCGCTTCCTGCAATCCGGCTCCTACACATCCGGCTTCTGGGTTTGTCTACGGGATCTTCAAGCAGTAGTATTTTATAATTATGGGACTCCGGAGGTACCCTCCAGGCGCTTTTTATTAAAGCCCTTTCGGTAAGATAAAGTCCTGTAAACAAGAAAAAACCACACAACACAGCTCCGAATAGCCAGCGGAAAGCATAATTTTCCAAAAAGAAAACAGCACAACAGACCAGGAATAAAATAATTAAGATGATCAGGGAGGTTTCTGTATGAAAGTGAAAGCGAAACAGGTACTGAAGTAAGATACCCGCCATCAACGGCAGAAGAATCCGCCCGAAGACGGATCGGCGTAAAATTGTTTCCACGTGTAGTTAAAGATCTAAAGATTAAGGATTCGGGTTAATATAAGAACTGAAAATAATTTTATTTTAGTTGTTTCAACTGACGTATAACCAGTTCGGGATCAGAAGCCCTAAAAACAGAATTACCGGCAACCAGCACGTCTGCACCGGCTTCGACCAATAGTTTTCCGGTATCCGGAGCCACTCCTCCATCGATCTGGATCAGGGTATTCAACCCCTTACGGACAATCATTTCTTTCAGCCGGCGTACCTTCCCGAGCGAATGAGGGATAAACTTCTGCCCGCCGAATCCGGGATTGACGGACATCAACAAGACCATATTCACATCCTGTATGATGTCTTCCAATACTTCCACCGGAGTGTGCGGATTCAATGTAACGGCTGCCTGCATTCCGGATTCCCGGATTTCCCATATTGTACGATGCAAATGGGTACACGCCTCATAATGAACATTCATCTGGAAAATATGACAAGCTTTAGCCTGGGTGATAAATTTCTGAGGCTCTACAATCATGAAGTGAGCGTCTAACGGCTTTTTGCAGATCGCAGCTACCTGTTCCATAACCGGAAATCCGAACGATATATTGGGGACAAATACTCCATCCATGATATCGAGGTGAAGCCAATCGGCCTCACTCCGGTTGATCATTTCAATTTCTTTCTGTAAATTCAGAAAATCAGCGGCTAAAAGTGATGGAGCTACGATACAAGGCATAGTATGAAGATTTTGGACAAAAGTACAAATTAAATCGGTAACAGACAACCGGCTATTCCGAATATTCTGAGGTAAAAATATTTTATTGACTGTCAGTTAATAACATATCCGGATATGCATGCCGGTAATTTCTTTTCCACACGGTAAGAGTGTGCAAATTGTATGATCAGCGACAAACTTTTTTTTCCGGGCTCGACTTGCGCACGGACACAACCATCTTTCTTCATTGCATTACAATATTCTTTCCATTCATTGGGGGTAGAAATCCTGCTCATAGGCGTTTTATTTAAGTACTGAATATAAAACGCCGGACAAAAAGATATATTGTATAAAACCGGAATTAATCGTGTGTCAGGATCATATTTTTTTCCTCTGCAATCCGCCTCATATTCAGAATTGCATAACGCATGCGCCCCAGAGCTGTATTGATACTGACTCCTGTGATATCTGCAATTTCCTTGAAACTCAAATCCTGGTAGTAACGGAGGATCAAGACTTCTTTCTGGTTATCCGGAAGGTATTCAATCAGTTTTTTGACATCCGAAAGGATTTGTTCTCTCACTAACATATCTTCAACGGTTCCATCGGATAACCTGGAGTTATTAAACAGATCCACTTCGCAATCATCATTCGAGATGGTCTGTTCATTTTTTTCCTGGCGGAAATTATCGATGATAAGGTTGTGAGCGATACGACTGATCCAGGCGCGGAATTTCCCGTTTTCGGTGTACCGGCCCTGTTTGATAGTAACAATGGCTTTGATGAAAGTTTCCTGAAAAATATCCTCAGCCAGTTCACGGCTACGAACTATAAAATAGATATAAGAGTAAACGTTGTTGCGGTGACGGTTTAAAAGGATATCGAATGCAGAATTATTGCCTTCAGCATACACAACAACCAACTGCTCGTCGGTCATGTTTTTTAAGTTTGTCATTACTTTCTAATTTTATGATTCAGAGTAATGATTCAGCTATAGGCAATTCAATTTATAAGGTAAAACATTTCTTAACCGTGCAAAGGTAAAACATAAATTGCATTTTTTCCAAATAAAATACCAAATATATTTCATTTATTCCGGATAACGAATGGTTTCGTTCACAAAACCCGGGATTTCAAGTACAAAACTTATTTTTCACAAGAACCGGCCGTTTCAAAATTTCACCGGTATACTTTCACAAAAAAACGCAAAGGCTTAGTTTTGATCTGCGCCTTTGCGTCTTAATATTAGGTTGTTAATTACTTAGAAAGCGAGTTACATACTTCCTGATTTACCTTGCGAACACGGCCCTCCTCTATTTTAATTTCTTTCCGGTCGTAGGTAATCAATCCGTTGATTTCTCCTTCCACATCAGTAGTTTGCGTATATACTGCAGCAGAGAAACCTGCATTGATAAGAGTTTTCAGCTTTTCTGCATATTTAACATACTCATCTGTTACTTCTTTTGTATTTTTAAACTGTACATATCCCCAGTTTTTATCGGGTTGCCAGAGGTGCCCTTGCATCGGGAGGCCAATTCCACCATACTCACCAAGAACAGTAACACGCTCAGCATCGTACAAATAAATCTCAGGAGACGGATACCGGTGCAAATCGAGAATATCTCCAACCTGCTGATAGTGATTTCCTCCACTCGCCGGATTCACCAAGCGCGAAGGATCGTAAGTTTTAGTCCAATCGGTAATTTCAGACGTTTTGAACTGTCCCCATGCTTCGTTGAAAGGAACCCAAACTACGACCGAAGGATAAGAGATGCAAAAATCCATGATCTCTTTCCACTCTTTACGATAATTGGCTTCCGAAGCCGGTGAACGTTTTACCTCTGTACCGGTAAAATAATTATGCATATCCCAATGCGGTGAGCGGTCTCCATTCGGCATATCCTGCCACACTAAAATTCCTAAGCGATCGCAGTGAGTATACCAACGGGCAGGCTCTACTTTCACATGCTTACGGATCATATTGAAACCAAAGTCTTTTGTTTTCTTGATATCATAAACCAGAGCTTCGTCTGTCGGGGCTGTATACAAGCCATCGGGCCACCAGCCCTGATCGAGCGGTCCGAACTGGAAATAATCCTTATTATTGAGTTGCATCCGGATAATTCCTTTTGCATCGCGCTTGGAGGAAATTTTACGCATCGCGCAATAACTCTTCACCTGGTCGACCACTTTTCCATTGCTCAGCAGGTTGACTTCCATATCATAAAGGAAAGGCGACTCGGGCGACCATAATTTGGCATTCGGGATATTCAGTTCCAGGGTTTGTCCGGCAACAGCTTTAGCCGTAGCAACAACAGAAGACCCGTCTTTCACTTTCACTTCAATTAAATCGGTTTTCTGAATATTTTCGGCACAAACATCGACCGACAAACGACTTTTATCGATACAGGGAATTGTCTTCAGCGCTTTAACGTGTTTGGCGTTTACAGGTTCCAGCCAAACTGTTTGCCAGATGCCGGTCACCGGTGTGTACCAGATTCCATTGGGGTCACTCACCTGTTTACCCCTTGGCTGATACCCTTTATCAGTACCATCCCATACTTTGACCACCAATTTCTGATCATTAGAAGTCAGAAATGGAGTAATATCAAAGCAAAACGGAGTATATCCTCCCGTATGTGAACCGATTTTAATGTCGTTCAAATAAATTTCAGCTCTCCAGTCGACTGCTCCGAAATGCAGCAGAATATTCTTATTTTTCCAATCGGAAGGTACTTTGAAAGTGCGTTTGTACCACAATTCCTTGTCTTCTCCAACGGTTTTCTGAACTCCCGAAAGACTGGATTCTACAGCAAACGGTACCAGGATCTTTCCATCGAAGCTACCCGGTTCGGCCTGTCCTGCAGGCAAAATAGCATAATCCCAAAGGCCGTTCAGATTTTGCCAGTCAGATCGCTCCATAATGGGGCGCGGATAGTCGGGCAAAACGTTGTTGGGATTAATCTTGGAAGCCCAGTCCGTTTTAATCTTATCGCCGACAGGCTTCCACTGGGCAAATACATTCGCCGTCATCAGCAGAATTCCAACAAACAATACTAATTTTCTCATTATAAAATATTTATAAAGTTAATAAAAATCAATTCCAACAATATTAATCGGTAGTCGGCCCGTAAACAACCAACCCTCCATCAGGAAGTATTTCCATCCGGTCGATAAATACCATGCGCTCCTCCCCGGTACTGGCTGTCCGGCCGTGATATACGCAATATTTTTGTCCGGATGCATCAGAAAACACCATGCAATGTCCTGTACCGGTTACATTTCCTCCTGATTCCGTATTTTTTTGCAATACAGGATTATTCTCGGCCTTCTTGAATGGCCCCAAGGGGCTTTGGGAAGTGGCATACCCGACGGCATAGTTCTTTCCTCCGAAATAATTCGCCGAATACATCATGTAGTAAGCGCCTTTTTCCCGGACGATAAACGATCCTTCCGTCCAGCGGCGATTTACCTCGTGAGAAGTTACCGAACGGCTTTCCCATTCCGCCTGCTTATCATCCATGTTCACGGGCGGACGTAATAACAACTGCGGCTCTCCGATTATTCCGGAAAAATCGGGTTTCATTTCAACACCATATACCCAGCTTTCCTCAATTTCATTGTACCAGTCCTGCGCTTTAGCCCAGTCTGCAATTTCACTTTCCACCGGATTTTTGTAACAACACCGGGAGTAATAGAGGTATACTTTATCGTTTTCAAATAAAAGATTGGCATCGATAACAGGATATCCGGGATCAAAAACAGGGCGATTCATCAAATCTTTAAATGGCCCGGAAGGTTTATCAGCCACAGCAACTCCTATCCTGAAATTTTCCTGTTCATTACTGGGGTTTTCACGCCAGTCGGCACTGAAAAACAAGTAATACTTCCCTTTGATTTCGTACACTTCCGGAGCCCAGAAATTAGCCACACACCAGGAAGAATCAGTATTTCCCTGATATATTCTCCCCAACTCCGTCCAATGCTCGAGGTCTTCGGAAACATAGGCCCGGAAACCATTTTCCACTCCACCGGTTCCATACATATAATACTTTCCATCGGAAGCATTCAGGATAAACGGATCTCCGAAAGCTACCGGCAACGGATTGTGTAACACTACCTCTTTCTTTTTGGAAGAATTACAGGATATTAATAAAAAAAACAGGCTGAGAAATAAAATCGATCGTTTCATCATATTTTTCAAAATCTTCATTATTAATAAAATACAGGCGCTTCCGATTCTAAAGAAGGCTGATTATCTTTTACCACAGGCCAGTCGTTTATCCAGTCGATCCGGTCTAAAAACAAATTCCGGCCTTTAGCATCTTCCACACAGACCCCATGGTAAAATATCCAATCGACCCCGGCCTGATCCTGTACAATCCCGGAATTATGCCCTACACCGACAAACTGTTCGTTTTTATGAATCAACACCTCATGATGGTTTTCCATTACCGGTTGGCCTTTTTTATCTGTATATGGACCGAATAAGCTTTCCGACCTCGCAACGACGGTGGTATACGTACTCTTCAATCCTTCACAGCAGGAGCCGATGGAGGCAAAGAAATAATAATATTTTCCTCTTTTATGAATGTAAGCGCCTTCATACGCCGTTCCGGCTATCTGTTTTTTTTCAGCGCCTTCCTTGACTTTCAATCCATCGCCGGACAATTCGATCCCGTATATCCCTCTGAAGCTACCCCAGAAAAGATATTTCCGGCCGTTATCTTCCACATAATCCGGATCGATCGAGTTTTGCACCCCGATTTCATTACTCCGGAAAAGGATACCCAGATCGGAAAAAGGGCCCTCGGGTTTATCAGCCACTGCAACTCCAATGCCGCAAGTCCACTCTCCACCCCAAACCGACATGGAATAATACATCACATAGCGTCCGTCAATATAATTGATATCCGGAGCCCATAAGCCACCCCGTGGTTCAAAAGAAGGACGCGTATCCTCCGTAAACGCCGTACCGGAAAATTCCCAATGAATCAAATCTTTAGAATGATATACCGGAAGATTGCGGATATCTTCCGTACTGTACAGGTAGAAATCGCCTCCGGCAGTCTGTATGATGGTCGGATCAGGCAGGCTTTTCTTAATCACCGGATTTTTGTATTTTGTTCCAAATGAAAAAGAATGAGCCGTTGTTATCGCACACAAAAGGATAAATGATAAGAATCTTTTTTTTAGCATGAACCAGCAATTTGTGTTTTTCGTTCACAAAGTTAATAATCTAAAAAAAAACGGGCTGTCAGTTTTCTGTCAAATAAGTGCAATATTTTATCACAAAATGGCACAGAATTGATTTTTGAATATTTTTCAACCCAGTCCGTATTCTAAACTCAGATATTAAATTCTTTTGCAACGATCGATTGCATTTTTTCAAAATTCTTTTCCAAATCTTTCAATAATTGCAGTTGGGCATACGTCCGCTGCAAATTATGTTCTTTAGAATGAATCTTATAATAAGTATCTCCATTCAGGTAATCGGTGAAGAAACGGACCGTTTGCATGTAAGTTAACAATTTGGCTCCAAAAGCCAGGTTATTTACCTCGATGGGAGTAAGAAAACTTTTGGCAGTCCGGGCATACCCCCGGGTATAACCGGAAAAGATATCCAGATCCACTCCGATTTTGTTCAGATCAGGATCATCTTCTGCGCCTTTGTTGGCTCCTGTACGAATAAAATCACCGAAATCAGACAGCACATACCCCGGCATCACTGTATCCAGATCGACCACACAGAGAATCTGACCGTTTGCATCGAATAAAACATTATTTACTTTGGTGTCGCAATGATTGATCCTTTTCGGAAGTTTCCCTTCCCTGCCCCAACGCTCCGGTTGACACATCTCATCGGCACGGGATTCAATTTCGCGAATCAGTTCCCGGTTGATGGCAACACGCCCTGCAGCATCTTCTTTTACAGCATCACGAAATTGCTGCAAGCGGAATTCCATGTTATGAAAATCCGGGATTGTTTCCCCGATTTTTTCCGGAATATCCGACAAATAATTCTGAAACTCTCCGAATGCCATTCCAGCCTCACATGCCAATTGAGGATCAATCGAGTCAAAACTTTTTCCTCCGGATATAAACAGGTAAACCCTCCAGTAATTTTCTCCGTCGAAATGGTAGAGTTTTCCGGTTTTAGCCGGAATAATCGTCAGCACCTTACGATCGATACCAGTCTCTCCTTTTTCCGTTAATTTTTTACGGATGTGGTTTGTTACATTCAGAATGTTGTTCTGCAACAGTTCTACATCTTTAAATATCTGATGATTAATCCGCTGCATGAGGTAATCCGGCCGATCGGCTTCTTGTGTTTTTACCAGAAAAGAATCATTGATATGCCCGGCGCCCAATGGTCCGGCCGAAATGGGAGTCCCCTCTACAGAAAAAAAATTTACTAAATCTAACACTTGGTTCATGGTATTATTTAAGATAATCGTTAATATTCGTTGAAGCGCAAAGTTATTAAATTCCGGGAATATTGCAAGTGCAGGTTAAAAACAATTTATTTATAGCAACTTCCAGACAAGTTAAAAATGTAATTTTTTTTCGATATTTTTAGATTATATTAAAAAAAGTATTATACTTGCAAAAAATTTAAAAAATCCTTTGTTGAATATCCTAAAAATTTATTACTAAATGAAACCCTGCTTTTTCTCGCTTATTGCTACACTTTCTGTTTCTGAAAGCTTTTGCTACAGCCAAAAGTACGATAGTAAGGAAAGTAACCTGAAAGTGAAAAACACGAAATTTTTAGGATATCTATATTGTTGGCGTTTATAATGTGGACGTACACAGGATCGTAAATGTAAAATTTTTTACGATCCGGATTGTAATGTCCACCTTGCAATTTTCACTAAATTTAACTTAAAGTCATCATCTTGTAATTATTCAACATACCCTATTGACAATGAGAATTCCATTATTACTTTTATTAACAACCCTGATTTTGTGTACGCACACGGAATCGTGTTCGCACACGGGTTTGAGAGTAAAAGATACGATTATGGTCAAAGGTAATTTTGGAAATCGCACCGGAAGGTATCAGGTTTTATTGGTTATTGACAGGGAAAACTACGGCCAAGAGCATCCGGACCTCTGTGGCTGGAAAGACTATGCCTACCCGGTAAATGTAGAAATCATTCAATAATTATATTATAAACTTTTATTTCTAAAATGCCTATGAGTAAAACGAATCTGAGAAAAAAAACAAACAAGCCTATTTCACATGAAACTAAGAGAGAAAACTATTAATTCTTTAAATTAAAAACCCAATTGAATAATGAAAAAAAGCGCATTATTACTGATTTTGTTCCTGTTTGGATTATCAGGATGGAACGGAATTTACGCTGAAACAGAAGCTCAACAACAACAGTCCCGAAAATTAACGGGAGTGGTGATGGATGAACTGGGAGAGAAATTAATCGGTGTTTCGGTATTTGTACCAGGTACAACCGTCGGAACAGTAACCGACATTGACGGGGGGTTCTCATTGAATTTTCCTGCCAATGCAACCAAGGTCGGATTTTCATATTTAGGATATGAAGAAGTGGTTCGTACGGTTGCTCCAAATGAAAACGATCTGAAAATCGTGATGAAAGAAGATGCCCAATTACTTGAAGAAGTAGTGGTGGTAGGTTATGGTACGATGCGGAAAAAAGACGTGACCGGCGCCGTAACTCAAATCCGCCCGGATAAAATCGCCAATGAAAATCCCAAAACGGTTCAGGATATCTTACGGGGTACTCCAGGGCTTCAAGTAAACTATAGCGCTTCGGCCAAAGGAGGAGGCGACATGCAGTTACGCGGACAACGTTCGGTTTACACCGATGGAGGACACAATAACCCGCTACTCGTTCTCGACGGAATGATTTTCTACGGAGAACTCTCAGAAATCAATCCCGATGACATCGGACAGATCGATATTCTCAAAGATGCTTCGGCAGCAGCAATTTATGGAGCAAAAGCAGCAAGCGGTGTGATCATTATAACTACAAAAAAAGGGAAGGAAGGGAAGCCCGTCGTCAATGTCAGTACGAATTTAGGCCTTACACAAACAGCCAATTACCGGGAAAGATTTACGCCGGAAGCCAATTTACAACACCGGGAAGATTGGTATACAAAGAATACATATGGTGTGAATCCGGCTACCGGCGCTTATGAAGCTTATCAAACCGGGAGCTATAGAACCCAACCCGGTTTTTTTATGCGTCCCGACGAACTACCATCCAATCTTTCTATAGATGCCTGGCGGAGCTATACCTCCAATGCAAACGGTGAATCCGACTTAAGCATCTGGGCCAGAAGGTTAGGATTCAAAGGAAATGCATTGGAGAATTTATTAGCCGGCAGAACGGTCGACTGGGCGGATAAAACCTACCGCACAGGCTTTAACCAGGACTACAATGCCAGTGTAAGCGGCGCCGGAGAGAAAGTAAACTACTATCTATCAATGGGCTACCTGAAGAATCAAGGTGTAGAAGTCAGCGATGAATATCAAGCTGTACGCGCCAATATGAAATTAGAAGGTAAGGTTACTAAATGGCTCGAGATCGGCGCCAATGTCAACTTTCAGGACCGGTCGGATGGTAATGTTGAATTGAGTTACGACGAATTGATGCGTAACAGCCCTTATGCCGACTATGCCGATGCCTTAGGTAATCCGGTGCAATATCCTTTGAGTGGCGATTTCAGTCAACGGGGGTATAATTATGATTTCCAGAAACAATACTTAGAATTGGAGAAAGGCTACACCGTTTTCAATACGATAGTGAATGCTAAGGTGAAGCTGCCATTTAACATTACCTACTCATTCAATGCTTCACCACGCTATCAATTCTTTTACGACCGTTACTTCATGTCGGCAGAATTACCGGGTTCCGATCCCAAATCGCGGGGAGCCAACCGGGAGCAAACCAAGCGTTTTGACTGGTCGCTCAACAACACCCTGACCTGGGACTACACGTTCAAGGAAAAACATCACACTATCCTGACACTGGTGCAGGAAGCCGAAGAACTCCGGTCCTGGAAAGACCGCATTGAAGCCCGGAATATCTTACCATCGGATGCCTTGGGATTTCATAATACCCAGAACGGTAGCAAAGCAGACAGCAAATATGAGTCTGAAGACACGCATCAAACGGCAGATGCTCTATTGGCCCGTCTGTATTATTCTTATAACGACCGTTATATGCTGACCACCTCTTTCCGCCGGGATGGATATTCTGCATTCGGCTCCTCCAATCCGTACGCTTTTTTCCCATCGGTATCAGTAGCCTGGGAATTCGCAAACGAAAAATTCTTCCAATGGGACATCATGAGCCGGGGTAAATTGCGGGCATCTTATGGTGAAAATGGAAATCGGGCATTAGATAATCCCTACGTGGCACTTGCCAACCTGGGAATCGGGGCAGGAAAAATGCAAGGATATATCAACACTTCGGGCCAATTGGAGTTATACCGTTATTTAATGGCCGACCGGATGGCTAATCCGACCCTGCAATGGGAAAAAACTGCATCCTGGAACTTCGGATTCGATTTCGGATTTCTGAAAGACCGCATAACAGGAAGCATCGAGTATTACAGCATGAGTACCAATGACATGATCATAAAACGAACCTTGCCGAACTTTACAGGATTTCCTAACATTACGACCAATCTGGGACAAGTAGATAATAAAGGGGTTGAAATCATATTGAACACGCTGAATATCGATAATAAAAATTTGAAATGGAGTACCACGCTCGGTTTTTCGTACAATAAGAATGAGATCAAGCATCTTTACTACGATTACGAAAATGTTTTGGATGCCCAAGGAAATATGGTTGCTACAAAAGAAACGAACGACAAAAAGAATAAATGGTTTATCGGACAACCTATCAGCGCCATCTGGGACTATCGTGTAACCGGAATCTGGCAAAAAGAAGAGGCTGCTGAAGCAGCAAAATACGGTCAATTACCCGGTGACCCCAAGGTAGCAAATAACTACACTGCCGACGATGAAGTAAAAGCAGACGGCACAATTAAACCCGTGTATAACGACAACGATAAAGAATTTTTAGGACAAACAGCGCCTCCTATTAACTGGTCTCTAAGGAATGATTTCGAGTTGTGGAAGAATTTCAGCATCTCGATCAATATTTATTCTTTTATGGGACACAAGAGCCTGTCGGGCAACTACCTCAACAATGATGACGACGGAGGGCGCACAACCTATGGTTTGCAAAATCTGCCTGCAAAGGAATACTGGACCCTCGATAATCCCACCAACAAATACGGACGTATCGAAGCCAAAGGGCCTGTCGGCGCTGAAGGTGCACAACGGCTGTACGACCGGTCGTTTATCCGCCTCGAGAACATCTCGGCAGGATATACATTGCCTAAAAAATTAACCTCCAAATGGAATATAGAACGTGTCAAACTTTACGGTTCTGTCCGCAATATTGCCACATGGGCTAAGGATTGGGAGTATGGAGACCCCGAAGGCGACAACGACAGAGGCGGATTAGCTACCCGTATTTACTCATTCGGATTGAATTTAACTTTTTAACTTCTAAAAGTACAGATATGAAACAGATAATTCAAAAAATGAATCGTATATATCTCTCCCTATTGATGGGCGGCACCATCCTGCTCAGTGGCTGTTCGGAAGATTTTTTGAAGCCCGATCCACTGTCATTTTACGAACCGTCAACCACGTTTGACACTGAACCTGGCCTGCAAGCAGCCATGGCCATCTGCGACCGTCACCTCAAACTCTATTGGACGACCGACCATAATGAAATGTTGACTTTGGGAACAGAGTATCTTTTTTCCGAAATGTTGGTTGCCAGCGCCACAGACAAGCGGAGCATGCTTTGTGATGTTGCCAACATGCTGACTCCTACCAGCGATCAAACGACGGCGAACAATCTCGACCGGACGAACAGTCTGTGGTATTTCTGGCAAGAAACCTATAACGGTATTATGTATGCCAACACGGTTATCCAATATGTGGACGGAGTAGAAAGTTTAGATCAAAACACAAAAAATACTTATAAGGGACAAGCCTACTTCCACCGCGCCTTTCGTTACATGGCTTTAGTGTTTCAATACGGCGATGTGCCCTTGATTACCAAAATCATAGAAGTTCCCAAGTTAAACTATCGTAGTACGAAACGCGATGCTATCCTGCAAATGATTACCCAGGACATGGAACTTGCTGTGCAATGGGTGCCCGATCAGAAAGATATGAAGCTGACTGGTTTGGTGAACAAGGGAGCCTGCCGCATGTTGCTCGCCAAATGCTACCTGGCATTAGGGCAATACGAGAAGGCCAAAGAACAAACGGATATCTTGATCAACCAATCGGGTTATGCACTTATGGAAAATACCTTCGGTGTATTCAACGACGGTGGAGAACCTCTAACCTGGCCTATTACCCGCAATGTGATCTGGGATTTGCACCGGGCAGAAAACAAGCTGATCGCTGCCAATAAAGAAGTGATCATGGGTATGCCCAATCGTGGTTCGGATGCAGAATCATTCGTTAAAATGCTCACCATGAGAATTATGTATCCTTTCGTTTTTGACGGCAGGCTAAAAACAAAAGACGGTAAACAGGCTTTGTTAAATATCAAACGTAACAGCGCCGATTACAACTCGAAGTATGATTATATGCGGGCATTCGGGCGCGGAATCGCCACCTGGCGTGCAACCTACTTCTCTACTCATACTTTATGGGCCGTTAACGGTGTTATCGATTCGACCGACCTGCGTCACAGTACCAAGACGGGCAACTGGATCAGTATGGAGTCTTACCGTGTCAACAACAAAGCCTCGTCGGAATTTGGAAAACCCATTACGCTTTTCAATCCCGACAACGGAGCGCTGCTTTGTAGCGACACCATTCGCCGCTGGTACGATGTTCCCCATTATAAATTCTATTTGGACGACCCCGTGAACGATGCGAACATCAGTGGTTCCGACGGTACCAGAGGCGCGACTAACGGCGGTATTGACGACTGGTATCTGTACCGCGTAGCAGAAGCCTATCTCCTGCGGGCAGAAGCCAAATATTACATCAATCCGGCCGACCCGACCATTAAAGACGATTTGAATATTATCAGACAGCGGGCTCAGTGTTCCGAATTATACACTGGAACCGTGACTATCGGCGACATTATGAACGAGCGGGCCCGTGAATTGTACTGGGAAGAGTGGCGTAACGTGGAATTGACCCGTGTATCACTGTGCCTTGCCCGCAGCGGAAAACCCGACGAATGGGGCAACACCTACAGCTTAGATAATTTCGACAAGCAAAGCGGTACCGACTCCCAGGGCGGAAGCTACTGGTATCAACGCATCAATCATTACAGCATGTACAATAAAGGTTCTGTGCAGATCGATGCTACCGGTAACAGTAATCCTAATTTCACCATGGACAAAAAGAATATTTACTGGCCCATTCCTGCTTCCGAAATTACTGCTAACGGCAAAGGAACGATATCCCAGAATTATGGTTATGACGGCTACGACCCGGCTACCCCCAAATGGGATAACTGGGAAGATGCTGTAGCAGACGAAAGCAAAACGAATTAAATTTTAGTTTTCTTAATTTTGAACACGGTTAACCGGCAAAATTCAGATTAGCCGGTTAACCGTGTTCGTTTTTTCAATATTGTTGAATCAATCAAAAACAACTTGTTATGTGTAAGAAAATATTCGTACTATTACTCCTTTTACCTTTTCAATTATTGGTTGCTCAGAAGAGCCTGCTGAAAGACTTTCCCCCGGGATATACTCCGGAAGAAGTAGGTCAGCGCCTGGCATACCGTTTCATCGATGCAAAACATGCGCTTCATGCGGGTAAATGGATTAGTTATCCGGAAACATTTTATTGGAACGGGTCTCTTAAGTTCGCGGCCATCACAAAAGACAAAAAGCTGGTCAAACTGCTGGAAAACAAATTCGCCCCCCTGTTCACAACCGAAAGAGCGCTACTACCTATCATGAACCATGTCGACCTGAATATGTTCGGAAGTTTACCTTTGGAGCTCTATCAGATAA
>JAVBRK010000075.1:0-26376 GCA_031548005.1 Bacteroidales bacterium
GCCAGAATCGGGGTAGGGGTGCAATGTGGGTTAACATTTTTATAAAACAGGCAGTGATATTCTTAACCGCCTTTGGGCGGTTTATTTATCGTCTCCGTATATTTCAGATATAAGCCATCTTATTTCTCTCTTTTGTCTTTAATTTCCCGGCCAAAAGGAAATAACGCTAAGGAAGCCATTTTTATGTGCTGTTTGGCAAAAGGGATTCCAATAATGGTGATTCCACAAATCAATGCCCAGAAAAGATGAAAAATACAGATCTCAATACCTCCGAAAATAATCCAGAATACATTCATGAATACATTCAGGCAACCCATTCCGTTTTTCTGTTCGGATACGGTTTTCCCAAAAGGCCAAAGGGCCAGTAAAGCCAGCTTGAGCGTTTGCAACCCGAAAGGGATTCCAATAATGGTAATCATCAGAATAAAACTGGAAACAACATAACCGAGAGATGTAAATAGTCCTCCCAGAATTAACCAGAGTAAATTCAATAACAGTCTCATAATTGTGTTTATATTAAGTGTGCAGTCTCGACTTTCAATAATTTCTTCTTTAGTTTTCCGGCTTCTCCTTTCCGGATCCGGACTGTTATCTCACAATCCATATCGAATTTCTGAGAAATAATACGGAGATTATCATCTTTTACAATCTTCATAATACCGTTCATAAAGGGGTATTCAAAAACGACTGTAATATCTTCATCAACCGTTTTTTCAATGATTTTAG
The DNA here is from genome assembly GCA_031548005.1 of Bacteroidales bacterium. Taxonomy (GTDB): domain Bacteria; phylum Bacteroidota; class Bacteroidia; order Bacteroidales; family Azobacteroidaceae; genus BNXB01. Next base: position 727 of record JAVBRK010000075.1, read on the forward strand.
CATGAGCTACGGCATCCTGAGCAGCAGCCCGATAGGCAACTATCAGGCCGCTGGTTCCCAACTTGACTCCTCCGAAATAACGAATTACAATAATAAGTATATCAGTCAGTTCATTGGAATTAATGACTCCGAGTATCGGCTTCCCGGCAGTAGACGAAGGTTCTCCGTCATCGTTGGTCCGGAAATCCGTACGCTCGTGACCCAGCATGTAAGCCCAGCACACATGACGTGCATCGTAGTACTGTTTCCGATAGGCATCGACATAGCTTTTCACCTCATCCACAGTACTTACCGGAATAGCATACGCTATAAATTTACTACGCTGTTCGGTAATATACCCCTCTGAGATCTCCAATATCGTGCTGTAAGAATCCAAATAGTTTTCTAATAATTATGCTTTTATGCTTATTTCTTAACCCTTGAGCGTTTCTTTGAGAAACTCCCAGAAATTCCGGACAGTCGAGATTTTTACTTTTTCATCGGGTGAATGCGGATTTTTAATCGTAGGACCAAATGAGATGACATCCAAACCTGGAATAGCAGACATAATAATCCCGCATTCCAATCCGGCATGCATGACCTTAACTTCGGGTTCGAACCCGAAGTTTTCTTTGTGCACCCGCTTCATCACCGCCAATATAGGAGAATTGACATCCGGATTCCAGCCCGGATAAGCATTTCCGAATTCTACCTTAGCTCCTGCCAGGGCAAAAACACTTTCCAGACTTGAACAAAGAGCCTCCTTACAGGTTTCGGATGAACTGCGGACCAGAATTTTAATGTCGATCTTACCTTCGGAAGATTTAATCAGAGCCAGGTTGGAAGAAGTTTCCACAGTGCCCGGAAAATCGGTCAGCATACGCTCTACTCCATTGGGACAACCAACTACCGCATTGATCAGGCCATCCTGAATCTCTTCCGGAACCAGAGCTGCCGGTAAATCCGCTTTCTCTGCTGTGAACCGGATATTATCTTCCACACGGACATATTCAGTACGGTATAAATCCTGGTACTCCGACACCATTTCCCAGAAAACATCGACTTCATCATCGCCCGGAATCGTAACCACAGCAAATGCTTCACGAGGGATGGCATTTCGCAGCGATCCTCCATCGATAAACGCCAACCGCGCTCCGAAATTCATAACGGCGTCTTTCAGAAAACGGAACATCAGTTTATTGGCGTTAGCACGACCCAGGTTGATATCAGCCCCGCTATGGCCACCTTTCAGTCCTGTCAACGAAAGTTTAACCGCAATATCGCCTTCCGGGATCTCCGGATCATCTTTATATTGAAACGAAATGTTCAGGTCAGCGCCTCCGGCACAACCAACATATAATTCTCCTTCATCTTCCGAATCCATGTTCAACAGGGTAGTTCCGGTAATGAAGCCCGGTTTGATCGCAAAAGCCCCATCCATCCCGGTTTCTTCATCGATTGTAAACAACGCCTCGACTGGTCCGTGTACCAGGGTTTTATCCTCAAGAACAGCCATGGCAGCAGCTACACCGATACCATTATCGGCGCCTAACGTCGTACCCCGGGCCTTGACCCATTCCCCATCCACATAAGCATCGACCGGATCCTTTGAAAAATCAAACACCGTATCCGAATTTTTCTGAGGAACCATATCCAAATGCCCCTGAAGAATTACGGCAGAACGTTTTTCATAGCCGGGAGAAGCCGGTTTACGAATCACAATATTACCACAATCATCCTTTCGGGTATCCAGGCCTAACTGTTTACCGAACTGCTCAATAAAATCCGTAATTTCTTTCATTTGCCCTGACGGGCGTGGAATCTGTGTTAAAGCATAGAAATGTTTCCACACATTGGACGGTTGTAAATCTAAAATTGTCTTTCCCATGGAGTTGTAATTATTTCTTCGACTTATTAATGATTGGTAATGCACTGATTGCCAGGATTCCGACAATCGCGGTAAATAAATTTTGTATCAAGTAAACGATGAATGCAAACGACTTGGCATTGACCGCATCGACTCCCATTCCGGTCAGGCATTCACTAACGGCAAAGTGCCAGGCTCCGACCCCTCCGGGAACAGGCATCCCGACAGAGACACTACTGACTCCAAACGTTGTGAGCCCATTCTTCACTCCCAGATCCTGTGTAAAATCAAAAGCAAAAAAACAGAGATAAAAATACATAAAATAGCCTCCCCAGATCACTAAAGTATAAAATAAGAACAGCCATTTATCTTTCATGTGCCAGACTGTTTTTACTCCTTCCCAAACCTCCATCAGCAGGGATTTGATTTTTTTAATGATTTTAGATTCTCTGTATCGCCTGAATATAAACCAAATGACACCAATGACCAGCAAAAGTCCGGCATAAAGCCATACCGACATCAGTTTTTCTTTCAACGATAACAGAATATCCGGATTATGTTCCAGAAAAGACTTGAAAAAAGGAATATTCAGCGTGATACAAGTCAGCATAATCAGGCCCACCATGATCGTATCGGCTAAGCGGTCGATAAGCAAAGTGCCGAAAAGCTTTGAAAATGAGATCTTCTCATATTTTGCAACAGCTCCACATCTCCAGACTTCACCCAGGCGGGGAATGGCGTAATTGACAGCATAATTCCCCAATACGGCACATATCAGATTGTTTTTTTTGGGATGTTCTCCAAGCGGCTCGATCAGCAGATTCCACCGGTAAGCCCTCACAATATTGGCTCCTAACCCGAAAAACAGAGAATAGCCAATAATATCGAACCGCACGCCGCTTTTCCAAACATCCATAATCTCGGAAAAATCCGTTTTCCGGTATACCAGCCACAAAATGAAAAATCCGAGGGAAAACGGAAGGAGTATTTTTAAAGTTTTTTTAATTGCAGAGCTGAAATTATGAGGCATGAGTTCGTTTTTTGTTTACTTTTGTCTGGCTGCAAATGTAATGAAATAAATGAAAAGTATAAAATAAATGAAGAGAATGAGCGAAGTCAAGCCTAAAAAATCATTAGGCCAGCACTTTCTGAAAGACCTGGATATTGCCTCACAAATTGCAGATACAATAGACCATTACAAACGGCTTCCGGTACTGGAAGTCGGACCGGGAACAGGTGTCCTGACACAATTTCTGCTAAAAAAAGACATCGATCTGAAAGTCGTGGAACTCGACCGGGAATCGGTCGGATACCTACAAACACATTTTCCGGAACTCGAAAGCCGGATCCTGAGCGAAGAGTTCCTGAAAATGGATTTCGGAACCCTGTTTCCCGGAGAATTTATCGTAATCGGCAACTACCCCTACAACATCTCCAGCCAGATCTTTTTCAAAGTTCTGGAAAATAAAGACCGGATTCCTTTTTGTTCCGGAATGATTCAGAAAGAAGTGGCAGAACGCATCGCTTCCAAACCCGGGAAAAAAGCATACGGAATTATCTCGGTCTTACTCCAGGCCTGGTACGATATCGATTACCTCTTCACGGTGGGACCGCAGGTATTCGATCCTCCACCCAAAGTGCAATCGGCAGTCGTACGCCTGACCCGCAACAGCCGGACTTCCTTTCCTTGCGACGAAGCTTTGTTTAAAACGGTTGTTAAAACGGCTTTCAACCAACGCCGGAAAACCATGAGAAATTCGCTTAAACCTCTTCTCGGGAAAGAATGCCCCCTATTTACCCATCCGGTGTTCGATAAACGACCCGAACAGTTATCAGTCGATCAATTTATCGATTTGACAAATTTAATCACTCAAACATAAGCTTTTTCGGAAGTTTTAACTATTTTTGTAAACTCGTTCAAACCAGTCGTTGTCTAACTCCTTTATGTCCTGTTGATTATGTCCGAAATAAGACTCTTTTACCATAAAGACGGAGCGGTAAGGCTTAGTCGCAGCATCGATTTTCTGAAACAAACTCCCACCAATCAATTCCTGTGGATCGACCTGAACGACGCGGACGAAGAAATCGAATTACAATTAGAAGATTATCTGAAAATCTATATTCAGGAAGAAGAAGAAATGATCGAGATCGAAACTTCTTCCCGGTATATAGAAACCCGGGACACATTGGTCGTTAATACCAACTTCCTGCTAAGCACTTACGAACGAAACCCGGTATCGTTCATCCTGAAAAATAACATCCTGATATCGGTACGCAGTGAAGAACTCGGATCATTTACCGAAACGGTAAAGAAGCTGTTTTCCAATCCTCAGAATTATCCGACCGGATATCATGTATTCCTGGCATTGTTCGAGACCCGGATTGAATTCGATGCAGACATGATCGAAAATATTACTCAGGAAATCACAAATCTGAGTAATAGCATCCAGGAAGCGGACGAAGATATCCTGCTGCAAATCAAGAATCTTCAGGAAAAAACCATGATGCTGCGCGAAAATATCATCGACAAGCAACGGGCCATCTCCAACATGCTTAAAAGCAGTCTGATTCCCGTCGATCTGCGCGGAAAACTGACAATTCTCATCAAAGACATCAACTCCCTGCTGGAGCATATCCGGTTCAGTTTCGACCGTTTGGACTACTTACAGGATACGTTTCTCGGTTTCGTTAACATCCAACAAAATAAAATTATCAAGATTTTCACAGTGGTGTCTGTTATTTTTATGCCTCCGACACTGATCGCCAGCATTTATGGAATGAACTTTACCTTTATGCCGGAAATTAACTGGAAATACGGATATTTATTTGCATTAGGACTGATGGTATTCTCCATTATACTAATTCTTTATTACTTCAAAAAGAAGAAGTGGCTGTAGTCAACAATACTTAAATATTTTAATTTAATTACAAACTAAATAATTGACAAACACCATGAAAAAAACTTTATTCGCCTTACTGGCTTTACCGTTTATTTTATTATCCTGCGAGCAGAAAAAAGCAGAGCAACCAACTGCATCAGGTCTGCTTCCATCGAAATTTGAAGGAGTCTATGAAGAAGATTCACGAAGAGACTCCACTCATTTGTATGTCATGAAAAACACCAATGGTATGGAAGTTTGTGTTACCAACATCGGTGGCCGGATTGTTTCCGTACTTGTACCGGATAAGAACGGCAATATGCAGGACGTAGTTCTTGGATTCGACAATATCGAAAATTATAAAGGGATCGATACCAACTTCGGAGCCATCATCGGCCGTTACGGCAACCGGATTGCCGGAGGTAAATTCACATTATACCGGGTAATGTATACCTTACGTCAGAACAATGGTAACAACAGCCTTCACGGTGGGCCACGCGGATTCCACACCCGGTATTTCAACATCGAGCAGCCCGATGCACAAACCCTGGTATGCAAATATCTATCACGTCACCAGGAAGAAGGATTTCCAGGAAACCTTTATGTAACTGTTACTTACAAACTAACAAACGATAACGCTTTGGATATTGGTTATGAAGCAACCGTAGATCATCCTACCATCGTAAACCTCACTAATCATTCCTATTTCAACTTGTCGGGCGATCCTAAAAATACCATCCTCGACCATGTTGTAAGTATGAATTGCGACAGTTATACCCCAACAAATGAGGAATTGATTCCAACGGGAGAAATCGTCAAAGTTGCCGGCACTCCGCTCGACTTCACCGCTCCGAAATCCATTGGAGAACGGATCAACGATTCAACTTTCATCGATATTAAATACGGAAGAGGTTACGACCACAATTTCGTGATTAATACTCCGGGCGACCTGTCTAAAGCAGCTTGCAAAGTCGTTTGTCCTGCAACCGGAATCGCCATGGAAGTATTCACTAACGAACCGGGAGTACAATTCTATACCGGAAATTTCCTAGACGGAACAAGCACCGGAAAGAAAGGAATCCCCTACCAGCACCGCACAGCACTGTGCTTGGAAACACAGCATTTTCCCGATTCACCGAATCACCCTCAATTCCCGTCGACTATCTTAGATAAAGACAGCGTATACACCAGCCGTTGTATTTATAAATTCAGCGTTGAGAAATAATATCAAAAAATATCATCATGGTATGAAAACTATAATTTCAACATTATTAAGCTTATTGGTAGCTTTGGGGATATCTGCACAAAACAAATCCACATTGAATATTATTCCGGAGCCGGTAAAAAGTAAAGTTACAGCCGGACAATTCACATTCAATGCCAGCACAAAATTTGTCATCACCCCCGACAATCAGGAAATGCGTAATTCTGTGGGGCGAATCATCGACCAATTCAGCACAGCTGCAGGGTTTGACTTACAGGTGACTTCTGCATCCGGAAAAAGCAATGTGGTTATCTGTAAATTGGACAATTCCATTGCAGCTAATGAAGGATACAAGCTATCGATCAATAAAGATGCAATCACCATTACAGCTAAGAATCCAAACGGTATCTTTTATGCGCTGCAAACAGTCAGACAACTACTGCCTCCTCAATTGGAATCAGTAAAAAAAGCAGAAAATGTCACCTGGACTCTTCCCTGTGCTGAAATCGAAGATGCTCCACGCTACAACTACCGCGGACTCCATCTCGATTGTTCCCGCCATTTCTGGACCAAGGAATTCGTGATGCAATACATCGATTTGCTGGCCTATCATAAAATGAATACATTTCACTGGCACCTTACCGACGACCAGGGATGGCGCATCGAAATCAAAAAATATCCTGACCTGACAAAAAAAGGCGGCTACCGCAACCGGACGCTGAAAGGCCAGTATTATTCGAACGATGCTTTACGCCAATGGGATACCACCCGTTACGGAGGATACTATACCCAGGAAGATGTCAAAGAGGTAGTAGCTTATGCTCAAAAACGCTTTGTTACGGTTATTCCCGAAATCGAGATGCCCGGACATGCTGTAGCGGCTTTAACTGCATATCCTAAATTATCCTGTACCGGCGGACCATTTGAAGTCGAGGGATTATGGGGCGTTTTCGAAGATATTTTCTGTGCCGGAAACGACGATGTATTCTCATTTCTGGAAGATGTGTTGACAGAAGTCATGCCGCTTTTTCCTTCCGAATACATTCATATCGGAGGCGATGAGGCCCCGAAAACCCGCTGGGAACGCTGTCATGCCTGTCAGGAACGGATGGAAAAGGAAGGCCTGAAAAATGAGCATGAACTCCAATCCTACTTTATCAAACGGATGGAGAAATTCATCAATTCGAAAGGTAAGAGAATCATCGGATGGGATGAGATTTTGGAAGGCGGACTGGCTCCGAATGCTACCGTGATGTCCTGGAGAGGTCAAGATGGTGGTATCGCAGCAGCACGGCAGGGACACGACGTGATCATGACCCCCAACTCGCATGTATATCTCGACTACTATCAATCCCAGTCGAAAATGGAACCGCACGGCATTGGAGGATACTTACCGATCTGGCATGTTTATTCCTATAATCCGACCCCGGCAGTACTCACACCGGAACAGGCCAAGCATATCATCGGATATCAGGGAAATTTGTGGACGGAATATGTCTTGTCTAACGACCATGTTATCTATATGGTTTATCCCCGTGCTGCGGCTATTGCCGAAACAGCCTGGAGCCCGAATGAGAAGAAAAACTACGACTATTTCCACAGCCGGCTGATGGAAATTCTGCATCGCTACAACGCTATGGGGATTAACTACAACCGGACTTTCTTGTCGGAAGAACGAGATCTGAAGAAATAACACTCTTTCCGGATAATCATTAAAGAAGCTGCCTTGTCCTGCGTGATAAGGCAGTTTCTTTTGTAAAAAAGGCTGCCCCACATAATCGTGAGACAGCCCTTTTCATATTTAGTCAATACTGACCAACGAACCCTTTTCAGATCATTGGATCAATATTTTCTGGGTGTAAACAGTTCCTTCATGGCCTGTGATTTTAACAACGTATACCCCTTTAGCCAGGTTCGTACCGATTACGAAATCAGTTACGTCCGATTTCTTCTTATCCACTAAGGTTCCCGATGAAGAGAATAATTCGGCTGTAACCGGAACTTCAGACATTTCTACATGAACATAAACACCTCCGTTTTGAGCAAAAACTTTGAATGCAGTACCTACAACCTCGTTATTGCCTGTAGATGATTTCAATTGGCTTGTACCCAAATACTGAGCAAGAAGTTTATTTTCCAACGTATTGATTGTTAATTTATAACGGCCCTGTTTTTGAGGATTTACCGTCCATTTGGTATCAGTAGACGCCGGAGCGGAATACTCTTTATAATTGTTTGTTTCCAACGCTTCTTTATCCTGAGCGTCCGGATGTAAACTAAAACCAGCCCAGCTTCTCTGACCCATGATTTTAAATCGGTTGCCTTCATTTGTAGAATTAACCTTCAATGAAGTTTCCAGAGTGAAAATATATGGATCATTTTCGTCTTTCTTAAACTGGGGCATTTTGCTCAAATCCCATTGTGCATCAGTAGCGCCGCCAACTAAATAGAACTCATTTTTAGACGTGATGAAGCTACTGGAAACTTGTAGATTAGCCACATTAAAATTCACAGTATATTGTAAATTAGAAGATGTGACATTCCACCCTGGAGCATTGGCTTCTGATACGACCTTAAATGCCGATTGTCCATTAATATTGGTATTCGCATACAAAGGCACAAAATATTTAGTATCTGCTCCTGGCACCTCGGTGGTCATTAACTTAAGTTCACCGGAAACTAACCGGCCTGTATATGAAAACGAATTGGCATCGGCACCCGTTAATCTGACAACACTTCCTCCTTTTATAGCTGAACCGGCAACCCAAAGATCAGTCACTTTTTTATCCTCTTTTACAGTCAGTTCCTTAGTATCTGCATCTACAACAATAGTATAAAAAGCGCTATTAGGAATTAAAAATTTGTAATCAAGCTCAGAATTCGGTATGTACCGGATTGCATATTTCGTATTTCCATCAACTGTTACTTTTTGATTTGCTACTACTGAATTGTAACATTGATTCCAGGTATTCAGTTGAGTAAGAAACTTAAACTCTCCGGCTTTCAAAAATCCTGACCACTGAAGTTTTCCATTTGTTCTTACCAGCTTATCCGGATTTACATTATTCCATCCATAAGAAGCAGCATCTCCAACTAAATAAAGATCACGGCCTTTTCCTGATAATTTAACTGTACGAGTTTCAATTCCTCCTCCGCTTATTTTAATAGCGCCTTGATAGTTTGTCGAGGCATCTGTCGGATTAAAGGTGATATTGAGCTCATAACCCCGGGGATCTGCTAATAATGCCTTAGAAATAGTAGTTTCAGAGATGGAAAATCCAGCTCCTTCAATAGTAAGTTTCAAATCTTCAGTCAGATTTTTTCCGGTTAATCTTATTTTCTTAAAATCCTTTACTCCAGCAATCGATGAATCGAAAACAACATTATCCGGAGAAGTAGCTACCGGGAGCTTTTTCATGACCTTCATAGCATAATCAGCCAGAACGCCAGCTCCATACTCGCTCGGGTGAGCATCGTCATAATACAGGAAAGTCCGTTCAAAAGTCATCTCAAAAAAGTCCATTGTTTCCAGGTTCATCTCCCTGGCAACCTCCCTCACAATAGGGGCTATCTGATTTTGGATGGTTGTCCCGTTAAAATAAATCCCCGCAGGTTCTACAAAATTAGTTTGCTTATAACAGGGCGCTACCAGATAGATTATAGGTTTCACTTCCGATGCAGTCGATAAATCATTAACCATATCTTTCAGATTCTGTTTAAACCTAACTGGAGAATCCGATGTCCAATTAACCGGTTTGGTATCGTTAATACCCAATTCGATAATAACGACATCCGGCTTAAGCCTCTTTACTTCCGAATAATAAGGGTTAGTCCAATATGGATAGTCAGCAGCTTTTTGTACTGCCATGGCAGCTTTTCCAAAATTCAAGACTTTGTAATTTCCACCCAGTTTTTGTTCCAATTGATCAGGATAAGTATTCTGACTCAATCCATACCCTTCCGTAACACTCGTTCCAATACAAATAACATTGGTGGCATTCGGATTTTTCTGTTCTTTTATCGTGAACATTTTAGAGGCTGTATCGAGCTTCAGGTGAAAATAACCCGACCGGTAAATCTTGAACTTATAGTCAAAGAAAAGGCCTCCTATAAGGCTTTCATTGTATACAACCGGATAGCTTACACTTCCATCCAGTTGAACACCCTGATCGGATCTTCTTGAATTATAACATTTTGACCAATTCCCAAGTTCCGTAAGAAATTTAAATTCTCCGGACTTCAATACCCCTTTCCAAACGAATGCACCATTCTCATAAGTCATCTTTTCCGGTTTTGTATTGGTCCATCCATTAGGGGTTGCAGACCCGGAAAGATAAATATCCTTAACACCGGATTGGGAATAAACAGACATTGAGCAGAACAATGTCAAAATAAAACTCAAGTAAAGTAATTGTTTCCTCATTTTAATTATGTTAGTGAATAATAAAGACATGATCCCGATTTTTAACATCTAAGCGCTAAAAATAAAAAAGAATATTTTATATACAGCAAAAATTATTCCTTTCATACCCCAAAAGCGCCACAAAAGTACAATAAATTTATAAACTATATCGAATTTATTAATCACTAAGATAAAACTTAACCAACAAAGCATGCTAAAGAGTGATCTGACAGAAATCGGAAATCACACTTTACAAAACTGAAAACAACTTCAAAAAAAAAACATTTATACATAAAAAACATTATTTTTATTATAAAAATATCATAATAAATAATAATTATATAGTTTTTTGGTAAAAAAATCTTGAAATACTTGTATAAAAAGAAAAACTACCTTATCTTTGCAAAAGTTTTAACAAAAGAACATCCAAATGAATTATAACAGCACATTGAACGTCGTGATCGTCAGCATTATTCTACTTGTCACAAAAGAGTAATGAGGAAGGTCTGAATGTATGTGCTAAAATAATATTTTGAGCCTTTCTCTAACCGGGAAAGGCTTTTTCGTTATAAAAAAGCTAATTTTACAGGCTCAATGGAAAATCAAATGAAAATTCAGCTTCGTAGCCACACCAGTACACAAGGCCGGAAAATGGCCGGTGCGCGTGCTCTGTGGCGAGCCAACGGGATGAAAAGCGAACAAATGGGGAAACCATTGATAGCCATTGTCAACTCGTTTACCCAGTTTGTGCCCGGACACGTACATTTACATGAAATCGGCCAGTTCGTAAAAACTGAAATAGAGAAACTGGGATGCTTTGCCGCCGAATTCAATACGATTGCAATCGACGACGGGATCGCCATGGGGCACGATGGGATGCTCTATTCCCTCCCCTCCCGGGATCTGATTGCTGATAGTGTGGAATATATGGTCAGCGCTCACAAGGCCGACGCGATGGTTTGTATCAGTAACTGCGATAAGATAACACCGGGTATGCTGATGGCTGCTATGCGCCTCAACATACCGGCCGTATTTGTATCCGGAGGTCCGATGGAAGCCGGAAACCTGAACGGTGAAGGGCTGGACCTGATCGACGCGATGGTACAAAGCGCCGATCAATCGGTAAGCGACGAAAAAGTAAGGCAGGTCGAGCTGAATGCTTGTCCTACCTGCGGGTCCTGCTCCGGAATGTTCACGGCCAACTCCATGAACTGTTTGAATGAAGCCATCGGCTTAGCCTTACCCGGAAATGGCACCATCGTTGCAACACATGCCAACCGGAAACAATTATTTGTCGATGCTGCCGCCCTGATTGTCCGGAATGCATTCAGATACTACCGTGACGGAGACGATTCGGTATTGCCGAGGAGTATTGCCACACGGGCCGCATTCTTAAATGCCATGACCCTGGATATCGCTATGGGTGGTTCTACCAATACGGTCTTGCACTTGCTGGCAATCGCACAGGAGGCGGGAGTCGATTTCAACATGAGCGATATCGATATCCTTTCACGCAAGACTCCCTGTCTTTGTAAAGTCGCTCCGAATACAAAAAAATACTATATCCAGGATGTGAACCGCGCCGGAGGAATTATTGGAATTATGGCTGAATTGGGCAAAGGAAACCTGATCGATACTTCGGTTGGCCGGGTCGATGGAATGACCCTCGGACAAGCAATCGAAACAATGGGAATTTTGAGTCCGGCTGTAACTCCCGAAGCCCTGGCAAAGTACCGTTCAGCTCCCGGAGGACGATTCAACCTGGTACTCGGCTCTCAGAATACAGCCTATGAAACATTGGATAGCGACCGGGAAAGCGGTTGCATCAGAAGCATCGACCAGGCTTATAGTAAAGATGGAGGATTGGCGGTACTGAAAGGAAATATCGCCCGCAACGGATGCGTGGTAAAAACGGCCGGAGTAGATGAAAGTATCCTCAGATTCAAGGGAAAAGCAAAAGTATTCGACTCCCAGGATGCTGCCTGCGAAGGAATCCTGAAAGGACGTGTTACCGCCGGGGATGTCGTGGTGATCGCATACGAAGGTCCCAAAGGCGGACCTGGAATGCAGGAAATGCTGTATCCGACTTCCTATATAAAATCCCGGCATTTAGGAAAAGAATGCGCCCTGATTACCGACGGACGGTTTTCGGGAGGCACCTCCGGACTCTCCATCGGCCACATTTCTCCTGAAGCGGCAGCCGGAGGGGAAATTGCACTGATAAAAGACGGCGATATCATCGAAATCAATATTCCGGAGCGAACCATCAATCTTTCGGTTACAGAAGAAGAAATGGAAAGACGGCGCAGGGAAGAGCTCATGCGGGGAAACCAGGCATTCACTCCACCGCACAGGCAAAGGGTCGTTTCAAAAGCGCTGAAAGCCTATGCCTCTATGGTGAGTTCGGCCGATCAAGGCGCTATACGTTTACTCTGATAATAAGAATTCTAACAATATGAAAAATGAAATGACTGGATCGGAGATCCTTTTACGTTCACTGATCAACGAAGGGGTCGATACTATTTTCGGCTACCCAGGCGGCGCAATTATGCCGGTTTTCGACTGCTTATACGACTATAAAAAACAACTGAATCATATTCTGGTACGCCATGAGCAGGGCGCTACGCATGCAGCCCAGGGCTATGCCCGCGTATCGGGCAAAGTGGGAGTTTCCCTCCTTACTTCCGGTCCGGCAGCGACCAATGCCATCACAGGAATTGCCGATGCTATGATAGACAGTACTCCGATTGTTGTTATTACCGGACAGGTTGCATCGTCGTTGCTCGGCACAGATGCTTTCCAGGAAACGGATGTAGTCGGAATTTCCCAGCCAATCACCAAATGGGCCTACCAGATCCGTTCGGCAGAAGATATTTCCTGGGCAGTAGCAAGAGCATTCTATATCGCATCTACCGGTCGACCAGGGCCTGTAGTCTTAGACATCGCAAAAGACGCCCAAACAACGATAATAGACTATATTCCTCACGAAATAAAACACATCCGGGGCTACATTCCTGTTCCGGAAATAGAGCCCGAGAACATTGCCGAAGCTGCCCGGATCATTAATGAAGCTAAAAAACCGCTGGCTCTGATCGGACAGGGAGTTGTACTGGGGAGAGCAGAAAAAGAATTACTGGAGTTTCTGAAAAAAGCAGATATACCAGCCGCCTCGACCATCATGGGACTTTCTTCCCTGCGGTCGGACGAGCCCCTGAATGTCGGCATGCTGGGGATGCATGGAAATATTGCACCTAACCTGAAGACCAACGAGTGTGACGTGTTGATCGCGATCGGTATGCGCTTCGACGACCGGGTGACAGGAGATTTAAAGACCTATGCTAAACAGGCTAAAGTGATTCACCTCGACATCGACCCAGCCGAGATCAATAAAAATGTCCGGACAACAGTTGCCGTACTCGGAGATGTAAAACAAACCCTCCCAGAAATTACCCAGTTATTGAAGGAAAATAAGCATCCGGAATGGATCAGTGAATTCAAACCACACTACGAACGGGAATACAGGGAAGTAATAGAAAATGAGCTATTCCCCCAGTCAGGCCCCCTGAAAATGGGAGAAGTGATTAATAAAGTATCGGAAGCCACGGGAAATAATGCCATCTTAGTCACCGATGTGGGACAAAATCAGATGATGGGTGTCCGGTACTTCAAATTCAACCAGCATCGCAGTGTAGTAACATCCGGAGGATTAGGAACGATGGGATTTGGTTTGCCGGCTGCCATCGGAGCAAAATTCGGAGCACCGGACCGGACAGTTTGCCTCTTTGTAGGCGACGGCGGCCTCCAGATGACGATCCAGGAATTAGGAACCATTATGCAATCGGATATCGATGTAAAAATTATACTTTTGAATAATGAATTTCTGGGAATGGTACGCCAATGGCAGGAGTTGTTTTTCAAAGAGCGTTATTCCGAAACCGTCATGAAAAATCCGGATTTTATCAAAATAGCCGATGCCTACAATATTCCAGGCAAATTAGTTTCGGAACGAAGCGGCCTTGATGAAGCCATCCGGGAAATGCTGGATACAAAAGGCGCTTACCTGCTGGAAGTGAGGGTAGAAAAGAAAGGGATGGTTTATCCGATGATCCCGGCGGGAACATGCGTTACAAATATTTTGACAAAAGGAGAATGATTATGGAGCATAAAACATTATATACCATCACTATTTTTTCAGAAAATACGGTTGGATTACTGAACCAGGTTACGATCATATTCACCCGCCGGAGACTGAACATTGAAACCTTATCGGTTTCTCCGTCTGCCATCGAAGGTATTCATAAATTCACCATCACCACATTCGCCGAAGAAGACATCATTGAAAAAGTCGTCAAACAGATCGACAAACGGGTGGATATCATTAAAGCTTATTACAATACAAACGACGATTTGATTTTTCAGGAAATCGCATTGTATAAGATTTCTACCTCCAAATTATTGGAATTAGGAACCATTGAAGACATCATCCGCAGGCATGGCGCCAGGATTCTGGACATGACCGAATCCTGGACTGTACTGGAAAAGACAGGGCATTACGATGAAACCCAGACTTTATTCAAAGAGTTGAGCGAGCGGGTTGGAGTGTTACAATTCATCCGTTCCGGACGGGTCGCCATCACCAAATCGAAAGTCGAAAGATTGAGCGATATGCTGGCGGCCATGGAAAAGAAAATAAATCAATAAAGTATGTTACCTAAAATCGGATCGTTTACTTTTCACATCGAATCGTATGTCTGTGATTTTAAAGGCAAGGCGATGTTGCCTGTTATCGGGAATTTCATTTTGCAGGCAGCAACCATTCATGCCCAACAACGTGGTTTCGGATACGAAGCCATCCGTAAAGACAAAGCAGCCTGGGTATTATCGCGCCTTTCAATAGAAATGTACGATTATCCCGGATATGACGAGGACCTGACTGTTGAAACCTGGATCGAAGATATTACCAAATATTTCACCCAACGATGCTTCCGGTTCATCGATCAGGCCGGAAAAACAATTGGTTATGCACGTTCCATCTGGGCTGCTATCGATATGACTACCCGCCTGGCGATCGACTTGCCGGCCTGGCGGCCCGACCTGGCAGAATACGTCGATAATACCCGGGAATGCCCGGTTGAAAAACCGGCGAAAATTCCGGGAGTCGACGGGCAGGAAGCAACCATCGGGTATTCGGTACGTTACAGCGACATGGATATCAACCGCCATATGAATAGCATTAAATATATGGAACATACTATTAACGTATTCGATCTGGAACTGTTCCGTCAAAAAAGAATCCACCGGTTTGAAATGGTTTACCTGATGGAAGGAATGTTCGGAGATAAACTGAAATTATATAAAGTGGAAACAAATCCGGACGAATTTTTAATAGATACAAAACATGAAGGAGAATCTATTTGCCGGAGCCGGATTTTATGGAAATAAAAAGATTAGCTTACTGACGTCAGTAAGCTAATCAACACAGCATAAATATATAAATATCAAACAGTTATGAATTATTTTTTTTTATTTTTAGCCTAAAAAAAAAAGAAATCGGGATGCTTTTTTCTCAAAAACACAACTTAATAAACTAAAAACCAACAACTTATAGAAAATTTTATTTATGAAAACTTCTGAAATCATTAACTTACTGGAAAAATTTGAAGCTGTAGTATATATTGTAAATGAAACAGAGTGCTGGAGTGCACGGGAATTACAAGAATTATTGGGATACAGCAAATGGCAAAATTTTGAGAATGTACTGGATAAGGCAAAAATTGCTTGTGAACAAGCCGGAGAGGATACATCAAATCATTTTACCCCTGTGAATAGAATAATTGCAGTTGGTAAAGGATTAAAAAATCAGCTCGATGACATGATGTTGACTCGTTATGCCTGTTATTTGATTGCACAGAATGGCGACAGTCGCAAACCAGAGATTGCTTTTGCTCAAACTTACTTCGCAGTGCAAACCCGCAGAGCTGAAGTAATTGAAAAAAGGCTGGCCGAACATGAACGATTACAGGCACGTGCCAAATTGACAGAAACAGAAACTCAATTATCAAAAGTTTTATATGAAAGGGGGATTGATGAAAAAGGGTTTGGGATTATTCGTTCAAAAGGAGATCAGGCCCTATTTTTGACATCTACTCAAAAATTAAAACAAAAAATGAAAGTGCCCAAAAATCGTCCGCTGGCTGATTTTTTGCCAACAGTCAGCATTAAAGCAAAAGACCTGGCAACAGAGATGACAAATGTTAATGTACAGAACAAAGATCTAATCGGACTGGAACCGATTGAGGGCGAACACATCGATAATAACAAGGCGGTAAGAAATATGTTATTAAAACGCGGCATCAAACCCGAGAATCTCCCTGCGGCTGAAGATATAAAAAAAGTACAACGAAAATTGGAGAAAGAGGATAATAAAACATTAAAAAAATAATAATAATTAGGAGGTTAAAAAAATGAAAAATGAAAGGTATGAGCTGAATAAAAATCTGGCTCAAATGTTAAAAGGTGGAGTAATCATGGATGTTTCAAACCCGGAACAGGCCCGGATCGCAGAACAAGCCGGAGCGGCTGCTGTCATGGCATTAGAACGTATTCCTGCCGATATCCGGGCAGTAGGAGGAGTTTCCCGCATGAGCGATCCGAAAATGATCCGCGGCATCCAGGAAGCAGTCAGCATTCCGGTGATGGCTAAAGTCAGAATCGGCCACTTTGTCGAAGCCCAGATTCTTGAAGCAATCGAAATCGACTACATCGACGAAAGTGAAGTACTGACACCGGCAGACGATAAATTCCACATAGACAAATCCAAGTTCAAAGTACCGTTCGTTTGCGGAGCCAAAGACCTTGGAGAGGCCTTGAGACGCATTGCAGAAGGAGCATCCATGATCCGGACCAAAGGAGAGCCCGGAACCGGCGATGTAGTTCAGGCTGTCCGTCACATGCGCGCCATGACCAGTGAAATCCGCCGGATACAAAGTTTATCCCAGGATGAGCTCTACCATGCAGCCAAAGAATTGCAGGTACCGTATAGCCTCCTCCATTACGTACACGAAAACGGAAAACTTCCCGTAGTTAATTTTGCGGCCGGAGGTGTTGCGACTCCTGCAGATGCCGCCCTGATGATGCAGTTGGGAGCCGAAGGCGTTTTTGTAGGTTCCGGTATTTTCAAATCAGGAAATCCTGAAAAACGGGCGCAAGCCATTGTCAAAGCTGTGACCAACTATAACGATTCCGGAATTTTAGCCAAGATCTCAGAAGACCTGGGAGAAGCTATGGTAGGAATCAATGAGAGTGAGATCCAGTTGTTGATGGCCGAAAGAGGAAAATAAAAGTATGAAAATCGGAGTTTTAGCCCTTCAGGGAGGATTTTCCGAGCACATCCGGATTCTGGAGTCCATTCAGGTCGAATCATTCGAGATCAGGAAAAAAGCGGATTTAGAACGGCCGATGAACGGTTTGATCATTCCCGGTGGAGAAAGTACAACGATGGGAAAGCTGCTGAAAGAACTGGATATCTACGATGAGCTGAAATCGATGATCGGGATGGGACTGCCTGTTTTCGGCACCTGTGCGGGAATGATTCTGCTGGCGAAAGAGATTTCCGGAACCAATGTTTCTCATTTCGGACTGATGGATATCCGGATCAGGCGGAATGCTTACGGACGTCAATTAGGCAGCTTCTTTACAGAAAGTGAATTCAAAGGTATCGGAAAGGTACCGATGACGTTCATCCGGGCTCCCTACATCGAATCGGCCGGACCGGATGTCGAGATTTTATCTGTGGTCGACGGACATATTGTTGCCGCCCGTGAAAAAAACATGCTGGCAACCGCCTACCATCCAGAGCTTACAACAGATCCCAGAGTACACCAGTATTTTGTAAAACAATGCGAATAAAATAAACAGAATAATTTATCAACCATAAAAGAAAAAGAAAATGGCAATCATGAATTTCGGCGGTGTAGAAGAAAAGGTTATGACCCGCGAAGAATTTCCTTTGGAAAAAGCAAGAGAAGTCTTAAAAAACGAAACCATTGCAATCATTGGTTACGGAGTACAAGGTCCCGGACAATCGTTAAACCTGCGGGATAACGGTTTTAATGTGATCGTGGGACAACGAAAAGGTGGAAAAACCTGGGAAAAAGCCATTGCAGACGGATGGGTTCCAGGCGAAACATTATTCGACATTGAAGAAGCCTGCCAAAAAGCGACTATCATCGAATATCTACTCTCGGATGCTGCACAGATCGAGGTCTGGCCCCGCATCAAGCCTTATCTGACAACAGGGAAAGCGCTGTATTTCTCCCACGGATTCGGAATTACGTTCAAAGAAAGAACAGGAATCGTTCCCCCGGCAGATATTGATGTCATCCTGGTTGCTCCGAAAGGCTCCGGAACATCTTTGCGCCGGATGTTCTTAGAAGGACGCGGACTGAACTCCAGCTATGCCATTTTTCAGGATGCTACCGGTCGTGCACACGAACGTGTAATCGCTCTTGGAATTGGAGTCGGCTCGGGATATTTGTTCGAAACGGATTTTAAACGTGAAGTGTATTCCGACCTCACAGGGGAGCGTGGTACACTGATGGGCGCCATCCAGGGAATCCTGCTGGCTCAATATGAAGTGTTACGTGAAAACGGACACTCTCCTTCGGAAGCATTCAATGAAACAGTGGAAGAGTTGACTCAATCCCTGATGCCTCTGTTTTCCGAGAAAGGAATGGACTGGATGTATGCCAATTGTTCTACCACCGCTCAACGCGGAGCTTTAGACTGGATGGCCCCATTTCACGATGCCACCAAGCCGGTATTTCAGAAACTGTACAATGAAGTGGCATCCGGAAACGAAGCCCAACGCTCGATTGATTCCAATTCCAAGCCGGATTACCGCGAAAAACTGGAAGAAGAACTGAAAAGATTGCGTGAAAGCGAAATGTGGAGAACAGGAACTGTAGTCCGGAAACTTCGTCCGGAAAATAATTAATAACAGTCCCCAGCATCACAAATACCATAGAATACAGATTATATGAAAAATCAGGGTTTTCTCTGAAATTTCATATAATCTGTATTTTTTCATTGTATTTTGCCTAACTTTGCGGGATAAAATTACACACAAACAAATGTCTATTGAATCGCGCGAAAAAATTCTGATCCGGACCTCCTGGATCAGTGTTATTGGAAATGCATTCCTTTCTTTACTGAAAATACTCGTGGGGATTATTTCCGGCAGTATGGCTGTGTTATGCGATGGTATCGATTCCGCTACCGATGTAGTGATCTCGCTCGTAACACTCTTTACGGCAAAGATCATGAATCGCCCGCCTAATGCCAATTACGTCTATGGTTATGAAAAAGCCGATAATATAGCAACAAAAATTCTTTCATTCGTCATATTCTTTGCCGGACTCCAGATCTTAATATCGACCGGAAAAAGTATTCTGTACTCCGAACCCCGGTCATTGCCAACCGCCATCGCAATCTATGTGACCATTTTTTCCATCGTCGGAAAATTGCTATTAGCCGGATACCTTTCCAAACAAGGGAAAAAAGCAGGCAGTTCCATGTTGATCGCCAATGCCCAGAACATGCGTAACGATGTATTGATATCATCTGCAGTATTATTGGGACTTGCTTTTACTTTTATTTTTAATCTGCCGATCTTAGACTCCATCATCGGTTTATTAGTCAGCTTGTATATCATCAAGTCGTCCGTCGATATCTTCAAAGAATCGAATGTTGTCCTGATGGATGGCATCAAAGATACTTCCATCTACAAAGATATCATCGCAGCCGTCGGAAAAGTACCCGGAGCATGCAACCCACACCGGATCCGGTCCAGACAGTTGGGTAATATGTATATGATTGTTCTGGATGTGGAAGCCAACGGAGATATTTCATTGTATCAGGCGCACGAAATTGCGCAGGCAGTAGAAGAAAGCATCAAACAATCCATCGATAATGTTTACGATATCGTAGTACACGTAGAACCAAAAGACACCTGTCATTCCGAAGAAAAATTCGGAATCGACAGCAGCTATCCGATGTAGAAAACTTTTTTATGAAATACCATTTTGACGAGATAATCGACCGGTCGGGAAGCGGATCTGTAAAATTCGACGGACTGGAAACACAATTCGGGAAAACAGATTTAATTCCTTTATGGGTCGCCGACATGGATTTCCGTACCGGAGATTTTATCACAGAAGCGTTGAAAAAACGATGCGAGCATGGAATTTTCGGATATCCGATGCTTCCGGAGGATTATTTTTCAGTAATCAGGGACTGGATATTCAAGCGCCATCAATGGAGAACCGATGAGACCTGGATGTGTTTTGTTCCGGGAATCGTGAAAGGAATTGCCTATGCTGTGACACACTTCACTCAACCCGGAGATAAGATTGTCATTCAGCCTCCGGTTTATCATCCGTTCCGGATCGTACCTGAAATGAATAAACGTCAGCTCATATTGAATCCGCTGAAAGAAACCGATGGAAAATTCCGGATGGATTTAAACCAGCTGCGAGACATCTTAGATCAGGAAGATTGTAAAATGCTGATCCTGTGTAACCCTCATAATCCGGTCGGCATCACCTGGGATCAAGAAACACTACAGGAATTAGCCGAAATATGTTACCAAAAAAAGGTTCTGGTCGTTTCCGACGAAATTCACTCGGACATGGCGCTTTTCGGTAACAAACACCTGCCATTCGCTTCGGTTTCGGAAACTGCCGCCAACAACAGCATCACATTCATGGCTCCAAGCAAAACATTCAATATTGCAGGACTTGTCAGCTCGTATGCCATCGTTCCCAATGAAAAACTGCGAAACCGGTTTTTTCAATTCCTGAATGGCGGAGAGTTCCACCAGGGCGATCTTTTTGCATATACGGCAACGGAAGCAGCGTATAGATACGGAGAAGAGTGGCTGGGACAAATGCTGAAATACATCGAACAGAATATTTTGTTTCTGGACGACTACCTTAAAAACAATATCCCTCCAATTAAGGCTGTGATCCCGGAAGCTTCATTTTTAGTCTGGTTAGACTGCCGTGAGCTGGGATTAAGCCAGCAGGAACTGGTTTCGCTATTTATCGACAAAGCCGGACTGGCTCTCAACAACGGGGAAATGTTCGGCCGGGAAGGCCGCGGATTTATGCGGATGAACGTAGGATGCTCAAAAAGCGTTATTTTCCGGGCGCTCGAACAATTACGCGCCGGACTGAAGCCAGATTCCGACCGCCTTTCGAATGGAAGTTAATCCGAAATCACCAGGATTAATTTTCTCTTTGTCCAGGAACATCAATTCCGAAACATCGTCTCCTGCCTGTATATCGCAGATCTTTTTATCGGTTTCGGCGATAAAAAACAAATCGACAGTATGAACTTCAAATCCCGAATAAACGTAGATATTCGGCAACGAGAACAAATAGCGGAATCCAGTCATTTCCAGGCCGGTTTCTTCTTTTATTTCCCGTATTATTGCTTCTTCCGCCGTTTCGTCCAGGTCGATAAATCCCCCCGGTAAGTCGAATGTGCCTTTAGCCGGCTCTTTTCCCCGGCGGGCCACCAATAAACGGCCGTCCGGATCAGTAATAAACGCTGCCGTCGAAGCGCTGGAGTTAAAATAGTATATAAAACCACAATCCAGACACTCTTTCGATTTGAAATTATGCTCTTCAAAACGGTTGGACCCACATTTGGGACAAAATTTGAACTGATTTAGCGGATGTTTCATGCTTCTGGATTCTCTCGATTAAAAATAACAACTGGCTTCGCGAATTTTCGACAACCGGATCAGGAGCGGCTCCAGTAATTCGAGCTTCAGCATATTGGCTCCATCGGATTTAGCCTCCGCCGGGTTAGGATGCGTTTCGATGAATAATCCATCGACTCCCACCGCCACCGCCGCTTTCGAAATCGTCTCGATTAATTGTGGCAATCCGCCGGTGACACCCGACGATTGATTCGGCTGCTGCAAGGAATGTGTCACATCCATCACAACCGGGACATTAAAAGACTGCATTTCCGGAATACCTCTGTAATCGACTACCAGATCGGTATAGCCGAAAGTCGTTCCACGCTCGGTAATCATCGCATTCGGATTACCGGCATCCCGTATTTTCTGAACAGCAAATTTCATAGCGCCAGGCGATAAAAACTGCCCTTTTTTCACATTGACAACTTTCCCCGTTTGAGCTGCTGCAACCAACAAATCCGTCTGGCGGCAGAGAAAAGCCGGGATCTGCAGCATGTCGACATATTCGGCAGCTATGGCGGCATCTGTTGTTTCATGAATATCGGTCACAACCGGGACATTAAACGTTTCACGAACCTTCCGGAGAATTTTCAACGCTTTTTCGTCACCGATTCCTGTAAAAGAATCAATTTTCGAACGATTGGCCTTCTTATACGATCCTTTGAATACATACGGAATGCCCATTCGATAAGTAATCCCGGCAATCTTTTCCGCAATATCCATGGCCATCGTTTCTCCTTCAATAGCACAAGGACCTGCCAAAAGAAAGAAATTATTTTTCGAACTATTTTTCAAATAATCCAATGTCATTTGACGAAGTATTTTAAAATTTATGCAAAGTTATTGTTTTTATTGTTATTTTCGCACCGAAAATTGACATTTCATAATTAATAACGATTTATCTAACTTCTAAAAACTAAGATCAGGAAATGAGAAAATGGCGTATTGAAGATTCTGAGGAATTATACAACATCCGCGGTTGGGGATTAGACTATTTTTCGATTAATGATAAAGGTCATATCGTTGTAACCCCGAAGAAAAACGGAGCGGCCGTCGATTTGAGAGAACTGATGGACGAACTTACCCTGCGCGATGTTGCCGCCCCTCTTTTGGTGCGGTTCTCCGACATTCTGGATAACCGGATCGAAAAAATATCCAATTGCTTTAAACTCGCTGCCGAAGAGTACAATTACAACGCTCAGAATTTCATCATCTACCCGATCAAGGTGAACCAGATGCGCCAGGTAGTGGAAGAAATCGTAAGCCACGGGAAAAAATTCAATATCGGACTCGAAGCCGGTTCAAAACCGGAACTTCATGCTGTACTGGCGATTAATACCAGTAACGATTCCCTGATCATCTGCAACGGCTATAAAGATGAAGACTACATACAATTGGCCCTGCTGGCGCAAAAAATGGGAAAGCGGATTTTCCTGGTTGTCGAAAAACTAAACGAACTGAAGCTGATTGCAGAATTATCCAAAAAGCACAAGATAAAACCCAATATCGGAATCCGCATCAAGCTGGCCAGTGCAGGCAGCGGTAAGTGGGAAGAATCCGGAGGGGATGTCAGTAAATTTGGATTATCTTCCAGTGAGTTGCTGGAAGCATTGGACTTCCTTGAAAAAAATAAGATGGAAGATTCCCTCAAGCTGATTCATTTTCATATCGGAAGCCAGGTTACCAAAATACGCCGGATCAAAAACGCATTGAGAGAAGCCTCCCAGTTTTATGTCCAGTTACGGAATTTGGGCTACAATATCGAATTCGTCGATATCGGAGGCGGATTGGGAGTCGATTACGACGGAACCCGCTCATCCGGAAGTGAAAGCAGTATGAACTATTCCATCCAGGAATATGTGAACGACTCGATTTCCACGCTGGTCGACGTTTGCGTTAAAAACAACATCCCGCAACCCAACATTATTACAGAATCGGGACGTTCACTGACAGCGCACCACTCGGTACTGATTTTCGAAGTACTGGAAACGGCCACCCTGCCGGAATGGAATGAAGACGAAAATTTACCGGAAGACGCCCATGAACTGGTTAAAGAACTTTATAAGCTCTGGGATGAGATGAACCATCCACGCCTGATCGAGACCTGGCACGATGCGCAGCAAATCCGGGAAGAAGCGTTGGATCTGTTCAGCCTGGGACACCTGAACCTGATTACCCGGGCGCAAGTAGAACGACTCTACTGGTCGATCGCCAGGGAAGTATACCAGATGACAAACGAAATGAAGCATGCACCCGAGGAATTGAGAAAAATTTCCAAAATGCTGCCCGATAAGTACTTCTGTAACTTTTCATTATTCCAGTCCCTACCCGACTCCTGGGCTATCGATCAGGTTTTTCCGATTGTTCCGATCTCCAGATTAGATGAAAAACCGACTCATACCGCCACGTTACAGGATATCACCTGCGACTCCGACGGGAAGATCGATAACTTCATCAACATGAAAAATTACACTTACCACCTGCCCGTACATCCTCTGAAAGGAAAAGAAGCCTACTACATCGGAGTATTTTTAGTCGGTGCGTACCAGGAAATATTAGGAGACCTGCATAATCTTTTCGGAGATACCAATGCCGTACATATATCCGTGAATAAAGACACTTACTCGATCGAACAGGTTATCGACGGGGAAAGTATCGCCGATGTTCTGGACTACGTACAATACAATCCCAAAAAGCTGGTTCGTACAGTCGAATCCTGGGTTACCAGCTCCATGAAAGAAGGAAAAATATCGGTAGAAGAAGGACGGGAATTTCTATCCAACTACCGGTCGGGACTTTACGGATATACTTATTTGGAATAATTAAATAAAGTCTTCCCTCACCGGATTAAAAACATCGATCAACACACCGGATTCAAGGCATACAACACCATGAATCCGGTCGGATGGGACAAAAAATCCATCGCCTTCAGACAGGATTTCTTTCTTGTCGCCGATCGTTATTTCAAATTTTCCGCTGGCAATGTAGGTTGTTTGTACATGAGGATGAGCGTGGAGCGCACCGATACTTCCTTTTTCAAATAAGGCTTTAACCATCATAATATCCTGATCGTATCCCATGATCTGCCGGGTCATGCCAGTACCTACAGGTACAACGCCCAGGTCTTTCTGAAACAAAAATTCGTCACTTTGCTGCATATTCGTTTTGATTTAATTCTGATTTTATTTTTGCCGGTAAAGATAGGCCTTTTCCTTCAAATATTTTCTTTTGCTTGTCTTTAATGGAATTCTTTTTAATTTTGTTGTTTAGAAGCTATTTTAAAAACGGAATAAATCGAGATGATTACTTCATCATTTTACTTTTTATTAGGTTTGTAAAATCTATTTTATTTATATTTGCATTTTATATACCTGAATTATATTCGATTAAATAATAGTAATTATGAACTACGGCTATAAAGCAATATTAGAAATTGAGGATGAAAACTCTACCGTATTGGATGTTTGCTCGTATAGTTTTGAGAAAGATATTAACGAGAAAACCGGCAGCGTTCAGAGCAAAGTATTAGACGGAACATTGTACCTCGGATTT
>JAVBRK010000001.1:0-104923 GCA_031548005.1 Bacteroidales bacterium
GAATTGTATCGGTACAGATGAAAAATCGGTTATAGAAGGGAATCTTTACACCGCCCAAACCGAAGATAGCATTTCTTCCCTACTGCCTGAACTTCTCAATGCTTTAAAAAAGTAACGGTAAAAATAATATTTTACTTATCCGATTCATCCGACGAAATAATGAAATGGCCGGAGAAATACAAATAAGTCCGTATCTTTGCGGGTATGAACATTACATTTCAATACGACTGCCAGGGCATCCGGTTCTCAGAAGTGGTCGAAATCCTGAAAACCGTCGGAATGCGCTACCATCCGGAAGAAACGGAAGAAAAAGCTTTCAATAACAGCTTTTGTACTGTTTTTGCTTTCGACGATACTAAACTGATCGGATTTGCACGTGTAATCAGCGATGGCGTATATCAGGCGGCATTGTATGATATTGCACAATCAAACGGACAATATGGGTAATATGGATATTATTAATGTGAGTCTGGTTAATGTGAGTCTGGCTCTACACCCATAGAGTATAAAAACAAGCTCCGGGAAACCGAAATATCCTGATCAAATTATTTTCATAACTCTTTTGAGTCGACCGAACAAGAATGATGCAGACCAACTCTCCCCAAAGAAAAAAAAGGATCCGGAAGCACATAATCATGATATGCGCCGGAATAATCCTATGCGCCGGAATTTTATCCGGAATCGCAATCCATATGGTCCTGACTCCTGAGCGGATCACTCCCATCGTACTCGGTTTTGCCAATGAATATCTCGATTCCGAAGTCAAATGCGAGTCAGTGGAAGTCACCATTAAAACGTTTCCAAGCCTCGGGGTTCAACTGAAAAATGGGAGTATCATTCACCGGTCAATCAGCACAGGAAACAACGTCTCTGTCTATACGGGCGTACCCCAGGATACATTGATCAGGTTCCGGGATTGTATTGTATCGTTCAAGCCCCTGGCATTTTTGCTGAAAAAAGAAATTATTATTAATCAGATTAAACTGAATCATCCGGTTATCTATGCATTTGTAGATCCGGGAGGAAAAGCAAACTGGGATATTTTCTCAAAAAACACGAGCGACCTGGATACCTCCCAACAACCTTTCCAGTTTCCGGAACTTAACCTGAAACTCTTACAAATGACCGATGCTCATATCGTTTACGACGACCGGGCTCAGGACTTGTATATCTCGACCGATAGCCTGCAACTAAAAGTCAACGGGAATTTATCGAAACAGAGCGCCGGAATCGATCTGAAGACCGAATTAAAATCTTTATCCGTTATTTCCGAAGGGGTTCCTCTGACAAAAGATATTCCTTGCGGAATCGACGCCCGGTTGAAAAGCGACAGGACAATACGCCGGCTAACGGTTGAAAAAGCATTATTTTCCATCGGGGGGTTAAAATTTAATGCGTCGGGAGTCTTGCAAAAAGACAGTGTACATCTCCCGGCTCAAATCGATTTGGATTTTAAATTACAAGCCTCCTCTGTATCCGATTTACTCCAAATGATACCGCAAGATATTGCAAAAATTGACAAAAATATAAAAACCACCGGAAGTGTCTACTCCGAAGGAAAGCTGAAAGGGGGATTAGGTAAAGAGGATTTTCCTCTGTTGA
The DNA here is from genome assembly GCA_031548005.1 of Bacteroidales bacterium. Lineage (GTDB taxonomy): Bacteria > Bacteroidota > Bacteroidia > Bacteroidales > Azobacteroidaceae > BNXB01. The sequence continues at coordinate 1,603 of JAVBRK010000001.1, forward strand.
CCCTGTCGTTCAAATTAGAAAACGGATCATTGAAACATGCCAAGCATCCGAAAAAATCGGGAATCAAAAAAATGGATGCGGATTTTAATGCTTCAATAGATTGGAGTAACCGGACCCCTTCTTATATCCATGTGAACAAGATGATCCTTGAAAGCGCCTCTTCTTTTTTTGAATGCTCCGGTCAATTCGACGATATTTTTACAAAGCCCCGCATTACCTCATCAATCAAAGGGAATATCGATTTCAACCGGATGTCGCAAGATTTTACGTTTGCCCAGGATATGAAGATGGGAGGGCTCATACAGATGAATCTATCCGGTCAATGTTTTTTGAACGATATCCTGGCATTCGACCTGAGTAAAATATCGGCCGACGGTGAAATGAACATCGACCAGGTCATATTCCATCATCCAAAGGAAGGCATCGATATTTTCGCTTCGTCTGCAAACCTGGAATTGGGCAGCAACGTCAAAGACAGTATCCGGGGAAAGGAACGGGAAAGTTTACTAAAAGGAGATCTGGAGGTCGACAGCCTAAACCTGACCTGGAAGCAGGAATTGACAGCAAATATGAGTAGATTATCCGCTCGTTTCAGGACAGATAATCTAACGGATACAAATAAAATATCCCGGATGTCGAGCGCCCTGAAATTTGAAAATCTCCGGTTTACAATGGGAGATTCCATCCGTTTACGGGCATCGAGATCCAATGGATTTATACGAATGGCTCCTCAGGAGAACCACCCTACCCGGCCTGAAATTTCGTTACGGTTCTCTGTCGACAGCCTGCGGACCCGAACCCCCGCTGCCGGAAGCCGGATGAGTCATGCCAAGTTTACGGTCAAACTCAAACCGCAGGAAATCCGTAACAGAAGGAGTAATTTAAGGACAAGCGCCGATTCTGCTGCCTGGGCACACAGGAGAGACTCCCTCCGGATACAAAATCAGGATATCAACCTTTCTTTCAGATTGGAATCGAATGAAGCCAGGAACATACTCCGGGAATGGGACTTCAGCGGCACTTTCGAGTGTAACAGTATGAGTTTAAGGACTCCTTACTTCCCGCTCCCTATGAGGATGAAACAAGTATCGACAGACTTCTCTTCCAACAGTTTATCCCTCAAAAATACCCACTTGAAAGCCGGGGATTCAGATATGATCTTATCCGGCGAAATAGGAGGAATCAGGCAGGCATTGCTAAGAAACGGAATATTAACGGTCCGGATGGATGTCACAGCCGATTCAATCGACTTTAACCAAATAATCAGGACCATTGCAACCGGTTCTGAGTATGCGGATAAAAATACGGTCGAACGGGATTCCATTTCACAAGCCGTTTTGGACGATACGAAAACGCTATCGGTGGAAACGGATACTGCCGCTACCGGAGTATTTGTGATTCCTGCAAATATCGATTTTGAACTTAATTCCGACATAAAAACGGCCCGGTATAGCCAGCTTCATTTAAAAAATATGACCGGAAAAATCATCATCCGGGAGCAGTCCGTCCGGTTTCCCGATTTCCGGCTGCATTCCGACGTCGGGAATGCACAATTGTCGCTCGTGTACAAAGCAGCCAATGCCAAAGGCGCTTATGTCGGATTAGATATGCAAATGCAGCAAGTGTATGTTAAGGAACTGATCGATGCTTTTCCGATGTTCGACTCCCTGACTCCGATGCTGAAATCTTTTGAAGGAGTGGTTGATTGCAACATGACTGCTGTTACGGAACTGGATTCTCTGATGAATACCATGATTCCTAAAACGACAGCATCCTGTTATTTAAGGGGGGTAAACATGGTATTGCTCGATGGAGAAACTTTTGCAGAAATATCCAAAAAGCTGATGTTCAAGAATAAAAAACGAAATATGATCGATGCGATTGCTGTGGAGATGATCCTTGAAAACGGGAAGATTCTGGTTTTCCCATTCCAGATGACACTCGACCGGTATACAGCCGGGATCGGCGGCACACAAAATCTCGACATGAGCTTCAATTACCATATATCGGTATTAAAATCACCTCTGCCGTTTAAGATCGGACTAAATTTATCGGGGACTCCGGACGACATGAAAATAAGGCTGGCAAAACCGAAATACAACGATCTGTTCACTCCGGTAAAAGTTCAGTCGTTGGAAGCATCGCAAACCAATCTGCGCCAGCAACTTCATGAAAACCTGAAAAAAAGTATCGATGAGATCATCCATGCACCGGCCACTTCCGGGATCAGAAGACCTCAGATTAACCTGAGCGATAGTTTGAACAACGCCTATTTCAAAATGGATACGACAAAAGTGGATTATCCACCTGTGGAGGAAAAACAACCGGAAAGAAGTCCCGAACATTAAGCCGATTAATCCGGGGCCGGGACTACCAAAGTCCGCTCTGCCCAGACTTCGTATTGAGCAATCATTTGAGCAAGCCGTTCCGGAAACCGGCCTGCTACATTATTTTTTTCTGTCCGGTCGGTATTCAGATCATATAGTTCCCAGGCGCTATTCTTTCCCGGCTGAATGATTTTCCACCCGTCTTTACTCATCAGGGATTTTTCATTGAAGTGCTCGAAACCGAGAGACTCGTGACCTTCCCGCCGACCTGTTTGCAGGATGGGCAGCAGACTTTTCCCCTCCACCGGCAGAATATTGTGCCCGTTGTAAACTTCGGGATAGCCGGCCCGGGCAAGATCCAGACTTGTAGCCATGAAGTCGACAATATGACACATTGAGTTGTTTACAGATCCTTTCGGAATTTTTATTCCTTTCGGCCAGTGGGCGATCATCGGGGTACAAATACCACCTTCATACATTTTGGCTTTCCAGAAACGGAAAGGCGTATTGGCAACATTGGCCCATTCCGGTCCAAGTGAAGCATAAGTTGTTTCCGGTCCCGGCATAACCTCCTTGTTCCTGGGGTAAATCATCGGAGTTCCGTCCCGCAGCATATCCGGACGGTCGTTTTCTCCCGGGGAATAATTCTGGCACACCTCCGGACTGCACCCGTTATCAGAAAGAAACACAATGAGGGTATTATCTAACCGGCCTGTTTCTTCGAGCGCTTTCAACACTTTACCGATCTCCCGGTCCATACGGTCGATCATCGCCGCATGAACGGCCATAGCACGGGCATCCCAAGCGCTATCGGGATTGGAATCCCATTCCTTCGGAGACTGACGGCTTGTCAGATAACCCGACTGTTCCGGGAAAATTCCCAACTGTATCATTTTCCGGTAACGCGCCTCACGAATAGCGTCCCATCCAACCTTATACGTATCTTCATATTTCCTGACATCTTCATCTAAGGCATGTAACGGCCAATGGGGAGCATGATAGGAAAGGTACATAAAAAACGGTTGAGCTGACCGTGCATAACGATTGATATATGAAACGGCGCTATCAGACAGAGCAATGGTACTATAGTAGTTTTCAGGCACTTCCCTCACCGGTTCTTCTCCATTCACCAGACTGAAAGGATCGAAGTAATCCACCACCCCATAAATCGTTCCGTAAAAGTCTTCGAATCCCCGGCGGGTAGGATAATTTTCTTTGGGGGCAAAATCTTCGTGATAGACCTGGTGGGCCAGCCATTCGCGCTGATCGGGACGTAGCGGAGTCTCAGCCACATGCCATTTACCGATCATGCCGGTATGGTAACCGGCTTCCTTCAGGGCTTCGGCCACCGTTACCCCTTCGTGCGTCATAGTTCCCCGGTAACCCGGCAAATGCTGGTCAAAAGTCATTCGTCCGATACCAGCCTGGTGAGGATACAATCCTGTGAGTAAGGAAGCCCGGGTCGGACAACTACGTCCGGCATTGTAAAAACGGGTGAACCTCACGCCGTTCTGAGCCAACCGGTCTAAATTCGGCGTCTGTATTTCCCCTCCGTAACAACCCAAATCAGAATATCCCAGGTCATCAGCCAAAATAAAAAGAATATTGGGGCGGTCGTCGACCTCTTTCTCTGTTCCATTACAAGCAGAAGCAGTAAAAGCAAATGCCGCAAGCGAAAACGTACACCATCTGTATCTGTATAGTCTTTCTTCCCGATCCATATTATCCTGTATTTAAGAAGTAAATGTATTTATAAAATCTGATTTAGACAAATTTAACATACAAAATTTTGATCGTCTATTTTTTTAGACATACATTTGCACCAGAAAATTAAAAACTTAAATACATAGGATCATGAGAAGATTAATCGTCATTTTATTAGCATGTTGCTGGTATAATTCCGGCATGGCACAGGACCACTTATTCGATGCTACCATTCGCTGCTACTATACATTTATCCAAACAAATCCCGGCACCGGACAACCCCTCCGTACCGATACCATGTCGTTGCTGATCGGGAACTCTCAGTCCAAATTCCATAATCCGGCAAAATACCAGCGCGATTCCCTGTTCGCATCTGTCCTTAGTAATTTAAATCCCTCCACAATCCAAAGTATCAGTGTACTGAAGAGTGAAAACGCCACAGACTTGTCTGATTACCCGGGAACCACCTCTTCCAGCAACTCAAACGATGGAGAAAGTTACCAGATACTGAAAAACCGGACATCAGGAATGATTACCTATCTCGATTATGTTGGCGGGGGAATGATGCAAAACGACAGCTACCAGTATGAAGACCAACTAAACGGCTCGTTCAACTGGAAAATAGATCCGGAAACTTCGGATGTCCTGAATTATTCCTGCCAGAAAGCGACAGTGAGCTTCAGGGGAAGGGAGTATACCGCATGGTTTACTTCCGACATTCCGGTCAGCGACGGGCCGTGGAAGTTTATAGGTTTACCGGGCTTGATCCTGAAAGTCTACGATTCGGAGCAACGATTCTCCTTCGAGCTGATCGGTATTGAAAACCTGCAACCTCCGGTCCCGGTTTCTTTCGATGAAGCCAAGTTCAAATGCAACCGCAAGCAATTAGCTGATTTGAAGAAAAAACAAGGAGCCGGAACGCAGATCAATATCCATGGTGGAAATGTCGTTATTTCCGAAAAACCGGGAAAATACGAATACAATCCTCTGGAATTAAACTGATTCTTCCATGAAGAAATTTCTGGTCCTATTCTTTACATGCCTCATTTCCTCATTCGCTGATGCACAGACAGAGATCAAAGGTACCGTTACCGGCTCCGGGGATGGTAAGCCGCTGTCGAACATCAGTGTAACGATCCAGGATAAAAGCCGGACCGTAATAATCAGTTATGCCCTGAGCAACGATCAAGGGAATTACAGGATTAGTTTCAAAAACGCGACAGACAGTGTGGAAATTCAAGTTACTGGACTCAATATCAAGAAGATAACCCGCATCGTCCCCAACCGTTCCCAATCGCTGGATTTCAGACTCGAATTCCAGGCCATCGAACTGAAAGAAGTTAAAATCAAACCGCCTAAAATCCGGCAGGCCGGAGATACAATCAATTATTTAGTCGATGGGTACTTAGACAAGAACGACCGGGCAATCGGGGATGTTCTGAAAAAGATGCCAGGCATCGAAATGCAGGAAAACGGCGCTATCCTGTACAATAATAAGCCTATCAATAAATTTTATATTGAAAATATGGATTTATTGCAGGGGCGTTACGGAATCGCGACTAAAAACATCAGTGCCAAAGATGTAGCCACCGTACAGGTATTGGAAAATCACCAACCCATCAAAGCATTGAAAGAACGTATCTTTTCGGGAGAGGCAGCGCTCAATCTTAAACTGAAAAACTCGGCTAAAGGAATGCTGATAGCCAATGGCCAGGCCGGTACCGGCCTGGCACCTTTTTTATGGAACAACGAGTTGTTTGCCATGTATTTTACCCAGAAAAAACAACACATAAGTACCTACAAGGGTAATAATTCAGGAGATGATGTCTCCATGGAACTGGCCTCATTTCATTCGGGCGACGCTTACCGGATGGGAGATGAAGGGCTGCTGTCGGTGCAGTCGCCGTTACCGCCGGCCATCAGCCGGAAGCGCTACTTGTTCAACCGGGCCAATGCCATTTCGGTCAACAACCTGTGGCGATTAAAGAACGATTATCAGCTCAATTTCAATTGCAGTTACCTGAACGACCGGCAGGAAAAGGACAGCTACTCCCGCACGACTTATTATCTACCGGTCGACAGCCTGCTGAACATCGAAGAAAAGCTCGGTTCAAAGGCAAAGATCAACCAGGCAGAAGGGGAGGTACAACTCAACAATAACAATTCCCGGTATTATCTCAACAACCTGCTTAAGTTCAGTGGTAAATGGAATACAGAGGAAGGAGGCGCCCTCAGTACGACCGACAGCATCAGCCAGAATCTGGATAAGCCATCGTACAAGCTTTCCAACACATTTCAATGGGTGCGCAATCATCGGAATCTCACGTTCGATCTCTATTCGTTCAACGGGTATAACCGCACTTCACAAACCCTCGGAATACAACCCGTACTCTATGATGATCTTTTCGATCCGGGCCATGAGTGGTCGATGATGAAACAAAAAGCAGACCAGGATCATTTTTCTTCTGTTAACCGGGTTTCCTGTCAGTTACAAACCGGGAAATGGAAGCAAAATTATGCCTTCGGATTCAATGCCGATATCCGGCATTTAGATTCGAAGTTATATCCTCAAACCCGGGACAATATTTCCATTACCTCTCCCGATTCGTTGCGAAACGACCTCCAATGGAATCAATACGAATATTTTTTTTCACCATCATACACCTATCAGTTCCGTAAATTACAGGCATCGGTCGATCTTCCTGTGAGTTGGTTTCGCTTACACATTAACGACAGGCTCCCGGGGCAGGAAAAGGACCATAACCGTTTTTTTCTAAACCCTTCGACTGGAATACGGTATGAACTGAACGCCTACTGGTATATGAATGCAGGAGCCTCTTTCAAACAGAGCCTGGGAGGTATCAACGATGGATATACGGGGTATATCATGCGCACTTACCGCAGCCTGTCGCATAACGACGGGGACCTGCCCGAACAGAAAAAACAAACCTACCGGTTATCGGCCGACTTCCGGCACCCACTCCATGCATTTTTCGGGAATGCGGGAGTATCTTACTTCAATACAAAATCTAATTTGTTATACGGCAATGACTACCGGGGTATTTTAAGTGTCCGGAAAAGCCAGGCCATTCCCAACCGGGTGGAAGGATACCAGGGAGAGATTTATCTGAGCAAGGGGATCGATGTACTTGCATCCACACTGACACTTTCAGGCTTATACAATAATTCCCGGTCATCTCAAATCAGCCAGAACGAAATCATCCGGTTCAGGAATAGCTATTATGTCCTTACTCCGGGAATTTCAGCGAAAGTGGGCTCCTGGTCGAGCCTCCATTACCGGTTCACATTTTCTGAAAGTTTTAATGAAATCCGGAATAATACCGGGAATTTTGATCCGATACGAACTACTTCACAAGATATCCGGCTAAATATTTTCCCATTCCAGGGGCTGACAATCAATCTGGCCTATGAATATTTCTACAATAACGCTGTTGCTGCGGGCAACCGAACCATGTCGTTTGCCGATGCCGGAGCCAAATATAAATGGAAAGACTTCGAGTTCAGCCTCAGTTATTCAAATATTCTGAACAGCAAGCAATACATCTCGGCTTCATATGACAACACCAGCACTTATTATTATGCCTACGACCTGCGCCCGGCAGAGGTGTTGCTGAAAATCAGATTCAATATTAAAGGAAAATAAAAATAAGGAATACTTTCTAACTCAATTTGAAAATAAAACTGTAGCGAAGACGGTTTTCCCACAGCTCCTCGGTCTTGAAATCAAACTCTTTCATCAGATACCATTCAGACTGTTTCACCCAGGTTTGGAATTCTTTATTCGAATGGTACTCCGGAATATAATTGATCAGTTTTTCCAGATCAAACTCCGGGGCAACAATTCCGGCACCCGACAAGGAAGCATCATAAGCATTGCATGCCTGTTCTATATGGGTCGGAACCATCAATACCGGTTTACCGAGATACATTGCCTCGCACACCGATTCGAAGCCGGCCGTCGTAGCATATGCCTTACATCCGGCCATATATTCGAGGAATAGCTTATCATTAAGCCTGTGAAAAGATAAACAATCGTTGATGACCGTCGTTTCCTCTGCATTCTTTCTATCCCAGAAAAACCGGATGGAAACATCAGGATGCTCCTCCTGGAATTTAACAATCTGATCGGCATACGTCTCATTCAGCATGTAACCATGAATGTAGTCTCCCTCTGACGGGGTAACATCAAAAACTTCTTTCCGTAACAACGGAGGAACAACCGAGATATTCAACTCCGGATAGTTCTCCATCTTATGGATCGACAATGCAAGTAACCGGGAAGCATTGATACAGGTAATCTTGGTAAAAAATTTCAGACCTTCGATTTCTGCCCGTTTTTCATGGGGAAACTTAAAGTCGGGATGAAGAAATATATATTGGTGAGCAATACAGATATAAGGTACTTTCGGAGGTAAAAGGGCATAAGTCAATCCCAATAAAAGCTCGTAGAAATTAATCACAACATCGGCTTCCAGGGTTTTGATCTGTTTCCTGATAAAATAAATACTACTCAGGTATACTCCGGTTTTCCCCAGGTTATACAGCACGCTTTTCCAGATATTAATGCGTTTATCCTTGACCGCCGGAAGAAAATTCGGACTATAGAACCGTTTAACAGGAGCATGAATATTTTTAGAAAAAAATTCCGGAAGTTCCCGGTAATTACTTTTACCAACCAGGACTCCAACCACTTCGTGACCGTTTTTAGCCAACATCTCCCGCATGGCAATCGCCTGTGTCAGATGTCCGCGCCCTTCACCCTGAACTACAAAAAGGAACTTCATTCTACTGTTTTTGCTATTTTTGAGTCCTACAAAATTAGATTTTTTTCAGGAAAAAGCAAAAGAGCACTGAGAAATAAACTGTTCTATATCTTCTTCTGTTGTATCCCAGGAACAAACCAAGCGAACTTCGCCGGTCACCTCATCCCAGGTATAAAAAAAATAATGTCTGCGAACAGCTTCTGCAACCTTCGGTGGCATAATCAGAAACAAGGCGTTGGCCTCTGCTTTTTGGGTAAAGCGGATCTCCGGAAATACAGATAGCTTATCTTTAAGTATTCCGGCCATCCGGTTGGCGTGAGTCGCATTTTTAAGCCACAGGTCGTTTTCGAAATAAGCCAAATATTGTGCAGAGATAAAACGCATCTTAGAAAATAACTGCGCCGACTGTTTCCGGAAAAACTTAAGGTTCCCGGCCAGTTCCGGACGAAAAGCGAGCACAGCCTCCCCCATCATCATCCCGTTTTTGGTACCTCCCAGGCTCAGGATATCAACTCCACAATCGCGGGAAAGCTCCCGCATACCGGTTCCCAGGGAAGCACAGGCGTTGGCTAAGCGGGAACCATCCAAATGGACATACATCCCGTACTCATGGGCCAGACTACAAATTTCACTCAATTCTTCCGGTGTATATATAGTCCCCATTTCTGTCGATTGGGATAAATAAATCACTTTAGGCTGGGAATGATGCTGGTCTCCGAATCCGTGAAGATACGGACGGATCAGCTCCGGTGTGAGTTTTCCATCCGAAGTGGCAATTTCTTTCACCATACAGGAAGTGAATTTAGACGGGGCTCCGCATTCATCTATATTGATATGTCCTGTATCGGCTGTAATAATACTATGGAAAGGGCGCGTACAGGCCTGAAGAGCGACCATATTTGAACCGGTACCGTTAAATACGAAAAAAGGCAGTACATCGCTTCCGAAAATTTCCTTGAAGCATTCTTCGGCGCGGACAGTCCATTCATCTGCACCATAACCTATTGTATGGCCTTCATTAGCCTTTCTAATCGCGTCCATCACCACCGGATGGACGCCGGAATTATTATCGCTGGCAAAACTTTTCATACCTCTGTTTTTTGTTGGAAACAAAGGTAAAAATAAATTTCAAACACCCAAAAATCCACCGGAACAAAGAAAGCTGCCCCACCGAATGAGGAACAGCTTTCTTTTCACAATCCGGAAGCAATTTTTGCCTGGCTTCCTCTGATAAACCTAAAACTTATCTTTATTTCAACTTAAACACCGGAGAATAAATTCCCTGATCGGCACCTTTTGTCCATACACAAACCCGGGCATTCAGTATTTTAGCCAGTTGTGCTTTTTCGTTCAACTCGGCCGTGTAAGTCACGGTACCGGTTTTCAGATCATTGGTCCAGTCGGTACGTAACAGATTGAAGCCATCGTCTACAAAGTTCGTTGAGTTCAAAAGCAGGATAACACGGTCCATTTCTGCGCTGGCAACAATCTTATTGATGGTGAATGTAGCAGTCACCGTATTGCCGTTCAGTGTGATATTGGCATTAGAAATCGTAAAGAAAGGGGTTACTTTCATTTCGATCGCCGTTTTACCCTTCACAACCACCAGGGTGGTATCACGTGAGTTGACCCACGGACCATTACCGTTTCTGGTGACCATCTTGTACTCTCCATCGAATAACAGAGCAGAGAATGACCCGTCCTGTCCAACAAACAGTTCAATCGGGTTATGGTAGGCATATCCGTCTTCATACAACTGGAGACGAACCCGTTCGTCAGTACCACGAAGCTGTAACGCCTCCCCATTGTACGTCACTTTACCAGTCAAAAGAGATTCGGGCTCATCATAGTTATCTATTCCGCAACCGGTACATAAAACCAGCAACAACGATAACATTGAAAAAATGGATGATATTCTTTTCATGTTCATAATATTAATATTTATTGATAAGGGTTCTTTTCCAGTTTCGGATTCTTGTTCAACCAATCATTATCCATCTCACCATAATAATGTCTTTGCTCAAAGCTCAAAGGATTTGGATAAAGGAAGCTCATATTTACTTCCCGGAATACCCATTTGCCATTATTTGGTTCTCCCGGAGCTACTACCAGATAAGGGAATAATCCACGACGTTGAGCTGTCGACTCTGTACTTTTCCAAACCTTATCGGCCAAACGCCAGCGTTTCATATCCCAGTAACGTTGATCTTCAAAAGCAAATTCCACACGACGCTCATGAATAATATTGTCGAATGTAACTGTAGTCAACGGTTGCACACCGGCACGTGCACGGATCTTGTTCAGATTGGTTTTCGCAGCATCGACATCTCCTGTTTCGAAAGATGCTTCAGCAGCAATCATGTAGGCTTCAGCCATACGGAAACGAGGCGACCAGGATGCAGATCCGACGTTGGTAGCTGCAGCAGGGGTTTCATCCAGAAATTTACGGATCAAAAATCCTGTTTTGTTTACCAATCTGTCTCCGGTATGGATCGGTCCATTTAAAGAGGTGATCAGAATTCCATCGTCCATTTGACCCATATCTCCGTAAGAAGTAGCCCGTACAGTCCATTCTCCGTTTTGTTTCAGCAACTGACCAGCCTGAAGCACCACTTCCGATCCACCGAAAAATCCTCCCGGGTAGATAGCAGTGCCACCAAAGCGCGGATCACGCTTTTTGAACAGTTCGTCGGCCGAGCTATAGAATTTCGGCGATGCCGGAGTTCCTACATCGAATTTACTTCCTTGTCCCGGAGTATCCGTATCAATCAACTCGAATTCTTCGGCCAGGTTCAATAATATCGATAAATTAGCAGAGTTAGCTTCCTGCCTCAACGAAGTAGGGATACAACTGGAAGTAAAACCATGTTTCTGATCGGGGATTTTATAATCACGCGCCCAGATCACTTCCGTATTTCCGTCCTTCACAGTCACAGCCTCATAAAAATTCCGGGCTTTATCTTCTTTTTTATCCTGCAGCACATAAGGACTATTATCGATTACATCTTTTGCTGCAGCCAAAGCTGTTTTAAAATATCCTTCCGCTTTCCCGGGATCGATACCAACAGCTTTTGTCGGAGTAGTAAGCATTGGGTAGTTTGCATTGTATTTAGCAAGCGAACCGGCATACAAAGCAGCACGGGCTTCCAGCATTTTTGCTGTCCATTTATTGGCACGGGCCGAGTTTTCAGTTTTCTTGTCGTTCATCAGCTTAGCCGCTTCCTGACATTCCTTAATGATGTAATCGTACATTTCGGCTTCCGTAGCGCGGGGTATTTGCATGGTGGTAATGTCCATACCCGGAGAGTAGGAAAAAACTTCATCGCCTACAATCGGCATTCCTCCCAAAACACGGGCAGTGCAGAAATAACACCAGGCCCGGATCAATCTGGCTTCACCGAACAAAGGAGCTTTTTCTACCTCTGTCAGAACGGGAGTCGAAGAGAGTCCCTGCATAAACTGGTTGATATTCCGGATCAGATAATAATCGTAAACCCGCCACCAATTGCGATCAAAACTGTTTCTATTATCCGTATCGAATCCTACAGCCTCATCTAAGAACTTATAGGCATTTACGTCTTCAATATGCTGTCCCCAACTGATACGGCCATAAAAGTTTGCCATGGCGGAATTGATCAGTTGCGGATCACTGAACACCTGGTCGTTGGTCAGGATGCTGTCCGGTTCCTGATCCAGAAAGCCGTCGCAGCTCGTTATCATCAAAGATAGAGCCATTACAGCCATTAATATATATCTATTCTTCATAATTCTTAAAATTTGAGGTTCATACCAATATTAAACACACGCATGGTAGGGTATCCCAATCCGTTGTCGTCCTGTTGTTCAGGATCCACTCCTTGTACATTCGACAAGGCAAAAAGATTCGTACCGGCAACATAGAAACGCAGGTTCACTATTTTCGCTTTTGCCAGGAGGTTTTTAGGAAGGGTATAGCCGAACTCGAGGTTCCGCAATTTCATGTATTTTACATTGTGTTTCCAGAAAGTGCTTCCCCAGTAGGTATTGTCGCTTGGACGGTCACGAATGGCCATCGGGTATTTACCGGATATAATTTCGCTGTTGGCATCCCAAGGATCGGATAATCTCCAGCTATCTTCGAGCAACCATTGCGGGTTGTTGGCATTATTCTGGAAAGCGCGGGCCTGTTCCCATTGTTGGAAATAGGTCTGAAAAAGCGAACCGGAGAAGTCGGCAGCCAGGTCGAATCCTTTCCATGCACAAGCCAGGTTCAAACCGGCATTGAAGATTGGAGTAGCATCCTGACGGAAACCGATCGGACGCTCGTCCATTCCGTTAATCACTCCGTCGCCATTGATATCTTTGTATTTGATATCACCAGGATATATGGTAGTATTTCCCCGGCGGTCGTTATCGATCGGATAATTGGCAATTTCTTCCCAGCTCTGGAACTGTCCGATTGCTTCCAATCCCCAGTTCAGGTAACCGTAACGATGAGAAATACTGTTGCGGTATTTGTCCCAGGAATTCGAACGACGGTCGTCATAGCGGAACCAATCGTAAAAACGGGCATAAGTAGCGTTCGCTCCGATGCTGTAGCTGAAATCGTTTACTTTGTCTGCCCAACGGATAGCGCCGTCAAAACCCCGGTTCATATCCGAGTTCAGATTTTCCATCGGCAAGTCGAATCCAACTTCTTTCGGAATAACCACATCGTATCGTCTTTCCGGAAGTCCGGTGCGTTCACGACGGAAATAGTCCAATTGAAGTGTCAGACGGCTATTCAGGAATCCGGCATCAAAACCAACGTCAAAAATTTTAGCTTTGATCCAGGAAATGGTTTTTACCGGAAGGCCGCGGGGTTCGGTACCAATTACATAATTATTACCGATTACAGCTCCTCCTTTGTTATAATCATAGCCATCCATGTATCCGAATGCGCGATAATTATCACCCAAATCATCATCTCCCACCAAACCGTAAGATCCACGCAATTTCAGATGATCGAACCACTGAGACATTTTTGTACTTTTCCAGAATCTTTCTTCCGAGATTCTCCAACCCACAGAAGCAGATGGAAAGAAACCCCAGCGATCGTTGGGCGGGAATTTCCAAGAACCGTCATATCTTCCGGCCAATTCCAACAGGTATTTATCAGCATAACTATAATTAATACGACCTACCCAACCCAAGCGAGCCTGAGTTTCATCCAAACGATCCTCGTATGTTTTGATCTCCGGATAATAGATTTTATTCATATTATTGGCTGCCGGATCCGATATGACTTTTGAATATGGATTTTTACGGGTAATGGATTCCAATCCGGCCACAGCATTGATTGTGTGCAAGCCAAACTTATTATCATAAGCCAACTGGATGTTGGAAGTGACTTCTTCTACATGCTCCCGGAGTCGTTCACGGTAGTCTCCTGTGGAATTCAGTGTAACAGGATAGGTATCTGTTTCTGCATCGTATCCATAGAGTTTAAACGAATATTCATGAATATCCAGGCATCTGTCTGCAAAATAGTAGCTTGCCAGAGCTTTGGCTTTCAGCCCTTTGAATATTTCGTATTCGGCATTGGCGTTCAACTGCATGACCCGCCAATCTTCTTGCAGCTTCCCGGATTTACCGTAACTCAAAATTGCAAAGTTGACATTCGGGTCATCATTCGCAATCTGAGGATACAACGGATTATTGTTTGCATACGGACCTTTGGTCGGAATATTCCTGAAAACACCAAAACGCGGCAACCAATAGTCGTCTCCTCCCGGAACACCCGGATTGACACGTGATTCGATCCGTCCGTTAATACCGGCTCCGATTTTAAACCGGTCGTTAACATCCGCATCAATGTTCATTTGCACGTTCGTACGTTCAAATCCACCGTAATTCCGGACTGTAGCATCTTGATTCAGGTGCCCTAACGACACATAAAAGTTCGATTTATCGGAACCACCCGTTACTCCGGCGCTCGCATAATATTGCGGAGCCGAATTCCAGATATAATCGTACCAGTCGAAACTTTGATAGCCCGGCTGTGTTCCGGCCATCCATTTGTCGTATTCTTCTCTTGAATACCGGCGCTGAGATTCGGCCATTTTACCAGCCTTTATCATCATCGTTTCAGACTGAACATAGCTTTTGACATAAGTCTTGGCATCGGCCGGAGTTGCAAATTTAAAGTTATCCTGCCAACCATAATAGGTGTTGATAAATACGGTGTTTTTAGAGTTCCGCGCCCCTTTTTTAGTAGTCACAACGATTACTCCATTAGCCGCCCGTACCCCGTAAATAGAAGAAGAAGCATCTTTCAAAACAGCGATATTTTCAATATCATTGAAGTCAATGTTATTGAACTGCCCTTCGTCTACCTGGATACCATCGATTACATACAGTGGTCTTCCCATATTCCGGATCCGGATCTGTGTACCCGATCCCGGACGTCCGTCGGTCTGGCGGGTATTTAACCCGGCTACTTTACCAACCAAAGCGCCGGAAGAAGTAGAGGAAGAAGAACGCTCGATATCTTTGGCTCCGATCGTTGAAATAGCTCCCGTTAAAGTCGCTTTTTTCTGTGAAAAACCAAATCCTGTAACAACAACTTCATCGATCATCTGGATATCTTCATCCAGTGCAATCCGCAGATTGTTCGAACTGCCAACTGTTACGGTTTTAGTTACAAAACCAATGTACGATACCTCCAGAGCGGAATTTTCATCAATAGCCAGTGTAAAGTTTCCGTTTGCATCCGTGGCTGTACCATTTGCCTTACCTTTTTCTTTAATGCTTACTCCCGGAATCGGCTCCCCGGAGTTGTCAATAACAATACCCGTCACAGTCCTTTTCTGCTGCTGGGTTTCGTTCATTGTCGACGCATTGCGGATCCCGGAATCTTCAGCATAGCAATACGAACCCGGTAATAAAGAAAAAGCAACCAAGCATAGTGGTATCCTCCATGCTTTGTTTCTCCAACTTAAAGTTTGTTTTTTAATACTCATAGTCAACAAAAATTTAAAATTAAATAAGTTAGTATAACTCCAAAAAACCTAAATTACTAAAAGCCAACATCCTATGAAATCTGAAGAATCTGCCGGATGGACAGAATCCGAAAATTAAAAAAATAATTACAAATGTGAACAAATATTAATTCGGGGGCAAAATTACCCTGATCGGTATATAATGTATATATGTATTTTTCCAAAAAAGTATAAAATCTTGTCAATATTAAAATTTTATTACATTTGCACTCATATTTCCGAATTGTACTCAACCCAAGATGATGACTGCCGAAGAAATTCTGAAAGCCCATAAGTTGAAAGGAACCGGATGCCGTAAGCACATTATTAATGAGTTGCTGGCAACCGAAAAAGCTCTGTCTGAGCACGAAATCAAATCTGTATTTCCCGACTTGTTCGACCGGGTGACTTTCTATCGCTCGATCCGAACCCTGGAAGATGCCGGTATCATCCATAAGATTGTCCTGAGCGACTCAACTATTAAATTTGCCCTGAGCGTCGAATCCAAAGCGCATGCCCATGCACATTTTCACTGCATCTCCTGTGGGCAGGTACTCTGCATCGAGGCCGAAGTCCCAGCCAAAATAACACTACCCAAAGGCTATTCCATCCACACGGTAGAGGTACTGTTAGAAGGAACCTGCGATGCCTGTACCCTTTCTGTATAATTTTATCCGCATTTTATTGCAACATTGTTGCATTTTATTTTGTTACAATAACAAAACATTCTATATTTGCAACATAGTTTCATTTGCATCTCTATGTCTTTTATTCTCAGATCTATTTTATTTCCGGCTTTCGTTGCAGCCTCCCAACCTGCAATAGCAATAGTAAAAGAAAAGCCGATGCCCGCAGACACCGGAAAAGTGCAAATCACGCTGGAAGAAGTCGTGGTACGGAGTAATCGCAGCGAAATAGAAAAAGAAACTCCATTGAACACCGAAATCATAGGCAAACAGTTCTGGCTCGAAAATAATTCTTCAAACTTTGTAAAAACACTGGAGCGTTTACCCGGCATTTCATCGATGGATATCGGATCGGGCTTTTCAAAACCGGTAATCCGGGGGTTAGGCTTTAACCGGATTGCTGTAATCGACAAAGGCATTATGCAGCAGGACCAGCAATGGGGAGCCGATCACGGACTCGAAATCGACCAGTACGACGTAGACCGGGTAATGGTACGCAAAGGTCCGATGTCCCTGCAATACGGATCCGATGCCATGGGAGGAGTGATCGAAATCCTGCCCCCGCAAATGCCGGAATCCAATGCTTTCTGGGGAGATGTAACACTCACCGGCAAATCGAACAACGATCTGCTGGGAGTATCGCTCATGGCAGCCGTCAAGCATAATCGCTGGTACGGCAAACTACGGTATACCGGGCAATCCTTCGGAGATTACCGGGTGCCCACAGATACGATACAATACCAGACATGGAATCTGCCGGTATATGACGAACGTCTGAAAAACACAGCCGGAAACGAACGGGATATAGCAGGTCTGGTACAATACACAGGCCGGCACCAGACGACATTCAGTGCGAGTAACGTATTTCAAAAAACCGGATTTTTCACTGGAGCACACGGCATTCCCGATGTCTCCCGGCTGATACCCGATGACTCCCGGCGCAACGTGGAAATGCCTTACAGCAACGTCAACCATTTCAAATTCACCAATTCTTCGCAATTAAACTTCAGCAAAAGCCTGCAACTGCAAATCGACGCGGGGTTTCAAAACAACCACCGTCAGGAATGGTCTGCATTCCATACACATTATGGGAATCAGGCGCCTCCGGAAACCAATCCCGATCTCGAACTCGACTTTAAGTTGAACACCTATACATTGAACTCCGCGCTATTAATAAATAAAGACAAAAAATTAAAACATACTGCCGGAATTACGGGAGAATATCAGCAGAACCGGATTGCAGGATACAGTTACCTGCTGCCCGAATACCATCGTATCCTTGCCGGAGGTTATTGGATTACTTCCTGGGAAGCCAACGAAAAATGGAGCTTTACGGGTGGTTTAAGATACGACCGAGGCCATATGGATGTTACCGGATACTACGACGAAACCCTGTATGAATACCTCCTATCGATGGGTTATCCTCCGGAAGAAGCCGCCGCCTATGCACAGCGTAGTTACGATGTCGACCGCAGCTATGGCAACTTCTCCGGATCGCTGGGAGCCAATTTCAGGATCAATAAACAGGCTACATGGAAAATAAACATCGGACAAAGCTTCCGGCTTCCGGGAGCCAATGAATTGGCTTCCAACGGGGTACATCATGGAGCATTCCGTCATGAGAAAGGGAATCCCGGTCTGGATCCGGAACAAGGATTTCAATTGGATGCCGGATATGTCTTTGATAACCAGCATTTTTATTTTTCTATCAGTCCGTTCTTAACCTATTTTTCAAATTTCATTTTCCTGAATCCGACAGGACAATGGTCGGTACTGCCTCATGCCGGGCAAATTTACCAGTACACGCAGGCTAAAGCCCTGATGACCGGCGGAGAATGGAGTGTGAAATGGCGCTTTTACAAATCGTTCTCCGTATGGAACAATGCTGAGTACGTATGGAACAAAAATCTGGCGGACGACTATCCTCTGCCATTCTCCCCTCCCCTCTCCACCCGAAGCGGGATTTCATATTCCGGGGAGTACAAAGCTTTGCAGCATTATTCTGTGGAATTGGAATACCAATATATTGCGGCTCAGTACCGGGTTGCCCGCAACGAGCAGACCACTCCTTCGGCCCAGCTACTGAACTTTTCGGCCGGATTGAATTGGAAAATCGGAACACTCCGTTTTTCGACAGATTTACAAATTCAGAATCTATTCAATACAAAATATTATAATCACCTGAGTTTTTATCGCAAGTTGAATATCCCCGAACCGGGACGCAACACACAACTGATTATCCGGATTCCTTTTTATAAATTATAAACACCTATTAAATTATGTAAGTATGAAAAATGTATTTTTATTTTTGTCCATCATAGCCCTGAGCTATTCTTCTATCTCCTGCGACGACCAGGAAGACCAGGATACCACTTCACCTGTAATCAGCCTGACAGCCCCTGCAGAAGGAGACAGTTTGTATATCGGTCATGATATTCATTTCGATGTGGAATTCTCAGACAATACGGAACTGGCTTCCTATAAAGTGAATATCCACAACAATTTCGACGATCACGGGCATTCGGATACGTATATGAAAGCAACTCACGCAGACGAAACTCCTTTTTCTTTTGAAAAATCGTGGACCTTCGAGGCACAAAAACGCAACGAACACGTCCACCACCACGAAATCGTCATTCCTGAAACTATCAACGGAAAACCGGTTGCAGACGGGAAATATCACTTTATTGTTTACTGTGTAGACAGAGCTGGAAACGAATCTTATGTCGCCCGCAATGTCCTGATTGGTCACGGAGAAGGAGGCGGGCACGAGCATTGACCCGAAAAGTTCCTGATATAAGTTTTACCCCCGCTTCTTGTAACTCAATACCGCCAGGGTATTGAAAAACAAGGCAAAACAAATGATCGTTCCCAATTGCGGGAGCATGTCGGATAAATGACTCCCTTTCATAAAGATCAGGCGGATCACTTCCACGAAATAGCGTACGGGGTTAAACAAAGTCACCCGCTGCGCCCATTCGGGCATGCTGCTGATCGGGGTAAACAGCCCGCTAAGCAGAAAAAAGATCAGCATGAAAAAGAACGAAACGAACATGGCCTGCTGTTGGGTGTCGGAAAAAGATGAAATGACTAATCCGGCTCCTAAGAAAGTCAGTAAATAGAAAAAAGCGAACAGGTAGACCAGCGCCACATTCCCGGAAGGAACAATGCCATATACAACAGCAGCCACGATCAGGCCGATGGTCAGGATGACGAATCCGATAACGACAATCGGAATCAGTTTGGCCAGAATAAAGGTCGATTTCGAAACCGGGGTGACATTGATCTGTTCGATGGTGCCGATTTCTTTCTCCCGGACAATATTCATGGACGACAGCATGAAGCTGATCAGAGTCAGCAGCATCACCAGAATACCCGGTACCATAAAATTACGGTAATTCATGTCTGTATTGTACTTGAAATACGGAGCGGCATCGATCACATTCACCAGATCCATCTGCACGCCTTGCTCCCGGATGATATTACGGTTGAATTCGCCAATGATCTGGCCCAAGTAAGCCGACCCCAATCCCGCTTTCTGCCCGTTGACGGCATTAACAGAGAGCATCAGGTCGGTTTGCCGGTGACGGATAAAATTATTTTCAAATCCATGGGGGATCTCCAGGATCAGATCGGCTTTGTCCTGCTCCACCGTTTTCAATGCCTGATCATACCCCGGAGAATAATCGGTCAGCCTGAAATAACCCGAAGAAATCACCTTATCGATCAGTTGGCGGGAATAAACGCCCCGATCATTATCAATTACCCCTAAGGAAATATTACGCTGCTCGAATGTAGCGGCCCAGGGAAGTACCAGCAATTGAATGACAGGCATCATAATCATAATCCTTAACATCATTTTATCCCGGCGGATTTGCAGGAATTCTTTTTGCAGCAGGTAGAATAATTGTTTCATATCAGGCTAATCTGTTTTTAAAGCTTTTAATACTTACAACCAATAAAAATACCGACATTCCGAACAGTATGGATAGTTCTTTCCAGATCGCTGCAAGGCCCAGTCCTTTGATCATCACATCTTTAACGGCAATGATATACCATTTGGCCGGAATAATATTCGAAATAAACTGTAACGGAAGCGGCATGTTTTCAATGGGAAAAACCAGACCCGACAACATCATTGTGGGTAACATCAGACCTGCTCCCGACAAGAACATAGCTGTTTGCTGGGAATTCGTTACTGATGAAATCAGGATTCCCAAAGAAAGTGCAGACAGGATGAACAGGATACTCAAAAACAGGAGTAACAGGAGATTTCCGGCAATCGGGACATGCAGTACCGTATTGGAAATGAATAAGATCAGTAAAATGTCCAGAAAAGAGATCAGCAAATAGGGTACCGCTTTTGAAAGCACGACAAAAATCGGACGGACCGGAGATACAAGCAAAATTTCCATGGTACCCTGCTCTTTTTCCCGGACAATGGAGATGGAGGTCACCATGGCGCAGATCAGCATCAATACCAGCCCCATAATTCCGGGGACAAAGTTATAAGCGCTTTGTAATTGCGGGTTGTACAACATTTTCACCTCCGTCCGGATCTGATAAGGAATCTGGCCGTTCATCAGGCCTTGCTGGTGCTGCATCAGGATCTGCTGTGCATAGGAAGTAATCGTCGAAGCCTCATTCGGATCGGAAGCATCGGCCAATAACTGCAGGCTTCCCGTCCCCGTACGGTACAGGTCGGTACTGAAACCGGAAGGGATCACCAGGGCCAATTTGATTTTACCCTTCCTGAACTGCCGGTCGATCTCATCGAACGAACTCAGATGATCGACCAAGTTAAAATAGTTGCTCCCGTTCATCCGCTCAATGATCTGGAGAGAAGAAGTGGTTTTCGACTCGTCTAATACGGAAAACGGAGTATCCGAAATTTCCGTCCGGATGGCAAATCCAAATATAATCAACTGAATAACAGGCATCAGCAACAACATCATCATGGTACGCACATCCCTGGAAATATGCAAAAATTCCTTTTTGATGAACGTTGCAAACTGAGCGCCCGGGCGCAACCCGTGTTTGCTATCTATTTTATTTTTCTGCATCATTTTATTTCAATTACCGGTTTTCAATGATCAACTCTTTCTGCCTTCCTGGCCAATGAGCGGAAAACTTCATCCATATTTTCCGCTCCAAAGTCCAGTTTCAGGCGCTTCGGGGTATCTAATGCTTCAATCTTTCCGTCGACCATAATGGAAACCCGGCTGCAATACTCGGCCTCATCCATATAGTGAGTCGTTACAAATACTGTAATCCCCTTTTCAGCAGCCTGATAAATCATTTCCCAAAACATTCTCCGGGCAATCGGATCGACCCCTCCGGTCGGTTCGTCAAGAAATACAATCTGAGGCATATGAAAAATAGAAACGGCAAAGGAAACTTTCTGTTTTATACCTAATGGCAATGATTTAACAAGAATATTCCGATCCGGAAGTAAACCGAGTTCCGTCAGGACTTCATCGCTCTTTTCTGCAATCGCTTTGGTTCCCATACCGTAAATCCCTCCGAATAACCGCATATTCTCGACCATCGTAAGATCTTCATACAAAGAGAATTTCTGACTCATATAACCAATATTCCGTTTGATTTCGTCCGATTGCCGGTTGATATCGAATCCGGCTACCCGGCCCGTTCCCGAGGTTGGAGTCAAGAGTCCGCAAAGCATCCGCATCGCCGTCGTTTTCCCAGCTCCGTTTGCTCCGAGAAATCCAAAAATTTCCCCTTTGAAAACATCAAAAGAAATCTGGTCTACTGCATAGAAGTTTCCAAAACGCTTGGTCAGGTTTTTTACAGAAACAACCCCCTCTCCTGTCAGCCGGGGAGAACCGGCAGGAGTTTCAGAGTCTAAATATATTGTTTTCATGATCTGTTGTTCAGTTATTTCTTATTTGATCAGTTCAATAAAACAGTCTTCGATCGTCGGCCGGATTTCTTTTATTTCCACACCGGAAATACCGGAAATAAAACGGAGGTCTGTTTCTGCCGGACGGAGTGTAACATGCAGGGAGTCTCCAAAAATATAGGCCGACTCTACCCGGGAATCAAGACGCAACCGCTCCAATAAACGATAGTTATCCTCCCCCCGAACGGCATACAGTTTTTTCGGATACTTTCCGATAATCCCATCCGGGGTATCGATCGATAACAACCGGCCTTGCTGAATCAGGGCGATCCGATCGCATAAAGAGGCTTCATCCATGTAAGGAGTTGAAACCAGAATGGTTATATTTTCCTGTTTCAGGTGTTGAAGCATTTCCCAGAACTCTTTCCGGGAAACAGGATCGACCCCGGTAGTCGGCTCATCGAGAAACAGTACCTTTGGTTTGTGCACCAGAGCACAACACAAAGCCAGTTTCTGCTTCATCCCTCCGGATAACTTTCCGGCCTTCCGGCTGCTGAAAGGCTCTATCTGCACATAAATATCCCGGATCAGATCGTAATTTTCTTCAATAGACGTTCCGAATACCCGGGCAAAGAACTCCAGATTTTCTTTTACGGATAAATCCTGATATAACGAAAACTTTCCAGGCATATAACCCACCCTATTCCTGACTTCGCGAAACTGTTCCACGACATCCAGGCCATCGACCGAAGCTGATCCTTCATCGGCCAGGAGCAAAGTCGTGAGAATACGGAATAAAGTCGTTTTTCCGGCGCCGTCAGGACCGATCAGACCGAACAATTCTCCGGTATCGACTCCGAAGGTCACTTGTTTCAGGGCCTCGGTTTTGCCATAGCTCTTACCGATGTTATTGATTGAAATCGACGTCGCCATACATTCCTATCTTTATCAGCCCATCGGTGTTTTCCACTGCAATTTTTACAGCATACACCAAATTCTGGCGTTCATCTTTGGTTTGAATGGTTTTAGGGGTAAATTCTGCCTTATCGGAAATCCAGCTCACTTTTCCTTCGTAGCTTTTACTTCCGTCTCCTGCATTGATAAATACGGTTACACTCTGGCCGGTCCTGATTTTTTCTAATTGCCCGGATACAATGTAAGCCCTTAAAAACAAATGCTTCGTGTCGGCAATTTTATACAAAGGCTTTCCCGGAATCACAATCTCCTGAGCCTCGGCATATTTATTCAACACCGTCCCCTCAATCGGATTGACGATCCGGCATTTGTCTAACTGATCCTGTATCTGTGCAATCTGAATCTCGTAAGTCATGCTTTCCTCGTTCAGGCTACTCACCGAATTGGATAACGAATTGATCTGGGCATCCAATGTTCTTTTCAGCACCATAACCTGCGAATTGATGTCATCAACCTGTTTTTGGGTCACAGCATTCGACTGGAATAATTTTTCCATCCGCCTTTTCTCTACCTCGGCTTTCTGTATCTGCTCCTTTGTAGCTGATATCTGAACCGCAATATCCGGCCGGCGGGAACTGACCGCTTTCCGGGCAGCCTGCAGTTGCAGCTTTTTAAGAAACAACTGGGTTGTATCGACATACCCTAAATATTGTCCATCGGACAAAGAGCTCCCTTCTGACAAATCGAACTGTTCCAATTTTCCAGAAGCCTCGGAGGAGATCATCACTTCGGTTGCTTCAAAAGTTCCGGAAGCATCATGATCGAATTTATTACTGTTACAGGCGGTAAGAAAAAGAAATGCTGCAACGATCGGCAATTTTGAATTCATCGGATTTCTCATGATTCCATTTATTTTTTCTGTAGTTCGGATTATTTTCATTTTCTGTTTTAACGGTTCGTAGCCGGCTGTCCCTGAGTGGTCCGGTAGTTATAAACATTCAGCAGATACTGGATCTCGTGAATGATCTTCGCCTGCCTCGACTGGCTTTCTGCATTGATATCCCGGATCAGGTCGTTCACCGTATAAATTCCGTTTTCATATTTACTTTCCGAGGCCGTTTTCACGCGATTACGCAATAGGATGATCTCATCGTCTTTTTCCATCAGTTCCCGGGCCTTTTCCAATTCATGACGGATCTGTTTCAGTTGCAGGCCGGTATTGAATGTAAAGGTTTCCTGCTGGGTATCGGTGCGGTCTTTATCGATCGAAATCAATCGTTTTTCGTTGTTCCGGGTATATAAATTTCCGAAATTCCAGGTCAGGCGGATACCTCCTAAAGCAAAAAGTTCGAATTTATTCGAAAGCATATTCAGTCCGGGTTTTCCATATCCTCCCTGGGCAAAGAGTGAAAACCGGGGCGTATTTTTAGCAGTGATCAAACTTTCTCTGGCATCATATAATTCACGTTGCTTCTCAAATAATGTTATCTCGGGGCGAAGAATGTCCATTTGCGGATCGATCAGCAAGTCTGAAGGTTTTTGCAATACCGTCCGGTCCGTAATTTCTTCGTTAATCAGAGCTGAAAGCATTTCGGAACAGGCGTCTTTCATCGCTTTCAATTCTGTTTTCTTTTGTTCATTATTCAATAACTCCACCTGAATAGCATCCACATCCGGTGGTGTTGCCGTACCGTTTTCCAGCATGGCCCGGGCCCTCCGGTTGCTGTTTTCCAGGTCCTGCCGGAGGATCTCCAATTGCTTCCATTGTTCGTTCAGAGTCAATATTCCAAAAAACAACTGGTTCACCTGATTACGGATTCCATACAGTTCTACTTCCACATGCTGCTTTTCTACCTCATTTCCTGCGCGGACCGTTTTTTTCTGAGCGCCGACACTGCCTCCGTCCCAAATCGTCTGGGACAGGTCGACCGTTGCTTTATACTGGTCTTTATCAAGCATCGGGACATCCATTCCAGGAATTTGAATCGGAAAATGGACGACATCCGACTGGTAAGTGACCTGTCCGTTTAGAGCCAATTGAGGTAGCCAGGCTTTCGACAGATTTGAAAGATTATATTTCCCGGCCTGCTCCAGAAGCCCGAATTGCTTGATTTGCGGGTAATTTTCATACGCTTTTTGCTGGCAACTCTCAATGGTAAGCGATTGACCCCGGACACTTCCCGCACCAGCCAATAAAAACAGTGCAATGGATAATCTCAGAATTGTTTTCATATCTTCAGTTTTATTCTTTTAATCCCAACATCGACCGGATCCAAACCGGCACCAACTTCCGGCGCTCTTCGACAAAGCGGATAAAATCCTCGTCGTTCCGGTTCATCAACAACTTCAGCAAAGGCTTGGACGCAAAAGGGAAAATGGTCATGGAAACCAGATTAACCAGGAAATGAAACGGATCGACCGGTTCCATTCCGGAAATCCGGATCTGCTCCCCGATTTGTCTGACGACAGCGATCTGGGGCATAAAGGCGTCTGGTACCCCGACTTTTTTCCTGAACTTATCCGGATTAGCCTGAACCTCCCCTAAAATGAAGAGCGGAATATTCGGATTTTCCTTCAACAGATCGATGTAAAGATTGACAACGGTATCGATTTTTTCAGATAAAGACGTCGATTCATTGTTCAACACCCACTGAATCCGGGAAAACAACTGCTTCAGACTTTCCTCCATTACAATTTCAAAGAGTTTTTCTTTACTCCGGTAATAATAATTCAATAAAGCCAGGTTGATACCGGCCTCCTCGGCAATATCCCGGGTGCGTGTTCCGGCAAAACCTTTCTGTTGAAAAATCCTACGCGCCGCCTCTTTTATCTTTTCTTCGGTGGTAATATCGTTTTCCATATTTGCATGTTATTTAATCCGACTGCACAAATGTAAACTGTCTTTTTGAATAAAACAAATATTTTAATCATTTGTTTAACAAAAAAAATTTATCCGATCGGATTATTTTATAATTCAACAACCGCTATTCTTATTTGGTAATTAAAATAATAACTGTAACTTTGTTGTCCAAAAATAAAATTACATTTAAACAATCTGATAATTAATAAATTAAATATTTTTCACTGATGAATATCACATTAAACAACATCGATCCGGTCAACGCCTTGCTGAAAATGGAAGTCGTAAAAGCTGATTACATGCCTGAAGTAGAAAAAACACTTAAGGATTTACGTCAGAGGGCTTCTGTTCCGGGGTTCCGACCCGGCAAAGTACCGGCAGGCATCGTACAAAAAATGTATGGCAAATCGGCATTGATCGAACAAGTAAACAAAATCGTATCCAATAATCTGTACAATTATATCCGGGAAAACAAACTGAATATTCTGGGCGAGCCACTGCCCAGCGAAACTGAACAAAAAGAGATCGATTTCGATCATCAGGAAGATTTCGAATTTGTTTTTGATCTGGGTCTGGCCCCTGAAATGAAGATCAAGATTAGTAAAAAAGATAAATTACCGTTTTACACTATCCGGGTGGAAGATGATCTGATCGAAAAACAGATCGATAATTTCAAAGCCAATTACGGCGCTTATTCAGAAGCCCAAAAAGTAGAAGGAAAAGATATGGTAAAAGGCTTGCTGACTGAACTGGACGGGAACGGACAGCCGAAAGAAGGCGGCATTCAGGTCGAAGATGCAGTTATGCTCCCATTCTACATGAAAGAAGAGGGTGAGAAGAAAAAATTCATGGACAAAAAGAATAATACAGTCATCACTTTTAATCCGTATAAAGCTTATGAAGGCGCTGAAGCAGAACTGGCTTCTCTTCTGAAAGTCAAAAAAGAAGAAATCAATAACCACCAGGGTGAATTCTCTTTCGAAATCCAAAGCATCACCCGGTATACGGAAGCAGAACTGAACC
Source organism: Bacteroidales bacterium (assembly GCA_031548005.1). Taxonomy (GTDB): domain Bacteria; phylum Bacteroidota; class Bacteroidia; order Bacteroidales; family Azobacteroidaceae; genus BNXB01. The sequence continues at coordinate 28,760 of JAVBRK010000001.1, forward strand.
CGGAGCTTTTCGACAAAGTCTTCGAACCGGGGTCTGTCAAAACGGAAGAAGAATTCCGACAAAAAGTCAGAGAAATGATCGGAAATCAATATCTTCCTGACAGCAATTATAAATTTATGCTGGATGTCAAGAAGATGCTGGAAAAGAAAGCAGGAAAGATCGGATTCCCCAACCAATTCCTGAAACGCTGGTTAGTAGCATCCAATGAAGACCGTACTCCGGAGTCGGTTGAAGCAGACTATCCAAAAATCATGGAAGACCTTCAGTTCCATTTGATTAAAGAAGAATTAGTCAAAGAAAACGGAATCAAAGTCGAAGAAGGAGAGCTGATGGCCTACGCCCTGAATGCAGTCAGAATGCAGTTTGCTCAGTACGGTATACCCAATGCTCCCGACGACATGCTCGAAAGCTACGCCAAAGACATGCTTAAAAAAGAGGAAACGGTCCGAAATTTGATCGATCGTATCATTGAAGACAAATTCACCGGATGGCTGAAGGAGCAAGTCACACTTGAATCCCAGGAAATATCCGTAGATGAATTTAAAAAATTATTTGAAGAACAATAAAATTTCAGAGTTATGAAAGATTTCAGAAAATATGCAACCGGACACCTGGGGATGAACGGTCTGGCCGTCGACCAATACATTAAAGATTTCGATATCCGCTCTCAACGCGAGTATCTGAATCCGTATATTCTCGAAGAGCGCCAATTAAACGTGACGCAGTTGGACGTATTTTCCCGTTTAATGATGGACCGGATCATCTTCCTCGGAACCGCCATCGACGATTATACCGCCAATACCATTCAGGCCCAGTTGTTATATTTAGATACGGCCGATCCAGGAAAAGATATTTCAATTTATATTAATAGCCCCGGAGGATCGGTATATGCCGGATACGGCATTTACGACACCATGCAGTTTATCTCCAGCCAGGTTTCGACCATCTGTACCGGAATAGCCGCCTCCATGGCTGCTGTACTACTGGTAGCCGGAGAGAAAGGCAAGCGCATGGGGCTGAAACATTCCCGCGTGATGATCCACCAGCCGTTGGGCGGCGCCCAGGGGCAGGCTTCCGACATCGAAATTACCGCCAGGGAAATTCTGAAAATCAAAAAAGAAATTTATACTATCATTTCCGATCACTCCGGACAGCCTTACGAAAAAGTACTGCAGGACGGAGACCGCGACTTCTGGATGAACTCGGAAGAAGCCAAGGCTTACGGAATGGTAGACGAAGTTTTAATTAAAAAATAAGTATGGCTAAATCCAACGATTATTGCAGTTTTTGCGGAAAGCCCAAAAAGGAAACGATCCTGTTGATCGCAGGCATAAACGGAAATATCTGTGAGTCCTGCGTTGAGCAAGCCTACCTGATCGTCAAAGAGTCGGAAAAAACTACCGGAAAAGTAAATCCATTTAACATTTCTAAGAAAGAATTACCCAAACCGGTAGAGATCAAGGACTTTCTTGATCTGTATGTAATCGGACAGGACGATGCCAAACGTTATTTGTCGGTATCGGTTTACAACCACTATAAACGTCTGATGCAGCAAGTATCGGCCGATGAGGTGGAAATCGAAAAATCCAACATCATTATGGTAGGCCCCACCGGAACAGGGAAAACCTTGTTGGCAAAAACCATCGCCCGGTTACTTAAAGTACCGTTTACAATTGTCGATGCAACCGTACTGACCGAAGCCGGTTATGTGGGAGAAGATATCGAAAGTATTCTCACCCGGTTGTTACAAGTAGCAGACTACAATGTTGAAGCAGCCCAGCGTGGAATTGTTTTCATCGATGAGATTGATAAAATCGCTCGGAAAAGCGACAATCCGTCTATCACCCGGGATGTCAGCGGAGAAGGTGTACAGCAGGGCTTACTGAAGCTGCTGGAAGGCTCTATTGTGAATGTTCCTCCCCAGGGAGGGCGTAAGCATCCGGATCAGAAAATGATCCCGGTAGACACCAAAAATATCCTTTTTGTCTGCGGAGGCGCTTTCGACGGTATTGAAAAGAGAATTGCCCAACGCCTTAATACCCAGGTAATCGGATACTCTGCTGCTAAAAACCAGGGGCAGGTAGACCGGAATAACCTACTGCAATATATCAGTCCCCAGGATCTGAAGTCGTTCGGGTTGATTCCGGAAATTATCGGGCGTTTGCCTATTCTGACCTACCTGAATCCCTTAGACCGGGAAACCCTGAGAAATATCCTGACAGAGCCTAAAAACTCCATTATCAAGCAATACGTCAAAATGTTCGAGATCGACGACGTCAAGCTGACTTTCGACCCTGAAGTCTTCGACTATATTGTCGACAAGGCCATGGAATTCAAACTCGGAGCCCGGGGATTACGCTCCATCTCGGAAGATATCATGATCGACGCCATGTTCAGTTTCCCATCGACAGAAAAGAAAGAGCTACACATCGATCTGAATTATGCAAAGGAAAGAGTAGAAAAATCCCAGTCCAAAAGGTTAAATGTTGCCTGATTTTTAACAACAAAAAAATAATCAATAAATTATTGTGATTTTAAAATCAATGGCTTATCTTTGTTTTATCAGACTGAGAAGTAATCATTGAAAAATAACATGGCAGCAAAAAAAGATTTTTTAACGGAGGAACTCAAAAAATATTTTGGCTTTGATACATTCAAAGGAAATCAGGAAGCTGTAATCCGTAATGTCCTGGCAGGAAAAGACACATTCGTGCTTATGCCTACAGGCGGAGGAAAGTCTTTGTGTTATCAGCTTCCATCGTTATTGCTGGAAGGCACCGCCATTGTTATATCCCCCCTGATAGCCCTGATGAAAAATCAGGTCGACGCCATGCGGAACTTCAGCGAAAGTAACGGCGTTGCTCATTTTATCAATTCGTCTCTGAACAAAGCGGCAGTCGACCAGGTAAAAGAAGATATTCTGAGTGGGAAAACCAAATTACTGTATGTCGCCCCCGAATCTCTGACAAAAGAAGATAACATTGAGTTCTTAAGACACATCAATGTCTCTTTTTATGCAGTAGATGAAGCTCACTGCATCTCAGAGTGGGGACATGACTTCCGTCCGGAATACAGGCGTATACGACCCATAATCAACGAAATATCCAAAAAGCCGGTGATCGCACTGACGGCAACAGCAACCCCCAAGGTGCAACACGATATTCAAAAAAACCTGGGAATGATGGATGCTATCGTGTATAAATCATCGTTCAACCGCCCGAACCTGTATTACGAAGTCAGACAAAAAACAGTCAATATAGATAAAGATATTGTCAAATTCATCAAAAGCCAACCGGGAAAATCGGGAATCGTGTATTGCCTTTCCCGTAAAAAAGTGGAGGATTTTGCGGAAATCCTGAGAACAAACGGGATCAACGCCCTGCCCTACCATGCCGGAATGGACTCACAAACCCGCACCGGGAACCAGGACGCTTTTCTGATGGAGGAAGTCGATGTAATCGTGGCAACCATTGCTTTTGGAATGGGTATTGATAAGCCGGATGTACGCTATGTGATCCATTACGACATTCCCAAGAGCTTAGAAGGCTATTACCAGGAAACCGGAAGGGCCGGACGCGACGGAGGAGAGGGTCGATGTATTGTTTTTTATATAAATAAGGATCTCCAGAAATTAGAAAAATTCATGCAGGGGAAACCCATATCCGAACAGGAAATAGGGAAGCAGTTATTAGAAGAAACAAAAGCTTATGCGGAAACATCCGTATGTCGAAGGAAAGTTTTATTACATTATTTCGGGGAAGAATATAACGATGATAATTGTGGAAATTGTGACAATTGTTTAAATCCAAAAAAACAAGTGGAAGCGAAAGAACATCTGATTACGGTTTTAGAAACCGTTGCAATACTGAAAGACAAATTTAAAGCAGATCATGTGATAAACATCCTGCTCGGAAAAGAAACATCGGAGATCATTTCATATGAACATCATAATCTGGAAATGTTCGGAACAGGAACCGGCGAAGACGAAAAAACATGGAATGCAGTCATCCGCCAGGCTATGATTGCCGGATACCTTGACAAAGACATTGAGAACTACGGCTTACTCAAGCTGACTCCCGCCGGAAAAAAATACCTGGAGAACCCGACATCTTTCAAAATTACCAAAGATAATGAATTCGATGAAGACGAAAATCCGGAAGAAACTCAGGTAAGAGGAGGAGCTTCCTGCGCCGTCGACCCGATACTGTATTCCATCATGAAAGATTTAAGGAAAAAACTTTCTAAAAAATTAGATGTTCCTCCTTATGTCATCTTTCAGGACCCCTCATTGGAAGCGATGGCCACCACCTATCCGGTTACGATCGAGGAATTACAGAACATCCCGGGTGTCGGATCCGGAAAAGCCAAACGCTACGGACAGGATTTTATTGAATTAATCAAGCGGCATGTTGCCGAAAATGAAATCGAACGGCCGGAAGACCTGCGCGTCCGTACGGTAGCCAACAAATCGAAACTGAAAGTATTTATCGTGCAAAGTATCGACCGTAAAGTAGCTCTGGATGACATTGCGTTGACTAAAGGACTTGAATTTACCGAGTTGTTGGATGAAATCGAAGCGATCGTTTACTCCGGCACCAAAATCAGTATCGATTATTTCCTGAATGAGGTGATGGACGAAGAGCATGTGGAAGACATCTACCTTTATTTCAAGGAATCGGAAACCGACAGCATGAAAGAAGCAATAGAAGAATTGGGGAATCAATACTCTGAAGAAGAAATTCGCCTCGTCCGGATCAAATTCATTTCCGAAATGGCCAATTAATTGAAAAAAATCCGTACATTTGCACGCAATAAATTTTAAAATCTCCTGTTTTATGTCATTTATTGCAGATAAAGTTATTATGGATGGATTGACGTTCGATGATGTATTGTTGATCCCCTCTTACTCAGATGTATTGCCCCGGAATGTCGATCTGACAACCAACTTCTCAAGAAATATCACGCTCAACATCCCTATAGTTTCTGCTGCAATGGATACGGTGACAGAAACCAAGCTTGCTATTGCGATAGCCCGTGAAGGAGGGATCGGCGTGATCCACAAGAACATGAGTATCGACGAACAAGCCAAGCAGGTCAGGGCCGTAAAACGCGCCGAGAACGGGATGATTTCCAACCCGGTCAGTATTAAGCGGGGAAAAACAGTCGGAGATGCACTGTCCCTGATGTCTGAATATAAGATCGGAGGAATTCCTGTGGTCGACGACCAGAATCATCTGGTTGGAATCGTGACCAACCGGGACCTGCGTTTTCAACGCAACATGAGCCTGTTGGTGGAAGATGTGATGACGAAAGAAAATCTGGTAACCACCCGGCAATCGACCGACCTGGAAGCCGCAGCAGAAATCCTGCAGCAACACAAAATCGAAAAACTTCCGGTAGTCGACTCGAACAACAAGTTGGTCGGATTGATTACCTATAAAGATATTACCAAGGCAAAAGATAAACCGTCTGCCTGCAAGGACGAAAACGGCAGATTGCGAGTTGCCGCAGGAGTCGGAGTAACCGACGATGTATTTGAAAGAATCCAGGCTTTAGTAGACGCTGGTGTCGACGCCGTTGTGATCGATACGGCTCACGGGCACTCCCAGGGCGTTATCCGGACACTCGAAGAAACAAAAAAGAAATTCACCAGTGTCGACGTGGTGGTCGGAAATATTGCCACGGCCGAAGCCGCCAAAGTTTTAGCCAAGGCAGGAGCCGATGCCGTTAAAGTGGGAATCGGGCCGGGTTCGATCTGCACCACGCGTATCATTGCAGGAGTCGGAGTACCGCAGCTTTCTGCTATTTATGATGTTTCAAAAGCTCTCAAAGGTTCGGGCGTCCCCCTGATTGCAGACGGAGGATTGAGATATTCCGGAGACATCGTCAAAGCTCTGGCGGCAGGAGGCTCTTCCGTTATGATGGGATCATTGCTTGCCGGAGTTGAAGAGTCGCCGGGAGAAACCATTATCTACAACGGACGTAAATTCAAATCATACCGGGGAATGGGATCACTCGAAGCTATGCAAAAAGGCTCCAAAGACCGTTACTTTCAGGATGTGGAAGAAGATATCAAAAAGCTGGTTCCGGAAGGAATCGCTGCACGGGTTCCTTACAAAGGTTCGTTATTTGAAGTGATCTACCAGATGGTCGGCGGACTCCGGGCCGGGATGGGGTACTGCGGAGCAGCCAATATTCACTCCCTGCACCAGGCAAAGTTTACACGCATCACCAATGCCGGTATGGCGGAAAGTCACCCGCATAATGTATCTATTACCCAGGAGGCTCCGAATTATAGCTACAATCGCGATTAATAGTTTTATCAACCGCATACAATATTCTGTTCTTTTTTACGTTTCTTGATTGTCTTTTTATGTCTAAATATTAAATATACTGATCCTAAGAAAGAAATTTGTATGAAAAAGCAAGTACTGTCTTTGATTCTGGTCGCATTTTGTGGTGTTGTCGCAGCACAGGAAAGCGATCCGGTTATTATGAGCATCAATGGCAAGGATATCAAAAAATCCGAGTTTGAGTACATCTACAGGAAAAACAATACGGAAGAAGCGATTGATAAGAAATCTCTGGATGAATATATTCAGCTTTTCAAGAACTTTAAACTGAAGGTTACAGAAGCGGAAACACAGCAACTGGATACGACCGAAAGTTTTTTGAAAGAACTGAATGAATACCGGGAAGAATTATCCAAGCCCTATCTGGATAATATCGAACAAAATGAAGATTTGATCCGGACAGAATACAATCGTCTGAAAGAAGACCTCGAAATCGGTCATATTTTAATTTCTTTCAGTGGGCAGAATATGGATAATCCGGAAGGGATGAAAAAAGAGGTTTTCCCGGTCGATACCCTGGAAGCTTACAAAAAAGCCATGCAAATCCGCAAACGATTGCTTAAAGGGGAAGATTTCAGTAAAGTGGCCGAGGAAGTATCTAACGACCGCCAGTTCATCAATAAAGATCAACCCGGTTATTTAGGATGGGTGACCGGAATGGCGCTTATCCCGTCACTGGAAGATGGCGCTTACAGTACGCCGGTAGGACAAATCAGCATGCCTGTCCGAACGAACTTCGGCTATCATCTAATTAAGGTGTTCAACCGTCAGCAGGACCCGGGACTGATCAGGGCTTCCCATATCCTTATTTTATGCCCTGAAGATGCTGATGCCGTTCAAGCCGGTGATGCTAAAAAGAAAGCAGATGAGTTGTATCAACGGGCATCCGGGGGAGAAGATTTCGGCACATTAGCCAAAGAATATTCCGATGACAAAGGTTCTGCAAAAAACGGAGGAGACTTAGCCTGGTTTGGGATCGGACAGATGGTAAAAGAATTTCAGGAAGCTGCTTTTGCCCTGAAAGACACCGGGGATATCTGTCCTCCGGTACGTTCGAAATTCGGTTTTCACATCATCAAATTACTTGGAAGAAAACCGCAACCCTCATTTGAAGAAAAGAAACCTGCAATCATTGCCAAATTTCAGCAGAACGGCACCTATGCTGAGTTGGTAAAGCCCGGAATGGAAAAGCTGAAGCATGAGAACGGATTCTCGATGAACTCCGGAGCGCAGAAGGAACTTGCAACGGCCGCCAACACACTTTATCCGGTGAGTACCGATTTTATTTCCCGTTTTGCGAGCAATCAGAGTCCATTATTTATAATTAATTCAACGACTTACACAATCAGTCAGTTTGTGAATTTTATCAAGCAAGATCCAAGTCCGACTACTGCAATCTCAACAGACTTACTGAATGATCTTATGACCAGGTTCGAATATTCCTGCCTCCTCGATGAAGAAAACAAACTGCTGGAGAAAAAATATCCGGATTTCCGCAATCTGATACAGGAGTATCGTGATGGAATTCTGCTATTCGATATCATGAATAAAGAAGTATGGGAAAAAGCAGGGAAAGACACGGAAGGCCTGAAAGCATTTTTTGAGCAGCATAAAGCGGATTATTCCTGGAAAGAACCCCATTACAAAGGATATGTTGTTCTATGTAAAGACCATAAGATCAAAAAGAAAATGCAAAAGGAAATCAGCGGGCTGGCCGTTGATTCTGCAGCAACATTCCTGCTCAATAACTATCGCGTAGGAGAAGTATCGTATGTAAGAATTGAAAAAGGTCTTTTTGTAAAAGGAGATAATCCGTTTGTCGACGAGGTCGCATTCAAATCAGGAAAAGCAACATGCCCCGAAGGATTTGCCGACTTTTTCGTGATGGGTAAACTACTCCCTCAGCTTCCGGAGGACTATACCGATGTAAAAGGGCCTGTTATAACAGATTATCAGAATTATCTGGAAGATGAATGGATCGAATTACTCAATAAAAAATATCCGATTGTTATTTTTCCCGAGATTGTAAGTACCATAAAATGACAAACTTTAACCTTTTATGAGGTTTATATTTCCATTAGTCATATTATCTTTGCTGCTCGTTGCATGTAACACCAGAACAGATCAACGTGGAAAGCAGGTTATTGCAACTGTTGGCAACAGTTCTCTTACAATCGGAGAGTTGGAAGCAGGTATACCCCAGGAAATCAGTCCGGAAGACAGCATCATTCTGGCAGATAAAATTATCCGCCAGTGGATAAAAGATAATTTATTATATGATCTGGCAAAAAAAAACATTTCCGACCTGGAGGAGATCAACCTGTTGGTCGAAAATTACCGGAAGTCTTTGATGGTATTTCATTATCAGGAGCAGTTAGTGAATGAAAAACTATCCCGCGACATCAGTGATGAGGAAATGCTAGCCTATTTCGATAATAACAAAGGAGGGTTTAAATTAGAACATACCCTGATAAAAGGATTGTACCTGAAAGTTCCTTTAGACGCTCCTCAGATAAACGATATCAGGAGTTGGTGCAAGTCAGGATCTAAAGCCACGCTGGACAAGATTGAAAAATACAGTGTTCAGAATGCAGTTGTGTACGATTATTTTTACGATCGCTGGGTCGATTTCAACGACATGATGGATAACCTGCCGGTTCATTACAACGATCCGGATGCCACCGTAAAAAACAACAGATACATTGAACTGCAAGACAGCAGTTATTATTACTTCCTGAATATCAAGGAATATTTACCGGAAGGTTCCGATGCTCCCTTTGAGCATGCGAAGCCAACCGTTAAGGAAGTGTTGATCAACCAGAAAAAAATGGGTTTCCTGAAAGAACTGGAAGACGACCTTTATGATAAGGCTGTAGAAAAAGGTCAGGTAAAATTTTATACCGAATAAAAACTTACTTAAAAGCAGTTTAACGACGGGAAAACAAAAATATAAAACATGAAAAAAAACTATTTATTGATCTTATCGGTACTTTTGATCCAATGGGGATTTTTTCCGGTTCAGGCGCAAGACGGGATTGTCGACGAAGTGATCTGGATCGTCGGTGATGAAGCGATCCTGAAGTCCGATGTGGAAAACTCCCGCCTGCATATGCAGATGGTTGGCCAATACCTCAACGGCGACCCCCTGTGTGTTATTTCCGAACAAATGGCAATCCAGAAGCTGTATCTTCACCAGGCAAAACTCGACAGCATCACCATCAATGAGTCGCAGGTGATGCAATACGTTGAAATGTGGATCAACGACGCCATCAAGCAAGTCGGATCAAAAGAAAAACTGGAAGAATATTTCGGCAAATCCATTCCTGAAATACGGGAAGAAAAAAGAGATCAGAAAAGAGACGAGCAAACAGTTCGGGAAGTGAGTCAAAAACTCGTAGGCACAGTGAAGGTAACCCCTTCGGATGTACGCCAGTACTATAACCGGATACCACAAGACAGTCTGCCCTACATCAATACGACCGTAGAAGCGGAGATCATTACCGCAGAGCCTCAGGTTTCATTGGCCGAAATCGATGCCGTAAAAACCAGATTACGGGAAATTACCGAACGGGTAAACAATGGCGAAGCTCAATTTTCAGCATTGGCCCGTGTTTATTCCCAGGATAAAGCATCTGCCACCCAAGGGGGAGAACTCGGATTTCTAGGCAAAGGATCCATGCTTCCTGAATTTGCAAACGCAGCCTTTGAATTGAACGACCCCAATAAAGTTTCACGGATCGTTGAAACGGAATACGGTTATCATATCATTCAGTTAATTGAAAAACGAGGCGACCGTATCAACTGCCGTCACATTCTGATGCGTCCGGAAGTAGCGCCTTCCGAACTAAAAGCCGCCAACCTGAAATTAGACAGTGTCCGAACTGATATATTGGATAAAAAATTCACTTTTGAAGAAGCTGCTCCTTATGTTTCATCCGACAAAAAGACCAGAAATAACAGCGGTTTGATGGTCAACAACAATGGTGAAACCCAAACGGAGCGAATGGGAACTTCCCAGTTTGAAATGGGTGAACTTCCGGGAGAAGTTGCCAAAACCATTGAAAACATGCAAATGGGAGAGATCTCAAAGCCATTCATCATGATTAATGACAACGGGAAAGAAGTGGCAGCTATCGTCAAATTGAAATCCAGAACGTTGGGACATAAAGCCAATATCTCGGACGACTACCAATCGTTGAAACTCCTGGTCGAAGGCCAGAAAAGAGAAGATATCCTCAACAAGTGGCTAAGCAAAAAGATCAATGAAACATACATCCGGATTGATCCGGCCTGGAGGAACTGTGATTTTCAGCTTAGCGGCTGGATAAAAGATTAGTTTCTTCGGAACAAATCGTACATGCAGGCTGAAAAAACGATATATTCGAACAAGCGAAACAGATCCTTAGCCGGTCTGTTTTGCTTGTTTTTTATATTTACAACAGCCTGGGGTATCATTCAGAATCCGAATCCTCCGCAAAAACAGGCAAGAGGCAATATTTATGTAATGAATGCCGACTCGACAGAATTCCAGGAAGAGGTCAATCCGGACATATACGCCCTGAGGGGAAATGTAATCTTCCGACACGACAGCACATTCATGTATGCCGACAGCGCTTACATGAACTCCAGAACCAATTCGCTGGAAGCGTTCGACAATGTCCGGATCGAGCAGGGAGATACCTTATTTATTACCGGAGATTATCTGATCTATGAGGGAAATACCGCCATGGCTAAACTCCGCGACCATGTCAGAATGGAAAATAACGAGGTCACCCTGTTTACCGACAGCTTCAACTACGACCGGACTAAGAATATAGGATATTACTTCGACGGAGGTATTATCATCGACTCTTTGAATAAACTTTCCTCCATTTATGGACAATATTCACCCGATACGAAAATAGCCTACTTCCGCAAAGATGTAAAACTTGAAAATTCAAATTTCATACTGACTTCCGATACCCTCAAATACAATACGGAAACCAAGATCGCCACGATCCTCGGTCCTTCGGTTATCGAATCGGACAGCGGATCCATTTATTCATCAAGGGGATGGTACAATACGGAAACTGAAGAATCGATGCTTTACGACCGCTCCATCGTGATCAGCCAGGATAAAAATAAGTTCATCACAGCCGATTCTATTTTCTACAACCGGATAACAGGCTATGGAGAAGCCTACGGGAACATGGAGGTGCAGGACACCTTAAAAAAGGTAATCCTTACCGGTAACTTCGGACATTTCAATAACAAAACCAACTATGCATTTGTAACTGATTCCGCCTGCGCCATCGAATATTCCCAGAAAGATTCGCTGTTTACCCATGCCGATACCCTGATGATGAAAACCATCGGAGAAAACCACCGGGAAATAAAAGCCTACCATGGCGTAAGATTTTACCGCACCGACCTTCAGGGAGTATGCGACTCCATGCAATTCAATACCCGCGACTCGCTGCTTTACCTCTATAAAGAACCCATCTTGTGGAATACCAATTATCAGATAACCGGAGATACGATTTCCCTCTCATTCAACGATAGTACCATCGAAAAAGCGCACGTTATCAACTATGCTTTTGCAATCGAAAAATTGGATTCCTCTTATTTTAACCAAATGAAAGGAAGAGACCTGACTGCCTATTTCGAAGAAGGTGAAATATCCCGGGTCGATGTCAGCGGAAACGCCGAAACAATCTATTATCCCATAGACAAAGGTGCATTCGTAGGCAGAAATAAAACCGAAAGCAGCTTTTTTTCGATTACAATTAAAAACCGGAAACCGGCTAAGATTGTTACCTGGCCTGCATCGCAAGGCGCTATACTTCCGCTGCCCGACCTCACTCCTGAAACTAAATTCCTGAAAGATTTCGTTAATTTCGATTACTTAAGGCCGACTGACAAACAGGATATTTTCGTTAAAAAGAAACGGAAAACAGAAGACATCACCCCTGTAAGAAAAATGCGTCATTTACAGTAAAGTTTATTTGCACATTCTGATTTTTTGACGTAATTTTGAGGTACCGTTAGAGTAAAAAATCGGACGATCATACTATATACCAACAAATTACATATGAAAGCCTACCATAAATTCCAGAAACATCTGGAACAAGAGCTCGCCGGAATTCAATCATCCGGATTGTACAAAAACGAGCGTATCATTGTTTCCTCTCAAAATGCAAAAATCAAAGTCGACTCCGGAAAAGAAGTTTTGAACTTCTGCGCCAATAATTACCTCGGGCTATCCGACAATCCGGAGCTGATCGAGGCGGCCAAAGAGGCGCTGGATACCCGTGGATACGGGATGTCGTCCGTTCGTTTCATCTGTGGAACTCAAGATCTGCATAAACAATTGGAAAGAACCATTGCAGATTTTTTCGGCACGGAAGACACCATCCTTTATGCCGCTTGTTTCGACGCTAACGGCGGTGTTTTCGAGCCACTGCTGACAGAAGAAGATGCCATTATCTCCGACGCTCTGAATCACGCCTCCATCATCGATGGAGTCCGGTTATGTAAAGCCGTGAGGTACCGGTATGCCAATGCAGACATGGATGATCTGGAAAAACAACTGCAATCAGCTCAAAATCAACGGTTTCGTTTAATTGTAACCGATGGGGTATTTTCAATGGATGGCAATGTGGCTCCATTGGACAAGATTCTGGAATTAGCCGTAAAATACGACGCAATGGTGATGGTCGACGAATCACATTCGGCCGGAGTAGTTGGAAAAACAGGACGGGGAACGACCGAACTGTTCAACCAAAGAGGAGCAGTTGAAATTCTGACAGGCACTCTTGGTAAAGCCTTTGGAGGCGCTATCGGCGGCTTTACGACCGGAAAAAAAGAAATTATCGACCTGCTGCGCCAACGCTCGCGCCCGTATCTTTTCTCCAACTCCATCCCTCCTGCCGTAGCAGCAGCAGGAACTAAAGCATTCGAGTTGTTGAGCCAATCCAATGAGCGGCAAAACAGGCTGCATGAAAATACGATCCGGTTCAGGGAAAAAATGATTGCTGCCGGATTCGACATCAAACCCACACAATCAGCCATCTGCGCCGTCATGCTTTATGATGCCCAGTTATCCCAGGAAATGGCATCGGAATTACTTGAAGAAGGTATTTATGTCACCGGATTTTACTACCCTGTCGTTCCGAAGGGACAAGCCCGGATCCGCGTGCAATTATCCGCTGCACATCAAGAGGAGCACATAGACCAATGCGTTGCCGCATTTATTAAGGTCGGAAAAAAATTAAAAGTCATAGCATAAAAAAATCCAGAAACATCGATGAAAAAAATTCTAATTGTCGGAAGTACAGGACAAATAGGCTCGGAATTAAGCGTAAAATTACGCTCTATTTATGGAGATAATAATGTTATTTGCGGGTACTATGCCCCTCCTTTTCCGGAAGGATTTTTTGAAGCCGGACCATCCGAAAAAATCAATGCCCTGAATATCGATGAAATCGCTCAGGTAGTAAAAAAATACAATATCGATACCATATACAATCTGGCAGCCATCCTGTCGGCCACTGCCGAAAAAAATCCCAAATTAGGATGGGATGTCGGCGTAGGAAGCCTGATGAATTGCCTGGATGTCGCCCGGGAGTACAAATGCGCCGTATTCACACCCAGTTCCATCGGAGCTTTTGGACCGTCGACTCCCCAGGATCAGACTCCCCAGGATACCATCCAGCGTCCGAACACGGTCTATGGGATCACCAAAGTAATCGGAGAATTAGTAAGCGACTATTATGCAGAGCACTATGGAGTCGACACCCGTTCGGTACGCTACCCGGGAATTATCTCAAACATGACTCTGCCCGGAGGCGGAACCACCGATTACGCCGTCGAAATTTTTTATAAAGCTGTTAAAGGCGAGAAATTCATCTGTCCGGTAAAAGCGGGTACTTTTATGGATATGATGTATATGCCGGATGCTTTGGATGCGGCAATCAACATCATGGAAGCCGATCCTTCCAAACTGAAGCACCGGAACTCTTTCAATGTAACAGCCATGAGTTTCGATCCGGAAATCCTGGCTTCTTCGATCCGGAAGTATATTCCGGATCTCGAAATGGAGTACGAAATCGATTCGTTGAAACAATCGATCGCCGATTCCTGGCCCAACTCCTTAGACGATTCCTGCGCCCGGGAAGAATGGGGATGGCAGCCTCAATTCAATCTGGATAAAATGACCCAGGATATGCTCCATGCTTTAAAAATAAAAAAAGAGAAAGGAATTATCTGATCGATGAGTGATATAATCCGTTTTCTACCCGATTCCATTGCAAACCAGATCGCAGCAGGAGAAGTAATCCAACGTCCTGCCTCGGTAGTCAAGGAATTGGTTGAAAATGCCGTCGATGCAGAAGCAGATACCATCCGGATCAATATTAAAGATGCGGGACGAACTTTAATCCAGGTCATCGACAACGGAAAAGGGATGTCGGAAACAGATGCCCGTATGGCTTTTGAACGGCATGCCACATCGAAAATCAGGAATGCAGAAGATCTTTTTTCCCTGAATACCATGGGCTTCCGGGGGGAGGCGCTGGCGTCTATCGTTGCAGTAGCCCAGGTTGAACTCAAAACGAGACAGGAGCCCGATGAAACAGGGACTCTATTGCAAATCTCAGCATCACAAATTGAAAAACAAGAAACGATCGCTACAAATCCGGGGTGTATTTTTTCTGTAAAGAACCTGTTTTTCAACATCCCGGCCAGAAGAAAATTCCTGAAATCGAATGAAACGGAATTCCGGAATATCCTGACTGAATTTGAACGGATCGTATTGGTCAATCCGCCCATAGCCTTCAGCCTTACGCACAACGACACCGAGGTCTACAACCTGCCGGCATCCATTTTACGACAACGGATCGTGAATGTATTCGGCAAAAATCTCAACCAGCACTTATTACCGGTCAGCGTAAATACTTCGCTGGTTAACATTTCAGGCTTTATCGGCTCGCCCGAATCCAGCCGGAAACGGAATGCCGAGCAATTTTTCTTTGTAAACGGACGGTACATGCGTCATCCCTATTTCCACAAAGCAGTCATGGTCGCTTTCGAACCGTTTATCCCGGCCGGAGAATCGCCGAATTATTTCATTTACATGCAGGTCGACCCGGCAAGCATCGATGTCAATATCCACCCGGCAAAAACGGAAATCAAATTTGAAAACGAGCAAGCCATCTGGCAAATCATCGTGGCTGCGGTAAAAGAGGCGATCGGAAAATCCAATGCAGGCCCCAGCCTGACCTTCGATACCGAAGGCGCTATTGAAATCCCGGTATACCGCCAGACCTCCCCTCAAACCGATGTCCCGAAAGTATCAGTCAACAAAGATTATAATCCATTCACTATCCACCAGCCCCAAGGGTACAACCGGGAGAGTACCGACTGGGAATTATTCTTTGAGAAAAAAAGAAAAGGTTCCACGCAGGATATTCCGGTAGAAGAGCAAAAGGCTGTTTACCCGGAAATGAACAATGCCGGAGAAAGCCGGCAACTATTCGAAACAAATACAAACTTATTTCAATACAAAAACAAGTACCTGATCGCTCCCTTAAAATCAGGCCTGGTACTGATCGATCAGCGAAGAGCGCATATCCGGGTGCTTTTCGACGAATTTATACAGAAAATACAGGCACATCAAGGTGTTTCACAAGGAGTGCTATTTCCTGAGATTATTTCTTTCACACCCAAAGAGGCTGTGGTACTGCCTTTCCTGCTCGATGATTTCGCCATCATGGGGTTTGAACTGAATAACCTGGGGAATAACAGCTACTCCGTCAACGGTATTCCACCGGGACTGGAAAACACCGACGCAACAGAAGTATTGAAAGACATGGTGCAAAAAGCGTTGGAAACCGGATGTGAAGTTAAGGAAGAAATGACGGAGGCCATTGTTCTCACCTTTGCCCAAAAAGCAGCAATTTCGCATGGGAAGCAGCTTTTGACTCAGGAAGCCGAGTTATTACTTGCCGGATTATTTGCATCATCATCTCCTAATTACACTCCCGATGGTAAGTTGATTATATCGCTACTCTCGGATGAAGATATTGATAAACGATTTAAATAACAAAATTAAAAAATGAATTACGGGATAAACCTGAATAGTATCATTCCTTTAAGAGCAGAACCAGACGATCGCAGTGAAATGGTCAGCCAACTACTTATCGGAGAAAGTTTTACTTACACAGACAAAAAAAGCAGTTTTTATAAGATATCCAATTCAATGGATAACTACACCGGATGGATCGATGAAAAAAGTATCACTTCCATTACTCCGGACGAATATAATGAACTGAACAAACAATCGTCGTTTATAACAACCATCCCCCTCGCGGAAGCATTCGATCTGACCAGCAAATGCATCATACGCATCCCCGGAGGAAGCAGACTTCCCAATTGCGACAGTATCGGACGATTCGGGTTACACGAATATAAATTTCAGATCCACCGTGATTTTATCCTCCCGGAATCTGAGGTACGGCGGGACGGACTACTCCTGACAGCATCCGCATTTATCAATGCGCCTTACCTGTGGGGAGGGAAAACAGTCATGGGTATCGATTGTTCCGGATTTACCCAAATCGTATTCAGAATGCACGGGATCAAACTTCCCCGGGACTCAAAAGACCAGGCGCAATTAGGAGAATCGGTCGGCCTGTCCAATGCCCAACCCGGGGACCTCGTATTTTTTCAAAATAACGAAGGGAAAGTGGTTCACGTCGGAATTCTTCTGGAGAAGCAACGCATCATCCATGCCTCCGGCAGGGTAAAAATCGAACGCATCGACGAACAGGGTATCTATTCCGATGAATACGGACGATACACCCATACTTTCCACTCGATCAGGAGAATTCAATAATCAGAACTTCCAGTTGCTATTGGTATTTGAATTGGTTGCTGGCTGTTGGCCTCTAACCTGAGAACGATCGTTGTAATATCTCATCGCATCAGGCAGATACTTCTGGATCTCAGTGATCCGGTTTTCATCCGAAGGGTGCGTACTCATAAATTCGGGAGTTCCGCTGCTTCCCTGAGTAGACATCCGTTGCCAGAAAGGAATTGCTTCATTGGGGTTATATCCTGCTATCGCCATAAAAACCAGCCCCAGGTGGTCGGCTTCCAATTCCTGTTTCCGGTTGAAAGGCAACATCACTCCATACTGAGCGCCCAAACCATAGACAGTACTGGCAATCGTTTGAACAGCGGCAGATGATTTACCCAATAATCCGCCAACCGCAGCAGAACCATACTCGGCAACCATTTGTTGTGACATCCGTTCGTTCGCGTGCTTAGCAACAGCATGCGCCACTTCGTGTCCTAACACCACTGCTAATCCGGCTTCCGACTTTGTATAAGGCAATATTCCTTCATACACCACAATTTTTCCACCCGGCATACAAAAGGCATTGACCTGATTATCTTTCACCAATTTGAAATCCCAGGAATAACCGCTCAACAACGACTCCATGCCATTGGCCTGAAAATAGGCCGCTACTGCATTGGCGATATTCTGACCCACCTTAACCACCATGGCGGTATTGGCTTTATCTGAAGAAATCGGGGCCGATTTGATATAGTCATCGTACTGCTGTAAACTCAAACTCAAGACTTCCTGGTCGGAAACCAGTGATAATTGCTGACGGCCGGTAACGGGCACGCTGGAACATCCATGCAACAATGCTGCAACAAGTATTAAAAAGATAAAGTTTCTCATCATATTATTATTTTTATTTCCGGAAGCTGAATGCCCTCATTCCCTTTACAGATAAAAGGTTTCCTCCTCTCCTTGGTTCTATTTGTTTTTAATATAAAACAACAAAATCCTTGCCAAAGTTTCTCATTTTTCATCACGATAATCCGGGTTGGTCAAAAAAAATTATATGGCCGGATACAAGTTATTAAAATATTGCATAATTTTGCAGTTCAAATGCATAAAAATGCAAAATGAAGACAAAAAAAGAACGGTTAAAGGCTATCCGCAGGATTATCAGAACCCGGCCGGTAGGGAATCAGGAAGAACTGAAGGTATTGCTTGAGAATGAAGGATTTTCTTTTAATCAGGCAACCCTCTCGAGGGATATCAAAGAATTGAAAATCGTAAAATACCCCGACGATAACGGAAGTTATGCTTATACTTTCTCCGGTGGAAATAATTATACAAATGAGCCGAATACGAAAGAAGAAAACGACCGAACCTCCCCTGTTACCGCCTCCATCGAATTCTCAGGCAATCTGGCAGTGCTGAAAACCCGTCCGGGATACGCCATGGGGATCGCTTCGGATATCGACAGTCTTACATCAGGAGAAATCCTGGGCACCATCGCAGGAGACGATACGATCCTGCTGATTCCCCGGGAAGGCGTTACCAGAAAGGAAGTTGTGGAAACCCTGCAAGCGATTATTCCCCGTCTCAAAAGCTAAAACAATCCCAGAATCACAAAAATAAACCCAAAGAATTAAAGTTTCAGATGGAAAACAATCGGATGGAAAAAGAAAAAAATGAAAAAATTCAGATATTTATAGCGGACGAAAGTCATATAGGATATGTACAAACGATTCTGGACACGATCGAAGCAGCTGCCAAGGTCCGCGGAACCGGCATCGCCAAACGCTCTCCTGAATACATCGAACAGAAAATACGGGAAGGGAAAGCCATTGTGGCTCTACATGGGAAGGAGTTTGCTGGGTTCTGCTATATCGAGAGCTGGGGAAACAAACAATATGTCGCCAATTCAGGGTTAATCGTAGTAGAAAAATTCCGGGGTCACGGATTGGCCATGCGGATCAAGGAAAAATCGTTCGAACTATCGCGAAAGATGTTCCCCGACGCCAAGCTCTTCGGTCTGACTTCCGGAGCTGCCGTCATGAAAATTAATACAGAACTGGGGTATGTTCCGGTTACCTTTGCCGAGCTTACCGATGATGAAGCGTTCTGGCGCGGCTGCCAGGGTTGTGTTAACTATGATATTCTCCAACGAACCGAACGGAAATATTGTATTTGTACTGCCATGCTTTACGACCCGAACAAGAAGAGAAAAAATAGTCCGGAATCATAATCTGGTATTTCTCTGCCGATACCATCAAAAACCAATCAAAAAATATCAATACAATGAAAAAAGAAAAAGTAGTTTTAGCATTCAGCGGCGGATTGGATACATCCTTTTGCGCCATGTACCTGTCGCAGGAAAAAGGATATGAAGTGTATACCGCACTGGCCAACACCGGCGGATTTGGTAAAGAAGATTTGAAGCGCATCGAGGAACGGGCTTATAAATTAGGAGCCAAAAAACACGTGAGTTTAGACATTACCCAGGAATATTATGAGAAAAGCATCAAGTACATGGTATTCGGGAATGTATTACGGAATGGCACCTACCCTATTTCGGTCAGTTCGGAACGGATTTTCCAGGCCATCGCCATCATCAACTACGCCAAGGAAATCGGAGCGGATTATGTCGCTCACGGAAGTACCGGAGCCGGAAATGACCAGGTACGGTTCGACCTCACATTCGATGTACTTGCTCCTGAAATCAAAATACTCACTCCGACCCGCGACATGATTCTCACCCGGGAATATGAAATAAACTACCTTAAAGAACACGGATATGAAGCGGATTTCACCAAAATGGAATATTCCATTAACAAAGGGCTTTGGGGAACCAGTATCGGAGGAAAGGAAACGCTTAAATCAGAGCAAACACTACCGGAGAAAGCCTATCCCTCTCAGGTAATCAAACAAGAGGAAGAAACCCTGACTTTAGGATTCGAAAAAGGGGAAATCATTTCGGTCAACGGGAAAAAATACAAGGATAAAGTGGAAGCCATCCAGGCTGTAGAAGCCATCGGATCACCCTATGGAATCGGGCGCGACATGCATATCGGCGACACGATTATCGGCATCAAAGGCCGGGTCGGATTTGAAGCGGCAGGTCCCATGCTGATCATCCAGGCCCACAAAATGCTGGAAAAACATACACTGAGTAAATGGCAACAATACTGGAAAGACCAGATCGGCACCTGGTACGGCATGTTCCTGCACGAAGCGCAATACCTCGAACCCGTAATGAGAGACATGGAAGTATTCCTCGAAAATACGCAACGTAATGTAACCGGCTCTGTATCCATCAAACTTCGTCCTTATAATTTCACACTGGTCGGGGTGGAAAGCAGCTACGACCTGATGAAAGCAGATTTCGGAGAATATGGCGAGGTTAATAAGGCCTGGACTGCTGAAGATGCCAAGGGATTTACCAAGATCACGGCCATACCAACTAAGATTTTCTTTAATATCCAGGAAAAAAACAAAAAGAAATGAGTATAAAAGCAGGAATTATCGGAGGTGCGGGCTATACCGCCGGAGAGTTGATCCGGTTATTGATCAACCATCCTCAGGTCGAAATCGTATTTGTTCACAGTACGAGCAATGCCGGGAATAAATTGACTGATGTTCACCAGGGACTGATCGGAGAAACAGACCTGATCTTTTCAGACCACCACCCGTTTGGAAAACTCGATGTACTCTTTCTATGTTCAGCCCATGGCGACAGTAAAAAATTCATGGATGAGAACCTGATTCCGGAAAAATTAAGAGTCATCGACCTGTCGACCGACTACCGGCATCAGGGTCCGGACAATCCTTTTGTATACGGACTTCCCGAACTCAACGTGGAAGGGATCAGAAGGACTAACCGGCTGGCCAATCCAGGCTGTTTCGCCACGGCCATTCAATTGGCTTTACTCCCGTTAGCAGCCAGCAGAATGCTTTCCGGGGAAGTTCACGTCCATGCCATTACCGGGTCGACAGGAGCCGGCGTTAAACCCTCATCCACTTCCCATTTCAGTTGGCGGGATAATAACATCTCGGTATACAAAGCTTTCGAGCACCAGCATCTTCAGGAAATCCGGGAATCGATCATAGAGCTTCAGGACGATTTCGACCAGGAGATTAATTTCATCCCGGTCCGGGGCAATTTTTCCAGGGGGATATTCGCCAGTATCTATACAGAATGCGAATTAACGGAAGAAGAGATCCGGAACCTTTACAACGAGTATTACAACGATGCTCCGTTTACGTGGGTCACAGAGAAAAATCCGGATCTGAAAGACGTGGTCAATACCAATAAATGTATCCTGCATTTGGAAAAACACGGAAATAAAGTATTTATTATTTCCGTAATAGACAATCTTTTAAAGGGAGCTTCAGGACAAGCCGTACAAAATTTCAACCTGATGTTCGGTTTGGATGAAAAAACAGGACTGCACCTGAAACCATCCGCATTTTAAAAAATAAAGAAAATGAATCTTTTCGACGTTTACCCACTATGGGATATTGAGCCTGTCAAAGCGCAAGGCTGTAAAGTTTACGATAGTAACGGGACAGAATATTTAGATTTTTACGGAGGGCACGCTGTGATTTCAGTCGGTCACTCCCACCCATATTATGTACAGAAAGTAACGGATCAACTGAATAAAATCGGTTTTTACTCCAATTCTGTTGTCAATAACCTGCAAAAAGAAGTGGCCAAAAAATTGGGGAAAATCTCAGGCTATGACGATTATTCGCTGTTCCTGATCAATTCGGGCGCCGAAGCAAACGAGAATGCGCTAAAACTGGCATCGTTCCACAACGGGAGGAAAAAAATAGTCTCCTTTGCGAGTGCATTTCACGGACGTACATCGGCTACGGTAGGGGTCACGGATATCTCCCAGTACCGCGCCCCGGTAAACGAAAGCATGGATGTTGTTTTTCTTCCGCTCAACGATATTCCGGCTGTTAAAGAAGTTTTGCTCAAAGGAGATGTTTCCTCCGTGATTATTGAAGGAATACAAGGGGTTGGAGGAATCCGTGTACCCCATCCGGATTTTCTACAGGAGCTTCACCGGATATGTAAAGAAACCGGAACGATGCTAATCCTCGATGAAATCCAGTCCGGATACGGGCGAAGCGGACGTTTTTTTGCTCACCAGTATGCAGGAATACGACCCGACATCATTACTGTTGCCAAAGGAATGGGGAATGGATTTCCAATAGCAGGTGTGTTAATCAGTCCCGAATTTAAAGCCGTTCACGGACAACTCGGCACCACCTTCGGGGGAAACCACCTGGCCTGTGCTGCTGCTATTGCTGTATTGGATATTATGAAGAACGAGAACCTGATCGAACAGGCGAATCTGGTCGGAGACTTTCTGATATCGGAATTAAGAAAACTTCCGCAAATAAAAGAAGTCCGCGGACACGGGTTGATGATCGGATTGGAGTTTGGGGCACCAGTCAAAGAGATACGAAACCGGTTATTATTTGAAGAAAAAGTATTTACAGGAGCCACCGGGACTCATGTTTTCAGATTATTACCCCCTTTATGTATCTCCATGTACGAGGCAGAAGAATTTCTGAAGAGATTCAAAAAAATTATTTGATTCCAAGGAAGATTTTTCCTATATTTGTCTAAAAAATTTCAACGTTTTGAATAGCAAGAGTAGAAGCCAAACTTGTTTGAGTTATGCTGAGCCATGAGAAACGACTATTTAGAATAAACGAACTATGAAACTGACAATTATCGGAGGTGGCAATATGGGAGGAGCTATTGCCCGCGGATTGGCATCCGGAAAGCTATTTAAAGCAGAGGATATCACCGTGATCGACATCAATAGAAGTACCCTGGAGGCATTGGAGAAAGACATTCCCGGTATCCGGGTCGTATGGTCCGATTATGAAGACCTGGAACAGGCGGATCTGATTATTCTGGCTGTAAAGCCCTGGCTGATAGAAGATGTTATCCTCGATATCAAATTCAAATTGAATTACGAGAAACAGATGATCATTTCCATCGCCGCCAGGATTTCTTTTGAAATACTGGAAAAAGCATTGTCCAAAGCTTCGGATAACTATGCTATGCCGGCGCTCTTTCAGGTAATCCCTAATACCGCCATTGCAGTAGGCGAGAGTATGACGTTGATTGCAGCCAAAAATACTTCGGATGAACAAGAGAAGCAAGTCCTGAATATTTTCAACTGCCTGGGCAGAGCCATCCTGATTAATGAGGAAAAAATTCCGGCTGGTACGGCCCTGACCTCCTGCGGCATCGCCTTTCTGTTCCGTTACATCCGGGCTGCCATGCTGGCCGGGACTGAACTGGGTATTTCGCCCCAGGATTCCAGAGAGATGCTGGCCTATACCATGAAAGGAGCGGCCGAATTACTGCTGCACACAGGAGCTAATCCCGAAGACGAGATCGATAAGGTAACCACACCCGGCGGGATCACTATCAAGGGAATCAATGAGTTGGAGGCCAATGGCTTCTCCAATGCAATTATAAAAGCCATAAAAATATGCCGGTAAACAGATAACTTGAATACCTATGAATGAACAGATAAGACAAATTGCAGAACGACTGAAAGGATTGCGCGAATCACTCGATCTTTCGTATGAAGAAATGTCTGCGCAATGCAATAAGCAGCCTTTCGAGGTCGAATTATATGAGTCGGGAGATGTCGATATTCCCATGAATTACCTGTTCGACATCGCTCAAAATCTCGGGGTGGAGACCTCAACACTGATTTCCGGCGAGGAACCCCGGATGAAAGCTTATTACCTGACACGACATGGTAAAGGGGTTTCAG
The DNA here is from genome assembly GCA_031548005.1 of Bacteroidales bacterium. Taxonomy (GTDB): domain Bacteria; phylum Bacteroidota; class Bacteroidia; order Bacteroidales; family Azobacteroidaceae; genus BNXB01. The sequence continues at coordinate 52,747 of JAVBRK010000001.1, forward strand.
TGGAACGAACCAAAGCTTATAAATACCAGGCATTAGCCAGTGGGTTTAAAAACCCGATGGCTCAACCATTTGAAGTAAATGTAGAACCGAATGAAAATCCGATTTACCTCAACACCCACGAAGGACAGGAATTCAACTACGTACTGGAAGGCCGCCTGCAATTCCGGATCAATGAAAAAGATCTGATCCTCGGGGAAGGAGACTCCATCTATTTCGATTCTTCAAATCCACACGGAATGAAGGCGTTGGATGGTAAACCGGTGAAATTTTTAGCGATTATATTATGATTGAAAAATATATTCCTCAAACATCTTTCAAAAACCAGGAAGAGTTTAACGCCAATTTCAGGATCCATGTTCCTGATCATTTCAACTTTGCATACGATATTGTAGACGAATGGGCCGGAAAAGAACCTCAAAAAAGGGCATTGTGTTGGACGAATGACAAAGGAGAGCATATCGATTTTACATTTTCCGATCTCAAAAAGCAAAGCGATGCAGCAGCCTCTTTTTTTCAATCCTTAGGAATCGGGAAAGGCGATATGGTCATGCTGATTCTCAAACGCCGCTACCAATATTGGTTTGCAATTCTCGGACTGCATAAAATCGGAGCCATAGCCATCCCGGCTACACATTTGCTGACAAAAAAAGACATTGTTTACCGTTGTAATGCCGCCGATATTAAAGCCATTGTCACGATCGGCGAACCGGAAGTGACACAGCATATCACCGACGCCATGCCGGAATCTCCGACTGTTAAGCATCTGATTTCCATCGGTCCGGAAATACCGGAAGGATGGCTCGACTTTCAGAAAGGGCTATCCGGCAGCGCTCCTTTTATCCGCCCGAAACAAGTCAATACAAACGATGATATTTCCCTGCTGTATTTTACTTCAGGAACAACAGGCAACCCTAAAATGGTGATTCATAATTTTGCTTACCCTCTGGGACATATTGTTACTGCGGGTTTCTGGCAAAACCTCCGGGAAGACAGCCTGCACCTCACACTGGCCGACACCGGATGGGCCAAAGCAGCCTGGGGAAAAATCTACGGACAATGGATTATGGGAGCTTGTGTATTCGTCTACGATCATGAAAAATTCATTCCGGCCGACCTGTTGCAGATTCTCCAGGATTACCGGGTGACTTCTTTCTGCGCCCCTCCTACCGTATTCCGGTTTATGATCCGGGAAAATATCGGGAAATACGACCTTTCGTCGCTTAAATATTGCACCATAGCCGGCGAACCCCTCAACCCATCGGTATACCAGGCTTTCCTGAAAGCGACAGGAATCAAATTAATGGAAGGTTTCGGACAAACTGAAACTACCGTGACCATCGCAACATTCCCCTGGATGGAACCCAAACCGGGCTCAATGGGAATACCCAGTCCGGCCTACGACATGGATTTAATTACCCCCGACGGCCGTAGCGCAGAAGACGGAGAACAAGGAGAAATTATTTTCCGCACCGACAAAGGACGCCCGTTAGGATTGTTCATGGGATATTACCGTGATCCGGAACTGACGGAGAACGTTTATCACAATCATATTTACCATACCGGCGATATTGCCTGGCGGGACGAAGACGGCTATTATTGGTTCGTGGGACGTAACGACGATGTAATCAAAAGCTCAGGATACCGGATTGGTCCGTTTGAAGTAGAAAGCGCCCTGATGACACACCCTTCTGTTGTGGAATGTGCGATTACCGGCGTGCCCGATGAAGTACGCGGACAAGTAGTCAAAGCCACTATCGTACTGGCTTCCGACTATAAAAACAGAGCCGGAGAGGAATTGATTAAAGAAATTCAAAATCATGTCAAGGAAGTAACGGCTCCTTATAAATACCCCCGGATCATTGAGTTTGTAAATGAGCTTCCCAAAACGATCAGCGGGAAAATACGCCGGGTAGAAATCCGGGGAAAAGGCAAATAGAAACAAAACTGTTTTCAAAGATTGCCCGATCGTATTACAAAAAATATTAACTTTGCCGTTGAAGCATCTTAATAAATGGATAAAGACAAGATCAGAGATATTGTAAAACAGAAGTTTACAGACTACCTCACGGCAAAAAAGTGCAGAAAAACACCGGAAAGGTACGCCATACTGGATTTAATATACTCAAAATCAGGGCATTTTGACATGGATTCGCTGTATGAAGCCATGAATGAGCAAAACTTCAGGGTAAGCCGGGCTACTTTATACAATACAATGCAGTTGTTGCTCGATTGTAAGCTTGTACTCAAACACCAGTTCGGGAGTAACCAATCTTACTATGAAAGGGCTTATAACAATGATTTTCATCATCATTTGATCTGCAATCAATGTGGCTCTGTTCAGGAGTATAAAGATCCGGAAATGAAAGAAGTGATACAAAATAAAAAAATCAAACGGTTTACTCCAACGCTTTATAGCCTGTATATTTTCGGAATATGCGGGAAATGTATGTCCAGTATTAAAAAAAAACAAAAATTAACTCAGGATAACGTTCAAAAATCAACTAAAAGAAAATGAAAGTAGATGTTTTGTTGGGATTACAGTGGGGTGATGAAGGCAAAGGAAAAGTAGTCGATGTACTGACCCCAGAATATGATATTATCACCCGGTTTCAGGGAGGCCCTAATGCCGGCCATACCCTGGAATTCGAAGGAAAAAAATATGTTTTACGTTCGATTCCATCAGGCATTTTCCAGGGAGGAAAAACCAATATTATCGGAAACGGAGTCGTACTCGATCCCGCTTTATTCAAAGCCGAAGCCGAATCGCTGGCAGCTTCCGGTCACGACCTGACACAGCGTCTGCTCATCTCAAAAAAGGCTCATCTCATTTTACCGACTCACCGGATTCTGGACCTTGCTTACGAAAATGCCAAAGGAAGTGACAAAATCGGCACTACCGGAAAGGGAATCGGACCGGCTTACACCGATAAAGTCAGCCGTAACGGATTAAGAGTGGGCGACATACTCCATGACTTCGAAGTAAAATACAAAGCAGCAGTCTCCCGTCATGAGGAGATCCTGAAGCAGATGAACTTCGACTACGACCTGAAAGCCATTGAAAAAGAATGGCTCGAAGGGATTGAATATCTGAAGAAATTCCGGTTGATCGACTCCGATCATTTAATCAACAAATATCTGGCTGAAAGCAAAACAATATTAGCAGAAGGAGCACAGGGAACAATGCTCGATGTGGACTTCGGGTCCTATCCGTTTGTCACGTCTTCCAATACCATCTGTGCAGGAGCCTGTACTGGATTGGGAATCGCCCCGCGCAAAATCGGAGAAGTATACGGCATTTTCAAGGCGTATTGCACCCGCGTCGGAAGCGGCCCTTTTCCAACTGAGCTTTTTGACGAAACCGGCGAATTGATGCGCAAAAACGGATGCGAGTTCGGGTCTGTCACCGGACGTCCCAGACGTTGCGGCTGGATCGACCTGGTAGCGCTGCGCTACGCCATTATGATTAACGGAGTAACCCAGTTGATCATGATGAAGAGCGATGTCATGGACAATTTCGATACGATCAAAGCCTGTATTGCCTATGAAACCGATGGTGTCGAAACTGCCGATTTTCCTTTTGAGATCACAGATAATCTGAAACCGGTATACGTAGAAATTCCCGGCTGGAAGACCGATATGACAAAGATGCAGAGCGAAAATGAATTTCCGGAAGAATTCAATGCCTATTTGACATTCCTGGAAGAGTCATTGGGAGTAAATATTAAAATTGTTTCTGTAGGGCCCGACAGGGCTCAAACAATCATCCGGTACGCAGACTGAAAGTATCATGCGTATGACAGAAATGAAAACTGAACACTTTTGGCAATGTTTTTGTTGATCTAAAGGGGGTGAGTGTTTTTTATTGATGTAACAAATTAAAAAAACGAAATTAAAATTATGGTAACTTATTGGATATTATTTGGAGCTATTGCCATTGCAAGCTGGTTAGTTTCATGGAACCTGAAACGCAAATTTGCCGAATACTCCCGGATTCCGCTGGGGAACGGAATGACCGGGAAAGAAGTAGCAGAGAAAATGCTGCATGAAAACGGGATCGACGATGTAACAGTAATTTCGACACAAGGATCTCTGACCGACCACTATAACCCGGGAAACAAAACGGTAAACCTGAGTGAAGACGTCTATGCAAGCGATAGTGTTGCTGCTGCCGCAGTAGCCGCTCATGAGTGCGGACATGCCATACAGCATGCTAAAGCTTACGGCCCTTTGAAGATGCGTTCCAACATGGTTCCGGTAGTGAGTTTCGCTTCCAAATGGGTCACCTGGATCCTGCTGGGAGGCATGATTCTGCTGGGTAACGGAAGTAAGATCGGATCGACCATCCTGCTGGTCGGTATCGGACTGTTTGCGATGACCACCCTGTTCAGCTTTGTAACCCTCCCTGTTGAAATCGATGCCAGCAAACGGGCGCTGGGTTGGTTGAACCGTTCAGGTATCACCAATGTACACAATCATGATAAGGCAGAAAGCGCCCTGCGTTCGGCAGCTTATACTTATGTGGTAGCCGCTTTAGGCTCTCTGGCTACTCTGCTTTATTATATCATGATATTCCTTGGAAGAAGAGATTAATCCCTTCAGACGATAAAAAGTAAGGCATGCAAAGAGTTAAATTAAACGTATTAGGTATCACCTTCAGCCAGGTACAAGCCGGAGCTTACGCTCTGGTACTGGCTGAGGAAGGTGGTGTCCGCAGGGTGCCGATTATTATCGGAACACCGGAGGCCCAGTCGATCGCTATCTTTCTCGAAGGTCTGCACCCCCCCCGTCCGTTAACGCATGAACTCTTTCTCTCGTTTGCCGAAGCGTTGAAAGTAAACCTGAAAGAAATTCTTATTTATAAATTTGAAGAAGGTGTTTTCTTTTCTGAACTGATTTTTGAACAGGAAGAAAAAGAAATTGTAATCGACTCCCGGACTTCAGATGCCATTGCATTGGCTGTACGTACCGGCTCTCCGATCTATACTACCGAAGAAATTATGCAGGAAGCCGGAATTATCATGGAAGACGACCTCAACAACGAAGAAAACACTCCTGCAGAAGAACTGCAAAACAAACCCTCATTTTCATACGATACGATGAATCTTGAGGAACTGGAAAGTTCCCTGAATGACGCCATCGGTATGGAGGACTATGAAAAAGCATCCCAAATAAGGGACCTGATCAATACAAAGAAAAAAAATCCGGGTTCCTGACCTCCTCTGAAACTACAACAAAAAAGAAAAGTCAGCCAACGCATCCATCTCGTAAAAGTCCTGGCCTTTCCGGAATATCCGGGCGGTACGATCTCCTACCAGGCGGAGCTTCTTCCCTTCGAGTCTCAGTAGAGTTGATTCCCGTAAGCCAATGACATATACTTCCGGATTAAGTTCCAGAAATTCAATGATCCGGTCTTCCCGGGTTTCCCCTCCGAATCCTTCGGGGTGCACGTCTAAGAAATGAGGATTGATCTGGAACGGAACCAGGCCGAGCGTATCAAAACTAACCGGATCGATAATCGGCATATCGTTAGTTGTACGAAGCGTAGGACAAGCCACATTGCTACCCGCACTCCAACCGATATAGGGAGCTCCTGAGCGCACCTTCTTCCGGATAGGCTCCATCAGATTATTCAGATGCATTTGTTGTACCAAACGCCAGGTATTACCGCCGCCAACGACAATTGCATCGGCTTCTTCTATCGCTTTTACAGGATCCGGAAACCGGTGAATCCCCACCACATGATGCCCTATTTCGGCAAAACGAGCCTCTACTTTCGCTTCATAGTCATCATAACTGAAACGTACAGCAGCATAAGGTATAAAAACAGCAGTAACCGGCTTACTTCCTAAAAAGTCCCGGATCTCCTGCTTGGGATAATCCAGATAAGCCTCTCCCGGATTAGTCGAATTACTTAATAATAATAATCTCATAGTTCAATTATTTCTTCTTCAAAAATAGTTATTTTTTGGATTCCGTCGTCAGTTACAAGGTACGTATTTTCGATTCCCACAGCCCCGATACCAGGCAATACAAATTTCGGTTCAAAAGCAAAAACCATCCCGGACTGCAAATAATCTTTCGAACGGCCCATAAGTACCGGAAGTTCATTAATTTCAATCCCGACTCCATGCCCTACAAATTTAGCTTGTTGCTTTGTTCCCATGAAACAATCTTCCAGGCGGTGATGACCAGCCATCTGAAGACACTGATTGTAAATATCCATACAGGAAGTACCGGGCTTAGCTTCCGATATCAGCCACCGGTTCATTTCAATAGACACCTGGTGCGCCCTGTAAGCTTCCTCAGGAAGTTTTCCAACCGAAAAAACACGGGTCATATCGGTAATATAGGCGGTATAATTACCGGCCATATCCACCATGATGCTCGTACCGTCTTTCAAAACAGATCCATTGGCTCCAATCGGAAGAGACGGATGAGTTCCACCACCACCCAAAGCATAATCGAATGGAGAAGCAGTTTCCGCATTCTCTCCCGCCAACAGGCTTCCCATATAAATATCCATGTTACTTCCGAAACTCCGGAACAAACCCATAGAGCCAGCCAGACGCATTTCCCGTTCGATATTGCTTTGCAGTTCGACATCGGTCATTCCGGGCTTGTAACATGCTATAACCCGCGAATATACCTGAGCATGAACGGCTCCCGAGAACCGCAATTGCTCTATTTCCCAAGGGGTCTTGATCATACGCTGGCTACGCAGTTGTGGAGTGAGATTGCCCGTTTTAGCTGCAGGGAAAAGCGATTGTAACCTTAAATACTCATTATAAGTCATCTGATCGGCCTCCAGCAGGACATTTTCCGGGATACGAATTCCTTTGTCCTGAAGCAACAGCGGGATGTCTTCGGCCTTCCGGATCGGCAAAACGCAAGGATGCTCCAGATTTTCCGGACGTCTGACAAAATAAACCGGCTTTCCGGAAGCCGGAAAGTAAAGGAATCCGTTAAAAATCATTCCAGTCAGGTAATAAATATTCACCCCGGAAGCAACGATACAAGCATCAGCCCCATTTTTTGTAAGGCTATCCTGCAAGCGGATCCAGCGTAAATCCAGATCCGCTTGAGGAGGAAATTCCGAATAAATCATCTATTTAATTTCTATTATTTCTCGTCGAACATATCTTTAAAATCAACAAACTCTTTTCCGGGCAACAATTGATTCAGTACCACCCCGATAATGGAAGCCAGCGCCATTCCCTCGAGAGAAAAGGAGGTTCCGATATGAATGGCGGCGCCTCCGATACCAATCACCAGAATGACCGAAGCAATGATCAGATTGCGTTTGAGGCTGAAATCGACTTTATTTTCGACCAACATACGCAAACCGCTCGAAGCAATGATTCCAAACAACAGGATGGATACTCCTCCCATCACCGGCCGGGGAATCGTTGTCAGCAAAGCAGCAATTTTTCCGCAGAAACCGAACAGGATTGCAAAACAGGCGGCCCCGATGAACAGATAAATACTGAAAGCCCTGGTAATGGCCAGAACGCCGATATTTTCCCCGTAAGTCGTATTGGGAGGTCCGCCGATACAGGAAGCGATCATAGAAGCGATTCCATCACCGGCCAGGGATTTATCCAAACCGGGATCCTTGATCAGGTCCTTTCCGATCACCTTGCTCAGTACCAACTGGTGTCCGATGTGCTCCGCAATGGGAACAATAGCCACCGGAACCATCATCAGGAAAACTTTCCAGGAAAAAACAGGGGTGTAGTTTACAAACGGAACCTGGAACGGGGGAATCTCAAACCACCGGGCGTCAGCCAACGGTTGCAGATCGACAATTCCCATCATAATCGACAACAAATATCCTCCGGTAATTCCGATCAACACCGGGATTACACTGATAAACCCGCGGGTAAAAACCGATACTAAAATCGTAATGAGAAGGGTGACTAAAGCCACCAGCACATAGTTGAGATCATAACTTCCTCCGGGATTGTTCGTAGCCATCCCTACGGCTGTAGAAGCCAGGCCAAGTCCGATCACCATAATCACCGTACCGACTACGACAGGAGGTAAAAGTTTCATCAGCCATTTAGTCCCTGCTTTGGTAATCACCAGCGCCACCAGCGCATAGACGATTCCAACCAGGAAACTTCCGACTAAAAAACTACCTGTCGCCATTCCCGATGCCGGATCCGCCTCCAAAGCTTTGACGGCAATAATCGGGTTAATAAAGGCAAACGATGAACCCAGATAAGAGGGAACCTTTCCCCGGGTAACTGCAATAAAAGCCAAGGTTCCCAAGCCGCTCGAAATAAGAGCTACTGCCGGACTCAATCCGGTTAATACCGGAACCAGTACTGTAGCTCCGAACATCGCAAATAAATGCTGGATGCTTAAAAAGAACCATTGTGCAACTTTCGGTTTTTCTTCAATTCTCAATACAATTTTTTTCTGTTCTTCCACTATGATCATTTTTCGTTGGTTCTACTTACGCTCTTACCCTCTCATTTTTCCAGCGGAATCCGCATTCTATAGAACGAACGCCAGATAAATACCAGCGCAATAATAAAAAACGGAATGGCTATAAAAACAGAGTAATCGTGCGCCGGATCGGATTTCATTTCGATGCAGATCTCCGTTGCCAGCAAGCCGAAGAGCGTCGAAAATTTAATAATCGGATTCAACGATACGGAAGTCGTATCTTTAAATGGGTCTCCCACGGTATCGCCAACCACTGCAGCTTCATGCAAAGCCGTATTTTTTTCTTTCAGATCGACCTCCACCACTTTCTTGGCATTGTCCCAGCTTCCTCCGGCATTAGCCATATAAATAGCCTGGAACAATCCGAATACAGCAATTGAAACAAGATAAGAAACAAAAAAGTTCGGATCCGTAAATGCAAAAGCCAGAGTGATCGAGATCAAAGTAATAAAAATATTCCACATACCCTTTTGTGCATACTGTGTACAGATACGTACCACCGTTTTGGAGTCCTCCGTATTCGCAGCCTTCTTGTCAAGGTCGAATGTCTGTTTGATAAACTCTACCGCCCGGTAGGCGCCGGTAGTCACTGCCTGAATAGAAGCGCCGCTAAACCAGAAAATCACGGAACCGCCACAAATGAATCCAAGCAGTACCGGAGCATCAGTCAGGGAAAGGTGCAGCAACCCAACTCTTTCCAATAAAAGAATGATAGAAAAAATCATGGTGGTAGCCCCGACCACAGCCGTCCCGATCAATACCGGTTTGGCAGTTGCCTTGAATGTATTTCCGGCCGAGTCGTTGGCCTCCAGATAATGTTTACCCATTTCAAAATCCGGATCAAAACCAAATTCTTTGCGAATAGATTCTTTAACATCAGGTATTTCTTCGATCTGTGAAAGCTCAAATACCGATTGAGCATTGTCAGTCACAGGGCCATAGCTGTCTACCGCAATTGTAACCGGGCCCATGCAGAGGAAACCGAATGCTACCAGACCAAATGCAAAAATCGATGCATGAGGACCAAGTATCGTTTCCAACCCCATTCCCGAAGTAAAATAAGCAATCGCCATCAGGGCAACAATCAACAACCCCGTCCAGAAAGCGCTGAAATTTCCGGCAACGATTCCCGACAGGATATTCAGGGACGAGCCGCCTTCACGGGAAGCAGTCACCACTTCTCTCACATGCGCAGATTTGGAACTCGTAAATACTTTCGTAAACTCAGGAATCAACACGGCCGCCAGTGTTCCGCAACCAATAATAATGGCTAATTTCCACCACAAGGTCTGATCTTCCATATCAATCAGCAACAGGTGACTCATAAAGAAACTGGCCGATATACAAAGGATTGCAGCAATCCAGATTAGTCGCATCAATGGAGATTCAAAGTCAAATTCTTTCTTATCTCCATATAGTTTTTTAGAAATCGCCTGATTGATAAAGAAGGCGCAACCTGAAAGGAAGTCCATCAGAAACCGCATTCCAAAAATCCAAACGATCAGTTTGGCCTGAATATGCGGATCGGGAACCGCCAGGGTGATGAATGTAATCAGGGCAACACCCGTCACACCATAGGTTTCAAACCCATCGGCAGTCGGGCCGACGCTGTCTCCTGCATTATCTCCGGTACAATCGGCTATTACCCCCGGATTCCGGGGATCATCTTCTTTTACTTTGAAAACAACCTTCATCAGGTCCGAACCGATATCTGCAATCTTGGTAAAGATGCCTCCAGCGATCCGTAAAGCACTGGCTCCCAGCGATTCGCCAATGGCAAAACCTAAGAAGCAGATCCCCACGATCTCGCGGGGAACAAACAGCAGGATAAACACCATCATCACCAGTTCGAGAGAGATCAGGAATAATCCGACACTCATCCCGGCACGCAGGGGAATATTCACCACATCGAGCGGCCGGCCGCGCAAAGAAGCAAAAGCCGTACGGGCATTGGCATAAGTATTTATCCGGATTCCATACCAGGCCACAGCATATGAACCGGCCATTCCGACAATAGAAAACAGAAGCACCTGTACGACAGTCGAAACAGTTTGCCCGGCCAGGCCAAAGAAATAAACACAAAGTACGATGGCAATCAATGCGAACAGCATCGCCAGAAATTTACCTTGCTGAACCAGATAAGTCCGGCAGGTCTGATAAATGGTGCCGGCAACATCCAGCATGGATTGGTGGGCCGGAAGGTTTTTAATCTGCCGGCGCAGGAATAAACTGAACCCCAGGGTACCGACAATGATCAGCGCTCCGTAAAAGAGAAAATCCCAGGAAGAAATGGTTTTACCAAAAATGTGAAAAGTCCCTTCATGTAAGTCCGGGATGGCCAGATCAGCTTCGCTTGCAAATAAACCCATACCCGGAAGTACGAGCATACCTATGGCTGTTAGCCTGCGTTTTAGTTTATTCATGAGTATTTTTGAATTAAGTTGATACAAATTCTCGCAAAGATATATCATTTTTTTATACCTTTGCAGCCCGAATTAAAATAAAAGTATGCAAAATATAAGAAACATTGCAATCATTGCCCATGTCGATCATGGGAAGACAACTTTAGTAGACAAAATGTTACTGGCCGGAAAGCTTTTCCGGGATGACAAAGCCGATTTAGACCAATTTCTTGACAGCAACGACTTAGAACGGGAACGGGGGATCACCATTCTGGCTAAAAACGTTTCGATCAATTATAAAGGCACTAAAATCAATATTATAGACACGCCGGGACACGCCGATTTCGGAGGAGAGGTAGAACGGGTACTGAACATGGCCGACGGCTGCCTGCTCTTGGTCGACGCTTTTGAAGGGCCGATGCCCCAAACGCGTTTCGTTCTTCAGAAAGCGATCAAACTGGGGCTGAAGCCCATCGTCGTAATCAACAAAGTAGATAAACCCAATTGTCGCCCGGAAGAAGTGGAGGAAATGGTTTTCGATCTCATGTTCAACCTCGGGGCAAGCGAAAATCAACTCGACTTCCCCACCATCTTCGGCTCGGCCAAACAAGGCTGGATGTCGGACGATTGGAAATCTCCTTCCGAGAATATTTTTCCTTTGCTCGACTCCATTCTGGAGCATATTCCAGCGCCCAAGGCGCTGGAAGGTTCACCTCAGATGCAAATCACCTCGCTCGATTACTCCAATTATGTAGGCCGTATTGCTGTGGGACGCATTCATCGCGGCGAACTCCGGGAAGGGATGGACGTATCGCTTTTCAAACGGGACGGCAGCATTGTCAAATCACGAATCAAAGAATTAAATGTGTTCGAAGGACTGGGAAGAACCAAAGTTCAGAGCGCCCGGTCGGGTGATATCTGCGCCCTGATCGGTATCGATGGATTCGAAATCGGGGATACGATCACAGATCCGGAGCAACCGGAAGCCCTTCCACCGATTGCGATCGATGAACCTACGATGTCGATGCTGTTTACCATCAATGATTCCCCTTTCTTCGGGAAAGAAGGGAAGTACGTGACATCCAGGCATATATACGAACGATTGACCAAAGAGTTGGACAAAAACCTGGCATTACGGGTAGAATTATCCGAATCGGCCGACTCCTGGATTGTGTATGGTCGCGGCGTGCTGCACCTTTCCGTCCTGATCGAAACTATGCGCCGGGAAGGATTCGAACTTCAGGTAGGACAACCTCAGGTTATTATCAAAGAAATCGACGGAGAAAAATGTGAACCGATCGAACAACTTACCATCAACCTGCCGGAAGAGTCTTCAAGCAAAATCATCGATCTGGTAACCCGGCGAAAAGGAGAAATGCAATCCATGGAACGCAAAGCCGACCGGATCCACCTGGAATTTACCATCCCCTCACGGGGAATTATCGGACTCACGAATAACGTACTGACCGCATCGGCCGGAGAAGCGATCATGGCGCACCGGTTCCTGGAATACCAACCCTGGAAAGGAGAAATAGAAAAACGGCAGAACGGGTCTATCATCGCGATGGAAACCGGAAATGCTTTTGCCTATGCGCTCGATAAGTTGCAGGACCGGGGAAAATTTTTCATAGATCCGCAAACCGATATATATGCAGGTCAGATTGTCGGCGAACATTCGAAAGAAGGAGACTTGGTAGTAAACGTCACCAAATCGAAAAAACTGACAAATGTACGGGCCTCGGGAACAGACGATAAGGTGCGGCTAGCTCCTCCCGTAATCTTCAGCCTCGAGCAGGCCCTTGAATACATCAAGGAAGACGAATACGTGGAGCTGACCCCGACTTCCATCCGGTTGAGAAAAATTATCTTAGATGAAAATGAACGGAAACGCCAGTCTAAAAAATAAGTATTTAATAATACTTTCAGCACAACAAATAATTCCGGTTCAACGTTTTATAAAAAAGATATCTTTCATATAAAAGTGATGTATGTATGAAAACAAAGATTATTTCATGTATTGTTACCGGCATTATCCTGATTTCCTGTGCGTCGCAAAATCAGGTAAAAAGCGATAAAGACCTGGCCCTTATCCGGCAAATAAACGAAAAAGTTCAAAGTCAGAACATCCGGATCCTGACCGATCATGCAAATCCGATGCGGGGAAAGAGCATCTACCTTACCTCGGAATACGATCTTATCATCCGGAACGATTCGGCCATCTCCTACCTGCCTTACTTTGGGCAAGCCTACAGCGCTCCCTATGGTGGTGGAGAAAGTGGAATCAAGTTTGCGACCCGGATGAAAGACTACGTTGCCACCCCCTCCAAAAAAGATGGGGAATGGAACCTCCGGTTCAAGATTGATACTCCGGACTACAACTACGATTTCCGGGTCGATATTTATTCCAACGGAAGTTCCTCCATTTATGTCAACAGCAGTCAACGTCAGTCTATTAGCTTTACAGGGGAAATGGAGTTAAATCGGTAATGCTGAATTTTAACAATCATATAAATTTTTAGACTTTGCCAAATCATCTAAGATATTTCTACGAATAACTGTCAGATCCAAACATTAGACACTATAATCAAAACCATCCGAGGTAATCATTCTGAATTTTCTTCGTTTTCCCTGAAAATGAAACCTCGTTTGCCTTTTTCAGATTACAATGCAGGTTTGTAATCTGTTTTTCATTGGGAATTACCTGGATTCCATCGGATAATTGTTTGATTCTGCAATTATAGCCGGAGATTGTTCCATCGGCTTGTTCCACGATAAACGCATTCGTCAGCACAGTCTCTCCTATACATTTAAACAGTTCGTGGACATCATTGTCTTGTGTGTTGATTGTTTGCCAGTCACTGATCATGTTCACATATTGTTCTCCAATAATGAATCGTTTCGTTTCATATAGATACGGGTGAGGCAATAGCCCTTTTAGCTGATTGATAATGTCGTTCATAAGCCGACTGCCATATCGGATTCTGCCTGCCCAACACTTTTTCCGCAACCGCTAACTCAAGGATACTCTTTGCGACATAAATCACACTGGTATAAACTGTTCCATGATTATAATAGGCGCCATCTGAACGCTGCCAGTTTGATATCAGCCAATCAGCCAGTTTTGCCGCTTTTTCCAGGTCCCTGATATTTCCCGTCGCTTCATATTTATCGACCAGTTCTCCGATAAAAGTCGATGAATTCTGTATTCTGTTTGGAATATAAACCTGTTTAACAGCAACCGTATCATGCAGCTTATTAAAAATCATATCAAAACGATCATTTAGTTTCCTATCCTGTTCTTTATCGGGAAAATATCTTTGTGCTATAAACGAAGAATAAAACCCATAGACACTTTCTCCATGCGACGAAGGTTTTTGATGATATATCCATGCTGCTTCACGAGCTTTTTCAAGCGTCCACTGCCAGGAATGCCGGGCGGATAAGACAGCTTCGGCGATTTTATCTCCCGTTTTCACATTTATTTTGTACAGGCCGACCTCGGGAAGGATTACTTTTGCCTGCGTTTTCTTTGATGATATCTGTTGTATTGTTACAGAGAGGCTCTTTCCCTGATCATTGAAGACAGTTATTTCCGGCTTATTTCCAAGTACATCAAAAGTGATTTCTTCCAATGGATTACAGGTTGTCCTTTCAATGGATATCATCGGAACATCCGCTACCCGGGTGATAATTTCTTCTAAATTACGGAGGTGGCCGACATTCATAAAAGTAAAAGTCCATGTCCTGGATTCTCCCTGTTTCAGTTCATATAAATCCTGAGGATTATGTTCCGGTAAAGGAAGCTGGTTGAGCAAATCAATATTCAGGGATTCGATACGGTGTCCCATAAACCAATGAGGAGGAGGATCCTGGTATCCCAGATTATAATCTACGCTCCACGAAGCTACGGGTTGCCCGGAAACAAGAGCGAAAACATGCTCTTCCGGAGATTGAAAATATCCGTAAAAATGGGTTCTTTCATTTCGCATCAGAGTCGGAAAATACTTTCCGAACCAGTCAGGATATTGATCCATATAGGTATCTATTCCGAATTTCAATCCCGCCTTTTGAGGCTGAAACGGAATATGAGAGTGATTGGATAACGTAATTTCAATGGCCGGAAGTTTTTTATGCTTTATATAGTTAATCACACATTCTATACCTTCTGCTTCCGTTTTGTAGGAATTACGTCCATTCGGAACCCAGGACGTAATTATTTCTTTATTTTCTATCTTGAAATAAAAAGAAGGTCCGGCATTTTTATTATCTTTAAAAAATGGAATGGTGTCGCTTGTCCGGGCATTTTTGTAAATAATCTGCTCGATATTCCCCTTTTGCGAAACAGACATTTCCCATCCCTCTCCTTTTAGTATTTGTTGCGCTCCCAAAGAGAGAAAATGGAAAAAGCTGATAAAAATGATTGAAATTGACTTCATTTTTTTAATAATATAATAATTATCAATTGATTACAAATTCATCAGCTTCTTGTTTTTTATATTCGTGAGAAGCTGATGAATTTTATAAGTTATAATTAATAACCCGGATTTTGAATTATTTGTCCTTTCCCCTCATCAATAGCGCTTTGAGGAAGAGGCATCAATACAAAACTTTCTTTGGTTGTGGTAGACCCTTTGTATGTTCTTGAATACTCGATGTACTTTCCATGACGAATCAAATCCGTACGACGGAGCCCTTCAAACCAAAATTCCTGACCTCGGTTCAACAACATTTTATCATAAAAATCCTGCGCATTACTAAAGTCATTCAATGTATAAGGTGTAATTCCGGCTCTGATGCGAATCGTATTCAATAAATCTATAGCCTCTTGTGTCACTGCATTGCCTTTTCGCACAACAGCCTCGGACAACATAGTCAATACATCTGCATACCGGTATATAACCCAGTCCACCTGACTTTCCTCTCCTGTAGCGACAGGATCTTCTCCATATTTTACCGGTAATGCTCCTTTTATTAATACAGTTCCGGGGTTTTCCTCATTGTAACGTTTTCCATCAGTTCCGATAAAATCACCGACCAATACTTCCAGGCGTTTATCTTTTGGATCGAATGTGTGATAAAACGACCAGGGAACACGATATCCTCCCCATTTCTGTATATTTTCATTTTTGGTAGGATATTCACTTGACAACACATGCGCCAGCCATAATTCCAGGTTTGTACTCCGGGTTTCTATACATGCCCATATGATTTCACTATTTCTTTCATTTTCCAATGTAAAGATATTTTTGTATTCGGGAACCAGCGCATAACCGTACTCAGGTTTCATCAACTCACGTCCGGTTTCCTCTGCTTTTGCCCAATTTTTTTCGTGCATATACAGTTTCATTAATACCGTATAAGCCAATCCTTTGGTAAATCGTCCATAATTTGCATCCTCAGGTTTGTATCTGGCCGGAAGCACTTTGATTGCTTCCTTCAATTCGGTTTCAATATAGCTAACCATCCATTCCTGAGTCGGGCGGGGAATGATAACATCCCCCAAAGGATTATTCAACTCTTTCACGGTAGCAAGGGGAACCGGACCATATAAATCATACATCAGATAAGCCAGCCATCCGCGACCACAATGGAGTTCTCCGTTAAACAGAGCTTTCCGCTCTTCGTTCATAGGCACATTGGCAATCCGTTCAAAGGCCATGGTCATCCGGCTGACTGAAGACCTGTAATTATAAAATTGGGTAACACCGCTCGAATTAGGAGTAAAATTCTGATACAAAACATCCGGCCATACAGCATCATTCCACTGGCATTCGCCCAGATCGGTACTCATTTCCGTAATTGTCTGAATACCTCCGGAAGCTACTGTAAATATGCCGCTATACCAATTGGAGCGAAAAGGTCCGTATGCAGCTGCCGTGACAATGGCTTCCGCATCTTTTTCAGTTTCAGGAAAAATTCCGGGATTAATAACATCATACACCTCGGATTCCAGATTTACACAAGAGGTTATCGGCGTTGCCAATAATACCGCTATTATATATATTATTTTCTTCATATAATAATTTACTTTAAATGAATTTGGCCGTTAATTAAAAAGTAATATCAATCCCTAAACTATAAGTTCTTACATTCGGATATGCCCATACGGAGTCATCCGTTTCCGGATCTAATCCTTCATATGGAGTAATGACAAACGGATTGTTTATATCAGCATATATCCTTAGATTTGAAAATACCTTTTTTGTTTGTTTCAGTCGCAAATTATATCCCAGGGTGATATTACGGCAACGGATAAACCAGGCATCCTGTTTATAGAGATCTCCTACTCCATAAGTGCTCCTGTCCTGAAAATAGCCGGGGCGTTCTGCACCTTGATTATCATGAGTCCAGACATCCTTGGCGGTGACCGGCATATTGTATCCGCGGTACATATTGGCAATACCGGTCATCCCAGCCGAACCAGTCAACCACAAATCCCGGTATGAACCGTAATTCGTTTTATCGAACTGTGCATAAAAATAAATGTTCAGATCCAAATTTTTCCATTTTAACGTATTGTTCAAACCTGCCAGATATCCGGGATCATTACTACCATAAAACACTTTATCAGCATCATTTAATTTTCCATCCGGTTGTCCGGTTTTTAAGGGAAATCCCCTTTCGTCAACAGCGACCGATCCATCTGCATTATACCTGAACCCATCAATATCCTTTATTTTTACCTGTCCGGGAATCGATCCGGGCATGTGCGACACGGTTTCCCCGGCCTGAATGATTCCATCAGACAAATATCCGTAAGTTCCGCGGATCGGTGCATCATAAATCGAATACGCAGTAGGTTTCCAGTAGGGATCCCGTTCTTTCCACTTGTCCCGGTAGAAAGAAAAAGAGAAATCCGTACTCCAGGTTAAATTTTTAGTATGAACATTTTGTGTATTGATTGTTAATTCAAATCCTTTACTTTGAGTCTTACCTATATTGGCCCAAATGGTACTAACCTCGTTATAAGATTGTAATGATCTTTGATTTAACAAATCGGCAACAACCCGGTTAAAGTATTCTGCTGTCATGCTAATCCTATTGCCTAAAAATCCCAGATCGAGTCCGAGGTTCCACTCCCCTGTTGTTTCCCATTTCAGATTCGGGTTTCCGATCTGAGATAAATAAACTCCCTGAGATTCAGCATCTCCAAATGTATTATTGTAACCCACCTGATAATAACTGATGGCCCGGTTTCCGATATTCGACCGGCCGGTTTCTCCATAACTCAAACGAATCTTACCATTCGACAATACCGATTGTAGCGGAGCCATAAACTCTTCATCTGAAAATCTCCATCCCAGTGAGACTGAAGGGAAATATCCCCAACGATTGTCAGGAGCAAAGTTGGATGCTCCGTCAGCGCGCAGTGTAGCTGTCAGCAGATAACGGTTTTTAAAAGAATAATTTATACGTCCAAAGAAAGACGCCATTTCATCTTTGCTGGCAGATGAAGATACATCCGGCTTCGGAGCGCTTCCTGCTCCAATATTATTGTATAAAAAACCATCGATCAGGAATTGTTTATTCGAAATCCCCATACCTTCCGTGTTAAACTGTTGAAAAGAATATCCGAGCAATGCTGTCAGGCTATGATCTCCAATCGATTTCAGGTAATTTGCCGTAAATTCAGCCAGATAATCCGACCGGTCATTTTGAGCCAGGTCGGCTTGTCCTCCGGTTTTTTGTCCATACAGCGTTGTTTTAGGCAAATAAGTCTTTCTTTTCAGATAATTTCTATCGATCCCGAAATTTCCTTTAATTGTTAAATCTTTAATCGGGGTATACTCCAGATAAGCTACAGCTAATATGCGTTCTTTGATTGTTTTATCGGTTATTTCCAACAATGATGCAGGATTAGGAAGGAAAGCGGCTTCCGTATTCAATACATAATTGCCATCGGCATCTTTAATCGGTAATAGCGGATTGAATTGAGCTGCCGATACTAAGATACTGGCATTTTCATTCTGGCCGCTACCCAAGGGGACATTATCAAAGTTATTTCTTGACAAGGTCATATTAACACCCGTTTTAAAGTACCGGCTAAGCCGCTGATCCAAGTTCAAACGCCCTGAGAAGCGGGATATATCATTATTCCTGATAACACCTTTTTGTTGAAAGAAATTTCCGGATATAAGATATTGGGTACTTTCCGTTCCTCCCGATACACTAAGATTCTGCTGGGTCTGAACTCCGGAACGCGTCACGGCGCCAAACCAATCGGTATCATTTGCCGGATTTGCAATCTGGGTATCAGGATAACGGGGAACAAAGGCTGGTGCATTGGCTTCTGGATTAGTTCCGTAAGGTGCAATTTTATTTGTCCGGAGCCAGGCCTCTTTGTAATACCGGTTTGATTGGATCATAAAATCCCGGGCATCGAGGATCTCGTAGGTGCGTGCCATTTGCTGCACACTGGCTGTTCCGGAATATTTTACAACAGGTTCTCCTTTGCGACCTCTCTTAGTGGTAATGATTATAACTCCATTTCCTGCCCGGGATCCGTAAATAGCGCTGGTGCTGGCATCCTTAAGCACTTCGATGGATTCGATGTCGTTCGGATTGATTGAAGAGAGTACATTGTCCGTAGTTCCGGCTTTGTATTTCCCGGCAGAGATATCCTCTCCGGAATTCGATGCGCTCACAGGAAAACCATCGATGATGATCAACGGTTCGTTCATTTCTGAAGTCGGAGATGCGGCGCCACGAATACGGAAAGTGGAGCCTCCTCCGGGTTGAGCGCTTACTGTACTGACCTGGAATCCAGCAGCTTTTCCTGCAAGCACCTGACTCACGGACGACACAGTAGAAACCGGATTATCACTCATTTTTATGGAGGAAACGGCTCCCGTCAGGTCTCTTTTTTTCATTGTCCCATATCCGACAACAACCACTTCGTTGAGCTCCTGCGTAATTTCGCTAAGCACCACATTTACTGAGCTTTGATTATTTACGGACACTTCTTTCGTATCAAACCCCAGATAAGATACCTGTAATATTGCATTACCGGAAACCTCCAGTTCAAACTGGCCATCAAGATTTGTACTTGTCCCGTTTATTGTCCCCTTTTCCACGACAGCAGCTCCAATAACAGGCTCTTGATTGTTATCAACTACGATTCCGGAAATTTTCCGTTTCGGGCCTGCATTGTCTGTGGTAGTAGAATTTTCCGTTTTGTTCTTCTGAGGATTTAATATAATCCTTTTGTTCACAATTTCGAAACGAATATTATTCGATGTAAGAACTTCTTTCAGAACATTTTCCAATGATTCTTGTTGCGAATCGACGGAAACCGGCTGGTTCATATCAACATTATTGTACATTACCGTATAACCGGTCTTGGCTTCAATCTCTGTAAACATTTTACTCAATGGTACATTGTTGAGTTTCAGGTCTATTTTCAAGGAAGTTTGCCCGAATACATTACTACTGGTAAAAAAGAGGTAAAGGCAAATTATCAGTAAAGAATTCGCTGTTTTATTCTTTTGCATAAGAAATAAGATTAGTATAAATAATAGTATTACATTTGTAGAATATAAAATGCGGCCCAAGACCCATTTATTTGATGGACTTGCTTATCGAAACGCATTTTAATCTCTGAGCATGGGATGCGGCAACATTCCATGCTTTTTCTGTTTTTTTATTTTCCTTTATAGCTGATGTACACCTCCTCCCCCTCTATCCTATATGCAATAGGTGTTATTCTATTAATCAGATCCAGCATTTCTTTCAAAGATTCACTTTTAACTATAAATCCATATCGAATGGTATCATTAGGATTATCCACATAAATCTTCATTCCATACCATCTTTCCATTTTATTGTATACTTCCTGCATGGGTGCATTCGCGAACCTCATAACATTGTTATGCCATATTCCAGATAATGCAGCATCATAATCTGCAATGCTCCATTCCATATTCTGCTTGGAAATTGAAACTAACTGATCAGGCTGCATTTCGGCAAAAATGGTACGGTTTCGTTTATTCTCCAATTGTACTTTCCCCGACTCAAGTGCAATTTTAATGGTAGGATCTCTTTCATAGGCAGAAACATTGAATGTAGTCCCATGAACAATAACGTTTACATTGTCGACTTCCACGATAAACTTTTTCTTATCCTTTTTCCTTACATTAAAGTATCCCTCCCCTACCAGTTTCACTTTCCGGTTATCACTGTTAAATTTGGATGAATAGGATAAATATGATTCCGAATTTAGCCAAACCTCAGTACTATCAGGCAGTAAGATATGTGTTTTCTGCCCGGAATCGGCCATGACAATAAATGAATCTTCGGATGTAAGAGACAACAAGTAGAAACAAGCAATGACCGATACAGGAAACAGGATACTCGCAGCAATTTTATACCACTGTTTAAATAATACTCCTGAAGGTTTATTTTTTTGTTCGGTTATATGAGAAGTCAGATGTCGTAATATTTCCGATTTATCGGATGCATCCATGGGTAGCGCCAGATGATTGTATTCTTCCCAGATTTCCTCCAGTATACGATCGAGTCGGGTATCGTCACCATTCCGGATTTCGCTTTTCAGGCAGGCAAACTCTTCCGTGTTCACTTTGTCGAACATTAATTTTTCTATCAGATCTTTTAATAACTGATTTTCCATATAACTGATGATGTTTTGTATATCATATATAAGTTATACGGACAATAAGCAATTTAGTCCCTTCCTGAGTTATATGTTTTTAAACATATTTTTATTTTTTTAAGACTGAGGACTGCATGAGTATATTAAGAAAAGGAAAAACAAGTCACTCTATTTCAATATATTACAGGAAACAATGAATAAAATATAATAATGATCAGACAAGTTATCTCTCAGAGTATGTAAAGCCAAGGAAAGTTGATTTTTTACTGATTTTTCAGAAATATTCAATAATAGAGCTATTTTACCAATAGAAAGGCCCCTCTCTCTACTTAATTCGAATATCTCTTTTTGCCTGTGGGATAATTTATTTTTTGCTTTATCCACCAAAGTAAGAAATTCATCAAAATTCAATGTTTTTTCTACTTCGTTTTCACTGTATTCCAGAAAAGCTTCACTGCAAATAAAATTTCTGAAATCCACATTTTCTATTTTCTCCCGCAATGAATCGATAAACAGGTTCTTCGCAATGGTATAAAGATAAGACTTGAAAGAGGTATTAAAGGTTATATCTTTCCGGTTCTTCCATAGTTTGAGGAAAGTTTCCTGAACAATATCTTTGGCCCCCGATGGAGATTTGATC
The DNA here is from genome assembly GCA_031548005.1 of Bacteroidales bacterium. Taxonomy (GTDB): domain Bacteria; phylum Bacteroidota; class Bacteroidia; order Bacteroidales; family Azobacteroidaceae; genus BNXB01. The sequence goes on from JAVBRK010000001.1 coordinate 74,849, forward strand.
AAACTCAGGGCAAATCCATACAATAAATCGGAATAGAGCTCATACAACTCATTAAAATCCTGATAAGAGCCGTTTTTTAAACCTTCAAGAAGTTTATTCTGATTTTTCTGAGATACTCTCATTATAGTATACTATATGTACTTGGATCTCCCAACATTATTCATAGAAGACAAATTTAAGAAAAATATTTTATATCCTGGTATTATAAAACGAATTATGAGTACCCGCACTGCATTTAGGAAATAGAGGTTTTTAGATTGTTAATATTCTTGTTATTTAGTTTGTTTATCAGTTGCATCAAAATTAAAAAATTGACAATCAATTAATTTATTCAGTTTAATCCCAGTTTCACTAATAGTAATCGACATTGAAGCCTCATTAAAAGTTTTATTCATAAAACTAACATTTAATTACTAATTATCATGCAAATCTATCTGTTTTTTCACAGATAGAGTATATTCAACTGATAATATTTTAAAATTTACAAAACTGATAATCATCTTATTAACCCTGCGGATTAACTTTTTGTCTGTGCAATAGTAAAATTCTTGAAAATTTATCGTTTTGATAAAAAATTTCCGTAACTTCACAGACTAAATTATCATACGATTTTATCTATGAAACGACGGGATTTTTTAAGGACTGGAAGCCTGGCAGTGCTTGGAGCTGCTACTTTCCCTCAGTTAGTCCATTCACAAATTACAAATCATCAGGAGGATTTACCGAAGATGCTGAATCATTTTGGAGTTACGGAAGCCGACTTGCGTCAAGTCATGGCTGCTGCACTGGAAAAAGGAGGCGACTATGCCGACCTCTATTTTGAACATACTTTTAATAACTACCTGGCCCTGCAGGACGGGGCTGTAAACCGCGCCGGATCGAATATCGACTACGGAGTTGGTATCCGTGTTGTCTCAGGCGACCAAACAGGCTATGCTTTCGTCGAAAGCACCTCGATGGAAGACATGATTAATGCGGCCCAAACGGCTTCGCGAATTGCTTCCGGATCGGCTAAAACACCACCAGTAAAAGTAGATCAGAAAGTGTTTAAGAACCACTACCCCATTGTCCAGTCCTGGGAAGATATCACCATACAGGCGAAGATGCCTTACCTGCAAAAACTGAACGACCGGATCTTCGAATTAGACAAGCGGGTGACGAAGGTCAATGCCTCGTTGAATGATTCGACTTCCTACATTTTATACTATAACTCGGAAGGTACGCTTTGCCACGATTACCGTCCGATGATCGTTCTGGTAGGCTTTTGTATCATGCAGCAGGACGGAAAAACCGAGAATGCACACTCTTCGCGTGCCGCCCGCAAAGATTTCGGGTTCCTGACCGACCAGGTCGTGGAAGAAATTGCGCAGGAAGCGGTAAAGAATACGGCTTTGATGTTCGATGCCGTTAAGCCCAATGGAGGAGAGATGCCGGTGGTTATGAGTGCCGGAGGTTCGGGGATCTTACTTCACGAAGCCATCGGACATGCTTTTGAAGCTGATTTCAACCGGAAAAACACGTCGATCTTCTCGGATAAGTTGGGAAAAAAGGTTTGTGATGAACACATCAGTGTCATTGACGACGGAACCATCGACTGCGACCGGGGTTCGATCAATTTCGACGATGAAGGCATTGCCAGCCAGCGGACCTATATCGTCAAAGACGGGATCCTGAATTCCTACTTACACGACCGCATCAGCGCCAAATATTATGGTGTGGCCCCGACGGGTAACGGGCGGCGCCAATCGTTCCGTTTTATTCCGATACCGCGCATGCGCTCGACCTATATGGAAAACGGAAATTATACGGAAGAAGAGATCATTGCCAGCGTAAAACAGGGTGTTTTTGTGGATAACTTCACCAATGGACAAGTTCAGATCGGAGCCGGAGACTTTACCTTTTTTGTAAAAAGCGGTTACCTGATCGAGAATGGTAAACTGACTCAACCGATTAAGGATATCAATATTATCGGAAACGGACCGAAAGCCCTGGCAGACATCACCATGGTAGGGAACAACCTGAAAATCGATCAGGGAGCCTGGACTTGCGGAAAAGATGGTCAGGGTATGCCGGTATCGCAGGGATTACCTTCTGTTCTGGTCAAACAACTGACAGTTGGCGGAAAATGACAATTATGAACTGGTTATTTACACAAAAATTAAACCCATGATCTCACAAGAACATAAAGACCTGGCCCGCTGGGCTTTACAATATGCATTGAGCAAAGGATGCTCCAATGCCCGCGTTTTGGTATATTCGGGAACGAACAACTCTTTCGAATACCGGGATACCCAGTTAGATAAATTGGAGCAATCTGCCGAAAACGGTATGAGCATCCAACTGTATGTCGACGGCCGTTTCGCCAGCTATTCTACCAACCGATTGAATAAAAACGAATTGGAGAAATTCATCGCCAACGGTATCGAGGCGACACGCTTCCTCGCTAAAGATGAATTCCGGCAGCTTCCTAAGCCTGAAAGATATTATAAAGGAGACGGCAAAGGACTGAACAGCTTTGACTTCGATTACAGTAAAGTTTCTGTCGACGACAAAATGACTTTGATCAAAAACACCGTTGGGGAAGTGTTCGGAAAAGACGAACGGTTGATTTCCGTATCGGCAGGCTATTCCGACGGGGTTAGCAGTTCGTATGCCATTACCAGTAACGGATTTGAAGGCGAATCGGATACTACCTATTTCAGCCTGAATGCAGAAACGGCGATGAAAGGAACAGGAGATGCCCGCCCGTCGTCGTACTGGTACGACTCGGCCATTTTCTGGAATAATCTGAAGAAAAACAATATCGGTAAAACAGCTTATGAACGTACTGTAAGGAAGCTCGGACAAGAGAAAATCGAATCCGGAATATTCCCGATGTTAGTCGATAACACCCAGATATCGAACCTGCTGTCTCCTTTGATCTCTGCCATGTATGGGAACGCGATTCAGCAAAAAAATTCGTTTCTGATAGACAAGATCGGTCAGCAAATTACCTCCGGGAAATTTACCCTAACCGACGATCCGCACATTCCGGGAGCCCGCGGATCACGCTGGTTCGACGGAGAGGGAGTCGCCACCCAAAAACGGACCATTATCGAAAACGGAATTCTGAAGATCTATTTTATCGATACATATAACGGGCTGAAGTTAAATATGGAACCTACAGTTCAGGGGCCATCGATACTGAACTGTAAGCACGGCGACAAAAATTTCGACCAACTGTTAGCGACAGTTGATAAAGGGATTTGGATCACCGGTTTCAACGGAGGTAACAGCAACAGCACCACCGGCGATTTTTCATTCGGGATCGAAGGCTTCCTGATCGAAAACGGGAAAGCCGTCAAACCTATCAATGAAATGAATATTACCGGCAACCTGCTCGAATTGTGGTCGAATATCGTCGAGGTGGGCAACGACCCGCAAATGATTTCCTCCTGGAGAATTCCGTCGATATTATTCGACAAAGTGAACTTCAGCGGGAAATAAAAATACCAATCCGTCTCAGATTACTTCGGCAAATTAAAAGCCAACCTCATTTCATCCATTTGCTTGTCCGTCATGCCGGTAGGTTCAAAACCCATCGACTTGGCGGTCAGGTAAATCTGCGCCGATTTAGAAAGGGTATCGATCATATCGAAAGCTTCCATCACATCGTCGCTGCCCGAGCAGATTCCGTGCTTTTCCCACATCACCACATCGTAATCTTCCAACTCTTTGATGGTGGCATCAGCCAATTCGAATGTGCTGGGCATCGCATACGGAATAATGCCGAGTCCTCTCGGACAGAAAGCCTTGGTTTCCGGAATCATACTCCACAACAACTGGGTTAAAACATCTTTTTTCAGAAAATCCGGATGGTGTGTCATGGCTATCAGATCGATCGGATGAGTATGTACAACGGCTTTATAAGTCGAACCTTTACCGATCAGATAGTTATGTATCGATAAATGGGAGGCGATTTCCGAAGTCGGCCTCACAGCCTGGTCGGCCACGATCTCGTAGGCGCTGCAATCTTCCGTGATACGAACGATCGAGCCATGTTCCATCGGCCAACGGGCCAAATCCCGCATCCGTTTATTGGTCCCTTTGCAGTAAAACCAACAGCCTTTCAGGTTCGGCAAAGTCCTTCCGATGGAAATAGGCTCACAAATGGCTTTCATGGCCCGCATTTTGTCATCAATAAAACCTGAGATATTGACGGTTATATTACCGCCGTTACGTTCTGCCCAGCCTTTTTGCCACAGATATCCTGCTACTTCGGCTACCTGCCCTATTTGCCAGGCTAATTCCGGGCGATTATCCAATACTGAACTCATTTTTATATAATTTAGATGAATTTTTAAACATGGTATTTGTTTGCTAAGTTTATATTTTTACAATATTCAAAAACTTCGTAAATGCAGCGTCCCAGGCTATCCGGTCTTCCGGAAGAAAAACCCGGGGAGTCACTGAATTTCGTACGGTCTGCCTGATGGCCGCCAAATCTTTGACCAAGCCCATAGCCTTGGCCTGCATCATCACATTCCCGATGGCTGTTGCCTCTGCCGGACCGGCAACGACCGGAATTCCGGCAGAATTTGCAGTCCACTGATTCAGGAGGTTATTCTGCGACCCTCCGCCGATTACATGCAACTTTTCAATCGGAAACGGAGCGACTTTGACAATATTATCGAGCACCCATCTGTATTTCAGGGCCAAACTTTCAAAAATGCAGCGGACAAACTCAGAATCCTGCTCTGGTACAGGCTGACCGGTTCTGCGACAATAATCAGCAATGGCTGCCGGCATGCTGCCGGGATTCGCAAATAAAGGATCGTCACTGTCGATCAGAGAGCGAAAAGCTCCGGCCGACCGGGCCATTTCCACAAGTTCCGGATAGGTATATTCCTTCCCGGATCCGGACCACTCTTTCCGGCACTGTTCCAACAGCCACATTCCGGTAATATTTTTCAGGAAACGAGTCGTTCCTTCCACCCCACCCTCATTGGTGAAATTCATTTTATAACTATCCTCTGTAATAACCGGTTCCTTCACCTCAATCCCCATCAGCGACCAGGTGCCGGAACTCAGGTAAGCAAACCGCTCATTTTCGGCCGGTACCGATACGATTGCAGATGCCGTATCATGTCCGGCAACAGCAACGACTTTCACTTTCCCCAGACCGGTATCTTTAGCAACAGTATCGGTCAATACTCCAATAATAGTTCCAGGCATCACGATGGGAGGAAAGAACTTCCCATTCACACCGGAAACCTGCAGTAATTTTTCCTCAAAGCATTTCGTCCGGGGATTCAAAGCCTGGGAAGTCGAAGCAATAGTATACTCACATACTTTTTTGCCTGAAAGGAGGTAAGACAATGCGTCGGGCATAAATAGCGCACCGGCAGCGGCTTTAAAAGCAGAAGAAGGTTCTTTTCCGGCGGCGTAAAGCTGATATAAGCTATTGAAATTCATGATTTGAATTCCAGTCAGGTCATACACCTCTTTACGGGATACCGACCGGAAAAACTCATCAGGAACACCATTGGTATACGGATCACGATAAGCCCGGGGGAGTCCCAGTATAGTCCCGTCTTCTCCAAGATAAGCAAAATCCACTCCCCAAGTGTCGATTCCGATAGATTCGATAGGAATCTTTTCTTCGGCTGCAGCACAAAGCCCTTGTTTCAAGGCGCCATAGAGAGCATAAATACTCCAGAAATATTTATCATGTAAATGAATCATGATATTGGGGAAGCGGGTAAGTTCTTTGATCGTCAGGTGTCCATTCTCCAGAGATCCAAGAATAGTACGACCACTGGTTGCTCCCAAGTCAAAAGCCAGAAAATTCTTTTTTTCCATATCCGATCAATTATATTTCTTGCAAAAATAGTAAATAATTATTCCCTTGAAATACAATTTTTGATCTTTCACAGTTGAATTCCGGCAGTCTGCTATCTTACCGGAATAATCGAATGCAAAAAGCCGGCACAACCCACAAGCGTGCCGGCTTTACCGATTGAATAATTTTCAGAAGCCCGGTTAGTATTTAAATACTTTTCCTCCGGCCAGGACTTCCTGGTTGATCTTATCAAAAGTCACGAATTCCCGTGTACGCAAAGCGGCTGTTACCATAATACAAGCAACAGAGTGGTTATATCCGGCTTCTACAGGGGCATTGGGTTGTTTGCGGCTACGAACACACTCCATCCAGTTACGAACGTGCATCGATGACATCGGATCTCCCCCGGTATTGGCTTCTGCCGCCACTTTAATATCCGATTTCAATTCGAACTCATCCAGTTTATTTTGCTTCATTCCCATCACTTTAGCATGTCCTTCTGTCAGATAACCATTGGGCGTTACTTTATTTGTATCCAGATTCAATTCACCTCCGTTGGAATAATAAATTTCCTTTATTCCTCCGGCAGAATTGGTGAAACGGGACGAATACAGTACCTGGAAGCCTTTCGACAAATCATTTTCAGGGCCATATTCCATCACAGCAGTCATCGTATCATAATTGGTACGTCCGTCCTTCCACAGGTAAATTCCTCCGTTAGCAGAAACACTGCGGGGATGTTCCAAACCGGTAAACCAATGCACCGTATCGATCTGGTGCGCCATCCACTGTCCGGGAATTCCAGAAGAATACGGCCAGAATAATCTGTATTCCAAATATTTACGAGGATCAAAATCCACATACGGACGGTTCATCAGGAAACGGTTCCAATCCAGATCCTTTTCAAAACACTGGGCTACCAAGCCGGGACGACGCCAGCGATCCGGTTGATTCACATTCCAGGTCATTTCGCACATAACAATATCACCGAACTTACCAGAGCGGATATAATCATTGGCTGCGTGATAATTCGGTCCGCTGCGTCTCTGAGAACCGACCTGGAGGATGATTCCGGATTTCTGAACAGCCGCTTTTGCCCGGCGGTTATCTTCCATCGTCTCGGCAAACGGCTTTTCAATATAGATATCTTTGTTATTAGTAGCAGCTTCCACCACATGCAAGGCATGCTGGAAATCGGCTGTAGCAACGATCACGGCATCAATATCCGGATCAGCATACAATTCCTCGTTATTCCGGTAGCTTCGTATATCATGACCGAACTGATCTTTCAGAAATGTTACTCCTTCTTCCCGGCGGCGGTTCCAGATATCGGAAACCCCGATAATATCGAAGTTCAACTCTTTATAATGATTTTTAAAACAAGGAATCAACGTACTTTTCGAACGATCGGAAAATCCGATAATCCCGACACTGACACGGTCGTTCGCTCCGACAATACGGCTATAGCTCTTAGCGCTCATTCCGGCGCCACCAATCAGCAACCCAGCAGAAGCCAGACCTGCTTTTTTAATAAAATCTCTTCGTGTTGACATAGTTTTTAGGGTTAAGAATTAAAAGTTTTTCCCAAGCTGAAAATAATCTCCGCCCGGCTTTTTTTTTCTTTAAAATTCTCTGATTTTTATATTTTTAAAATGGACTTTGTCTCCATGATCCTGCAACAGGATATTTCCTTCTGCAGCCTCACCGAAAGCCGGCCAGTCTTTATATTTACTATAAGCCACCAAGGCTCTCCACATTTGTGTATTACGCTTATACTCGACAATTTTCACATCATTCAACCAGTGCTCCACATAATCTCCTTTTACGATAACGCGGGCTGTATTGTACACTCCCGGACGGAAAGGCTTGGTTACCGGAGCTGGAATCAGGTCGTACAAAGAACCTAATGTACGGTTTCCTTTTACCCCCAGTTTGGCATCCGGATGCTTCTCGTCGTCCAGGATCTGGAACTCGCATCCGATAGAAGATCCGGCTCCTTTATTGGTTTCCGTATCGACAAAATATTTAATTCCACTGTTGGCTCCTTCGGTAATCCTAAAATCGACCGACAACTCAAAATTTTTATATTTTTTGGTTGTCACGATATCCCCACCGTTAGTAGATTCACCGCCTCCGGCTTTAAGAACGACCAACTCTCCGTTTTCAACTTTCCAACCATGCTGAGGAAAAGAAGTGGCTTTGGCTCCCCGCCAACCGGTAGTCGTTTTTCCATCCCACAGTAATTTCCATCCCTGAGCCTGTTCTTCGTCCGAAATGGTATTATCGATCGCATTTACCTGAGGGATTTCTCCATAATAAGGTAATTTTTCCAACGCCAGATTTTTCGTACAGATACGGATATTCCGCCAGGCAACCGTCAGACCTTCCTGGTCTGCTTTTCCAATGCTGTGTACCTGAAGGGCAATGAAACCAGACGGAGTCATATCATCCAGCAGGTTGGCACAGGGTACTCCATTCAACCAGGTCCGGATCGAATTTCCAATCGCCTCGATGCGCACCTGGTTCCATTTCCCCGATTTAAAGGCAGACTTAGCTGCCGGATTTTTTTCGAGGGTATACAACCAACCACGACGGGCTTCATCGTATATACCCGCACTCCAGGCCCGGGGAGAAGGATCGATTTCGTACTGATAGCCGTGTACCCTTCCGGATTTGTAATCAGGCAAGCTATTACTCCGGAACTGAATCCCGGAATTCAATCCATCCGACACCTTATATTCCAGTTCCAGAATAAAATCGGAATACATTTTAGTTGTAGACAGAAACGTATTGGGAGTATTCATCTTACTGACTCCTACAATAGCGCCATCCTGTATTTTATACTCGGCACTACCATTCACTTTTTTCCAGCCTTTGAGGCTTTTACCATTAAATAAAGATTCCCAGTTGCCCTGGGCATAACCCTGTACAGCAAAAACAAGGGCCGATAACAGCAATGTTAAAGATTTAATTTTCATACGTACATATTTTATTCTGTTTTAAAGTTATTTCGTATAAAATCTTCCAAAGTGAGAGGAATATCATTTTTCTCCCGGCCGATCGTCCGGATATTCGTATCAATTATCAGAGGCTGTTTCTCTTCTATAAATAAGGATAAAAAGCGGCCGATCTCCTCCAGGTTATTTTTCATCGGATCGGTCGAGATCTCGTGCTTGCAACCAATCATCCGGTACAGGCAATGAGGCGATCCCGATCGAATCAATTGTTGTGCAATGGCCTCCGAGCCACAAAACTGGATTCCGGAAATTTCCAGCCGGGAAAATGGCACCGTACTATCCATGTCTCCATGGAACAGCAACATGGGAGCAGCCTTTCCATTCCAGGCCATCTGCCCTTGCGAAAAAATGGCGCCGGCAAACCCGATCACACCGGCATACTGAAATCCGGAAGGCAATTTTCCGGCAAACGGAGATTGCCTGTTATGTTCGTACTCGGCCTGTAAAACGGCAATTGCACCGGCGCTCGATCCGCTGATTATAATTTTTTCCGGATCAACATTCCAGTCCGAAGCATTCTTCAGAATATAATTGGTCGCGTCATATAAATCTTCTACAGCCATAAAAACAGCATTAGCCAGGGCCGGAACAACTTTCTCGAGATCCGGGTTGTGTACATTCTTCAACCCTAACCGGTAGTCGATCGCGACAACCGTATAGCCTTGCCTGGCAAAATAATCGTAATATGCCAGGTAGCTGCCTCCGTCGCGGGAGCCTCCCCTGAAGCTGCCTCCGAACAGAAACACTAAACAGGACTGTTCATCAGTCTCTGTTCCTTTCAGCCGGTACTTATCTAATTTCAGGGAAATGCCATCTTTTTGAGAGTATTCATATGTCGTTTTTTCAATATCTCCCGGACAAGATCCGTGTACGCACACAGAAAGACAGGGTAACAATACGACTAAAAATAAAGTCAACATTTTATGTTTCATAATATTATGATTGTCTGGAGATAAAGGAACGCTTATCTAATTGGCTTCAAAGGTAATACTTTTTTCATAGTTTCTGCAAAAATTGCCGCCATTCTCTGCTGAATATACGAATTTTCACCTCTCGCCGGATGCCAGCCGAATGTTTCTCCGTCTATTTGTTGGGTATCGGTAGTATACAGCAGGCTGAATTGTTTTTTTGTAACCGGATGCAGCGTTTTTCTGGAAAATCCGATATTCAGGTCGAATTCAACCAATGGGAATCCCCATTTTTCAGCCAATTCCCGGATCGAAGCATTATAAACCACTCTCCCATCGTGCCAATCAGTACACAAAACAACAATCACCGGTTTACCCGACTGTGTTTTATAATATCTCGACTCCGGATCGTTCTTCAACTCATAACATTCCGAAATATAGCGCTTGATAACATAATCGAACTCCGAAGCATAATTGCTCCGGTCGAAAGGAGTTGAATAATCATGGTAATCATCTTTCAACCGGGAGGACTCGAACACATCCTGGTTATGCGCATGCATAATGACCAAAACATCCAGGTTTTCCAATTCTTCCCGGGTATACAGGGAACCTTCGGCCATCCGGTTGGCAGCATTGGCAATCGCTTCTCCTCCTATCGCCCGGTTGAGGGGATTGGCTCCCAGTTCGCGGCACGCTATTTCAAACCATCCGTTTTCGGGAGATGCAAAAGAAGCTCCTGTCAGCAGGATATTATATGTCTGCATTCCTTCCCGGCCCTGTGATATTCCCATCTGAAATCCGATGAGCAGATACAATAGAATAAATAGAACCCGTTGTTTCATTTACTTTTCTGTTATGATACTTTTAATTTAACACGAGCAAAGATAATAAAATTATCCGGCAACAAAATTGAACTATCCAATTTTAATTTTTTCTCCTCTCCGGAAAATATAAGTATAAAAAAAATGACAGTAAATATAATTTTCTTATTTTTGTGGACATGAAGGAGTCTATTCACCTAAAATCAAAGGCATGATTAAGAATATAACATTCGATTCCCATTTTCGGGTAGAGTTAAAAATACATTCTATCAAAGAAGCCGAAAGGATTCAATTCGAATCGTATTGCAGGGCCAATTATTATCAATTGATCTGGATAAAAGAAGGATCCGCTGTCTTTGATATCGATTTGAAAGACGTAAACCTGTCGTCCGACCAATACATTTTTATAGGTAAAGACATGGTTTATAAGTTAGACGGGAATAGTGAATATTCGGGTCTCATTGTTTGCTTCACTGATTTTTACTTCGACCGGAGTGAACAAGACATCCGTTTTCTGCAAAACACCAGAATATTCAATCAGCTTACACCGGTTTCGGCAGAGAAGATCATGCACGGCAGCGACCTGCTGAACATCGAATATATGTTAAAAAAGCACAACGACTTATCCGATCCTTTAAGGGATGACGTTATACACACGCTACTCAAATTATACCTCTACCGGACCGAAGCAGCTTTGCCCCACAAAGATAAAAACACATCGGTACTGGATACAAACCAGGTCAATGTCCGGAAATTCAAAGAATTAGTGAATGAACATTTCATCCTTCACAAAGAGCTGTCATTTTATACTGAACAATTAGGTATTTCGTCAAAACAGTTACTTTATTCAACGAAACAAGTTCTGGGGAAAAATGCCAAAGAGATCATCATCGAGAAAACAATTATCGAAGCCAAACGGTTCTTGATTTACTCCGGACTATCCGTTAAGCAGATCGCTTACTGCCTTGGATTCAATGAACCCAATAATTTTTCCATATTCTTTCACAAATATACCGGAATAACCCCCGGGAACTTCAAAAAGAGTATTCTGAATCCGGGGAAGAAATCAAAATAATATCCAAATGTATTTTTTTTATCTTTTCAGACGAGAAATCCTGTATACCTTTGCGGGCGTAAATCTATTTAATCTGAAAACAAACCTGTGAAGGTAAAACTCAAAGGTTCAGAAAAATTGTATAAAAGCAATTGGTACGTTATTGAATTAGTGTGAATTGAAGTGAATAAAAGTATGTGAATACCAATGTGTGTGTGATAATGTTCTGATTAACGTAGCTATTTCTGAGACTAATGAGGAGGCACAGTTTAGGTTTATAAAAACAGAGGCTGTTTCACAAAACGGTGCAACAGCCTCTACTTTTTACTTTTCACTCCGGGAATGATTTATTGGATAGTCCAACTGAGCGATAATCCGACATTCAAAGTCTGGAAGTTAGTGTATTCCTGTTGCCAGACTTCATATTTATTAAAATTCATATTATATCCTGCTCTGAGTTTAAGAGCAAAAGGCGAATCGGCAAACTGATAGCGAATACCCACTTCCGGATTCAAAATAAATGCCCACTGGCTGTCAGCATCATCCAAGTCCTGCATCAGTGTTTCTTCAGTCAGATAATTCACACCCAATCCAAGACCGATATACGGTTCTATTTGTCCGTTGGTTACAAAATGATAGTAACCTCCCACCTGTACCGGAGCGCTCACAATGTAGTTATAGCTGGCAGCAGTAATTGCAGTTACATTATTGGCTCCGTTATTGATATAATAGGTTTGGGAAGGTACATTTTCGCTAAAGGAGTTATAACCGAACTTGAATCCCAGCGAAAAAGCATCTGTCAAAAACACGTTCCCGGAGAAGAATCCTCCGCGAAGGCTGGTTTTAGAAATATAATCCGAGAAACTTCCCATAGGCATGGCCACATCCCAACCCAAATCATAATACTGTTTTTTTGTCTGCGCCTGCAAATTTGTAGTTAAGGAAATAAATGCAAACAACATTACGGCAATTATCTTTTTCATATGCTTCATCATTTTTTAAGTTAGGAAATCATTACTTGTTAAACTGAGGTGTTTGGCTGAAACACTGATCGATTGCATCGGAAATCTGAGCATCGGTATGAGTGCCGGTATACAGTCCTCTGACAACTCCTGTCCAAACAGCATTGATCTTATTATCCTTCTGATTCTTCCGGTCAAACATATCGATGGCCAACACTCCGACCGTGTAACCACCCACCACTACCGGATATGGATATGGATAATACGGATAATAGCCGCAATCCCAATAAAACCAGGAACAATATTCCCACCACCACCAAGGATAACTCACTGTTACATTGGTGTTCTTAACCAATGAAAGCATGACTCCAAGATCGGGATTTACTCCCTGATAAGAAAAACCGGCATCTGTCAGGTTTTCCTTTACTTCATTTGCAAACTTCTGAAGTTGTGGATATTGTGGATTCGTAAGCACAACTTTCGTAGTAGTTCCATTATCTACTATCGCTACAGTGTCTGCAATGGAAAAGGTTTTATACCCTGTAAAATCTTTCGTCTGATCATAATTTGAAACAGACACAAATTGCTCATCGACATAATCGTCGTATCCGGGATACGATTCACAGGCAGTGAATGTTACTCCAAAGAAAAGAGCGGCAAAAAGTCCAGTTTTAATTCTCTTTCTCATACAATTTCAATATTTATTAAGTTATCTACTAAGTTTCAAGGCGCTTCAATTGCATAAAAACATTTATTAACATGTAAATGTTCAAAAACAAATCAAAATTTAAGTTAAATTCCGATCTGCTTATGGCTTGACGGCTCCATATAAAAGCAAGTTTAATCATCTAAAAGGCAAACAAACTATCACAGAGATACTGATTACAGGACAATTAAAATCAAGGGTTGTCAAAATCAGAAATATTCTGTAACTTCGGCCTCACGAATTAATAATTTCAAAAAAATCCAATTCAACCAACTCATGAAGCAACGATTTTTTATCATTATCATGGTCCTGACTTCAGGGATGTCTTCTCTACCGGCCCAAAAGCAGAAACTGACACTAAAGGAAATCAATGACTATAGCTCTACACGCATAACCTCCAGCATAGCACAATCACACCGGTGGCTCGATGATGAGCATTATTTGGAAAGCGACCGTAGTATAGCTCAAACCTCCATTGTTGAGGTAAAAAGTGGAAATAAAACCAAACATGTTTCTCCTACAATGAATGACGGACTGTTCATCCAGTCCAACAGATTAATCTACCTTAAAAACAAAGAACGAAAGGTTTTATTAGGGGATGATTCCATTGAACGGAGCAACCTGGTATTATCTCCCGACAGTAATTGGGTAGCATATGTACTCAAAAACAACCTTTATGCAATGGAAATATCCTCCGGAAAACATATTCAGTTTACATCCGACGGTTCAGATGAAATATTAAATGGCATTGTTTCCTGGGTTTACTATGAAGAAATCCTGAACCATGCCACTGCTGCTCTCTGGTGGTCGCCGGACAGCAAATATCTTGGTTTTTTTCGTACAGACGAATCAAAAGTACCTTTTTTCCCGATATTTGACGAAAAAGGTCAGCATGGTTCTCTAAAAATGACAAGATATCCAAAAGCAGGAGATCCGAATCCCGAAGTAAAAATAGGGATTGCCAGCATTGTAAATAAAAACGTTGTCTGGGCCGATTTTGACTCCAAAACAGATCAATATTTCGGAAAATCATTCTGGTCGCCAGATAGCCGTTCTTTATGGGTACAATGGATGCCGAGAGAGCAAAATCAACTGAAAATAGTTGCAATAGACATTAACACCGGGAAAAAGCAGGACATTTACAACGAGGAACAATCCACTTGGGTTGACTGGAAAGACGACGTACATTTCCTATCCAAACAACCGGGATTTATCCTTATAAATGACATTGATGGCTGGGAACAGTTATATTTATATAATACCAATGGCTCCCTGAAAAACAAAATCACTTCAGGAAATTTCTGGGGGACAAAAATACTTCATATCGACGAAGCAAAGCAAACGATTTATTTTTCAGCAAGAAAAGAATCTCCGCTTCGTACCGACCTGTATTCAATCAAGTTTAATGGAACTTCCCTGAAACGCCTGACTTTCGGAAATTATGATCATATGATTAATCTTTCTCCGAATGCAAAATATTTTATTACCCGATATTCCAATGTTTCAACTCCTACAAAAATTTCTTTGGTGAGTGCGGAAAATGGAAAATTAATCCGGGAAATCGCAGACTCTAAAAGTGCTGAATTCGACCAGTTGGAACTGGCAACAACCGAAGTAGTATGGTATACCACTCCCGACGGGTTGAAGCTTCCGGCAATAGTTACGAGCCCTCCGAATATCGATCCGGCCAAAAAATACCCGGTGCTGATCAACATCTATGGAGGACCCAACAGGGGGAACGTAGTAGACCGCTGGTGGGGTGGCGGTTCCTGGCGTTCATACGAGGGAATTATATCTGTTGTATTAGATCATAGGGGATCAGGCCATTATGGTAAAAAAGGATTAAATTACATGCACCGTAATCTGGGAAAATACGAAATAGAAGACTTTACAGCTTTTGTTAAACAATATTTGTATGAAAAGCCTTATGTCGATCGTTCCAGGATTGCAATCAAAGGACACAGCTATGGCGGTTACCTTACAGCCCTATCACTCACGAAAGCCCCGGAATATTTCAAATATGGAATCGCTGACGCCGGAGTAATGGACTGGAAGTTATACGATTCACATTATACTGAGCGGTATATGGATACTCCGGAAAGTAATCCGGAAGGATATAAAGCAGGCTCAGTACTGACTTATGTAAAAAACTACCAGGATAACACCAATTTCATGTTAATCCGTCATGGGGTAATCGATGATAATGTACATATGCAAAACAGCTTGCAGCTAATCGATCAATTGGAAATCAACAATCAGAATTTTGAGATGATACTTTATCCCGGATTCACACACGTCTTTCTTGGCAATAAATATGCTGCGGTTCAAAATGATGAACTCCGTTTCTTATATAAATATTTATTGAACAAAGAAGTTCCGGAAGAGATCTTGAGGAAAAACAGATAAAGTAATCAAATATCCATTCTTGCCGCTTCCCGGAAAATCGTTAGAAAACGCACAGATAGTCTGACAGAATTTATCGGCATTGTCGATCGAAATCGTTCGCTCAGCATGATAACTTTCTGTATCAGTGAGGATATGTATGAGCTCGTCTTTGGTAATCATTTTACAAATCTAATCAATTTAAAGAGATCAAATAATCTAATCTAACAGTACGGGTAACCTGATTATGAGGAATCAATAGATACTTCCAAGGTTTACCGCCATTCGATAAAGTATATTCAGTTGCATATTTACAATATTTTTCGGCTGCCGCTTTTTTTGCTAATACATCTATATCTTGCATTTCATTGGCAGCTTTGGTTTCTATCATATATATGGCATTTTCTGTTTCAATAATAAAATCAGGTTCGTATCGCTTAGAATTATTATCCCAGTAAATGCGAAGTTGATTGGTTGCAGGACGTAACCATTTCAATACCGACTTATCATTCTCTAAAACAAACGCTAAATCCTGTTCTGTTTTGCTGTCAAATTTATATTCCAGATGACAGGATTTCTCGAATCCACGAAATACATATTTCGGTATCATGCTTGTTGGTTGAATTATTTCGCGGTAATCTCTGTAGCCCGAATTAATTAAAGCCGAGAAATTATGTTCTTCGATTTTTACAAATGGCAATACATTGGGCTTCACATAATCGGGACGAGATAGTTCAAAATGTGCTTTCATCTGATTATAAATCTTTTCCGCAATGGCTTGTTTAAATTGAAAAACAACTTCTTTGATTTTTGCTGGATTGTCTAAATTCCCATTTATTGCCTCATAAGCAAAAAATTTTGCGTGATATGGCGTAATATTATGCATCAATTTACAACTTAGCGGAACGTTCTACAATTAAATCCTTCACACTCACCTGCAATATCTCTGCGATCTGATACAATGTTTCCAGAGGGGGCTGAATACGATTGCAAGCATAGCCGTTCACAATCTTAAAGCTTTTGCCGAGTTTTTCAGCAAGCCACGTCTACTTAATACCTTTTTCCTGCACAACTTCTTTTATGCGGTTCATATTCTTTTAATTTCATTATCGAAAGCAAATATAGGAAATTTAACTGGATAATTATGAGAAATCTGCTATTTCATACAGTTTGTTAAAAACTTCATCACGATTCGATAATCGATAAACAACAACTTACTCCTTCATTTTCACCTTTTGTCTATATATGTGGAAAATCCAGCGCGCGTTGCCCCCGTGCGCCAAGCGAAGTTGACCCCTGTCGCCAAAATTAAAAATGACCCCTGTCGGGATATAATCCGGCAGGGGATTTTTACGTAATTTCGATTCCCGTCCTGACCGATGGGTTAAAACTAAAATTACAATGGCAACAAAATTAGCAGACATTCTTCATTGCTATGCAATGAAGATGGGGATAAAAGGTATCAGTACTACCTTTTTTCTTCAGACAAGTCCAGTAATTCAATTTTACGAAACTCCACAGGATGACTTTCAGACTGCAATGCAATACGACCGGATTTCAAAGGACCGGGAATCACATTGGCTTCCGGATTCAGCCCTTTACCATCCACAGTCAGCCGGCCATAAGTGATCACGGTATCTCCCTCCACAACATGATGAACAATGCTGTCACCGAGTACCACCATTTCAATAGTCACCCACTGGTCGCCGGGATAGGTTTTCGAAGACGAGTTGGTGCAATGATGGGCAACAGGTTCATCAGCAATAAAAATATCGGTTCCCGGAGTACATACATTCCCGGTAGGACGTTCATCAGTTCCGTTGCCTCCCAGAAATTGCGCCTCGACTGAGGCGGGAAAGTCCTGATCGAGATGCATCGATTCGGGAGATTGTGCATGCAGCATGGCCCCACTGTTACGGTAAGCCCACCCTTCCCCATCAGAAAGCTGATTTCCGGTGAACCGGTACTCGACCCTCAATTTATAGTGGGAATAGTCTTTGTTTGTATAAATATGTCCGAAACGATTTTTAAACGTGTCGTTATAAGCATCATATGAAACCTTCAGTACACCGTTTTCCACACGGAATGTATTCCCGAAGTTATTTCCGGCCTCATACCCCCGGATTTTCACGATCCATCCGTCGAGATTCTTTCCGTTAAACAATGGAATCCAGTTTTCTTCTGTTCCGGATGATGTTGCAGCCTCATCTTTTTTTGTATTTTTGCAACTGATAAAAAGGCAACAAAGTACCAGTAACAATACAGCAACTACCGTAATATCTCTCCTCATGTTTATATTTATTTCTGCTTAAATAAAAAATCTTTTATTTTTTTCAGGACAAAAACAGCCACAGCAGGCCTGGCACCTTTAAAGACAAAAGGTACTACTTCTAAAGCCATATCAAGCAGCGATCCGGCCACAGATCCGGAGGGCGCCGGCTTCCCGGACGGCGGATTTTCATCCTTTTTCCCAAAAGAAGGGATAAACCTCCTGATTGCCGGCGGAAAGTTCGACCTGACAGCAGTCGAGGCACTCCCCATCATCAGGGATCCGAAGTTATCCCGGAGGTATTCCCAATGCCCATCCAAAATTTCCAAACGGGCATCAGACTCCGCCTGAAGCCGGACTCTTTGCATTTGTAAGCGTTGCAGGTGTGAGATTTTAAGCTTCTTCATTTCCATCTATTTCATCCTCTTTTATAAGTCCCGACAGGAACAGATCTACGACCTTAGCCTGGATTTTTACCCGGTTGGCTATCATGATCCACAGGATAACCAGATATATTAAAGCTATTAATCCCATGCCGATGGCAATATGTCCCAACAAGCCTCCCAGCCAGAATCCCAAAGCTAAGAAAACAAACAATAAAGTAAAAAATACAACTAAAAAAACAGCCAGGCCAAACAACAAAAGCGTAGCTGTTACACTTGTTTTCTCCACCAAGTCTAACTTTATTAACTTCGCCTTGACGTTTACATAGGCCGTCAGGTCTTTTTTTATATCCGAAAAAAGCGCCCCAAGATCTTTCTCTTTCTCCATTTACGCTTCTCCTCCCTGGGCGGCTTTGGCACGTGAAATAGCGCTATGAGCCAGTGTATTGACCTTATCTACGGCCACATCCAACTCTTCGATGCCATCGTTTATCGCTTTGCTGATTTTCTTCTTTGCCTTATCGACCGTTCCTCCTATCTTGTCGATAATCTCATCACGATCATCACAGGCCGCAAAATAGCCGATTGCAGCGCCGACTGCAGCGCCAGCAAGTAATCCTAACAATAATTTTGAATTTTCCGGTTTCATGACTTCTAATGATTTATTAAATTAGTTTGCAATTTTGAAACAAAATTACGACTCAATAAGTTGCCAAAATTACCTTTTTTTTAAATGAAATGCTTAATTTTGCGTACAAATTTGAATATTATGCACGAAAAGATTGTCATTCTTGATTTTGGTTCCCAAACCACCCAATTGATCGGACGCAGACTCCGTGAGTTGAACACCTATTGCGAAATTATCCCTTACAATAAGTTTCCGGAAGACGATCCGATGATCAAAGGCGTTATTTTATCGGGAAGTCCGTTTTCTGTGAACGATGAAGGATCTTTCAAGCCTGACTTGTCTGGAATTCGTGGAAAATACCCGGTACTGGGGATTTGTTACGGAGCCCAATACCTGGCATACAGTTCCGGAGGGAAAGTCGAAAAAGGAGATTCCCGGGAATACGGTAGAGCCGTTCTAACGGAAGTTTGTAAAGACGACCTGCTGATGAAAGGAGTAAAATCCAGGACACAAGTGTGGATGTCGCATGGAGATACCATCACAACGATTCCGGAGCACTTCAACATCGTTGCTGAAACTTCCGATGTAAAAGCAACAGCCTATAAAATCAATGGGGAGAATACCTGGGGAGTACAGTTCCATCCGGAAGTTTTCCATACGGAATGCGGGATGACTATCCTCGATAATTTCTTAACTATTTGTGGTAAGAAAAAAGACTGGACCCCCGCTTCTTTCATCGAAACGTCGGTAAACGAAATGAAAGAGCAAATCGGGAACGACAAGGTAATTCTGGCCCTCTCCGGAGGGGTGGATTCTTCGGTCACCGCCGTATTGCTCAATAAAGCGATCGGCGATCGCCTGACCTGCATTTTTGTCGATCATGGCTTATTGCGTAAAGATGAATTTGAGAATGTACTGAAAGACTACGAGCATTTAGGACTGAATGTGATCGGCATAGATGCTAAAGAGCGATTCTACAAAGCATTGGACGGAGTAACCGATCCGGAACAAAAACGCAAGATCATCGGTAAAGGCTTTATTGATGTATTCGAAGAAGAAGCAAAGAAAATAGATGGTGTAAAATGGCTTGGACAAGGAACGATCTACCCGGACATTATCGAATCGCTTTCCATCACAGGCACAGTAATCAAGTCGCATCACAATGTGGGCGGACTTCCCGAAAAAATGAACCTGAAGCTGGTCGAACCATTGCGTCTGCTGTTCAAAGATGAAGTAAGACGGGTAGGACGCGAACTCGGAATGATGCCTCACCTGATTAACCGCCATCCTTTCCCGGGCCCTGGATTAGGTGTCCGGATTCTCGGAGCCATTACCGCTGAAAAAGTCAGGGTTCTGCAAAATGCCGATGCCATTTTCATCCAGGCCCTACGTCAATGGGAATTATACGATCAGGTATGGCAAGCGGGCGCAATCCTGCTCCCGGTTCAATCGGTCGGAGTAATGGGGGACGAGCGTACCTATGAAAATGCGGTCGCCCTGCGTGCGGTGACATCGACTGATGCCATGACTGCCGACTGGGCCCGTTTACCGAACGAATTCCTGGCCAAGGTATCGAATGAAATCATCAACAAAGTCAAAGGTGTAAACCGGGTGGTTTACGATATCAGTTCCAAACCTCCTGCAACAATCGAGTGGGAATAAAATCCGATTTGATTTAATTCCACCCGATCCGGGCTTCGTCGCCCTTTCGGAGGTAGATCGATAAGATTCCGTCTTTTTGATATACAGGCTGCATTTTTCCGTTGATTTTCAGATCCGGAGATGTAGCCTGTTTCGGTAAATACAGTTTGAATGTGTTATCTGCAGTAGCCCGGATAGCAGCCTTACAGAGAAGCTGATCCTTCCACTCCAGGTCGACTTCTGCCCCACCTCTTACCCGAAGTCCCCGAAATGACCCGGAGCTCCACAGTCCGGGAATGGCGGGCAGCAATTCAATAACCCCGGTATGGCTTTGCAGCAGCATTTCTGCAATACCGGAGCAGCCTCCGAAATTACCGTCGATCTGAAACGGAGGATGGGAGCAAAACAAGTTCGGAGAAGTTCCTCCCTTAACATAATTAACCGGGCCATGAGAAGGTTCCAATAAATGAGTCAAAAGCTTATAAGCCCGGTTTCCATCTTTCAGGCGCGCCCAGAAATTCACTTTCCAGGCCCGGGACCAGCCCGTTCCTCCATCCCCCCGACGCTCAAGCGTTACGCGGGCAGCATCGGCCAAAGCAGGCGTTTGTCCGGGAGTAATCTGATTTCCGGGATGCAAGCCGTAGAGATGAGAAACATGCCGGTGATGCGGTTCTGCTTCATCATAATCCTGAAGCCATTCCATCAATTGCCCTTGCCTGCCGATCTGTTCAGGGGGCAGCTTGTATATTTTGGATTCCAACTCCCGGCAAAAAGCAGTATCTGCTTTCAATAATTTTGAAGCAGCAATGGTATTGGAGAATAACTCCCGGATAATCTGACTGTCCATTGTCGGCCCCATACAAATTGCAACGGCTTTCCCGGTACCAGGCATCAGGAACGCATTTTCCGGGGATGTAGAAGGGGCTGTAACTAACCATCCATGTTCCGGCTCTTCAATCAGCATTCCGGAGAAAAAGCGGGAGGACTCCCTCAATACCGGATAAATCTCTTTAAGATACTCCGGATCGGGCTGGAAAAGGTAATGTTCCCACAGGTGCTGGCACATCCAGCCTCCTCCCGTATTGGTCGCTCCCCACGACGGATGTTCTCCGGGAGCAGTATACCCCCAGATAGTGGTCATCATGTGAGCCACCCAGCCATCGGCATTATAAAAAGCCTTTGCTGTTTTCATTCCCGGGCCGACCAATGATTTGGTCAATTCTATCAGAGGCTTGTGCAATTCGGGAAGGTTGGCCACTTCGGCCGGCCAGAGATTCATCTGAATATTGATATTCATGTGATAATCGCCATTCCAGGGAGTTTGAACAGTATTAGCCCATAAACCCTGCAAATTAGGCGGTAAACATCCTTCCCGGCTACTGGAGATCAACAGATAACGTCCGTACTGAAAATAGAGGGCCGATAATCCGGCATCAGTGGGTTGTTCAGCAAAAGCAAGCAACCGTTTCCCGGTCGGTAAATCATCGCGGCCGGTGCCTTCAAGCATCAGATCGACCCGGTCGAATAACTTTCCATATGAGCGAAAGTGGTCTTTTTTTAACTGGCTGTACGATTTCCGGGATGCTTTTTCTAATTTTTCCTTCAAACCGGATTCAAAATCCGGATTCCGGTAATCGGTTCCCATAGCAATCAACAATATAGCTTCATTGGCGCCGATGATAACAGCCCTGTTATTCTCATACTTCACAGTTCCTCCCGACAAAACGATTTTCATCCGGGCTTCGTATCGCATTCCGGGACCGTTATGTCCATCATTAAGCTGTCCGGACATCTGCAACCCGTCAGGAAGGATCTTGTATCCGGCCCGTTCGGGGCGGTCGAAAGACACATTCAGATTCAGGCGTCCTTTTTTTTCCGATTGCAAACGGATCACGACGACATCATCAGCAAAGCTTGAAAAATATTCCCGGGAGTACTTTATCCCGTTCAGGACATAACTGCAGGAAGCCACGGCCTCATTTAACGATAACTCGCGATGGTATTGTAATACCGAGGCGTCCAGGGCAGCGGTGACTTCCGGATTCTCAATCGTGAGATTGCCCAGCATCTGAAAACAGCCATAAGGGACATTCGCCCCATTGCCCTGTCCGGAGCCTTTCCCTTTACATACAAAGGTTTTATAAACCAGATCCTGCGCTTCATCGTTCTTACCACGGAGCAAAAGCCGGCGTATTTCCGGCAGATAACCGGCTGCGGAGGGATTATCGGCATCCTGAGCGCTACCCGACCATAAAGTAATATCATTTAATACGATCGTTTCGCGGGAAATTCCTCCATCGGGCATCGCCCCGATGCGGCCGTTACCCAGTGGAAGCGTTTCTTCCCATACCGAAGCGGGAGTATCGAACCAAAGACGCAACGGGCCGGCGGAAGTCCCATGACAGGAGGCCAGAATGAATATAAAAAAAAGCGGAATGAATTTCGTTTTCATTCCGCAAATATAACAAATCTATTACAAAATCAGAAGTATACTGCCGCCGTAATCGACCAGACCCTTTCTTTAGCCTTAAACTCGTCCATATTCGAACCGGCAATGGATTTATAATCATCGGTAAGACTGACTCCATAATTAGCCCCTATCTGCAAAAGCCTGAAAAGCTCGATACCAGCGCCGACATTTACTCCTATTCCAAAACTTTCAGCTTCCCACTGATCGGAGATATCTTTTCCCGACAGATTAAAACTGATATACGGACCGGCAGCAACATACGGCTTAAAAGACTCTGAAAGACCTAGCACTAATTTTGCATTGATCGGAATATCCAGATATCCGGCATTCTTATCGATACTGATATCATTGATATTATTGATTTTAATACCTTTCTGAGAATACAGGACTGCGGCATCTATCCCGAAATTTTTAATGAACAGCCATTCTATAGTAGGCCCGACCTGAAAACCGGTAACATTATCGGTAGAGATATCTGTTTCTCCGTCTAAGGATACGCTTGCAATATTGACACCCGCTTTAACGCCGAATCTTAACTGCGCCTGGGCGCTCAATGCAAAAAATACAGGAAGTACGATGATTAGGAAAATGCTTTTTTTCATGTTCATGATTTTTAAGTTTAGTGTAAATTTTTATTAGTATTAGTGTAAATTTTAAAATACGGATCAGATGTTTGTGTTTGTGAAGAATTCATTCAGATAGGATCCGAATCCTCCTGCCCGGATAATCTTTACAGCCCGCTCCACATCGGCTTCTCTGACAGCGATAGAGGTACCTACTCCGGGAACAAGCATCGAACTATTCTGATCTTTTAAATAATATTCTATGTTTTCGACCTGAAACATACTCTCCAGGACATCGGTGTCATTTGGGAAAGTAAACGTGGCAATTTCAACGAGTTCCATAATATCTCCTTTCTTTATGATTTATTATTATAAAACACTTCAGGAAATATAATTGTTCCGGAAATATTTACATTAAATTCAAAAATATAGCCAAAATTTTATAAAAACAGCGCTCCGTCAGAATGGCACAGGATTTGAACCACATGATACTAACAAAATAATATACAAATGACTGACAATATTTCACCTTTTGAAATAATAGTGGACAGTAAGCCTATAAACGTGGATCAGATAGATTCTGAGATGCCTGTTCTGGCCTTGAAAAACATGCTTTTTCTTCCGGGAATTCCAACTCCGGTGAATGTAGGCCGGGAAAAGTCGCTCCGGTTAATCAACGATGTTGAAAAAAATAACGGCATATTAGGAGTTTTCTGCCAAAAAGACGCAAAAATTGACGATCCGTCATTAGAAGACCTTTTTCCGGTAGGAGTTGTTGCCAAAATTGTCAATGTTCTGCAGGAAACAGAGAATAATATGACCATTCTCTTAGTCGGAGTAAAACGGGCTCGATTAGATGAGATTATAACCCGAGAACCTTACCTGAGAGGGAGAACATCTCTGCTGGAAGATGTTATCCCGGCAAAATCAGACAAAGAATACAAAGCCCAGGTGAATACCGTACGCGACATGACATTGCAGATCTTATCGGTAAAAATGCACCTTCCCGAATTTGTTACAGATTCGCTCCAGAAAACAAAAGATAACAATTATATTATCAGCCTTGCTTTTTCTACCATAGAAGCGACTCCGGCGCAAAAACAGGAAGTGATGAGTTGTGACGACATCAAAGAACGGATCAACAGGTTGCTTTCCCTGATCGACCACGACATACAGTTACTTGAAATAAAAGAATCGATCCGGAAAAAAACGCAGGTCGATATAGACAAACAGCAGCGCGAATATTTCCTGCAACAGGAAATGAAAAATATTCAGGAAGCTTTGGGGGGAAATATCCATGACATGGAAGTCAAGGAGATCAAAGAAAAAGGAGAAAAAATTAATTTTTCCCCGGAGGTCCGGAATATTTTTAATAAAGAAGTAAAAAAGCTGGAACGATTGCATCCGCAATCCCCCGATTATTCGACACAGATAACCTATATCCAGAATATTCTTTCGTTACCCTGGAACTCCTGGACAAAAGATAACTTCAACCTGAAAAGAGCTAAGAAAATATTAGATAAAGACCACTTCGGATTAGACAAAGTGAAAGAACGGATCATCGAGCATTTAGCCGTATTGAAACTGAAAGGCGATATGAAATCACCAATCATTTGTCTGTACGGCCCTCCAGGTGTCGGAAAAACATCGTTAGGGAAATCCATCGCCGAAGCCTTAGACCGGAAATACATCCGTTTATCACTGGGCGGACTGCACGATGAAGCCGAAATACGGGGGCATCGGCGCACTTACATCGGCGCTATGCCGGGACGGATCATTCACAGCCTGCAAAAAGCGGGGTCGTCAAACCCGGTCGTTATCTTAGACGAAATCGACAAAGTGGGAAAAGATTACAAAGGGGATCCATCGGCCGCATTGCTCGAAGTGCTGGATCCGGAACAGAACTTTGCTTTTCACGATAACTACTTAGATATCGATTACGATCTGTCGAAAGTGTTGTTCATTGCCACGGCAAACACCTTGTCGACTGTATCTCAGCCTCTGATCGACCGGATGGAAGTAATCGACGTGAGCGGATACATCCTGGAAGAAAAAGTAGAAATCGCACGCCGTCACCTGGTACCCCAACAAAAAGCCAAGCACGGAATCTCCGACGATGCTTTCAGCATCCCCAAAAAGACGTTGGAGGCTGTGATCGAATCGTATACGAGGGAGTCGGGTGTGAGGGAATTAGACAAAAAACTCGCGAAAATCATGCGCCGGATGGCACGGAAAATCGCAGAAGAAACTGAATACCCGAAAATTCTGGAAATTGAAAACTTATACGAGTATCTGGGACCGGTAGAATATACCCGAGATAAATATCAGGGCAACGAGCATACCGGTGTGGTAACGGGCCTGGCATGGACTTCATCCGGGGGAGAGATCCTGTTTGTAGAAACCAGCCTGAGCAAAGGAAAAGGTTCCAAACTAACGCTGACCGGAAACCTCGGGGATGTTATGAAAGAATCGGCCATTCTGGCCCTGGAATACATTAAATCGCATGCTTCCGCTCTCAAGATCGACGAAGATATGTTCGAAAACTGGAATGTGCATGTGCATGTCCCGGAAGGCGCCATTCCCAAAGACGGCCCCTCCGCCGGAATTACCATGGTCACGTCCATCGCTTCGGCATTTACCGGACGCAAGGTCAAAAAAGGACTGGCTATGACCGGAGAAATCACCCTGCGGGGGAATGTATTACCTGTTGGCGGAATCAAAGAGAAAATACTCGCAGCCAAACGCGCCGGTATCCGGGAAATCATTCTTTGTAAGGAAAACAAGAGGCATATTGATGAGATTAACGAACTGTATCTGAAAGGGTTGAAATTCCACTATGTAGATAACATCCGGGAGGTACTGGACATAGCATTGGTATAGCTAATATTGTAAAGATACAGAAAAGCAAGAAAGGTACAAAGAAAAAATCCTTGTACCTTTCCCCGTCCAAATTCATGGAGCATGACTAACTGATCATGTTTATTACTCGGCTTCCTGATGCGCCTCGTATTCTTTCAATAATTTTTCCTGAACATCAGTCGGAACAAGCTCATACCCTGAAAATTTCATGGTAAACGATGCGCGGCCTCCGGTAACAGAGCTCAAAGAAGTAGAGTAACTGCTCATCTCTTTGAGAGGCACTTTGGCCATCAGTTTTTCATAGCCTTTTTCAGATGACATCCCCATAATTACAGCACGGCGTCCCTGTAAATCGCCCATCACATCGCCCATACAATCGGCCGGAAGAGAAACCTCGATGTCATAGATCGGTTCCAGGATTTTCGGTCCGGCATTTCTGAACGCTTCATTGAAAGCATTACGTCCGGCAAGCATAAACGAAATTTCATTGGAATCTACCGGGTGCATTTTACCATCGTAAACGATTACACGGACATCCCGGGCATAAGAACCCGTTAACGGTCCCTGTTCCATACGGGCCATCACTCCTTTCAGTATCGCCGGTAAGAACCGGGTATCGATGGAACCTCCGACAATACTGTTGACAAACACGACTTTCCCTCCCCACTCTAATGGGATTTCCTGTACATCACGAGCCTGTATCTTATACTCCTGACCATTAAATTTATAAATTTCAGGCATCGGCATACCCTCCTGATAGGGCTCGACAATTAAATGTACTTCGCCGAACTGACCGGACCCTCCCGATTGTTTTTTATGACGGTAATCAGCCCGCGACGATTTCGTAATCGTTTCACGATACGGTATTTTCGGCTCATGAAATTCGATCAGCAATTTATCGTTATTTTCAATTCTCCACTTGAGTGTTTTCAGGTGGAATTCTCCCTGTCCGGAAACAATTATCTGCTTTAATTCTTTCGATTGCTCTACCACCCAGGTAGGATCTTCCGAGCGCATCCGGTACAGTATTTCCATCATTTTTTCGGAATCGGCTTCATTGATCGCCTTGATGGCACGGCGATACTTGGAATTCGGATATTTGATAAAATTAAATTTATTCTCCGTACCCTTGGCATTCAATGTATTGCCGGTATTCACATCTTTCAGTTTCACTGTGGCGCCGATATCGCCGACAGAAAGTTCAGAAACCTCACTCCGGTTTTGTCCGGCAACAACAAACAATTGGGAAATCCGTTCTTTCGAACCCCGGTCTTCATTGGTCAGATCGTCGCCCGATTTCAGTTTTCCGGACATGACCTTGAAATAGGAAACTCTTCCGATGTGAGGTTCTACGGTGGTCTTAAAAATGAATACGCTCGTAGGTGCATTGGCGTCCGGTTTAATTTCTTGTCCTGCAGTATTCAGGTAAGGAGGCATTTTTTCAGTGCTCGGTACGACATTTCCCAGGAATTCCATGGTGCGGCGTACACACATATCGCGCTCAGCACAGACACAAAATACAGGAAACATTCCTCTGGCAATTAATCCCTGGCGGATCCCTTCACGCATTTCGTCTTCGGAAAGAGCTCCCTGGTCGAAGAATTTTTCCATCAACGCTTCATCGTTTTCAGCGGCAGCCTCTACCAGAGCCTGATGCCATGCCTCGGCTTTTTCTTTTTCAGAATCCGGAATATCCAGGACATCCGGAACGCCCCCTTCGGGTTTCCATTGATACATTTTCATTTTCAGGACGTCGACTACGGCATTGAACGAAGTACCGGTCGTGACCGGATACTGAATCGGCACAATACGGTTTCCATAGGTTTCCCGCAACTGGCTCAATACATTATCGAAATCGCATTTTTCCTGATCCAACTGATTGACGATAAAAATGACAGGCTTACTGAGCTTTTCCGTCTGCCGGAAAAGGTTGATGGTACCCACCTCGACGCCATATTGTCCATTAATCACCATCAGTGCAGTATCGGTTATACTTAATGCCGAAACGGCTCCTCCCACAAAATCATCCGAACCCGGGCAGTCGATAAAATTGAGTTTCTTGTTCATCCACTCCACACTGAAAATAGTGGAAAACACGGAATATCCATACTCTTTTTCTACCGGAAAATAATCACAAACCGTGTTTTTTCCATCTACACTACCTCTGCGTTTTATAATCCCACCCTCGAAAAGCATCGCTTCTGCAAGAGTGGTTTTCCCAGAGCCGGAACTGCCGATAATAGCAATGTTCCGGATTTCATTTGCTTGATACACTTTCATACGTACATTCTGATTTTTATTAAACCCGTCGTATGGAACCCGCATGCCAGCCGGTTTGCCCGAACATTCCTACCGGTATGCCTTGTTTCATGATATCCGAAGTTTATTAAGTTTAACAATTAAAACTGCATTTGCATCTTGTAAGATGGGGCGCAAATTATAAAAAAAGAATAAGAATAGCAATTTTATATTTTATGTTATTAAACACATTACTTTAAATGCTTACCTTTGCAGCCAGGTTACCGTTATCAGGAAACCCCGCGAATTTTTAATTATGACAGACTCATCTATATTCGAAAATAAGAAAGCAGCCTACTTTACATTGGGATGTAAATTAAACTTTGCAGAAACATCTACCATCGGTAAGATGCTGGCAGAACAGGGAATACGAAAAGTGACAGCGGGAGAAACCGCCGACATCTGCATCATTAATACCTGCTCGGTAACGGAACTGGCGGATAAAAAATGCCGTCAGGCCATTCGTAAAATCAGCAATCAGCACCCCGGGGCATTTGTAGTGGTGACCGGATGTTACGCCCAGCTCAAACCGGAGGATATAAAAAATATCCCGGGCGTCGATCTGGTATTAGGAACCGACCGCAAAATGGATATTCTGAAACTTCTGGAAGAAACCCGGTTAGATAAAAATAACGGATCGACCATCGTTTCACCTATCAAAGATGTGAAAACATTCACGCCGTCCTGTTCCAGTGACGACCGTACCCGGCATTTTCTGAAAGTTCAGGATGGATGCGACTATTACTGTACCTATTGTACTATTCCTCTCGCCCGTGGCAGAAGCCGGAACGGAAGCATCAGCGAACTGGTCCGGATGGCCGAGCATGCCGGTCGCGAGGGAGGGAGGGAAATCGTACTGACCGGAGTTAATATCGGAGATTTCGGTAAAACCACCGGTGAAACCTTTTATGATCTGGTGCGGGCGCTGGATGAGGTGGATACCATCAGCCGGTTCAGGATTTCTTCGATCGAACCCAACTTGCTGACAGACGAGATCCTCGATTTTGTATCCAGATCCAAACGATTTGCCCCCCACTTCCATATTCCTCTGCAATCCGGATCGGATCAGGTGCTGAAACTGATGCACCGGAAATACGATACGGCTCTTTTTGCCTCCAAAATAGAAAAAATTAAAACATGGATGCCTGACGCATTTATTGGGGTAGATGTCATCGTTGGAGTCCGTGGAGAAACCGACGAGTATTTTGACCAGGCCCGATCGTTTATCGAATCACTGGAAATCTCCCAATTGCATGTATTTTCCTATTCTGAGCGGGCCGGAACGCAGGCCCT
>JAVBRK010000019.1:0-18041 GCA_031548005.1 Bacteroidales bacterium
AGAGTATTTATCAAGCCTTGAAACTGGACTCAATCCCAATGAAAAAACGAAAATTTGTAGTACACCCAGAGCGACCTCCTAACTGCAATGCCCAAACCAGAGGGATGCCAGAATCGGGGTAGGGGTGCAATGTGGGTGAAAATCTAACCTTTTTTACTTGTGCATGATGAAAATTCATCAATACATTAAACCCAATAAAAATATTCGAATAGCTTGTCCATGATATTGAGTTTTTGCAAAAAAATCATTTTGCATTATTATAGTGCATTTTTATGTGTTTTTTGCACTATCAAAGTGCAAATTTTGATTTAAGGGTAAAGTTATTTGTGTATTTCCAAACATAGCAGCAAAGCGTTGAAAAACAGCAGATAACCTATTACACAAACGTACTGATTCCCAGGTATGTATTTGTTTTCTGGTCCGATAATACAAACGATGCATCCTGTGGAAGTATTTTGAATTCTTTTATAATAAAGACATTAGATGAGAAAAATAAATTGCACAATGCTTCCAGGATTGTATTACCGATAGCTGGTTCTAAAAAATATTCCATCTTTTTGGAAGATATCGGTCCGATGGTGATCTTTACATCGTACTTCCCATCGTCGAATGATTTTCCCAGGACCCAGTCGACTCCCAGTTTATTTTCTCCGATTTTAGATTCGAAGTAGCTTCCGGCTTCTTTTGCAGGAAGTTTGATCATATCAATGTGGACCGGAGCATCCAGAATCAATGAGATTGCTTCTTCAATGTCGGAAAAACGGTTACGTATTTTATGTAATATCGGAATGATGTACATAAAAATAATAGCCTGTTTCCGTTTCATCAGTTTCAGGATTGGCCAGTAGGGAAGGAATATCCCGATAAAATTCTTATGGCTGATCTTCTTGTCGTATCTGATCTCATACAGGGCTGCTTCAATAAGAGTCGTATCTGCTTCCACCTCAAAAAGCTGGAAAAACCTGCGGGCATGCAATTCTTCAAATCGATGGACCTTGATTTCGTCCAGGATATCCTCTTTATCTTTGTTGAGTCTCTTATGAATCGATTGGTGAAAAAGTCCTTCGGGAAGAATATCATAAATGCCCTCTCTATTGGTTTTTATATAGAGAAAGTCGGTCAGTTCATGCTCTGAAAAACGTAAAATAATGTCTTCGATATCTTTTCCGAAGCCTCGCCGGGCTCCACTTTCCCTTAATAAGAATATCCGGGAGGGATCGAAGTCCTGTTCGATAAGATCGGCAGCTACAACTTCGGCTTTATAATCGGTTTCGATATCATTTACCCATTTCTCGGAATGATCCAATAGATTAATATTCTTGAGCGCTTTAGCCATTTTCATGCTATTTTGTTAGTCCAGGATGGTCCATTCTGATTTGCGTGGACCGACATCCACTTTCTGGATTTTTTCTGCAACTACGATGTTTTCTTTGTGTTGTCCGATATATTCCAGCGTACTGAGTTTGATCCATAAAGCTGAAAATGTGGACAAGAAATGTTCCGATTGCTCCATCGTATGACGGATATTGTGGTGATTGTAAGCCAATTCTACCATTTCGGATAGTATTTCCATGAAATTTCCCGGGGTCACATCGCTCCATTCATAAAAGTACTGAAGCATCTCTTCTTTTTTCTTTTTAGGAGTGAAATTGATGCTGATGAGACAAACGTGAGCTAAAGATGAAGATAAATTACTCACTTCGAACGGAGAATAAAACCGCCCTGCATTCCGGAAACTGAAATAAACAGTGGCAATGTGACTCAATAAATGCTCACATACTTGTTTGATGTTTTTTGCAATATCCGAGATGTTCTCCTTCTCATAAATTTTCATTATAATTTTATGGGAAGATGTTTCTATGTCATTCAGATATTTTCCGAAGCGTTCGTAATACTTCCGTAGATCAGGATGACTGCTCATGGAAGTACAGGGAGGGATGTAGCTATTATCCACTTCATAACGATCCCCGATCTTCGTAACACGTCCGATAACCAAGTGGTGCATTCCAAACTCATCGGCATTAATTTGGCCTGTTGGTTTGATAAATAAACGGTAATCTTTCCTTGCATCCGGATGGCGTGGAGGAGTTTCTTCCGGATCCGGAGTCCCAAGTGGGATCCTGTCGAATGGGCGGACTACTAAAATGACATCCCAAAACAGTTGTTCGTCTGCTTTCTTTTTTGAATCGATATCCGATTCAAATGGGTAGTCCAGCTTCAGGTATTCCGAAGGATTGACGGGATTAATATTGATCCGGCATCCTCCCGGAGTAATCGCATTACATTGACGGAGTTCGATTTCGACATGGTTGGATATCCGCTCTGTAATCTCAAAATCACTCGATTGTTTTTCATTTTTATGCGGAGGGAGCAATCCAAAATTGAAGTCGGTGAGCCTCATGTTGGTCGCGTCGCGTATAACATCGATAAAATAATCTTCGGTCTGGATCAGATGATTCTTGGATATTTTCATTCCATCGACCCAGTTGACTAATGTTTTTTTAATCGGGAAAAGCATATTCTAAGCTGTATTTAGTTATTTATTTATATAATCTCAGTTGATTCTTCATTTTTTTTCTCTTTCTCTTTCTCTTTCTCCTCTACCTGTTCTGATACTCTTTTGGCGATAATTACGTATTTCTCTTTGATCTTATTCTCCAGAATTGTTAGCTCATAATCGATATATCGGCGCGGATGGAAAAAAGAACGCTTAATATAAAATATCCATTTATGTGCATCCTCGTCACTATAAATTTGAATCGGAGTCAATGGGAATTTTGTATTATAATCTGTCAGGAATTTTTGAAACCATTTCCCAAAAGACATATTATCCGGAGCTTTAGCTTTTATTTTTGTCGGAGTCAGGTCATTTACGTTTTTAAATAACTCGACTTCCATGACCAGTAGTTTATTGTAATCCATCATTTCAAAAGAAGAAAAATCCTCATTATTTGAAAAGATCCATTCTTTATATACTTCCAGCGGAATATCCAGGTATTTCCTGTAAGTTTGCATATAAAGAGAAGGGAATACAAATGTGGATAAGCAGGTGCATGCCCATATCCCATATTGTAGTTCATTGCACAGATTAAAAATTAACGAAAAAAATGCAGCGCCAATAAACATCATCAGGAAGTGAACAAAAAATTCCACGAAATAAGATCTTTTTTCGATATCCGGCCAAAAATGGCGAATCCATTTGATATTATACCAACCTAAAACAAGATATAATAGGGCTAATGATATATAAACATAAGGCATAAACCAATAATCTATAAATCCTAACAGCCCGGGAACAGCCAGCAATACCGATACGAGTAAAATGTAAAATATCAGCTTTTTATTGCCCAGTAATTTACTCTTTTTAGCAACTAAACCTGCCACAATACAAAATAGTACAGCCAATATCGGCATCAATAAATAGGTGGATAGAAATTTAAAAGCAAAAATACTCATAAACTATAAATATGATTATTTGTTTATAAAAACTCGATAATTAAAATCCTGAGGTGACTTTTTCATCAGTTGATTGATCAATTTGTCTTTCACTTCCTGTTCGGTCGAATAGATGACAAAATTGGTTCTCAATGTAACAAAAACATCGATTGTTCTGATCAATCCTTCCTTTTGCCTGGTACTTACCTGGATTCCCTTTTTCACATCGACTAAAGAAATTACATCTCCGAATTCACAATAGCAGAAATTGATTACATCTTCTGTTGTATAAATACGATCGCGCGAGGTCAGTATATACTTATACATGTTTAATGTCTGGTTCGATTGTGGGGCGCCCCGGCCTCCTACACTTTTTGTCAGGGAGAATGCCAGATTCGAATTAATAAAAACTCCATTGGAGGGCTTTAATTTGGAGCCTATCTTAAAATTATTCGCGAGTTCACAATTTGTAATCCAATAATCGATGTATACCGGTAATTCAATTTCTTCTGAATCTATTATAATATAAGAAGGAATTTCTCTGTTGGCATTGATCTCTGAAAGACGTTGTTCTATGATTGAAATCGTATTTTTCAGGGTGTCTATCATTCCGCTCAGAAAACCTTTACCAACCATTGAAAAGGCGGCTCCTTCATCCCGGAGCAGATCAATCAGATTGGAGATGTACTCTTCGGCATTTCGAATGTCAAATCGTTCTATTCCTCCCCGTTTTACCGAATAGGTGCCATATTTTCGTGTTTCTGTATCGTGAAACGGCAACTCGGTATACGTTCTTCCGGCAGAATCTGCTACGGAATTGACGGATAGGAAATATTCTCCGGTATTTGTGGCGAGAGGAATGATACTCGTAGTTTTATTCGTTTTTGATGAGTGTGTACAATAATTTTTATTTGCTACCGGAAATGCATTGATCGAAACCGATAAATTTTCCAGAATGTTTTCCTCAAAATTAGGAGGAAAAGTGACTTTAATCCAGATCAGCGATTCTTCGATCTGGTCGATTACTTCTTTCGAAAAAAGATCTTGCACCTCAGCCGGCGCTTTTTCTTTATTGCCGGATACATTTTTCAGTTCATCTGTAATGGTGATGTATTGAAAATTATAATGTTGTTTAATGCTTTCATCTGACATCGCCGATAAATCATATTCAGGAAAATAAGTTTCATTTTCTGAAAACTCTTTTTCTGTATAGATTCCCATCTGTATATTTAAAGGAATTCCTCCGTATTCCCAGTGAGTGAATGGCAATAAATGGAGGTAGTCATTCCGGTTCTCTACATTGAGAAAATCGAAGTAAAACGAAAGATTTTTTACTTTGGCAATTGTTTTATCCAACTCTACTCCGATCCAGATACTCCTTGACACTTTTTCAGAAGGCATGAGCGTTCGGGACATAATCTCTTTGTTCTGAAACGGATTAACCTGGTACAGTCCTCTTCCGCAGATTAACAATTTAACATTTCCTTTTATAATTGGGAAAGAATCTACAGGATGAAAACTAACCTGAATCTTATGTTTTAAGTTGAAAGCAGGATCATCGTAATAAAAACTGGTGAGTTTATTTACCACTCCCGTGCTTTCTACCGGGTATGCATACAAAATCATATGTGCTGGTCGTGCAGACATTAAAATATCCGGAGTCAATAAATAGGCGATACGTTCTAATACTCTGATTTCTATGTTGTTGATCTCATAGGATAGTTTGTATATTTCACTGGCCAAAGATTCAATCAGCAGTTTTACTACAGGATCCAGATTTTCTATGTTATTGATCCCCCAGAAATTTGCCGCATTCTTATACATGCGGTCTTTGATGTTTTCTTTACTGTATATCTTTTTATTTTTCATTATTCAAAATAATTAATCTGATGATAATGGGCCCAGATAAAGAGAATAATAAAAACAACACTTAACTCCTGTACTGATAATTTTAGCGTCAATCCGGATATCCACTTTTTTTCGGATGGAAGTTGCTCCTGAAAATTCATATGTTTTTTTTGTGTCAAAGAATTGAATACTTGGTGCTATTTCACAAATCCGTGGCTCATACTTTTGTATAGCATCTCCGATAAATTTCATAAATTGCTCTTCCCAAATAGACTTGGATACCACCCGCTCGAAGTCCAGATCCCATATCCGGCAGCCAAACTCGGGATCGTATTTATGCTCTCCCGGGCAGGTAGTGAGGATTAACTCTATATTCTGATCTATAGATTCTTTCTCACTGAATTTTGAGAGATTACGCACATTTGTTTCAAATATACGAACAAGGTCAAGTGGAAATTTATAATATTCCATAAGTGTTTTGAAATATATTTGTGTAAAACTGAACAAAAGTATTGAAAAAATATGTAAATTGCGCCCAAAAATGGATATATTTTTTCGGTATGATAATTATAAATATTGCGTCTTATTTTTCATGTTGTTTTGTATTTTTGTTATATGTGATTGATAATCAGATTATATTTGTCTGATTTGTAATTATTGGTTTTAAATAAATTCTATAATTTGATAGTTTTTTGTATTAAATGAATAGTTAATATTTAGTTTAAATAATTGTATTTGTATAAGCTTATGAAGGCTAAAAATAATAAAGATGTCAGAAAGTCAATCATCCAGTTTTCATATTATTTAATAGGATCGGTTTTTATATCAATCTGCATATTTTCAGGATTTATGAAAACATCTTCAGTGGAAATAGAGAAGATTCAGGCAAAGGCTCAGGAATATGACCAGATTCAAATGAAGCAGATCGATTTGTCGGAAACTATGGATACGTTGCTGTTTTATACAAGCACGTTAGTGTATGAAAGAAAGAAGTATAACTCGCAGGTTTATAATATGATCAGTGACCGGAAGCAGCATTTATTGTCCACTGCTATGTCTATGAATGAAAAGGATTGCCGCCTGTATAAGAATCTTGCGGTACAAATGAATATGTTTCTGAGCATCAAGGACTCGATTTTCCGGGCAACAGTCGAAGAGGAAACTGTGAGGTTGAATTTACTGACCTGTATCTCAGATAATAAGAAAGTAAAGCGGAGAATATCGGTTGAAGGAAATTCTTTAGGTAAAAAATAAATACGGACTATGAACGATACAATGAATCAGAAAGAAAAAGTGATGGGATTTGTTTATGTGCTGCTACTCTTCGCTTTCATTACAACAGCTTGCTGTCTGTTGATTTTTTATTATAATTCAAATTACCATTCTTTTTCCCGCAAAGAGCATGTAATCGATAAGATGAGCCGGATAAAAGCTTATCAGGATGCCCAGAATAAGGCGTCGGTCATGGTAGATTCCCTGTATTATAAAATTAAACGCTATGATCCCGGGGTGCAGGCGGTATATGAAGAAAACGATATCCGGTTTATGCTTAATGACTTGAAGAAAGTATACGAATCTCATTCCTGGGATGCCAGGTATAAGTCGTTCTTTCATATTTCGGAATTTTATGGTATGTGGTATTACGATAAAAAGGATCTCTGGAGCAAGAATGATAACATCGTGAGGTTTAAGAAAAATCTGGAAGAGTGTGAAGCCGGTTTGGTGAAAAATAAAACGGATCTGAATACCGCAGTAAAAAAATAAAAAATATGGCGAAAATAAGTAATTCCAAACTATACATTATTATTCTGTCTGTCCTCTTTTGTGTTGCTATTGCATTGATTATCCGTCTGATGTTTAATAAAAGGAATGTTCATGCATTTGTTTCTTCTCTTGAAGTTTATTCAGGAGAAAGTATTCATTATTCCGACAGTACATTCCGTGCGAATGAATGGCTGTGGGAATTTGGGAACGGGGATGTTTCCGATACCCGGGGAGGTGAATATACTTATCTTCAGGCAGGGGTTTACCAATTGAGGCTAACAGTAAATCAATCACTTCAGAAAGAATACATTATCAATGTCAGGAATCCGGTACAGCTGGAACGCGATTCCCTGATCCGGATCGATGCGCCGGATTTTGCGGTGCAGGAAGAATTTGTGGTGTTTCGCGGTGTTGGCTTTGCTAAAGACTGGAAGTGGGCATTCGGGGAAACCGGAGCGGTCGATTCCCGGGATCAGGTGGCTATGTATGCATTTGAAACGCCTGGAATTTATGATGTTACACTTATGACTGAAAATACAAAATATCCGGTAACCCATACGATCGAGATCTTTCCAAAGTATATGGAAAATGATACGACCGATGTGATGGTCATGATGGGAAACGATATCCGGGAACACTTACAGGCCATTGTTGACGGAGAGCCCTTTAATCCTCATTATAATCACATTATACGAAAATATTTGTGCAACGATCCGAATGTTCTTGTCACAGTCAATAATGATAAAAAGAATGATTTTTATTCTTATTGCCAGGGGTTAAAACTGATTGCCCGGAAGAATACGGATATTCTGGAAGTCGTAGTCGTTCCGGATGAAAAACAACCGGCGTGCCTGAAAAAGCTTTTTGTGATGCAACAGGCAAGGATGCAGTGAAAATTAATTGAATGAAAATAATATGTTTGGACACCGGAGTTTTTTAATGTTAGGATCTGCCGGAGCGGCGGATATTATCAGCCTGATTAAAGGAGGGTACGAAGTTTCCAATTGCCATTTTGCCTTGGAACAGGCAGTTGATGACAAGGGAAAAGCAACGACTAAAGTGCATGGAGGGACTATTTACATTACCCTGCCGATGTTACCTCCTTCCGATATTGTAGACTGAGGGCTGGAGTCAAGGAAGTATTCGGATGGTGTTGTTGTCGTACTGGATGAAGAAAATATCCCGATTGAAAAAATTATTTTTAAGAATACGGCTTGTGTGAGCCTGGAAATGGAATATACTCATCAAGGAAACAGTTATTGCCATACAAAACTGGTATTACAGGCTGGCCAGGTCGTGCTGGGCGACGGAATTGATTTTGATAACGAATGGACTCAATAAAAAAACAGAACGAAAATGAACTTATTGCAACCATTGTCTCATCTTGTCGTAAAATTCGTATTGGAAGGGAATACTTACGAAGTGGAACATTTTAAAATAGCTTTTCATCAACCAGTCGATTATAAAGGACAACCTCAGCATGAAACCAAAGGCGGACAGATCCAGATCGTTTTGACACAGGCTGCTGATAATCTGCTGTATGATTGGGCGAAAAGATCGAATAAACTAAAAAATGGAGTTGTCCTGTTTCAGACAGATTTGGGAATGACTGTTTCTGAAGTCGCCTTTACAAATGCTTATTGCGTTTCTTTACTCCGGAATATCGATGAATATTGCGGGATGACCACTACGTTGGTCATTTCGCCGGATACTGTGCAATTGAATGGAAAAACACATTATAATAACTGGAAAATGTAATTATGCCTGATCCTGTTTTATCTAAAGGAGAGTTTAATGCTGCCTGCCTTCGGGGCAGTCGTTTTACCGGACAGGTAGAAGGGTTGAATTTCGTACATTGGGTGCCCGTTGACCAGCCCCGTTCTTATCCGCTCTCTTCTCCGAATGATATCTATACTGCCCGGAATGAACGCTATACCGGAATTATCCACGTATTGGTGTCCGATAAATATAATCCGGCTGCAGAGAATGTGAAGAAGCAGGCAGAAGTGTTTCAAAAGACGCTTGAACTGAGAGAAGAGAGAAAACGTATCCAGGAAGATTTTATCAACCGGATTGCCTCTTATTATGAAGACCTGATCCTGGCGGAAGTAAAATCCAGGGGTACGCTTGATGGCCTGGAGTATCTTCAATTGGAACGGAAAAAGCAAGCTATAAAAAATGAGGCCGGAAGTCTTATTCATGAGGTGAAAGAGGAGAGGTTAAGGAGAGAAAGGGTGCCAACGGCTTTGGTGTTTACATCAGAATATAAGAAATATGCCGATGTAATCGGTTTCTGGAGCGTTACAACCAATCAGGGGACTTTAACTCAAAGTCCCAGTGGATATGAGAAATGGGTTGCCGAGCAATCTCAATTGGATCCTTTTGCTACCGAATTTGCAAAACAACCGGTTAACCAGGCAATTTCTGCCGGTATATTGAGCGGAGTCGCTTTAGGTTTTATGGCAGAAGCTGGTTTTTTTACCTTTACTACCGAACTGGCGGGTTACAAAGCCGCCGGAAGCTTTTTGGGACAGGGGATAGCTAATGGATTTAGTGACGTAAATTGGATTGGTGTTGGCGCTGACGCTTTATTGGGCCCGGGAGCCGGAGCAATGCTGGGTAGTGGTTTGGAAATTAGGCCATTTTCCGAATATGATGAAATGAGGATAATAGGTTATAATAAATCTATCCAGCAATTTGGAATTGATGCAGGAACAGGTTATTTTTTTAATAAAACCGGAGGGCTTGGGATTAATAAGTTTCAACCATATTTAGGAACCGGAGGGCAGAAACTATTTTACAATTTGAACCTGAATATATGGTTAAATTATACAAATTATGAAACTGCAAAGAGATTAAATGAAAAATATGAAGATAGCAGTCGATAAGAAATATTATTCGACAATTATTATTATAACAATAATTGTCATAGTATCAATCGTAGGTTTTGGGAAGGGTTGCTACATCCAGAAAAAAGGAATTTATACAGTAGCAATTGTTAAAGATATAGAAGGTACAAGAGGAGGGGTTTTATGTAATTTTTATTATTCATACAAGGGTGTTGCATATGAAGGAAGGGGAATATCTGCCAGTATTAGAAAGAAAGATGAAGGAAAACGTTTTTATATACAGTTTCTTCAAGGTAATCCATCAGTAAAATCACTACTTGAGAATTGCCCTGTTCCCGATTGTATCGGCGATCCGCCGCCGGAGGGTTGGAAAGAGATTCCGAAATGCAAAGAGATTAAATGAAAAATATAAAACAGATTATAGCAAATAAGAAATATAGAACGGTAATCATTATCATTGGAATTCTGATTATACTTTCTGTTATAGGTTTTGGAAATACTTGGTATATTCAAAGTAATGGAATATATTCTATTGCTGTGGTGAGAAATATAAAAGGAACAAGAGGAGGAGTAAGTGCTGATTCTTATTATATTTATAATGGAATGAAATATCAGACTCATGGTGTGTCCGGTATCTTGCAATATAGTGATGAGGGAAAACGTTTTTATATTCAGTTCCTGGCAAGTAATCCGAAGAGATGTAAATTGCATACGGATCAGCCTGTTCCCGATTGTATCGGCGATCCGCCACCGGAGGGTTGGAAAGAGATTCCGAAATGCAAATAAATTTAAATGAAAAATATAAAACATGCTATATAAATTAATAAGTGTATAAAAATAATCGTTATCATTCAGATGAGTAAAACCAGGTTTATCCGTAAGTCGCACGATGCGGAAAGATTGTTATGGCTCCTCTGGTTGTTTCTCAAAATAATTATTTTTTGCTGGGGAACTTCGGAGCGCCGTCTTAGACAGTCGCTATATTGGCCCGGTCCTGATAGAAAATATCAAGGGGAAAGTGACGAAAGTGATTTGAAAATGAAAAGTGAATTTGTTAAAACCATATAGAAATTATATCCAATGTTGAATAGTAGGATCTGGCTGGTTATTGTAATTGTATTGATTAGTTTTTCTTCCTGTGGTACGATCAACCGCTTTACCCGCCTGAAAAAAACACCACGCGAGTACAGTCTCAATTATTGCGGGGAAGAAATCAAGGCTCCCAAGACGGACCTGAATAAACAGCCCTGGATTGTGTTTTCCGACCGGGACAATAATTTTACATTGCAGAACCCCGGTGGTAAAGTGAAATTCAAACCGGCGGGATTTCTGGATGCTTTTTTTGTAATTGGTGAGAAAGGGGATTACCTGAAACTGGTGAAATACGATCCTCAGATTGTTGAGAATAATCCGCTCGCATCCAGGATAAAAGACCGGAAAAAGGCCCAGTATTACGGATGGATGCATCGCTCTCGCTTATTACTTACCCGGCAGTCTGTTACAGATATCGGTACGGGCTATAAAAATAAACAAATCTGCATAATTACTGATACCACTACATTGGAAACCCCCGGTAGGTTTTTCGATACGGATTCTATAAAAATATTCAAAGATCCGGATCTGAGTTCTCCTCATGGAAAGATTCCGGTTTACGGAATCGTGTACACTCTTAAAATATCCGGCGACGGGCAAAAGAATTTACTTGCCCGAAAAACAGCTATAACTCCCGACAGTGCTGAATATAATGTGTTGGGGTGGGTGCACGGAGCCTTGATCAGGGATGTCGGACAGCGTTTGCACGTCAACATAGATCCTCTGGTTCAGGATTCTTTTCTGCAATTTAAAGATCATCTTCAGATCGATACGCTTTCTGTTTCAAATTGGATTTTTGATGAAAGCCGGCAGACCGGACAATACAATCCGTCGTTAAAGTACAATCCGGTAATGAACTATCGAGATAAGAACTCGACAGTTCAGTATAAAACCGGATTGGCTGTTCCCGTTATCGACAGGAGCTTTAATTATGTGTTCAATGTGAATGGTAATAAAATCATGTATGAGCAGTTCAAAATACTTGAAAAAGAACTGAAAAAGTTAAATCTGTTGTTTATATTCGAAGGGAAAGAGCAGGTGATCGAAAAATATCCTGAAATAATCAATGTGATTCAAAATTTGCAGCCTTTGTTTGAAAAGGAAGCAGATTCTTTCAGTTATCGCTTTGGAGCTGTCATTGCTTCGAGGGGAAAAATGAGGAAAACAGAAAAAGACGAATGGCAGGAAATCGCTCCGAAAATCGAATCCAAAGGGATGCTCGGCAGCTATACCGAAGTTTTGGATTTTCTGACTTCTCAGATAGATACCACGGGAAAAGCCCGTCCGACGCGATTTACTTGGAGTGGATTAAGAAAAGGTGTTGAAATGATCGAACCCTATAAGAATGAGACCAATATATTTGTGATTGTTGGAGAAGACGGATATTCCGAATGGGCGGACTCGACATTGGTCCGGCGGATGGCGGATGCGAATTGCCGTGTTTTAGGGTATCAATTGCATAGTAAGGAAAAAGACGCCGGGAATAATTTTGTCTTGCAAATCGAAAATATGATCGATATTTACGGAGCAAAAGAAGCCGTGACGAAGCGTGAAAAAATTGTATATGCAGATCAGTTAAAACCGGAAAATCGTTACCGGGAAGTTTGGAAGAACGTTTATGCTCTCGACTTCCCGGACCGGAGTATGACGCAGGGTTGGATTCTTTTTCCTGAAAAAAATGTCACGCTTCCGATGGATATTCTGACTAATTGTATCGATTCGCTCATTTCGGAGGTGAAATGGGACAACGATAATCTGACGAGCAGTTTGTACAAGGCATTCAACACCGTTGGAAATCATCGTTATCAATATGATTCGTTGTTTTTGAAATATCATCGTCTGGATCCTGCACTAAGTCTTAAGAAAGAATTTCTCAAGCCATTTACAAAAGAGCTTCCGGGCTGGTATCTTCCGGCCAATGGAATTACAATCCCGGATACGGTGAATCGAAAACTGAATTATTATTTGCTGTTGTCGAAAGAAGAACTGGAAGATTTACGTGATTTTATCCGGGCATTGTCTGCCTATGAAGTGGATTATAAGTATAGCGGAGAAAAAGAAAGGACCAAAAACCGGTGTAATTGTCCTGATGACGATCTGCCAGAGAAACGGGAGATTCGGGCCGGTTCAGAAACGCAACCGGAATACCGAAGCACCCGTAATATCCGTAAATCCTTACAGGATTTGTATTTGAGCGAGCTTAAAACCTGTAAGTTGTGTAAGTTGAAGACCGGAACAATTAAACGGTATACCCTGGCGGAAGCTCAGCGAAGAATAACGGGTTGTCCTTCTTATAGTCCGGTGTTGCAATACAAAGTTGGCAATATCCGGAGAAACCGGTGTCTGGGAGATCAGGAGTTAGATACCCTGATCACTTATTTTAAGCAAAAAAAAGAAGCTCTCGATTACTATCTGACCAATGCAGACAGCTTTGAGTCTAATGGACAGATTTATTACTGGATCGATCAGCAGCTACTTCCATAAAATATAAGCTAAATTGTAAAAAATATGATGAGACGAGTATATAAAATCCTATTTTGTATTTTGATGCCGGGTTGTCTTCTTCCGGATCGTATTGTTGCCCAGGAGCAGGAGAAAAATGAACTCTCGATTGTTGCCGGAGGAGGGATTTCAACATTATATTATCAATTGAATAACGGGAAATACAAATTCGATTATGCCGGTACTGCAGGGATCAATTATAGTTTTTTCTTCAATGATGTTTTCGGGATCAGTACGGGAGGAGAGTT
This sequence comes from Bacteroidales bacterium, assembly GCA_031548005.1. Lineage (GTDB taxonomy): Bacteria > Bacteroidota > Bacteroidia > Bacteroidales > Azobacteroidaceae > BNXB01. The sequence goes on from JAVBRK010000019.1 coordinate 13,739, forward strand.
TGCTCTTTACAGGTCTAAATCAGACCTAAACCCGGCTGTGTCGGCCGATTTTCCGGTGATTGGCAGCGATCCTGCCGGATACTATCATTATGCTTTGAATAACTATTCGGAGAAACAGGAATTTCTTGCAGTCAATATCCCTCTCCTGTTTCAGTTTCAGTATCCCTTGTTATTTGAGGATCATTTTTGCTATGCTGCTATTGGAGGACGCATTGGAGTCCCGGTTCATATCAAGTATAAAACATCCGGGGCCAACCTGACGAAGACCCTTTACGACTCAGAGGGAAATTCCCGGGAAACGGGAAGCTATATTGAGAATCCGGTGAATGAATTTGTCGATTACAATAAAATCTCCTGGATGCTTTCTGCCGAGGTTGGAATGAAATGGAACCTCTCCGGCCTGTTTTCATTGTATACCGGAATTTATTGCGATTATGGACTGAATGATATTGTAAAGAACGGGCATCGTGCTCCTTTTCTGATTCTCAATGAAGCAAATCCTACCGCTTTCACCAATAACAGCATCATAGAATCCGGCTATGATCAGAGTGGTGAAGTCGAAAGTTTTACCGGTAAAGTGGTTCCGGTAGCTCTTGGTTTGAAACTCAGATTTACTTTCCGGATACCGGATCCGTGTTACAAATAAGACATCCCTGTTTTATAACCGGAAGTCTTGTTCGAAAATCTTTCTGAAATCTTCTCCGTTTTCAGGTTGATAGGTGATCATTCCCAGCGCTTTTCCGGTTTCCACGTTTGCTTTTCCATCGTCGATAAACAGGGTTTCGGCCGGATTGATTCCCGAATCCTGAATCAGGTACTCGAACACTTCCCGGTGAGGCTTGGCAACTCCGATTTCGAAAGATAGGTATAATTTGTCGAAATAATCGTCCAATTTTTTCCCTTGTCCGCAGAATTCTGCCGTGTTGGCTAACGACATGATAATCGGATTGGTATTGCTAAGCAGGTACACCTTGTAATTCTGCCTCAATTGATCCAGCATTTCGAGTTTATAGGCCGGGGTTTCTTTCAGGAAACCGAACCAGCCGTGATCGATCGTTTGATTGGAGATATTTTTTCCGAATTCTTTTCTGAAAGCCTCGTAAAATTCTTCGCGGGATAATTTACCTTCCTCCAATTCGAGAAAAATACCTTTCTGGAGATAAGAGTTCAGGAGTTCTTCGGGTCGATTTACTCCCATTTCCGTAAAACGTCTGATCGCTTCGGCCGGGTCTAATGTGATGATTACACCTCCCAGGTCGAATATGATGTTTTTTATACGATTCATTATTAAACTGATTATTTTGTGGAGCAAAGGTATGAATAAATCCTGGGTGATTGGCTTTTCTGCCCCTCATTTTACATGTCGTCTATTTTAATTTCTTTGACTTTTTTTGCTGTTTTATTTTTGCCGAAAGAGTATTGTACGGATAGACTAATATCCGATTGTTTCCCGGAGGTTTGCATGTAAGTAGTATATCCGATGCCGTATAATTCCGATTTCCGTGAATAATCCGGCATCATCAGGTTGGAGCAGTTCAATCCGATGGACCACTGCTCGTTGGGCCTGAATGATAGGAAAAGCCCTGTAGTCCAATGTCCGGATTCCGATTGCTGAAAAAACTCATATTTTGAATAAGATGTATTCACAGAAGCCAGTAGCTTATTCTTAATGATCCGATATATCAGGTACAGGTTTCCTCTGTAGTAATCATATCGAGTGTCGGGCTGGGACTGATCGGGGCGGATAAAAGAAGGAGACAGTGAAAATGAAAAAGAAGAGGAAAGACGTTCCGTAAACGGATAATTCAGATTGCCCGCCAGGGAAATCCGCTGTTCGGAGCTCATATTCATAAATTTCCGGACGATGATGGTATCTTTTGTGAAATTTACATTCTGAAAACCGTCCCATTCATAGAAATAATTCAGATCGATCGACATATTCAGTTTATTGAACAGGATAGAAGAATAAGAAGAATTAATCCAGGTTTTTTTGGACGGAAGAAGTGCGGGATTCCCTTCGTCGACTACCAGGCCGGTTGGATCGGGTTGCAGGTCGGCAACCGGATTCAGCATGTAAATCTGAGGCCGTTTCTCCTGGTATCCGGTCGTTATCCGGACGTTATGCCCGTTAAGATTACGGAACAGGGATAGGTAAGGGGATACTGTGAGATAATTATAACGTTTGTTGCTGTAAGTTGGGATTCTGTCTTCACTGTAATCGGCTGTAAATGTCATGAAAGCGGCATATTTTCCAAAAGTTCGCGACCAGGAAGCAAATACTGCACCATAGTTGTATGTATTCCGGTAATACGAGCTCCGGACGCTGTCGCCGTATTGCTCCCGGCCGTACCAGGTATAATCTGAGGATGTTTGTTGCTCCCGGTTAAAATACTTGGCCCCTATTTCAAAATCTCCGTAGCGCCGGTGCTTCCGCTCATAGCTGATCATGGAAAAATAATTGTTATCTTTCGTGTACCGGTGCTGGTCGTAGTTCAGCGATGGGTCTATCGCTTCTCTGCCGTTCCGGTTGTCATTTTGTGGAAACTCTCCTTTAAAAGAGATATAAAGATGTGATTCCGGATCGATCTTCCAGTAATAACCGGCAGAAAAAATGAGATTATTATTGAATGTATTACTGTTGCTGTTACTTTTGTAATGGTCGTACAGGGTGTCCAGCTGGTAATTTTCCGTGAAACTCCGGTAATGAGCCCGGTTATCCCTGGCATTAAAAAACACGTTGACATCCAGCAGGTGTTTTCCGAAATTCAGATTATAATGTCCGTTCAGACTACCCATTCGCGAAAAAGCGTCCCGATTAGAAAACGTATGGCTTTCTCTGGACCGGTCGGTCCATTGCCGGTGACTCTCCGAGGTTCTTTCTGCCGGAGACTGGAATGTGGTTAAGGGAGCGATGCTGAACAGACTGTTCTTTTTTTTAACACCGGCCAGGGCCGAGATTTTCTGATCGTACAATCCGGCGTTTCCCTGCACATTTCCCCAGGTTTCTCCGGCAGACCGTTTAGCATGGGTCAGATTGATGGAAGCTCCGTTGTCTAACAAAGACATATCTCTCATTAATATCTTAATATCTGTGAAATTAGATGCAGGCATTTTCAGGTAGACGTCGATGTTTCGTGTCATATGGGGAGACGCAAATCCGTTTTCTTTGAACTGGACTTCTTGCCCCTGGAAGGTAATTGCTCCGGTAGAAAATTCGACACCTGGAATTTGCCTCAGGGCGTCTTCTAAAGTCCATAATTTAGCATCTGGAAAGGAGCTTAAGTTCAATGATGCTCCTTTAGCGTCCATTTTTACCCGTTGGCGTATAGCTTTCACTACGACTTCCTCTAACTGTATACTTTTCGCTCCTACCGTGAGCCGGACTGTATCGCGGGTATAATCTACCCAGTCGATTGTTGTTTCTTCTCCTTTTCCGTTTTGCCGGATGTTGTAGTACAGATGGGTGGGGTAGACGCCCCTGGGGACCGGTACTGAAAAGTGAACCGCTCCATGCCTCTGAACTTGCCCCTGTACTAAAGGTTTGGTTTGTGCACTGTCAAGTATTACGACAATTGCAGGAGGTTTTAACGGATCTCCTTTATTATCGATAGCTAAAACTACCGGTTGTTGTGCTCCAATGCCATGAGATATACATAGAAACACTAAAAGCAATACTGTTCGGAAAGAATTAAAAAACATTATTTGTAAGTTGGAAGTTAGATGAAGAATGGAACCTAAAATCATTTATCGTACCAATATACGATAAATGATTTTAGAAAGTTATTATTGGAATCAGTTATTATAACAATAACATGCTTCATACTCATAGGTGCATTGTGCCGTATTCTGATTCCAGCAAGGGGGTATAATTATTACTCCCCATCTAAATTCGTGCATTGTTATTCCTTTATCACATTCTTGATACGTAGGCATTAGAATGCCTCCCTCATCGAGACATTCATAATAAACAAAGCAAGAATAACTGTCTGGAAGGAATTGGCCACCTGTTGTACAAGTACCTACGGGTTGGCCGACAACATTAAAAATCCATACTGATAAGAACGATGCAAATAAAATACAAATTTTCTTTTTCATAATACAAATTGATAAAATGTTAATAAATATTAGAGTTTATATTGAATAATTAGTTATATCGTTCTTTTACATACTTTTGTGGATCAAAAAACAGATTCACAAATGAAATACGACAAGGTTCGACGAAATCCGAAGCAGTTATTATCTCTAACAGGCTTTACCCCTATAGAATTTGAAGCATTTATTCCCACATTCAAATATCATTGGG